>NZ_CP092284.1:2041224-2721632 GCF_023311895.1 Marinobacter sp. M3C
CAGCCCTGGTGAACCCACTCAGCCCCGTGACAAGCACTACAGCATTATTACCGACCAGGCAGAACTGGATGAATGGATAGAGCGCTTAAAAGCCGCAGAACTGTTTGCCTTTGACACCGAAACCACCAGCCTGAAATACATGGCTGCAGAGGTTGTGGGCGTATCGTTTGCGGTACAACCGTTTGAAGCAGCCTACGTGCCCTTTTGCCACGACTACATGGGCGCGCCCGAACAGCTGGACCGCGACACGGTGCTGGCCCAGCTCAAACCTCTACTGGAAAGCCCCGACCATAAAAAAGTCGGGCAAAATCTGAAGTACGACAAAAACGTGCTGGCCAACCACGACATCTGCCTGGAAGGCATTGCCGAAGACACCATGGTGCAATCCTACGTGCTGAACTCGGTGTCTTCACGCCACAATATGGACGCCCTGGCCCTGCATTATCTGGGCGAGGAAACCACAACCTTTGAATCCCTGGCAGGCAAAGGTGCCAAACAGCTGACGTTCAACCAGCTGGAGCTTGATAAAGCCGGCCCCTACGCCGCCGAAGACGCCGACATCACCCTTCGCTTACATCAGGCACTGCGCCCGCAACTAGCCGCCACCGGTAAGCTGCAGTCGGTGTATGAAGACATTGATTTGCCCTTGGTACCGGTGCTGTCGCGCATGGAGCAAAGGGGCACGCTGATCAGCGCCAGCACACTGCGCCAGCACAGCCAGGAACTGGCTGAACGCATGGCCGAACTGGAAACAGCCGCGTATGAAGCCGCCGGGGAGACCTTCAACCTGGGCTCGCCAAAACAGCTGCAGGTTATTTTTTATGAAAAGCTGGGTTTGCCCGTTCTCAAAAAAACGCCCAAGGGTGCGCCCTCAACGGCCGAACCGGTGCTGCAGGAACTGGCCCACAGCCACGAACTGCCAAGGCTGCTGTTGGAACACCGCAGCCTGAGCAAGCTCAAATCCACCTACACAGACACCCTGCCAGAGCTGATCCACCATCGCACCGGACGCGTGCACACGTCTTACCATCAAGCAGTCACGGCCACCGGGCGCCTATCATCGTCAGAACCCAACCTGCAGAACATACCCATTCGCAGCGAGCAGGGCCGGCGCATTCGCCAGGCGTTTATCGCCGAGAAAGGCTACAAGCTGCTGGCCGCGGACTATTCCCAAATTGAACTGCGCATTATGGCGCACCTGTCCAAAGACAAAGGCTTGCTAACCGCGTTTGCCAAGGGCGAAGACATTCACAAAGCCACCGCAGCAGAAGTGTTTGGGGTCACGCTAGAAGAAGTGAACACCGACCAGCGGCGTAGCGCCAAAGCCATCAACTTTGGACTGATTTACGGCATGTCGGCGTTTGGCCTGGCGCGGCAGCTGGACGTCGAGCGCAAAGTGGCACAGCAGTACATCGACCGCTATTTCGAACGCTACCCCGGCGTACTGACATACATGGACAACATTCGCAAACAGGCCCACGAAGACGGCTACGTGGAAACTCTGTTTGGCCGGCGCTTGTACCTGCCCGAGATCAACGCACGCAACAAGCAACTGCAGCAGGCAGCCGAGCGCACCGCGATTAATGCGCCCATGCAAGGTACTGCTGCCGACATTATCAAGTTCGCGATGATTGAGGTGGAACGCTGGCTACTGGCCGAATACCCGGACAGCGCTCGCATGACCATGCAGGTACACGATGAACTGATCATCGAAGTAAAAGAAGACGCGGTAGAAGCGGTGCGCGAAGGACTGATCAGGCGCATGTCGGGCGCTGCGAAACTCGCTGTACCCTTGCTGGTGGAGGCCGGCGTGGGTGATAACTGGGATCAGGCCCACTAACGAAAAACGCCCGCTGAGTGCGAGCTCAAGCGGGCATTTTTGTCACTGCGGCAGGCGGATTAAATCGGTTTGCCGTTCTTTCTTTCAAATCAGACGTTAGAAGGCTTTACTGATTTGTAGTGAAGCACTCCAGGCGTCGAGCTCGTATTCGCCTTTGTAGTTAGACTTACCCGCAGCCGGATCTTTCTGGCTAGGAGCATCATACTGATAAACGAATTCGTTAATCTTCGGATCGTCTGTGAACAACAGAGTGCCCACGGCCGCATCCACGGTCCAGCCGCTTTGCGCGTCTTTCCACTGAGTACCCAGAGTCAGCCAATGACGGTCTGATGAAGGAACGCGCGCGGTTACAAATTCGCCAACCGGCGATTCATCCCACGCATAGCCCGCCTTGAACGCCCATGCAGGCGTAGCTTGCCAGATTCCGCCCACGTTGAACTGCCAGGTATTCTGCCATTTTTCAGTAACGTGGCTGAGCGGTTTATCACCGGTGCGCCCAAGAGCCTGAGATATCTGGCCACCGTCGCCTTCCGTGCTGAACACGTCAAGGCCCTCGAACCGGCTCCAGCGCGCGTAAGTAGCGCCGGCAAGCACGGTCACTGACTCATTCAGCTGATGGCGAGCACCTACGGTAATGCTCTCTGGAATGGCCAGCGGCACGCTAGCGTCTTCTCTCAGAGTCATTGGAATCAAGGTTGGCGAAGGGAAATTAGTGATTTCGGCTTCGCCTTTCAACTCAAACTCGGTACCAGTTTGCGCTGTCAGGCCAAACTGAGTTCGGTCAGACAACTCATACAAAAAACCTACGCGGAAGTTGACAGCGATGTCATCGCCATTGATGTCAGAATAAGGTGCTCCGTACGTTGCTTCGTAGTTTTTCGCCAGTGCTTCCGCCTGGGCAGCGTTGCCACCAGTTGACTTGAAAAATCCGCCCCTAACGTCTTGAAATTTTGTCAACCGTGCTTCAGCGTACATAATGTTCATACCCAGGCCCATAGACAGCCCTTTACCATTATTGATTGCAATAGAGGGTGTGAATGCAATCGCAGTCAACTCGGTTTTATCCGCAAAATAACGGCCAGAAAAATTATCGTCGTAGTCGGCAGCCAGCCCATAAGGCGCATGAATGCCAAAGCCAACGTCAATAGAGTCACTCACTTCGTGAGTCAAGAAAAAGTTGGGTAGCACTGCCAAGTCAGCAATATCGCCGCCGCCCAGCCCGTTTACCTTGTTGCCCAAAAAGTCAGTCGCGCTAGTGCTGCCCTCTTTAGCTTCAGCATCGATATCTAGAACGGCCACACCAAATGAAAGATTGGTCCCTTTCAACTGGCTCATACCCGCCGGGTTAAAGAACACCGTGGATGCATTCTCGGGATTTGCTGCGGCACCCGCATTCGCCACACCCATAGCACTGGCGCTTTGCTCGTTCAGGGAAAAACCACCGGCAAAAACAGTCGCGGGCGCAGCAATGGCAGCCAGAGTGGTCAGGCGGATAGCAAGGACAAGACGGGTTGATTTCATTTTTTGACGTCTCCTGATTATGAACGGCCGAAGTATACTCAGGTGGTTACGGCCGTCACAATTGCAATTACCATCAATTGCTTATAACACCTGCACCAAGACGTTTGTCTTAGTGCTTCAGTCCTGCTGAATGGTCAGCTTATCCACCGAAGACGACAACTTGTCCACCCCTTGGGCGTCGGTTCCAAGCTTTATCATCAAACGCAAATCATTGGGTGAGTCAGCATGTGCCAAGGCATCTTCATAAGTCACGGAACCTTCCGAATACAGCTCATACAGCGCCTGATCAAAAGTGCGCATACCAATTTCGTTGGATTTGGCCATCAGGTCTTTGAGCTTGTGCACTTCGCCTTTGCGAATCAGGTCAGCCGCCAGCGGCGTATTGATCAGCACTTCAATAACCGCTTTCCGGCCCTTGCCGTCTGGCGTGGGCACCAGTTGCTGAGCCACAATGGCGCGCAGATTCAGCGACAGGTCCATCCAGATTTGGCCGTGCTGTTCGGGTGGAAAAAACTGGATAATCCGGTCCAACGCCTGGTTGGCGTTGTTGGCGTGCAGAGTCGCCAGGCACAAGTGCCCGGTTTCGGCGAACTGTACTGAATATTCCATGGTCTGGCGGGTTCGCACCTCACCAATCAAAATCACATCTGGCGCCTGGCGCAGCGTGTTTTTCAACGCCACTTCAAAGCTGGCAGTATCTATGCCCACTTCGCGCTGGGTCACAATGCAACCCTGATGTTGGTGTATAAACTCAATCGGGTCTTCAATAGAAATGATATGGCCGCGGCTGTTGTGGTTGCGAAAGCCAATCATCGCAGCCAACGAGGTGGATTTGCCCGTGCCGGTGGCGCCGACAAACATGATCAGCCCGCGCTTGGTCATAGCCAACTCTTTAACGATGTCGGGCAGTGAAAGATCGTCGATTTCCGGTATCTTTACTTCAATACGACGCAGCACCATACCGCACTGATTGCGTTGAAAAAACGCGCTAACCCGAAAGCGACCAATGCCACGGGCGCTGATGGCGAAGTTACACTCGTGGCTTTCATCAAACTCGGCGCGTTGCTTGTCGCTCATGGCACCGTAAACCATCTCACGGGTCATATCGGGTGTTAGGGCGGTCTTTGTGACAGGCCACACCTTACCGTTCACTTTCATACTGGGCGCAACGCCGGCGGTAATGAACAAGTCCGAGCCGCCTTTCTCAACCATCAGCCGCAGTAGCTTTTCAAATTCCATCTTCATCACCTTTTGTTGGGCGCGCCCAAGCACCCGAGTCGTTTTGTATCAGCCAGCGAAGATCCTGTCAGGATTAAAAGGCATCGGGCATTTTTGCTTTCAAGCGCGCCTGCTCGCGAGAAATAAGGCCCTTTTGCAACAGGCGTTCCAGACACTGGTCCAGGGTCTGCATGCCCAGTGAGCCACCGGTTTGTATCGACGAATACATCTGCGCGATTTTGTCTTCACGGATCAAGTTGCGAATAGCCGAGGTGCCAATCATGATTTCGTGAGCAGCAATACGACCGCCGCCCATCTTCTTCATCAGGGTTTGCGAGATAACCGCCTGTAAAGATTCAGACAGCATCGACCGTACCATGGATTTTTCCTGGGCCGGAAACACGTCAACCACCCGGTCAATGGTTTTTGCCGCCGACGTGGTGTGCAGGGTGCCGAATACTAAATGGCCGGTTTCAGCGGCGGTCAGCGCCAAACGAATCGTTTCAAGGTCACGCAACTCGCCCACCAGAATAATGTCCGGGTCTTCCCGCAGCGCCGAGCGCAGCGCTTCATTGAAGCCCAAGGTGTCGCGGTGCACTTCGCGCTGGTTAACCAGGCACTTTTTGGACTCGTGCACGAACTCAATGGGATCTTCAATGGTCAATATGTGTTCGTAACGGTGGTCGTTGATGTGGTCTACCATGGCCGCCAGCGTGGTGGACTTGCCAGAACCGGTGGGCCCGGTTACCAGAACCAACCCCCGTGGCACCGCGCAAATGTCTTTGAACACCTGGCCCATGCCCAGGTCTTCCATGGACAGCACTTTCGAGGGGATCGTCCGGAACACCGCACCGGAACCGCGATTCTGGTTAAAGGCGTTAACCCGGAAGCGGGCAACCCCGGCCACTTCGAACGAGAAGTCGGTTTCCAAAAACTCTTCGTAGTCTTTACGCTGCTTGTCATTCATGATGTCGTAAATCAGACCGTGCACTTCCTTATGTGGCAAAGGAGGCAGGTTAATACGGCGTACATCACCGTCCACACGAATCATCGGCGGCAAGCCAGCAGAAAGGTGCAAGTCTGAAGCGCCCTGTTTCGCCGAGAAGGCAAGCAGTTCGGTAATATCCATAGAATTCCCCGGGAGTTTTCTTTTTCGCCGGCTGCCGTAACCGGCACACCAAAACCGGTGATCACTTGGCATTTCAGTGACCTGCGGGTAACGTGTAACGCTACCTGACGCTGTACAAGCAGAGCGATTTCACACCATGAGCAGCATAACAGACAACATCAAGAGCGTAACCCAGCGCATCGAAAAAGCAACACTACAAGCGGGGCGAAAGCCCCGTTCTGTGCGCTTGTTGGCGGTTAGTAAAACCCGCCAGGCAGACGAGTTGCGCGAAGCCGTGGCGGCAGGCCAGCAGGATTTCGGTGAAAACTATCTGCAAGAAGCTCTGGATAAAATAGCGAACCTACAGGATACACCGGAGTTACGCTGGCATTTCATAGGGCCGATTCAATCCAACAAAACCGCACAAATAGCGTCTGCGTTTTGCTGGGTACACAGTGTTGAACGCCTGAAAATAGCCCGCCGCCTGAACGACCAGCGCGACACTGCCTTGCCCCCCTTGAATATTTGCCTACAGGTTAATATTGATAATGAACCCAGCAAATCCGGCTGCTCGCTGGACGAACTGCCGGCGCTGGCAACCGCGATTGCCGAACTGCCGCAACTGACATTGCGTGGGCTTATGGCGATTCCAGACCCCGAACGCGGAGAAGCTGCTTTGCGCGAGAGCTTTCGGGCCATGAACAATGCCTTGACCCAGTTACGCCAGGACCAGCCCGGTGCCGGGCCGCTGGACACCTTGTCTATGGGTATGTCTGACGATCTGGAGCTGGCGATTGGCGAAGGCTCAACTTGGGTAAGAGTAGGCACCGCCGTGTTTGGTCCACGCCAGCAAATGAGCTGAAAACATCGGTTCCTGTTATGATCCGCAACAGGCACAACCATTTTTTCGATTGGGTCAAACCCTGGAGTGAATATTGAGCAAATCACCGACCATTTCATTTATCGGTGCCGGTAATATGGCCAGCGCCATTATTGGCGGCATGCTGGATAACGGTTACAAAGCCGGCGGAATTTGGGTCAGCGCCCCAGACGACGAGCATTTGCAAGGCTTGCGCAAACGTTTCGGCATCAGCGTAACCACCGACAACCGCTACTGCGCCCAACAATCTGACATTGTCGTATTGGCGGTAAAGCCGCAGGTAATGGCCAGCGTGTGTGAAGATATTGCCGCGGTGGTGCGTAATACCCGGCCATTAATAGTTTCAATCGCAGCTGGCCTGACCGCCGGCACGATTGACGGATGGCTTGGCGGTGGCGTACCCATGGTACGGGTAATGCCCAATACGCCGTCGCTGGTGGGCAAAGGTGCCGCGGGCCTGTTTGCCAACTCGCGGGTCAGCGAACAGCAAAAAAACGACGTTACGGCCATTTTTGACAGCGTAGGTTCTGCCACCTGGGTGCAGCAGGAAGAACAACTGCACGCGGTAACCGCATTGTCTGGCAGCGGCCCTGCCTATTTTTTCTTGATGCTGGAAGCTCTGGAAGAAGCCGCCACTAACGCTGGCATGGCGGCAGAAACAGCTCGCGAACTGGCCATCCAAACCATGGCAGGTGCCGCAGAAATGGCGGCTCGCAGTGACCTGGAACCGGCGCAACTGAAGCGTAATGTGATGTCACCCGGTGGCACTACCGAGCAGGCAGTGAATACGTTCGAGCAAGGTGGTTTGCGCGAACTGGTGCAAAAAGCCTACTCAGCGGCCTATACCCGCTCTCAGGAAATGGCCAAAGAACTGGCCGGTAAATAACCATAGCAAACGGAGACACCCGCTGATGCTGCCGAAGATTCTGCTCACAATTTTGTCGATCGCGTCGTCGTTTTACATGACCTTAGTACTGCTGAGGTTTTTGCTGCAGCTGGCGCGAGCCGATTTTTACAATCCCATTTCGCAGTTCGTGGTGAAGGTCACCAATCCGCCGCTGCGTGTTGTGCGCAAGGTAATTCCCGGCTGGGGCGGTATTGACGGTGCAGCTATCGTGCTGACCATACTGATTCAGGCCATCACCTTTACCTTGGTATTACTGCTGTATGATGCCGGCGCAGCGCTGTTCAATCCGGCGTGGCTGTTGTCCTGGTCCGTGTTGAACGTGGCGGGTCTGGTAGCATCTCTGTATTTCTGGGCGGTGATTGCCGTGGTGGTTATCAGCTGGATCGCACCCGGCAGTAGCCACCCGGCGATACAGTTGGTGGCTCAGATTACCGAACCGGTCATGCGTCCGGTGCGAAAAGTGGTGCCATCACTGGGCGGCCTGGACCTGTCACCCATTATTGTATTTCTGATACTGCAGGTGATTACTGTGATGATTGATCACATGAAGGTCGCCACCGGCATGCCGGCGCTGTTGGCAGGAATGTAACCCAAGTCTCATAATTACATTTCATAACAATCAAAAAACCCGCAACGTCACACCGGCCCGTTGAATCAATCTGCTGATTTTGCGGGCTTTTTTATTTTTAACGCTCTATTCCTACCGACTTAATCATTTTTGCAAAATAAAATGTCGCTTGTTGGGCTACATATTTTGCCCGTGTCAGTAGTACCATTAAAGCTCATGCGCCATGGCTCTTCGCCTTTCGTTCCGGTGCGGCTCGAACATGCTCAAGGACTCTGCGATGACACCTCACGGGGCGCTGTCTCACCAGGTAGAGATTTACCACAGCTGGAAAAAAGAGCTGATTCGACAGATTGGCCGCTATCGTTTGTGGCTGCAGGATAACCGGCTTTATTCTGACGACATCAGTGAGCGTATTCATGAAGGCCTGCGGCTTCTGGTGGAAGACGAGCTGACCATCGCCTTTGTTGGCGAATATTCCCGTGGTAAAACCGAGCTCATCAACGCTCTGTTCTTTTCCGATTTCGGTCAGCGCATGCTGCCCTCCCAGGCTGGGCGCACCACGATGTGCCCTACCGAGCTTTTTTTTGACCGCAACCACCAGGAAAACTATTTACTGCTGCTGCCCATAGAAACCCGCGTGGGTGAACTTTCATTGCAGCAGCTGCGCGCCCAGCCCGAGCGCTGGTTAAAGCATCAGCTGGATCCGGAAAACCCGGACCAAATGCGTCAGATATTAGAAGAAGTGGCCCGAGTAAAAAGCGTAACGCCGACTTCAGCACGCATGTTGGGCTTCGACGAGCAAATGCTAGAACTCGACCGTGCCAATCCCGGTCAGGTTCTGATACCGGCATGGCGGAACGCGCAGATCAGCATTCGCCACCCGCTGTTTGAACGCGGCCTGCGCATTCTGGACACTCCTGGCCTGAACGCCTTGGGCTCCGAACCGGAACTGACCATCAGCCTGTTGCCAAAAGCCCACGCCATAATATTCGTTCTCAGCGCCGACACCGGCGTAACCGCTAGCGATCTGGCCATCTGGCGTGACTTTATTGCCACCGACCAAGCCGATCACCGCGCCGGTCGCTTTGCGGTGATGAATAAGATAGATGTGCTGTGGGACGAGCTTCAAGGTGAAGCAAGCACCCGACAATCCATCGAAAGGGTTCGCAATTACAGCGCCGACCATTTAGGCATTCAACCACAGGATGTCATTCCCGTATCAGCCAAACAGGGCTTGGTTGGGCGCGTAAAAAACGATTTTGAACTGTTCCAGCGCTCGGGAATCGAGCAGCTTGAAGAACTGATCATTCAGCGCATTCTGGCGCACAAGGAAAAGCTGATTACCGGCAACCTGATCAATGACCTGCTCGGCATGCTTCAAAACAGCCAGGCCGCACTTCATAGCCAGCTGGGCACGCTGCATGAGGAACAGCAGGCCTACAGCGGGCCCACCCCCGACAAAGCCCGTCTGAAGCGGCTGGCTGAAAAAACCCAGACTGAATACGAGTATTACCATAAAAAACTGATCATTCTGCGTTCAAGTCGCCGCCTGGTAGAGGCTCAGGGCGTAACCCTGCAAGAGCTGGTAGCCGCGACACACTTTGAAACCCAGGTGACCCGAGTACGCGAAAACATGTCCAAAAGTTGGACCACAGTGGGTATGAATCGGGCAATAGATCAATTTTTTGACGGTCTGGAAGGTGACCTTTCCCACCTGCTGACCGAAAGCAGGCTGGCAGAGCGCATGGTGACCGCCATTTACAAGCGCTACAGCGATGAACCTGGCGCTCGCCACATAGAGCCAGCACCCTTTCGGGCTGGCCGTCATGTAATCGCCATCCGCAAGCTGCGACAGAAATCGGAGCGCTTTCGCAGCAACCCCCGCAATTTGCTCACCGAACAGTCAGTACTGGTACGGCGATTTTCCAACCTGATGATTAACGAAGTGCGTAATCTGTACCTAATGGCACAAAAAGACGCGGAACGTTGGCCACGACAAGCGCTGCTGCCGGTGATGCAGTACACACTTGAGCAAAAACAACTGCTACAACACCAAATCGGACGGTTAAAGGAGCTGGCGCACAATGATCGCCACAACCGTGCCGAAACAAAGCGCCTCGAGGATGCCATTAGCGATCTGCAGCGCCAGCTGGAACTGGCTGAGGCCATACACCGGCAAATTCGCAAGCCCGCACCCACCTTCTCTCAGCAAAAAGCGGTTAAGCTCTCCAGCGCCGTGTGATTCCCCGGCGGCAGTTGCAGCTCGCTGCTGCCGCCTTTACACTAAAACGCTTGAGCGCCGCTCCTCTTTGGCGCGTCCGTATTTCTCGATTCTAGCCAGGAAGTCATCGCGCCGATGCCCGATCCATTGCCCGCAGATTCTGTTGGGATTGTTACCCCGCAGACCTACCATTTTGATACACCGCTGGAGCTTGCTTGCGGCAAGGTGCTGAACCGCTATGAGCTGGTAGTGGAAACCTATGGCGAACTGAATGCCGGCGCCAGCAATGCGATTTTGATTTGTCACGCCCTTAGCGGCCACCATCACGCCGCCGGTTATCACAGCGCCGACGAACGTAAAGCAGGCTGGTGGGACAGTTGTATTGGTCCCGGAAAGCCTATTGATACCCGGCGTTTTTTTGTGGTGAGCCTTAACAATTTGGGAGGGTGCCACGGCAGCACCGGCCCCAGCAGCATCAACCCGGACACGGGCTCACTGTATGGCCCGGACTTTCCAGTTGTCACGGTAACTGACTGGGTCAACAGCCAGGCGCGCCTGGCTGACAAGCTCGGCATAGAATGCTGGGCGGCGGTGGTGGGCGGATCGCTGGGCGGCATGCAAGCACTGCAATGGAGCCTTACCTACCCCGAGCGCATACGCCACGCGGCGGTTATCGCGTCAACGCCGCGCCTGAGCGCTCAGAACATCGCCTTTAACGAGGTAGCGCGACAGGCCATTACCAGTGATCCAGAATTTCACGCCGGGCGCTACAGCGACAATCTCACACTACCCCGGCGCGGTTTGATGCTGGCGCGCATGGTGGGCCACATTACCTATTTATCTGACGCTTCCATGGGCGAAAAGTTTGGCCGTGAGCTGCGCGAAGAAGCCTACAAATTCGGCTACGACGCCGAATTTCAGGTAGAAAGCTATCTGCGCTATCAGGGCGAACGCTTTTCCGAATCCTTCGATGCCAACACCTACCTGCTGATGACCAAGGCCCTGGACTACTTCGACCCCGCCTACGAATTCGACGGTGACCTGGCAAAAGCCCTGCAGGGCGCACGCTGCGAATTTCTGGTGTTGTCGTTCAGTACCGACTGGCGCTTTGCGCCAGAGCGCTCTGAAGAATTGGTTAAAGCCATGATCGCCGCTCGCTGCAAAGTCAGCTACGCTGAAATTGACGCCCCTTGGGGTCACGATGGGTTTCTGATTCCCACGCCACGTTATACCGATGTATTCACCGCCTATATAGACCGTGTTGCGCGGGAGGTTGGAGCATGAGAGCCGATCTTGAAATTATCCAGCAGTGGATAAAACCGGGCCATCACGTATTGGATCTGGGTTGCGGTGACGGCACGCTGCTCGATTTTCTGCAGCGCGAACGCGGCGCAAGCGGCTATGGCCTGGAGATTAATCCGGCGCACATCACACACTGTATGAGCCGCGGCGTATCAGTAATAGAACAAAACCTCGACACCCAGGGGCTGGCCAACTTTGAAAACAACAGTTTCGATGTCGTGCTGATGACCCAGGCCCTGCAAGCGGTACGCCGACCCGACAAAGTGCTGGACGAAATGCTGCGTCTGGGCAACGAAGGCATTGTTACCTTTCCCAACTTTGCCCATTGGCGCTTGCGTTGGGGATTGGCGTTGAGCGGGCGCATGCCCGAATCCGAAGCGCTTCCGTATAAGTGGTATAACACCCCCAACATACGGCTGTGTACGTTCCAGGACTTTGAAGCTCTATGCCGCCAGAAAAGCATACGCATCACCAGTCGCAAGGTTGTAGACGGCCAGCATCAGAACAGCTGGGTGGCCCGTTTGTGGCCAAACCTGCTGGGCGAAATCGCGATTTACCGCATCACCAGGGAGAATTTACAATGATGATTGCCAAACACTCGGTTTTTATGCACTCGGCGTTTGCGCTGGTGCTGCTGTGCTTTGCTGGCTTGGCCCAGGCCGACAGTAAGGATTTCGGTGAATACACCGTTTCCTGGAGCGTGCTGCCCAGCACATTTCTGACGCCGGAAATTGCGAAAGAAAACAATCTTCAGCGCAGTAAAAGCATCGGCATTGTGAACGTTGCCATTATGCAAACCAACGCCGACGGTACCTTGTCGCCGGTAGCGGGCCAGGTAGAAGGCCAAGTTACCAACGACATTCAACAAGTTCGCTTTCTGGCGTTTCGCCGCATTCAGGAAGGCAACGCGGTATACTTTATTGCCGCGTACCAGTACGGCACGGCTGAATTGCTGACGTTCAATCTCACCGCGCGTCCAAACGGTCACGATCAAGAACTGCCGGTACGATTTTCCCACGCCCTGTTTAACGACTAAGCCTTTAACAATTGAGCCTTCAATGCCCCAGACATTGGTTATTGCCAGCAACAACCCTGGCAAAATTGCAGAATTCAATGATCTTCTGGCCCCCTTGGGGCTGGCGCCCGTTGCTCAAGGCAAACTGGGCGTGGGTGAAGCTGAAGAACCGGCGGTCACCTTTATTGAAAATGCCATTCTTAAAGCCCGCCATGCAGCCCGCATTACCGGCCTGCCAGCATTGGCCGACGACAGCGGTTTGGCTGTAGACGCCCTAGGCGGCCAACCAGGCGTGCGCTCCGCGCGTTATGCCGGCGACACCGCTAGCGATACCGACAATCTGAATGCTTTGTTGGCCAATATGGAAAACGTACCTGACGGCCAACGCAACGCCCAATTTCACAGCGTACTGGTTTACTTGCGCCACGCTGATGACCCTACCCCGCTGGTATGCCACGGCCAATGGCACGGCAGTATACTGCGCCAGGCTTCAGGCGCCGGCGGTTTTGGTTACGACCCGATATTCTTTGTGCCCGAACGCAACTGCAGCGCCGCCGAGCTAAGCCGTGCAGAAAAAGGCCAGCTTAGCCACCGCGGCCAGGCGCTGGCGATGATGACCGATCAGCTGAAACGCGAGTTACAGGACGCCTCTTGAGCTTAAGCCCGACACCTGCAGCCGTTGAGCCTGCTCTAAGCTTGTATCTGCACGTACCGTGGTGCGTGCGCAAATGCCCCTACTGCGATTTCAATTCCCATGCCATTAGCGGGGATATTCCTGAACGCGCGTATTTAAAGGCACTGCTGGACGACCTCGATCAGGATTTACGCCTGGTCGCAGGCCGCGTCATACAAACGGTATTTATTGGCGGTGGCACGCCATCGCTGATGAGCGGTGGTTTTTACAGCGATCTGTTTCGCCAGCTTAAAACAAGGCTGGAATTTGCGGCAGACGCTGAAATCACTCTGGAAGCAAATCCCGGCACTCTCGAACAGGGCCGCTTTGAGGCGTTCCGCGAGGCCGGTATCAACCGGCTGTCGATAGGCGTGCAAAGCTTTAACCCAGAGCACTTAAAGGTGCTTGGGCGCATTCACGACAGCCAAGCAGCTCACAACGCCATAACCGCGGCGCGCCAGGCCGGTTTTGACAACTTCAATATCGACCTCATGCACGGTTTGCCAGGTCAAACGCCTGAACAGGCACTGGACGACCTGGCTCAGGCCCTATCGTATCAACCACCGCACTTGTCTTGGTATCAACTTACGGTTGAGCCCAACACAGAATTTTATAGCCAGCCACCAGAGCTGCCAGACGAGGATCGGCTGTGGGATATTTACAGCCAGGGCGGCGACTACCTGCGCAGCCACGGTTTTACCGATTACGAGGTATCCGCCTGGAGCCAGCAGAATATGGCATCGCGCCATAATCTGAATTACTGGACGTTTGGCGACTATTTGGCCCTGGGCGCCGGGGGCCATGGTAAAATCAGTCAACCGGATGGCCAGATTTTGCGCTACTGGAAAACCCGCCAACCGCAAGCCTATTTGAATCGAATAGGCAGCCGTACCGCCGGCAGCGAGGCGATATCAGTGGCAGAGCGGCCGCTGGAGTTTCTAATGAACGCGCTGCGCCTTGGCGCGGGCGTGCCCGAAAACCTGTTTCAACAGCGCACGGGTTTACCCTTAAGCACGATTGCGGTACAACTTGAAACATTAAGGCAGGAGGGTTTGATGCATCCTCAACGCATTCAAGCCACCGAACTCGGCCAACGCTATTTGAACAGCCTATTACAGCGGTTTTTATAGACGGCTGTAGTGACGGCAACGTGATGGCAGCGGTGATAATGGCGGCAGTAATCACAGCGCCAGCGGCAAAGGAGCACACCCAATGGAATTTGCCCCAATTCAACGCCCGCCAGACAGGCGGCGCCTCTCTGCGCAACTAAAAGTCGGCTTTGCGCTGTCCGCACTCCTCGCTATCGCCCTGCTGCTGATCAACCAGTTGCTACATACGCCCCAGGCGCCTCAAGGCATCGTTAACCTACAACTGGCGGGCAACGCCGCACATACCCGCGATATATTGCAAAGCTGGAGCCCGCAACAACAGGCGTGGGCCAGAATCTCGTTGCTTTTGGATTTTTTACTGGTTGCGCTCTATTCCGCTACGCTGTTCCTGCTAACCCACCATCTTCTAAAAGACCGCCCCGGTGTGCGCGAACGCACGGCGGGCCGCTGGGTGCTTACTCTCTTTGCGTTGGCGGCCGTCAGCGATTGCGTTGAAAACCTATTGCTACTGAACAATTTGAAAGAGCCAGACGACCTCGCCAGCTTGGTTGTCGCATTTTCTGCACTGGTGAAATTTACCGGTTTACTGCTGGGCAGCGCAGGGCTAGTGATTATTCGCGCCGCCCGGCGGCACCCGCTTACTCACGCGTGAGCTGGCAGGCACGTTGTAAAACGGAACCAAAAACGGCGACCAGAAAACCGTTAACGGGTGTTGTGCTGACTGTTCATCAGTTGGTTCGGTAAAACAACAAATCCCAGACACCGTGGCCCAGGCGTTCACCGCGCTGTTCGAATTTGGTCACCGGGCGGCCCTCCGGCTTTGGCGAGAAACCACCCTCACCCCGGGTATTGGCAAAGCCTTCGGAATCAGCCATCACTTCCATCATGTGTTCAGCGTAGTTTTCCCAGTCTGTGGCCAGGTGCAGAATGCCCCCAACTCTTAGCTTGTGGCGAAGGCGTTGAACAAATTCCTGCTGTATCAGGCGGCGCTTGTGGTGGCGCTTTTTGTGCCAGGGGTCCGGGAAAAACACCATTACCCGATCAAGGCAGGCATCCGCCAGGCACAGGTCAATCACATCGTTGGCATCAATGCTGTAAATGCGGATGTTCTCCAGACCACGGTCTTCAATATCTTTCAGCAAGGCACCTACGCCAGGCAGATGCACTTCCACACCAATAAAATCCTGCTCTGGCGCAGCCTCAGCCATATCCGCCAGCGAGCGCCCCATGCCAAAACCGATTTCAAGATTGAGCATGGCATCGCGGCCAAACACTTGGCGCGGATCAACCATACCGTGTTCTCGCGTCAGGCCGAATGTGGGCCAGCTGCGTTCGTAGGCCTTACGCTGACCCTCGGTCATCCGGCCCTGGCGCAACACAAAACTGCGCACACCGCGGCGAGTGGTTACCGGGGACTCATCGGAGCGGCCGTTTTTGGCGTGATCCTGTGGGACATTTGCTTCAGTCATTATGCATCCTCAAACCGCTGCTCGCGGATTCTGGCGTATCGATGTGGTCAGTTTACCAGACGCCCGTTCACCAGAGTACAAGGTGAGCTCACGACAGCGGCTCAAGACGAAACCAGAGAACTTTGGCCGTTACGGCGGTCTAACTGGCGATAACCCAAGGCTTCTACCAGGTGGGCGCGGGCTACATTGGCACTGGCATCAAGGTCCGCCAGCGTGCGCGCCACACGCAGTATCCGATGCAAGGCACGGGCAGACAGCCCGAGTTTTTCCATTGCCCGTAGCAACAGTTGCTCACTGTCACTGTCAAGCTGACACGCCGTTTGCAGCGCCTTGCCCGACAACTCGGCGTTTAACGTGCCTCTGGCGTTCTGCAAGCTGCGAGCCGCTACAACTCGTGCCCGCACCTGGGCGCTGCTTTCGCCGGGCTCACCGTGCTGCATAAACACATCACCACCTTGCACTGGCACTTCTACGTGCAAATCGAAACGATCCAGCAGCGGGCCAGAAATTTTCGAGCGATAGCGGATAATCTGGGCGGGACTGCACTGGCATTCGATGGTGGGGTGGCCGCTGTAACCACAGGGGCACGGGTTCATAGCACCCACAACCTGAAAACGGGCGGGAAATGTGACCTGCCGCGCAGCGCGGCTGATGTGAATTTCGCCGGTTTCCATAGGTTCACGCAGCACTTCCAGCACCCGCCGTTCAAATTCCGGAAGTTCATCCAAAAACAGCACGCCGCGATGGGCCAAAGAAATTTCCCCGGGCCGCGGACTGCTGCCGCCACCTACCATGGCCACCGCCGAAGCCGTGTGGTGTGGCGCCCGAAAAGGCGGCTGGCGCCAACCGCCCTCGGCCACTGCCATACCTGCTACAGAATGCACGCTCGCCACTTCCATTGCAGCAGTGTCGGCAAGCGCCGGCATAATGCCCGGCAGACGGCTAGCGAGCATGCTTTTACCGGTTCCGGGCGGCCCAAAAAACAGGAGGTTATGACCTCCAGCCGCGGCCACTTCTAACGCCCTGCGCGGCACCTGTTGGCCCCGAACATCGGCCAGGTCAGGCCCGGTTGTTGCCTGCCCACTGTCGCCACCGCTTAAGTCAGCAGGCGCCAGCGGCACAAGCCGGGCACGGCCGTGCAAGTGTTCGCACACAGCCAGCAAATGGCTGGCGGCCAGTACGTCGTGTTCGCTGGCCAGTGACGCCTCAGCGGCGTTAGCCTGGGGCACCAACAATTGGCGACCTTCTGCTCGGGCCGCCAGAACCGCCGGCAATACGCCTTTTAAGGGGCGCAGCGCGCCATCTAGCGACAGCTCACCGACAAATTCGTAGGTACTCAGAGCCGCGGCCGGAATTTGGCCAGAAGCCGCCAAAATGCCAAGGGCAATAGGCAGGTCAAAACGGCCGCCCTCTTTGGGCAGATCCGCAGGGGCAAGATTGATGGTGATACGACGTGCGGGAAAATCAAAACCGGCGTTAATCAGGGCGCTGCGCACCCGTTCTTTACTCTCACGCACACCGGTTTCTGGCAGGCCTACAATCGACAGCGCTGGCAAGCCGCCGGACAGGTGTACTTCAACGCTGACCGGCGGCGCAGACACACCAACACAGGCACGGGTTTGAACAATAGCAAGCATAGTAACCTTCCATGGTTATTATTTTCCGTCAGCCTTTGGTTGACTGCTCCAGTTCAGTTACGCGGGCTTCCAGGGCTTCCACCATGGCGCGGGTTTTCAACAATACCGCTTGCTGGGCGTCAAACTCTTCGCGAGTAACCAACTCAAGACGCGACAGCACCGAAGCCACACTGGCCCGCGCCTGTGCTTCAAAGTCGTCTTTGGCAGCACGAGCCATATCCGGTACGAATTGACCAAACTGACCCTGCAGTTGGGAAAAAATGTCCTGTGGACCTTTCATGAACACCCCTTATCTGTGTAAACACGCAGAAACACGCTTTGCGGCAGCGGCTTCAAAGATCCTATCCACCGTGGAATCGCTGCTCGGCAGTGTATCACACCGCCGGCCCTGCCATACTGTGACGGCGGAAGCGAATCCACAGAGTAATAAGGATGCAAAGAGTGTAGTGGAACGCGCTATTATGATTCCATAGCGCTCAAAACGCGCCATTTTGGTGCAGGGAAAACCAGTCTGAAACCACTGATTTAATTTTATCCATTTGTTTTTAAACTATTTTTTTGCGTTGGCACATCCGATGCTAAAGCCCCGTACACAATCCGCACAATTGTCGTGCGGGGTAGCCGCATCCCGGTCCCGATCAGCAGCCTTATGGCGCTGCCGGTTGGCACAGTTTTACCAAGGAGAAATCAATGAAACTGATTACAGCAATCATCAAGCCATTCAAATTGGACGACGTGCGTGAAGCCTTGTCCGAGATTGGCGTTCAAGGTGTCACCGTTACCGAAGTTAAAGGCTTCGGACGCCAGAAGGGCCATACCGAACTGTATCGTGGCGCCGAATACGTGGTGGATTTCTTGCCCAAAGTAAAAGTAGAGGTCGCCATTGGCGATGATCTGATGGATCAGGTAATCGAGTCCATAACCAAGGCCGCCAACACCGGAAAAATTGGTGATGGCAAAATCTTTGTGACCGAGTTACAGCAGGCCATCCGGATTCGTACCGGCGAAACGGGCGAGGAAGCGGTCTGAACCCGTTCTGATGCTTTAGCTACCAACGCAAAAAACTTTTTCATTTAATAGAGCCTTGTGCGGAGGGTCTTTTATGGACAGCAATGTCTTTCAGTTACAGTACGCGATTGATACCTTTTATTTTCTGATGTGCGGTGCCTTGGTGATGTGGATGGCCGCCGGGTTTGCCATGCTCGAATCCGGTCTGGTACGCGCCAAGAACACCACCGAAATCCTGACCAAAAACATCGCCTTGTACGCCGTCGCCTGCACCATGTACATGGTGTGCGGCTACGCCATCATGTACGACGGCGCAATCTTGCTTTCGGGCATTGGCCAAACCGATACAGCTTCGGTTTTGACCGATTTCGCCGGCCGCGAAGACGGTTTCGAGGGCGCGGCCATTTACTCCACAGCCGCAGATTTTTTCTTCCAGGTGGTGTTTGTGGCAACAGCCATGTCCATTGTCTCCGGCGCAGTTGCCGAGCGAATGAAACTTTGGGCTTTCCTGGCTTTTGCGGTGGTGATGACCAGCGTGATTTATCCGCTGGAGGGTTCTTGGACCTGGGGTAGCAAAGACGTGTTCGGTCTTTATAACCTCGGTGATTTGGGCTTCAGTGACTTTGCCGGCTCTGGCATTGTGCATTTGGCAGGCGCCGCGGCGGCACTGGCAGGTGTGTTGCTTTTAGGTGCCCGCAAAGGCAAGTACGGCTCGAACGGAGAAATCCGCGCGATTCCCGGCGCCAACCTGCCCCTGGCGGCTTTGGGCACCCTCATTTTGTGGATGGGCTGGTTCGGTTTCAACGGCGGCTCTGTACTCAAACTGGGCGATATCGCCAGCGCCAACTCGGTCGCCGTGGTGTTTTTGAACACCAACGCAGCTGCCGCGGGCGGTGCCATTGCCGCCCTGATTACCGCTCGCATACTGTTTGGCAAAGCCGACCTGACCATGCTGTTGAACGGTGCTATCGCTGGCCTGGTGGTTATTACCGCCGAGCCATCCACACCCACGGCCTTACAGGCAACCCTTTGGGGCGCGCTTGGCGGTATCCTGGTAGTGTTTAGCATTATCGGTCTGGACAAGCTGCGCATTGATGACCCGGTCGGCGCCATTTCAGCCCACGGAGTTTGTGGTCTGCTAGGTCTGCTGCTGGTACCGGTGACCAACGATGGTGCCAGTTTCAGCGGCCAGCTCATAGGCGCTGCAACCATTTTTGGCTGGGTGTTCATGGCTAGCTTGGTAACCTGGGGCATTATCAAGGCGGTCATGGGCTTACGTGTTAGTGAAGAGGAAGAGTACGAGGGCGTGGATATTGCCGAGTGCGGCATGGAAGCCTACCCGGAGTTTGTTAGCAGCAAGTAGCAAAGCTGTGAACAGCAGTGACAAGGGGCGCCCATTTGGGCGCCCCTTCGCATTTTGAGGCATCCATTTTAGAAACCTGACACGTTTCCCGGGTTTAAGCTGATCGAAACTGCCACTTGAGCTAACATATGGCACAGATTCGGCCATCTAAGGATAGATGAAAGCAGCCATGAAGGACGCCACAGCCTTGAGCCATGAGGCTCAAACAACCACGTCGTTTTACCCTCACGCAGACCCCATTAATGCAGGTGCCTGTTGGTATCTCGTTGACCAGGCCAAGCACCCAGATGTTTTGCGCTTACTGTTTGAGCACGACGCCTCACCCATCTACGACTTGCCTTATATTCATACGCAATACCGTGAACAAGCATTTGATGGCCCGTTAATTATTAAGCCCACCACAAGCCAGAGTGAAAAATGGCTGCATAAATGGCTGGCAGAGGCCAAAGCTCTGGCTCTGCAGGGCCCGTTGCTGACATTAGAAGAAATACGCGATCATCTTATAAGCCTGAACACCGTTCGTACCCCTTATGGCGACAGCCTTTTTCGCTACGCAGACACGGCAACGTTTGGCAGCCTTGGTGCCTTACTGTCACACCAACAACGCCTGCGGGTTCTCGGCCCGCTAACCGCAATACATGGCGGCTATGCAGGTGCTAACTGGTCGCTGGAAAAAGACCACCCCCCGGCACATCCGACCGAAGCGAAAGAGCAGAACCCTCTGCCTCTTGAATTGACTCAGCAGAATCTCGCATCCGTAGAAGTGTATCGCCGCAATTTATTGGCAAAAGGTCTGGCAGATAACCACGATCTAGCAGCCCGAACGGTCTCCGACTGGTTCCAGCAACTGATAACACTCGGCGCACCTAATGAGCAGGGTTTGGTAGAAGCAGCCGGGTTGCTAATAAGCCGGGGTTTTACCCGCGCGCTGAGCGAAGCGGACCTTGCAACCCTACGTAAAACGAGGCAAAGAGCCTACTGGTCCAACACGCTGGACGCACTTGCAACATTAACGCATTCACAGGAAGGAACCTGAATGACACTCACTGGCAACCTGCCCTTCTCTCCCAGCACAACGCCTCTCGGCGCCCACGGCGCGCCCGTTTGCAAGCGCGAAACC
Organism: Marinobacter sp. M3C; assembly: GCF_023311895.1. Lineage (GTDB taxonomy): Bacteria > Pseudomonadota > Gammaproteobacteria > Pseudomonadales > Oleiphilaceae > Marinobacter. Next base: position 2,062,184 of record NZ_CP092284.1, read on the forward strand.
GCAAACGTACTGTTGAGCCGCTCTGACACCTTGGGGCGACCAAGGGCTTTTATTGATGCCGGCAAAATCGAGGATGAGAGCGGTAGATCATTCACCGCCACGCTGCAAAATGGCACAGAGCATACGCCAGATAATGCAGAGGCTCGCTTCACCAAACTCCTTACGGGCAACGCACAGTGGTACGGGCCTGAGGAACCGAAGGGCGAGCATTTGATCGGGTTTGATACTGTAAGCGAGCAGCTTCGCTTTGCCCCGGGCCATACCCTTAGCGAAGGCGTAGAGCTAACCGTCATCCAGGGCGAGCGCAAAGCCAGAGCGATACACCTACCGCCACCGGTATTTATTAATCTGCGTGAAGAGGCCTCCCCATCTGAAGATTTGCTGACGGACGACCAACTGGATTACTTTCGGGCAAACGGCAACAACGCGCTTATCTTTATGCACGGTTACAACGTTCCTCATGGTGAGTGGGGGCGATTCTTGAAGTACGACGGTAGCCGAGAAGCCTACCACGGTAATGCGCCGTCATTCGCGAAAGCCAATACCTGGCATCCCAATAGAGCCACGGTCTGGCAGGATACGGCAGCACTGTCGGCGAATAGCTCCGTGTCGCTGGAAGACGAAAAGCTGAATGGTGGCGGCGCTCATAATTGGGCTGTTCATATGGAGTACCAGTTGAACCGCGCCGCAGGCTTCGACGGCGAAGACTGGATGCCCTATAGCCGCATCATTAACATTTCCTGGCCGGGGGATACCGGTTCCACCGATTTCATGCAGGCGGAGCTGAACGCCATGGCATCCGGGCGGCGCCTGGCTCCGCTATTGTTGCAGTTGGCAAATGCCGGCATTGCCATCAACCTGCTCTCTCACTCTCTTGGTGCACGGGTAGCGCTCACCGCCCTGAACATTATGGGCATCATCGGAAAACGCGATCTGGTTGACCACCTGTTTCTCTGGCAACCCGCCGTTGCCGACAATGCCCTCACCAACGACAGCAGCCGAGACGTGCATCCTTTGGGGCTGGGCGTGTTTCCTGCCGCCCATAGCGCAGCTCGCAAGATTGTGGTGCTGCATTCCCGTGGCGACGGCATTCTTGGGGCGGATAATAGTGAAGATGAGGCTTGGTGGCGAAAGGCTCTGTCATTCAAGCATCCAGTAGCAACTACCGCATGGGATCTCGCAACCGCCGACGACCCCATGGACGACGTACTCGGTAACTTGCGGGGAGCCTATGATAAAAAATGGTGGACCTTCCCGAGCTTTCTGGACAACGGGTTCGGGCCCGCCATCGAAAAGCTGTACACAGACTACTTACCACTCACGTTCGAGGCGTGGATGACTGCTCACCCCCAGCGATCTTTGGCCACACCCGAAACGCTCAAACAAACCGTTCAGGAAAACTGGACCCGGTTAGAAAAAGACATCCTCACCGAAGCAAACGCTTTATGGCAACCCTGTATAGATTGCCTGCGCAACGGCGAGCGGCCGCCTGACTACACCCTGCTGGCCCCCTTAAACCACCAGGCCAGCGTAAACCCTCAAATGGCCAAAGACTACGTTTTGCGTTTGAAAAAGCTTGCTGCGAATAATTGGGTTCCGGAGCAACAGCCACGACCTGCGTTGGGGTATGTGGGGCTTGATGAGGTGACCCGGAGAGGTGCAGCAGAATTCGATGATTTTATTGATCGATCTCTGACTGACGGAAAGTTTATTCCTGTTGACCAATCAACATGGCTTTTTAGTCACTCTGGGATGCGGATTCCAAGTGAGGAAGTGTTCAATCGCTCTTATGATGCCGCGATTATGCGCCGTGTGGTGAATGAAGGAGGCGGTTTTGGTCACTACTAACATTTGTAAAATGCGCTGGGTTGGCAGCGTACTGGGTATCCTTGTTCTTATTGGGGGCCTGCTTACGTTCAACCTCTTGGGAGTCTGGGCGGGGCCGGTTATGTCAATCGGTGTATCAGAGTCTGGCCGCTATGTCGTCAGTGCCCACAGAGACAACAAGCTCATTCTCTGGGATCTGCAAGAAAAACAATGGAATACGTTGTCCGGTAAAGCCAATCTTTACAGCGCCTATTTTGTGCCGGGTCAAAACGCTTTTTTGTGGCAGGACACAGACAATATCGTTACTGCACAAACGGTTGACGGAGATGTGCTAAAACAATTTCAACACTTTCCGACTTATGGCCACGTTATCAGCAAGGATCTTGAAACCTACTTGTCAGCTGATGAGTACTGGAATGTGTTTTCTGGCTATGGCGAGACAAAGCGTCCTGTTCTCAAAGATGGAGTTGTCCCCAGCTTTATCGGCGCTGGCAAGCTCCTCAACCTCTCTCTGGACCGAAACAACACATTCTTTGTAACAGCCGGGTTCGATGACGACAGCTCAGTAATTGCAAACCATTCACCACTAAAAAGCAGCCAACGGTTTTCAAAATACGGGGGTGTCACACTTTGGAATGCGAACACAAAACAGCCGGTCGCGAAACTGCGCGGAAACTCCTCCAAGACCCACGCTACCATTAGCCCGGATGGACAGTGGGTGGTCAGCGGGGACGAAGCAGGAAACAGCATCACCTGGCACACATCCAATCCTCAACATCGACTACGAGCCGCACGATACAATTCAGGTCTATATATCGACGGTCTTTCTGGCGACCTCCCCGATTCCGACTATTTTGACAAGAGTGGACTTATCGAAGCCCCGCGCGGCGTGCATGACTTCACCATCGCCGTAGCCTTCATCCACAACAGCGAATACTACCTTCGTTTCGGCAACAACAGCCACTTCACCGCCCTGTTCAAAACCGGCAGCCCCTGGCCCGTGAAGTATCTTGATCTCGGCGAGTCACCCAAATTGGTCACCTACGGCAGTCAGTACGACCGCAACACCGCCATCGCCACCTCACCTGAATCGGGTACCCTGGTGATGGGGCATCAATCGACCGGCGGCATCAGTGTGTATCAGTTTGACCCAGAAGAGCTGACGTTGGAGCGGGCTTGGGTGGTGAAATAGCTCGAAACTGCAGCCGTCACCGCCGACCATAACCAACGATTTCTCCGGGTTCTAAGGGGTAAACCACGGCGAATGGTGATCTGGGCGCATCAACTGGGCGTAAATCAATGACTGACAAATCTGGGGCGAGTGCATAGAATGATGACAATACAAAGCTCAAATCATGCAACAGTCAAGGAGCGTCCGGTGACGACACTGGAGCAGAAGCCGGTTAAATCCGAAGGGCGTAACGACCCTTGGAGCAACCTGCTAATAAAAGTAGGAAAAAACCAAGACCGACAGGCTTACCATCAGCTGTTCGAACACTTTGGCCCGCAGATTAAGTACTACGCTATGGCAAATGGCATGGCGAATCACGCTGAGGAATTGGTGCAAGAAGTGTTTGTGTCGATCTGGAGGCGTTCATGTCTTTATGACTGGCGCAAAGCAGCGGCATCGACTTGGATTTTTACCATTGCGAGAAATCAGCGTATTGATATGCTGCGCAAAATGAAACGCATTAGCGCCGAAATTTCGGTAGAAACCGAAGATCTGTGGCAAATTCCCGGTGATAACGAAAACGAGCCCGTTACGTCGCTGCATCGTTTAATGTCGGAGCGTCGAGTACGTGAATCTCTCAGCCTGTTACCGGAAGAACAAACGACTGTTATTGCCAAAGTGTATATGGAAAGCAAGTCTCATCAGATGGTAGCTGACGAACTGCAAATACCCCTGGGAACAGTAAAAAGCCGAGTTCGTCTAGCGCTCAACAAACTGAAAGTGATTTTGCAGGATCAAAACCAATGACACGGCATCACCCCGAAAGTACAAGCCTGATGGAATTCAGCGCGGGTACATTGTCTGACCCTCACGCCTTTTGTATACGGCTGCACCTTGAAAAGTGTGCGCTTTGCCGCAGCCGGGTAGACACCCTGGAAAGCTTGGGTGCAGTGATGTTGGAACAACAACCCCGTACTGAAAGTTCCGAACCGGCTGCCTCGACCTTCGACGCAATTCTTGCGCGTATTGACAGCGATACAGCGCCTGTAAGTGCCCCTCAGAAACGCCAAGACCTTGTAAAGAAATTGCTGGGTTGCGATATCAACGATCTGCCCTGGAAGCGCCAACTGGGCGATGTCAGCATGCTTGACGTAACAGATCGTTTCCCCGGGCAGACAGAGAGGGTGGTATTGCAAAAATTGTCCTCTGGAGGCAAAGCGCTTGCCCACACCCACCGTGGAACCGAGACCACCATTGTTTTGCAGGGTGCATTCTCTGACCAAAACGGTATTTTTAATCAGTGGGATTTTGCAGTGCTTGACCAGAATGACAATCACCGCCCGGTCGCTGTTGGCCACGAAGATTGCATTACGTTGTCGGTGCTTAGTGCACCGCTGAAACTAACGGGTACCTTTACCCGGCTGCTCAATCCGTTCATGAGCTGAGCAAGTTTATGGATTAACCAAGAAAATCACTATCAGCACACTGTTTTTACCAAGGCAGTGTGCTGCCGTCCCACGATAAAAAGCTGCCATTCGCCGATTCGTCAATCTGGTCAATCACTGCCAACAGGTTGGCCGCGGTTTCTAAGGCATCGTGAACCTCCAGGTTAGCCAGCGATTGCGAAAACGGCTCACTCAATGCCGAACGAGTTGTGCCCGGATGCAACGCAATACAAGCCACCGGCGACATGCGCCTGGGCAATTCCACAGACAGCGTTTTTACCAGCATATTTAGTGCTGCTTTGGAGCTACGATAGGCATACCAGCCCCCCAAGCGGTTGTCGCCGATGCCCCCTACCTTGGCGGAAATCGCCACAATGCGCTTTGCGCGTTTGTGCCGTAGCCAAGGCAATAACGCCTGCACCAGCAACCCGAAACCACTGGCGTTTACCGCCATAGCGCGCGCCAGAGAACTGGCCTGCAAATCTTCTAGCCGCTTCTCTGGCTTCATATTCGCTCCGTGTAATATGCCCGCAGCGTAGATGATCATATCCAGCCCTTCTGCTTTTGGCACGATAGCGGCCAGTTCCGCGGCAACTTGACCCAGGGCCTCGGGTTTTTCTGCATCCCAGGCCAGTACCTGATGTGACTCGCGCAGAAACGCTGGCGCTTTTTCCGGCTGACGACAAATGCCAATAATTTCAACATCGGCTCGAGCCCCGAGTTTTTCGGCCAGTGCTGCGCCAATGGCGCCAGACACACCCGCAATCAAAATCCGCATAGTGTTCACCAAGGTCAGTTTAAAAGAATTGTGCACGGCGGTTCGTTGCCATGCAGAGCTAAGCCGTGCTTTACGTAATAAACGTTACGCCTACCGAAACTCAAAGGGTCAACATTCCGCGCCATTGCTTCATTATTTCAGCTTTTTTGTATCTGCCAGCGCTGGGTTACAATAGCAGGCACGAGCCCATTGGAGAGATTATGAACGCCGACGATTACGCCTTCCGCTTTGGCGGCATTGAGCGCCTGTATGGACGTAGTGCGCTTGAGGCCTTTCGCAAGGCCCACATTGCCATTGTCGGCCTTGGCGGTGTGGGGTCTTGGGCGGCAGAAGCTTTGGCTCGCAGCGGTATAGGCACGCTAACGCTGATTGATATGGACGATATCTGTGTATCCAACACCAACCGCCAGCTGCACGCGCTCAATGGCCAATACGGTAAAACCAAAACCGATGCCATGGCCGAGCGTTTGCGGGCCATCAATCCTGCCGCAGATGTCCGCACCCAGTTTGCGTTTATTACTATCGATAACATCCCGCAACGGATAACCGCCGACATCACCGGTGTAATCGATGCGATAGACAGTGTGAAGCCAAAAGCCGCTTTATTAGCTTACTGCCAGCGCAACAAGTTGCCGATTGTATGTGCAGGGGGCGCCGGAGGGCAGATGGACCCAACCCAGATTCGCGTGGCCGATTTAAGCAAAACGACCCAGGACCCGCTACTGGCCAAAGTGCGTAACTTGCTGCGCCGACAGTACGGTTTTTCCCGCAATCCGCAGCGGCGTTTCGGCATTGAAGCCGTATATTCGCTGGAACAGCTGACGTATCCCGCCGCCGACGGTACAACCTGCCTACAAAAACCGGTTAACGCAGGCCCGGTTCGGCTGGATTGCGCCACCGGCTTTGGCGCCGCCAGCCCGGTGACTGCTAGCTTCGGGTTTTTTGCGGCCTCGCGGCTACTTAACAAAATTGCACAACGCGCCCAACCCTAATTCACGGAACCGATTTCTATGCCCGTAAGCACTGTTTTGCTGCTCGCTTCTATCGGTGTGCTATCACTGTTTTGCCAATGGCTGGCCTGGCGCGTACGCATGCCGGCCATACTGTTTTTACTGGCCGGCGGTATTGCGTCGGGCCCGGTGCTGGGCTACTTGAACCCCGAAGATGTGTTTGGCGACCTACTCTTTCCGATGGTGTCACTGGCTGTGGCCATTATCTTGTTTGAAGGTAGCCTGACGCTGCGCTTTGCCGAAATTCGTGGCCACGGCAAAATGGTTCGCAATTTGCTCCCAATTGGCGCGATTGTTACCGGCACCATCGGCGCCTTGTCGGCGCACTATATTCTGGGCATTTCCTGGGAAATCGCTCTGCTGTTTGGAGCCATATCCATTGTCACCGGCCCCACGGTGATAGCCCCTCTGCTGCGTTCGGTAAGGCCAAGTTCAAAACTGGCCAACATTCTTCAATGGGAAGGCATTATTATTGACCCCATTGGCGCCCTGCTGGCAGTACTGGTGTTCGAAGGCATTGTGTCCTGGGGCCAGGGCAACGTGTTTGGTCACTCCCTGTATATTTTCGCCAAAACCATTGCAGTAGGTGCCTTGATTGGCGCCGCAGCGGGCTACCTGAACGGTCAGGTGTTGCGTAAACACTGGATACCCCAATACCTTCACAATGCCGGCACGCTGACCTTCATGCTGGGCGTGTATGCGCTGTCTAACGAACTGGCCCATGAATCCGGCCTGCTGACGGTAACCATCATGGGTTTGTGGATGGCCAACATGAAGCAGGTGCCGGTCGACAGTATTCTGGAGTTCAAGGAATCCCTAAGCGTACTGCTGATTTCCGCGCTGTTTATCATTCTGGCGGCGCGCATCGAATTTTCTGCCATCGCCGATTTGGGCTGGGGCCTGGCTTGGGTATTGGCCATATTGATGCTGATAGCGCGGCCTCTGAGCATTTTTCTATCGGCTATTGGTACCAGTCTGAACTGGCGCGAAAAACTGTTCTTAAGCTGGATAGCACCGCGGGGCATTGTTGCCGCGGCGGTGTCTGCACTGTTCGCCTTCCAACTGCAAAAAGTGGGCTATGAAGGCGCGGGCGCTCTGGTACCGTTGGTTTTCATGTTAATTATTGCCACCGTAACCATTCAGAGCCTGACCGCTCGGCCGCTGGCAAACCTGCTGAATGTAACGGAGCCGGCGGAGTTCGGATTTCTGATTCTGGGGGCTAACCCGGTGGCGCGAATGATTGGCCTCGCTTTAAAGAAACACGAGGTGCCGGTGGTTCTTGCGGACACCAACTGGGAGAACGTGCGCCAGGCGCGAATGGAAAATCTGCAGGTGTACTTTGGTAACCCGGTGTCTGAGCACGCCTCTAATCAGCTGGATTTGACCGGAGTCGGCAACCTGCTGGTCATTTCACCCTACAAACACATGAATTCCCTGGCCACCTATCACTTTCTGGACTGGTTTGGTGACAACAGCGTGTACAGCCTGGCAGAAGGCGATCAGGACCAGAAAGCGCGTCATCAAACAGCCGAAAAAATCCAACAGACACGCGGCCTTTTCAACGGCGTCAGCTACGCCAAGCTGGCCAGCTTGGCAAGCCAAGGCTACTCGGTAAAAACCACCGAGCTAAGCGATGAATTCAGCTATCAAAAATTTTTGGACAAGCACCAGAGCCAGGCCCTGGTACTGTTTAGGTTTGATGGCAAAGGCCGCATTACGCCGGTGAAATCCATGGACAAACTCAAGCCCGATGAAGATTCCACGCTGATCAGCCTCGTTCCGGCCCGCGCACCGAAAGAGCGCAAGGAACGCAAAGACCGTGATAACGCCGAAGTTAACGGCGCAAAATAACCAATCAGTCGCGGCAGTCCAGTACCAGCTTGCCGCGAACGTGGCCGCCTTCGAGCAACTCATGGGCGGCCGCTACCTCTGCCAGTGAAAACACCTTTTCGATATGAACGGTGACATCGCCATCTTCAATCAGCTCGGCGATTTCCTCAAGATGAAACACATCCGGGCGCACCGTCATGCCGTGGGCTCTCAGGCCCATGGCTTCGGCGGCACAAATAATCACATCTGCAGTCACAGTGGGCACCGTTACCAACACACCTTTTTCACCCAGACAGTTTAACGAGCGCCGGCCGGCGTCGCTGCCTACCAGATCCAACACCACATCCAGGCCAAAACATTCCTGAGCCGCGTCGGTGGTCGTGTAATCGATGATTTCGTGCACACCCAGACCGTCAAGAAAATCGTGATTAGCCTTTGAGGCGGTCGCAATAACGTGGGCGCCTTGGGTCAGGGCAAATTGCACCGCTAAGTGCCCGACGCCTCCGGCACCGGCGTGAATCAGAATTTTTTGACCGGCCTGCAGGTCAGCCACCTCGAATAACGCCTGCCAGGCAGTCAGCGCCGCCAACGGCAACGCCCCGGCAGTCACCAAATCCAGATTTTCCGGCACAATGGCCAATTCATCCGCCTGGGCCAGCACATAGCTGGCGTAGCCGCCGCCCGTCAGGGCGAAACCTACCAACCCCATCACCCGGTCCCCCGGTGCCAAAGTGGTCACACTATCGCCGACGCTTACAACTTCACCGGCCAGATCGTAACCCGGTGTCCATGGCAGCAGCTCTTGTTCACTCAGCTGCTTGGCCACAAAACCCAAGCCTTTGCGGGTTTTCCAGTCAATCGGGTTAAGCCCGGCGCCGTGGACCTTGATCAGCACCTGGCCCGCCTGAGGCTCAGGCACTGGAGCATCAACAAGCTGCAAAACATCACGGTCACCAAACTCTTCGTAAACTACTTTTCGCATGCTGGTGTTAACGGTGTCTTCCATGGGGTGCTCCGGCAAAGGGGTCAGTCATCGTTTGGCAGAGATAATAGTGAACTCTGCACATTTCGAGTGTATCAGATAAGGCAGCGTGTCCCTTGATTCAAGACATCACGCTTAGCCTTATATTGACTCAATCGTCGGCGGCAAGAAAGTCCACACACAAGGTGGCAAAGGTGTCCGGTTTTTCGGCGTGAAGCCAATGGCCTGTGCCCTCAATCACCTTTACGCTGGCGTTGGGAAACAGCTGCAAAATGATGTCTTTGTGCTTGCTTTGCAGATACGCCGAATCGGCGCCTTTAATAAACAGCACCGGCCCTTCAAACGGGCCTTCACCTTGCGGAGCATCGGAGAGCTGCGAATAGCAACGCTCGATTGTCGCCAGGTTCAGCAACCAGCGAAAAACCGGCCCGCCTTCAATCGCTTGATCCTTCGGAATCCGTTCCAGGTTTTTCAGCAAAAATTGGCGAACGCCGGCGTCGTCCACAAAGTTTGCCATCTGTCGGTCCGCCTCGGTGCGCGAGCTTACCGCGCTCAAGTCCATGGCTTTAAGCCCTTCAAGAATGGCATCGTGGCGCGGTTTGTAAGCCACCGGCGAAATATCGGCAACAATCACCCGGTCAACTCGATCTGGCGCCAGTAATGCCAGCTGCATCGCCACTTTGCCACCCATGGAATGGCCCAGCACGCAAGCCCGTTCAAGGCCCTGCTTATCCATATAGGCCAGTACGTCCGCCGCCATGGATGGATAGTCCATGGTGTCGGTGTGGGGCGACTGGCCGTGATTGCGCTGATCCAGGGCGTGAATCTGCCAACGGTCTTCCAAACGACGGATTATTCCGCCCAAGTTGTCCAGCGAACCGAACAACCCGTGCAATACGATTAATGGCAAGCGCCCGGATTCATCCGGTCCGGCTTGGCGGGCGTTGAGTTCAACAGTCATCAGAGATTTCCTTACGGCGCTTTTGGCCGTTAGATTAGCACTGGAACAGCCGCATCGACAAAGATCCTGCACTTCTTAGATCGGCTGCACTGTCTACGCAGAACCACAAATGTGGTTGATGACAGGCGCCATGCTATCTTGGCCCATTACAACGCTGCGCTTGCGGTGCACACCGATACAGGAATCTAGATGCCCGAATTCTCATTGATTGCCGTTATTGTTACTCTGGTGTATCTGGCATCTCTGGTGTGCATCTACCGGATTCTAATGACTTATCGCACGGCTCAAGGGGCTTTGGCCTGGGTTATCGCCTTGCTGGCGCTGCCGTGGATTGCTTTGCCGTTGTTCTTACTCATTGGGCGTTCACGCTTTGGTGGGTACATTAAAGCGCGACGCATGGGCGACGAGGCGCTGACCAATCTGCTGAACCGGTTTGAACAGCAAGAAACCTCGTTATGCTCACCAGCGCACGAACATTTCAGCGACGAACTTCAGGTACTCAGCAAGCTGGCTCGCCAGCCGTTTACCGAAGGCAATTACAGCACTTTATTGCGCGACGGCGAAGCGACTTTCGACGCCCTGTTTGACTGCATGGAAAACGCCCAGCACTACATCCTGCTGGAGTTCTACATTGTGCGTTCTGACCGTGTTGGGCAGCGCATAAAGTCCATTCTGGAACGCAAGCTGGCAGAAGGGGTGGAAGTGTGGTTTTTGCACGACAATATCGGCAGCTTTGGCTTGCCTCGCAAATACATCAGGGAGCTGACGCAAGCGGGCGCCCACACCGCCGCCTTTGGCGATGGCAACGTACGCCGCTGGCGCTTTCAAATGAATTTTCGCAATCACCGCAAAATTTTGGTGTGTGATGGCAAAGTAGGCTTTGTTGGCGGTATCAATCTGGCAGACGAGTATCTGGGCGCAGCTATGGACCAAGAACCCTGGCGCGACACCCACTGCCGTATTGAAGGCCCCGCGGTAACCGGGCTACAACTGGCCTGGCTAGAAGACTGGAACTGGGCCAGCGACACCTTTCCAGAGCTGAACTGGGCACCCCATCACAAAACCCCGGGTGACGAGCGAATTCTGATTCTGCCCACCGGACCCGCCGACAGCTGGGAAAGCTGTACTCTGTTTTTTCTCAACTGCATCAACAACGCCCGCGAGCGGGTGTGGATTGCATCACCCTATTTTGTGCCCGATGTTCAGGTGATGAACGCGTTGCAGCTGGCGGCGCTGAGAGGGATAGACGTCAGAATTTTGATTCCGGAAAAATCCGACAGCCGCATCATTGGCCTAGCGGCCTATTCCTATCTGGTACAGGCCTGCCAGGCCGGCATTCAGATTTATCGCTATCAGCCCGGGTTCATGCATCAAAAAGTGATTCTGGTGGACGACCGCTACACCGCTGTCGGCACGGCAAACCTGGACAACCGCTCAATGCGCCTGAATTTTGAAATTACCGCAATCAACACATCAGGCACGTTTGTAGAAGAAGTGGACGCGATGCTGACCGAGGACTTCAAACAGTCCCACTTGATGGACGAGCGCGATTATCGCGACCGTTCCCTGGCGTTTCGAATTACCTGCCGTGCCATACGCCTGGCCGCGCCGCTGCTGTGAAGCCGCTAGCCGATAGCGATTTCAGCGCTGGTTATCGTCACCAGACGGCAGCGGCTCTACGGCCAAGTGCGACGTATCGGGCACGATCGGCGGTGGCAATTCGTCTTTGCTGCCGATATCGCTGCCGGCCGGTGCCAGGGTCCAGGCATCAAGATGATCAAAACTCGGGACCTCTACCGGCACGGACTCAGCTAGGGTTACGCCCGGTGGGTCCAGAGTCAACGCGGACCCCGCCAGCACCGCATCGGTGCGCTCGCCAGCGATAGGTAGGCCACTGGCGCTCGCCTGAGTTATCGCGAAGGGGCTACGGGCGTTGCGCTGCGGTGGCTGGGGAGCAGCGGCGGACTGCGGTGCAAGGTTTGAACGCGCTGGTTGCGCTTGCGCGCCGGCTTGCACAGGTACCATAGCCTGAACGTAAGACCGCATGCCGTGCTTTTGCAGTAAGGCGCGGTATTTTTCGGCCTCGGCCTGGTCGAGCTGGTTGCGAATAACCACCGGCTTGCCGCTGAACATGCGGTCAAGCTGGGTATCATTGGCCTTAAATAATTGCCGCGCATTACTGCGAGCTGCAGCAGGGTCAGTGTCTGCAACACACTCGCCTTTAAACATGAGCTGGAACATATGCTGCTACCTCTGCTATCGAATCAGAATGACGAGTTACCCTGCCCTTAATCCTGGCCCAGCAGACGCGGGAACGACTCTAATGAACTATTCACCGCATCAAGGTTGAATGCCAACACGTCTGCCAACAGCTTTTCGCTATAGCTGGATACCGAGTGCGAACGGTAGCGCTGGCCCCAGGCCACCAGGCGTTCGGCGAAATCGCGCATTTTCTCCGGATCACCGCTTTTGCGCACGCTTTCCCACTCGTCACCAAAATCTTCCGCCAACTGCTGCCGCAACCAACCCCGCTCCTGCATACTCAAAGTCTGCGCCAGTAGGCGCTCACCTTCTTCCGGCTTGCCTTCTTCCTCGACTTCTTCGCCGGTTGAGGCCACGTCAGGAAGAATCAGCTTGAACACTGAACCTTCGTCCAGGGTGCTTTTCAGGGTCAGTTCTCCGCCCATCATTAGCGCCAGTTTACGGCTGATGGCCAACCCCAGGCCAGTGCCGCCGTAGCGCCGCGAGTTCTGGCCTTCCTGCTGCTCGAAGGCATCAAAAATTCGCTCTTGCTGGTCAGTCGCAATACCGATTCCGGTGTCAGTGACAGTAATTTCCAGCCGGTAGCGCGGGTGCTCGGGTTCTCCGGGTTTGGTGCCCGGCGGATAGCTCTGCTTTGGTAAGGGGCTGGCCTTGGCGCGTACCGTCACCCCACCCTCGTGGGTAAATTTTATAGCGTTACCCGCCAGGTTGAAAAGCACCTGGCGCAGGCGTGTTTCGTCCAGCATCAGCGCTGCCGGCATCTTCTTACCCACGCTGACCTCCAGGGTAACGCCTTGGTCCCGGGCACGCAGGTCGAAAATGTGCAACACATCGCCGAGCATCCTGCGTATAGACACCGGCGCATAATCCAGCCGCATTTTGCCCGCTTCAATTCGTGACAAGTCCAGAATGTCGTTAATCAGCATCAGCAATGCGCGGCTACCGGCGCGAATGGCGTCCAGATAATTACGCTGCTGTGGGTCTGTTACCGTATTGCTCAACAAATCGCTGTAGCCGATCACCGCGTTCATCGGGGTCCGAATTTCGTGGGACATGTTGGCCAGAAACTCACTTTTTGTCAGACTAGCGGCTTCCGCTTCCCGCGCCAACCGCTCGGCCTCAAGCTTAGCCGCCCGCAGTTCATCTTCACTGCGCCGCAGCGCGTTTTCCGAGCGGATTCGCTCGTCCACTTCCCGCGACAGTTTGCGATTCCAGTACAAGAATATCAGCACCACCACCACCGCCAGCAGAATCACCCGGCGCACCACGGTGTAATCGGTCGCCTGTTCGATATCCAGGTGAATCCAGCGGTTGTAAATGGATTCGGTTTCCACGCTTTCCATGCTACTCAACGCTTTGTTGAGAATGCGTTGCAAATCAGGATTGTTTTTGCGCACCGCCAATCGCAATTCGTATTCATAGGGCGTCACGCTGGTAATGCGCAGATTGGTTAACCCTAGACGGGTTACGGTGTAACTGACCGCCGGAATGTGCGTTACCATAACGTCCAGATCGCCGTTCGACAGCGCCAGCAAGCCTTCTTCCACGCTGGTCACCGGATAGATATTCAGATTCGGATGATTGATCAACAGGTAATCGTGAGCGGCATGGCGATTCACCACCCCCACTTTTTCCTGGCGTAGTTCACGCAAATCGCCGATGAAACGGCCGTCGTCGCGGATCGCCAGAGCAATAGGTACGGTCAGGTAGGGCCGGGTAAACAGAAAATCCTGTTCTGTGCGGGGAGTGCGTGAAATGCCCGGCAAAATATCCACTTCGCCGGTTTTGAGCTGTTCTTCAGCCTGCAACCGGTCAACCGGCGCGGTGTTCTGAAAGCGCACGCCCAGCTTGGCTTCCAGCCGCGACATCAAATCCGGTACTAGGCCCGCGGGCTTTCCATCCTGCTGAAACTCGAATGGCGGCCAATCTGTGCGGTAGGCCACAACCAAATTGGAGTTGCCCTTGAGCCAGGCCAAATCCCGCGCTGACAGGTCGTTGCCGGGCTTTTCCTGGGGCGGCACTTCCGTGGTCAGCCAGGCTTCCAGCACTTGGCGGTGCTCGTTGCGGTCAATGCGGGCTATGGCGTCGTTGAGCAGTCGCAACAGGGGTGATTCGGCTTCGCTCGCGGGTAGCCGCAACACAACATCAATGGTTTTCTGGTCTGGCAGGACAGCCAGGCTAATGCCATTCACGCGCGCCGATTGCAGATAATCCGATACAACCGGCACCGGCCCCAAAAACCCAACCGCCTGCCCTGACAGCACCACGTTCACCGCCTCGGCAACGTCGGCCACCATAACTGGTTCAAAGTTCTCCACGGGATCAAGCAGCGGGTATTGATTCACATCGTTGCTAATCACCGCCACCCGGCTGTTTTCCAAGTCTGCCAGGTTGCGAATAATGCCGTCACCGGCGCGGGCGAACAAGCCATAAGTTAACGACATCAAGGGCTGGGTATACACAAAATCGGTGGCTGGAGGCGCATCGCTGAAACGGGTCACCAGTGCGGCATCCACGTCACTACCCGGCGGCCGTGGCTCTACCGGCACGCCCAATTTTATCGACAGCTTGGCCAGGTAATCGATATAGATGCCAGCCAGGGAACCGCTCCCGGTATTAAACGCCAGCGGCACCTGCTCCGCCTTAACCGACACGGTCACCCGCTCGTGTTCGGCCAACCAAAGCCGGTCGGCGCTTTCCGGCGCCAGGCCCAGGGGCGGCTGAGCGGCAAGCTGAGGGTCGTTAAACGGGCTGGCGCTGGCAGCCGGGGCTCCGACTACAACCGGAGCACCCAGTATGTTCGCCGGCTCGGCGCGCAGCGGAGTATGAAGCCCGCTTAACAGCCAGCACAAAATTAGAACATGCGCAGCCTTCACTGAGGTTCCTCAAAGGTTTGGTTTGGTTGAGCTGAACGAAATAACAGCGGACTTGGACCGTTTAGTCCGCGCTGATCTTAACCTGGTTGCGGCCGGCATTCTTGGCTATATAAAGCGTGCGGTCGGCGCGTTCAAACAGGGTATCTTCGTCATCGCCACTTCTGATGCTCGCAATCCCTGCCGAAAAGGTAATGGTAACCGGCTGATTACTAAAGTGGAACGGCAACTTTGCGACATTGGCGCGTAAGCCGTCAATGACTTGTTTGGCCTGGATACCTGTGGTTTCCGGTAGCAACACCACAAATTCCTCACCGCCAATACGGGCGATAAAATCTGTCGACCGCAGTCCTTTTTTCAACTCCCGCGCCAGCAGTTGCAGCACCCTGTCGCCCGCTTTATGGCCGTAAGAATCGTTAATGCGCTTGAAGAGGTCGATATCGACAATGGCAATTGTCATTTCACCTTTATAACGTTGCCACCGCTCGACCTCGAGTTGCAGGCGGTCGTGCCAGGAGTCACGGTTGGGTAGCTGGGTGAGCATATCGGTATTGGCGCGCCGGCGCTCTTTAAGAACCTGTTCGCGCATCAGCTCAGACTCGGTTTCCATGGTGACGATTTTCTGCTGCATGGTTTCCAGCTGAGTCGCCAGGGCTTTTTCACGTTCACTTTCGCGCTCGCGAAAGTGGACGACTGACTGGGCTATGTCGTCCAGATGAGCAGCCACAGAATGTTTCAGCTGATCGAGGTTGTTACTGCTTTGAATGTGCTGGCTCAGGCGCGTTATCCCGCCCTGCAAATCCCGGCCCAACGCCTCTGATGCACTCAGCCGGCCACTTTGTGCGGACGTATGCGCTACAAAGCTCTGGCGCAGCACGGCCAGGCGATGGTCAAGCTGTTGAATAAATTCGTCAAACTGGGCGCGGCATTGCTTAATAGCCATCATCACCAATTCAGCCACATCGCGCAGACCTTTACGCAACGCGCTCCAATCTTCGCTATAAAGCAGAATCTGCTGCAGAGCGCGGGCTTTTTTTTCCGCTTCTGCACTTATCGGTATCTCGCTGACGATTTGTTCCACTAACTGGCCAACACGGCGTGCAATACGCAGGCGCTCGCCGTCCTGGCCCAAGTCCATAGAATCTGCGGTAGGGCAAGCATCAGAACCTTGTGAAGCAAATTCCGCTTGTTCCAGAAGCACCATTTGGCAATCAATCTTTGTTTGCAACGCCTCCCAGCGCTCAACGTCAATAGAGGGACTACGTACTTGGTCACGAACGCTATCTAATAGCTGGTCAAGCTCGCCAGACTGCCCCTTCAGACCCAAGCTGGTCCGCACCAGCATTCGCTCAAGCAACATGCGGTGCTGTTGCCACTGTTGCTCACGGTGTTCGGCCGCATCCAACTCCCGTAGATATTGGTCTTTCCAAGACAACTCTGCGCTCATGGGACCTCCTGCGCGTCACAAGGCCGTGTGCTGATCGGCTTATTCATGATTGATTCGTCGCCGTTTTGCTCTTGGATGACTTTGGTCATACACACTGGCAAGGTGTTGAAAGTCTAAGTGAGTATAGACCTGAGTGGTCGCAATGTCCGCATGGCCCAACAACTCCTGAACCGCCCGCAGATCGCCACTGGATTCCAACAAGTGGCTGGCAAATGAGTGCCTCAGCATGTGCGGGTGCAGTTTCTGATCGGCGCCTTTTACCACGCCCCACCGCGCCAGTCGCACCTGAATACTTCGGTGGCTAAGGCGGTCGCCGCGGCGGCTGACAAATAATGCCTGCTGCCCGGCACCCGCAAGCCCTGGCCGCACCGCTAACCAAGCCTGAAGCGCCGCCAGGGCAGGTCGCCCAACGGGCAAAACGCGCTGCTTATTGGCCTTACCAGTCACTTTTACCTGAGCGGCTGCCAGGTCTACCGTGGCCAAATCCAAAGCGGCGACTTCTGCCAACCGTAAACCGGAAGAATACAGT
Organism: Marinobacter sp. M3C; assembly: GCF_023311895.1. Taxonomy (GTDB): domain Bacteria; phylum Pseudomonadota; class Gammaproteobacteria; order Pseudomonadales; family Oleiphilaceae; genus Marinobacter. Next base: position 2,079,299 of record NZ_CP092284.1, read on the forward strand.
AATTCAAAAATGCACACATCCCGCAATTCCAACGGATCGTCCGCCTGGGCATCCAACAGGTGCGTTAGCTGGTCTACATCGGCAACGACAGGTAACCGCCGCCCGCTTTTTGGCGCTCTAATACCTTCCGCCGGGCTATTTTCTGCCAGACCTTCACGCAACAAGTAATGGTAAAAACGGCGTATGGCTGAAAGGTGGCGGGCTATGCTGCGGCCGTTCAGGCCCGCACGGCTCAAGTGTGCAACGTAACGGCGGATGTCGTGACTGCTGAGGTTTTGCCAGCTGGCTTCCGAGTGCTCTTGAGAGTGTTTTTGAGAGTCGTCTTGAGATTGATTAAGCGAGTGCTTTAAATAGCACTCTTGAAGCCAGCGCTGCAGGCGCAGCAGATCTCGCTGATAATGCTCGCAGGTGAGCGGTGACAGGCGTTTTTCAGAGGCCAGGTGGCGAATGAAGCCGTCAACACCCTGAAACAGGCCAGTGTGTCGAGGTTTGTCACCGGCCCAGAGCATCGGTCAACGAGACTCGGCAATGTCGGTTAGCGGCAATGCTACCAAGTGGCGCTGTACCATTGGCGGTAGTAACCGGCTTAAAGTGTCGCTGATATAACTTAAAAACAGCGAACCCATGCTCTGGTCAAAATAACTCGGTACACAGCTGCCAATGGCAAACACACCGACAAGTTCATGGTTGCGCAGTGGCACCAGAGCCACCGAGGCAACCGGCTCGTCGCGATCAGGGAACAAAAAAGCGCGCTCGCTTTCGCGAAACTGGCCGCACACTGCGCGACCGCCATCCAGCAAATTACCCAGCCGTTTGTGCGCTTCCGCCGGCGACACCACATGCAGGGCGCCTTTAGCCGCCTGCGGTAGGGGGCCATCGGTAAATAGAATTATACTGACCGCGTCCAGACCAAAGTCACCGCGGATACTGTCGTCAATCACCGCCGCCATGTCGTTCAGATTTTTGGCTTCGATAATCTGCATCAGCAAGCGTTTGCTCTTCTGGAACAGCTGGTCATTCTGGCGCGCGATGCCCACTAACTCAACCAGCTCATGACGCAGAGTGTCTCGCTGCTCGCGAAAAAGATGAACCTGGCGCTCAACCAACGAAATGGCCCGCCCGCTATCGTGGGGTAAAGTCAGGTCGCGCAGCAGGTCGCTCTGTCCAACAAAAAAATCAGGGTTGTCACGCAGGTATTGCGCCACTTGCTCTGCATTTGGAACGCCGGCCTCTTGGCGGGCCGCTGAATCTGTCATCGTGTGCTCCTGGTGTCAGGATCGTTGCCTGCCGGTTCTGGCGGGTTTACGGCGGCGAATGCCAGGCTCTGCGGGCAGTCGCAGCTGGCCCTCAAAAACGTTGGCAACGGGGCCATCCATCATAACAGCGGCTCCGGGCCCCTGCCATTCGATAATCAACTGGCCTCCGGGCAGTTCTACTTCTACCTGCGGATCGAGCAAACCCCGCAAACATCCTGCAACAACCGCAGCGCATGCGCCAGTGCCGCAAGCCAGAGTTTCACCACAACCACGTTCAAACACCCGCAAGCGAATATGGCTGCGATCCACAATCTGCATAAACCCAATATTGGCTTTGGCAGGAAAGCGCCAATGCTTCTCTAACAGCGGCCCCAGCGTTGCCACCGGAGCGTTGTCGACGTCGTCAATCACCAGAACGCCGTGGGGGTTGCCCATAGACACCGCCGACAACTCTATGTTCTGGCCATCTACGTCTACGTTGTAAACCGGTGCAAATTCTTCAGCGCTGAACGGCACCATGGCGGGTTCAAGCCTTGGCACGCCCATATCGACTTTCACCAACCCGTCTTTCCCCACCCGCAGCTCAATAATGCCACCCGCTGTTTGCACCCGCATCACTTTTTTGTTAGTCAGGCGCTGATCGCGCACAAAACGGGCAAAACAACGGGCTCCATTACCACATTGCTCCGCTTCCGAGCCGTCGGCATTGAAAATCCGATAGCGAAAATCCACATCCGGCAGCCCTGGCGGCTCCACCACCAGCAGCTGATCAAAACCGATGCCAAAATGGCGATCGGCCAGCTCGCGAATCATCTCCGGGCGCAGGCGAAACATCTGGCTGATGGCGTCAACCACCATAAAATCATTACCTAGGCCGTGCATTTTTGTAAAACGCAGAGTGCCGCCCGCATTGCCACCAGAAGCGGCGCTCGGACTACCAACAAAGGCGCCGCCAGCGCCGCGCCGGGAGACCGGCCCGTCAACGCTGACCAACAGCTCCCCGTCGTCACTCATAATGGCAGGCAACTCTCGGGAGCCAATTGTTCTTCCAAAGTTTCGCGGCGGCGCACCACATGTACCTTATCGCCATCGACCATCAGTTCAGGCGGGCGATTACGGGTGTTGTAGTTGGAACTCATCACAAAGCCATAAGCCCCGGCCGAACGCACCGCCAGCAGGTCGCCGGCGCTCAGGCTAAGCTGGCGATCTTTACCCAGAAAATCACCGGTTTCGCACACTGGGCCCACCAAATCCCAGACTTTTTCGTCGCCCTTGCTATGGGGGGCCACCGGCACAATAGCCTGCCAGGCGCCGTAGAGCGCAGGACGAATCAGATCGTTCATGGCGGCGTCAATAATCGCGAAGTTACGGTGCTCTGTACACTTCAGAAATTCAACACGGGTCAGCAACACGCCGGCGTTGGCGGCGATTGAGCGCCCCGGCTCCAGAATCAGTTCCAATTTGCGATCGCCCAGACGCTCAAGAATCGCTTCCACGTATTCGCCGGGCTGCGGCGGTGTTTCATCGTTATAGGTAACGCCCAGGCCACCGCCCAAATCCAGGTGTTTTATCTCGACCCCCTGCTTTGCCAGACTGTCCACCAGTGCCAGAACCCGATCCAGAGCGTCCAGAAATGGCGCCACCGTGGTTAGCTGTGAGCCAATGTGGCAATCCACACCGCGCACATCCAGGTGGGGCAAACTGGCTGCACGGGCATAGACCGCCGGCGCGACGTCAATATCGATACCGAATTTGTTTTCTTTCAGACCGGTAGAGATATAAGGATGAGTGCCAGCGTCTACGTCGGGGTTTACCCGCAGCGATACTGGCGCTTTCACGCCCAGCTCACCGGCAATGGCGTTCAACCGGTCCAGCTCGGTGTCAGACTCTACGTTAAAACAACGCACACCCGCTTCCAGCGCGCGCCGCATTTCCCAGGGCTGCTTGCCAACGCCGGAAAAAACCACTTTGGCCGGGTTGCCACCGGCCCGGATCACCCGTTCCAGCTCACCGGCGGATACGATATCAAAACCCGCGCCCAGGCGGGCCAGCACGTCCAATACCGCCAGATTGCTATTCGCTTTTACCGCATAACACACCAGATGCGGGTGATTCTGCAGAGCGTTGTCGTAAGCCCGGTAATGGCGTTCCAGAGTCGCTCGGGAATATACATAGGCCGGCGTGCCGTGTTGCTCTGCAATGCGCGCCAGCGGCACATCTTCGGCCCAGAGCTCATCATTCTTATAAATGAAATAATCCATAAAAATTCCTGAATTAACGGGCCTGACCCGATGTTTCTGATATGGGCACAGGCGTCGGCTCCGCGTTTTGTGCTAAGGGTTCCTGGCTAGGCGCTTCGCGGTAGAGATCGCCTTTCTGGCCGCAGCCTGAAAGCCCGACCACCAACAAAAGGCTTAACAGCGCTACGACTTTAACAACCGCGGGGAATTTCAGACCCATTATCTCAACCCTGCTTAAGTGCGTTACGGGCGCGCTTAACGGCTGCCCGAACTTGCGCCGGCGCGGTGCCACCCAGATGGTCACGTGCCTGCACCGAGCCTTCAAGAGTCAGCACGTCAAATACGTCTTCGCTGATAGTACCCGAAAAAGACTGTAGCTCCGCCAGTGTCATATCTGACAAATCGCGCTTCTGCTCTACGCCAAAGGCAACAGACTTGCCCACCACTTCGTGGGCGTCGCGGAACGGCATGCCTTTTTTGACCAGATAATCGGCCAGATCCGTCGCGGTGGAAAAGCCACGCTTGGCTGCTACCCGCATATTGTCGGCCTTGGCCGTGATAGCCGGCATCATATCAGCGTAGGCTCTCAGGCAGCCTTTCACCGTGTCTACGGTGTCAAACAGCGGCTCTTTGTCTTCCTGGTTGTCTTTGTTATAGGCTAGCGGCTGGCCTTTCATTAACGTAAGCAGACTGATCAAATGGCCATTCACCCGGCCTGTCTTGCCCCGGACCAGTTCTGGCACGTCCGGATTTTTCTTCTGCGGCATAATCGAGGAGCCGGTACAAAAGCGGTCTGGCAAATCGATGAAATCAAACTGCGCAGAGGTCCACAGCACCAGTTCCTCGCTGAAGCGCGACAGATGAGTCATCAACAGCGCGGCAAAACTGCAGAACTCAATGGCGAAATCGCGATCACTGACCGAATCCAGGGAGTTTTCCGAAGCGCGGTCAAAGCCCAGCAGCCGGGCTGTCATCGCACGGTCAATCGGATACGTGGTGCCCGCCAGTGCCGCGGCGCCCAGAGGCATGATATTCACCCGCTTACGGCAATCCTGCAGGCGTTCACCATCGCGCACCAGCATTTCGTACCAAGCCAACAAATGATGGCCAAAGGTCACCGGCTGCGCGGTTTGCAGGTGGGTAAAGCCCGGCATAATGGTATCGGCTTCGCGTTCAGCCAAGTTCAGCAGCCCGGCCTGCAGTCGTTTTATCTCCTCGGCAATCACGTCAATCTCGTCACGCAAATAAAGCCGGATGTCGGTGGCCACCTGGTCGTTACGGCTGCGGCCGGTGTGTAACTTTTTACCGGTAACGCCGATGCGGTCGGTCAGCCGCGCCTCGATGTTCATGTGCACGTCTTCCAGACTGACCGACCACTGAAAAGTCCCAGCTTCAATGTCGGCCTTCACCGCCTTCAGCCCTTCCAGAATGGTGTCGCGCTCTTCGTCGGTCAGAACACCCACCGCTGCCAGCATGGTGGCATGGGCAATAGAGCCGGTAATGTCGTGATGATAAAGGCGCTGGTCAAAACCGACAGAGGCGGTAAAGCGCTCTACAAAGGCGTCAGTAGGCTCGGTAAAACGTCCACCCCAAGGTTTTTCCGAGCTTAAGGCCTGCTCCGGCGATTTGTTATCCGTCATCGTTTCAGTACTCCTGTTACATGTAATTGACCGGCGAGCATCTAACCTCATGAGAAATCATGAAAGTGGCAGTTTTCGCGATTTTTAGCGTGAACTTTCCTACATTGTAACGTCTCAAGATCCCAGAATCGCTCTAAATGTCGGCGCGTGACCGGGCCTTGCCAAACATCACGTCGGACACTATCCGTACGTTGACGGGTAAAGGATAATCAATGCCCTGAACCCGGCGTTAAAAATAGCCTGACGCCGGGAGTTACCCGAGCCCTGACTGCGGTTCCGAAACTGCAGAGTTTGGTGCTTCTGCCTGGCCTTGCAGAGCGTTAAATAGCAACCTGAAAAACGTCATGTCGTTGCGACCGGAAGCGGCCTCGAAGGTACCTTACCTTGCGGCCACCGGGAACATCCTATGGCGCTGAAAAATCACGACAGAAATGGTAGATATCCCGAACTCCCTGGAATATAACGACAGGAGGGCAAACGTAACGATGTACGATGGCGGAATACGTGCCGTCATTCTGCATCGCTTCCAGAGCACGATCAAAATTTGCGACAAATTCTGAGCTGACAGAATTTTTTGAAAAAATATAATGAGCGTTTTTGTCAGAGACAACTATCGAACTGTCGGTGATCTGGTCGGCAAGTCCCAACGCCCTTATTTCGTATAAAGCCGTTAACTTATCTGCAATTACCCCATCGACGCGATTAAGTGCCAACATTCGCCAGAGCGCTTGTCGTTGTGACGTGTACTCAATGTTTTTTTCGTAGTCAGGATCTTTGACGAGGGTGTCGTATTCTTCGCTATAAGATACGTTTATTTGCACCCCTAACCTGAAATCTGAACCCAGTACCTCTTTTAACCCGGAAAAACCGAAGTCAGCCTTGTCAGAACGGCGAATAAACAACAGATTGGGAGAGACCGTCGGCACTGTATTTGCGTAATACGCGTAATGCTCCCGCTCGGGAGTGTGATAGGCACCTGAGACCATATCCACACGCCCCTGACTCAATTCTGCGAGCGCCCTCGCCCAGGGAAGCTTAATCAGAGAAAGATTGCAGTCCAGTCGCCGCATGACCTCACGACTGACATCGGCATCGATGCCTGCAACGTTATTACCGTAAGCGACGAAGTAAGGTGGATCATCGTCCCAGCGCAACGTTATATTGCACTCAGCAAAGCCTGGGACAACCAAGCCGTATGAAGAAACAATTAATACAGTAGCTTTGCAAAACCCCGCACAAGAAACACCCCACGGCATGCAAAATATTGCAGGTTCACGGTCATTCCTGGTCAGCTGCATTACGAGTTCCGCTTGGGTACGTAAACTATCTTGATGTAAATTGATCACCTGCGCCAGCTAAAACCGGTGCAGAATTATTCGTGATGGGTATGGGCTTATATGGACTCATACGCCAGTTCTTAGCCTTTTCCGAAATATGCTTTTACTTGCCGTGCAGTCCGATCATTTCCCAGACAAAGACCGGGGTTAATTCTCAGTTACAGCGAACACTTCAGTGCGTACAAAACATGATCTATAGTTCCTACTGGCAGCCCGAGGTCACAGGGCCAAAATGGATAAATAAAACGTAGCAGGAGCATAACATTCTGACCCGGTTAAAGCAGACACCCGGTAACAGCGCGACTGCCGCGGATTCGCGGTTTTTTGTGCCAGACCTGTGCAGGGTGCGGGCCTTGTTCATGCTACTCGTTACCAGCGAACTGCTGGTGCTGGCACTGGCGATGGTGCAAGTGCAGCAAGGCTGGATTGACTGGGGGTATTTTGGCTTGCTGTCATTGTTTGTACAGTGGACCGTGCTCACCAGCATTGCCATGATTTGCCCGCTGCGTCCGCGCCTGGCGCAACTGTCGGTGGCCAGCGCAACGCTGGCCATTGTTGTTCTGGTGCTGGCGGATGTCTTCGTTTTCAGCCTGTTTGCTGACCGGGTGTTGCATCCCGGGCCCGGCGCACCTCAATGGCATAACATTGCTAAAAAAATGCTGCTGGCGTTGCTGATTACCTTAATGGTGCTTCGCTACTTTTATCTTCAGCACCAATGGCAACAACAACAGGAAGCCGAACTGCAAGCACGTTTAAGCTCGCTGCAGAGCCGGATTCAACCCCACTTTTTATTCAACAGCATGAACACCATCGCCAGCCTTATCGCCAGCGACCCCCAGCGGGCGGAAGACGCGGTGCTGGACCTGTCAGAGCTTTTCCGCGCCAGCCTGCGCACCAGCGAACAGCTGATTCCACTGCAGCGCGAACTGGAACTTTGCCAACGCTATCTGGATATTGAGGTCCTGCGCCTGGGGGACCGCCTTCAACTGCAGTGGCATATCGCTGACGGCTTGCAAAACCAGGCCATTCCGCCCCTAACCCTGCAACCACTGATTGAGAACGCCATTTACCACGGAATTCAACCCCGTGCCCAAGGCGGCATTGTGCGCGTAGAAGCGCAGACCAGCGGCGATTTTGTATACTTGCTCGTGCAGAACCCAAAACCCGAACCCGGCCACGGCGGCCACGACGGCAACCGCATGGCGTTGGACAACATTCAGGCCCGTATCCAGGCGTTATTCGGCGACCGCGCGGTGCTCAAACACAGCCATCAGGGCGACATTTACACCGTGACCCTACGCCTCCCCACGCAGCAAGTAGACCCTCAGGGAGCGCAGCGACGCACATCGTTAATAGAAGCGCAGCGACAAACATTATGAAAAGAAGCGCCACAAAAAACCTATGATCCACCAGAGAATTCTGATTGCCGACGACGAACCCCTGGCCCGCGACCGCCTGAGGAGACTAGTCGAAGGACTTCCCGGGTACTGCGTTTGCGGTGAAGCGGCCGACGGCGGCAGTACACTGCACGCCGTTGCCGAACTGGAGCCGGACATTGTATTGCTGGACATTCGCATGCCCGGCGCCGACGGCATGGACGTTGCCGCCCACCTGGGCCAGCTTGAGCGCCCACCCGCGGTCATTTTCTGCACCGCTTATGATCACTACGCGCTACAGGCTTTTGAGGTAAACGCATCTGCCTACCTGATGAAGCCCGTACGCAAAGACGCCCTGGCCACGGCGCTGCAACGGGCCGCAAAAACCAACCGCCGGCAGCAGCCCCCAACCAGCACTGCTCCGACCGCAGTCGAACTGGCGGTGCGCACATATCGCGGCACCGAACTGATCGACTTAACCTCCTTGATCTACTGCCAGGCTGACCAAAAATACGTCACCCTCCACCACTTACAAGGTGACGTATTGTGCGATTACACTCTCAAAGAACTTGAGCAGCATTATGGCGACCACCTGTTAAGAGTGCACCGCAATACCCTGGTTGGCACACGATTTATTCAGGCACTGCACCGCAACGCCAGCGGCCAGGCGATTCTGGTTCTGCGTGGTGGGCTTGGCGAACTACCGGTTAGCCGCCGCCACGCCAGCGAGCTGCGCCAGTGGCTGCAGGATTATCGACCTGGTAGACACTAGCGAAAAACCTGATCGGCACTAGTGAGCGAGCTGGCCCACGTTAGCAAGCAACCTGACCGACCCTAGCGAGACTTTTTTTGGGCGACAAGGTACCCTTGATCCACATTTAACGAACCGACAGTGAGTGTCATGTCCGCAAGAAATCTTCGCATTGCAACCCGCAGCAGCGCACTGGCGTTGTGGCAGGCAGAATTTATCAAAGCCGAGCTGGAACGATTGCACAGCAACGTCACAGTGGAACTGGTCAAGATTAAAACCCTGGGTGACAAGATTCTGGACGTGCCGCTGGCCAAGGTGGGTGGCAAAGGCCTGTTCGTCAAAGAGCTGGAAGAAGCCATGCTAGACGGCCGCGCCGACTTGGCCGTGCATTCCATGAAAGACGTGCCCATGGCCTTTCCCGAAGGATTGGGACTGGTAGCCATCTGCGAGCGTGACGACCCCACTGACGCCTTTGTCAGCAATCATTTCAACAGCCTGGATGACCTGCCGCAGAACGCGGTAGTGGGCACATCCAGCCTGCGCCGCGAATCTCAGCTGCGGGCCAACCGCCCGGACCTGCAAATTCGCATGCTGCGGGGCAATGTAAACACTCGCTTGGCCAAGCTCGACGCCGGTAATTACGACGCCATCATATTGGCCAGCGCTGGCCTGAAGCGCCTGGGTTTTGAAGCGCGCATTCGCAACTGCATGCCAGACACGCTCAGTCTACCGGCTGTGGGCCAAGGGGCTTTAGGCATTGAATGCCGGCTTGACGATCAGGAACTGCGGGCCATGCTGGAGCCGTTGAATCACACCGACAGTGCGGATAGGGTCAAAGCTGAGCGTGCGCTGAATACTCGTCTTAACGGTGGCTGCCAGGTACCTATTGCGGCCTATGCGCTGCTGGAAGACAACGATATGTTGTGGTTGCGCGGCCTGGTGGGCGCGGTGGACGGCAGCGTTATTTTCCGCGCCGAAGGCCGCGTACACCGCAGCGAAGGGGAACGCCTGGGCCGCGAATTAGCCGAAGACCTGCTAGCACAGGGCGCTGACAAAGTACTGGCTGAAGTCTATGGCTACACTCCGACCTGAGCCTGCGCTACTGCCCCTTGCCGGGCGGCGCATTCTTATCTGCCGCCCGCAGCCAGAGGCTGATCGCCTGGCGATGGCCTTTCAGGCAGCCGGGGCACAGGCCGAGTGCTTACCGCTGATTGACCGCGCACCGCTGGCACTGAGCGCAGAACACCAGGCCCACATCCAAAACCTGGACCTGTTCCAGCATATTGTGGCGGCAAGCCCTTACGCTGCGCGCCAACTGCTGGAGCAGATTGATGCCTGGTGGCCGCAACTGCCCGTAGGCATTCACTGGTATGGCGTGGGCGCCGGCACCGTTGCTGAACTGTCACGTTACGGAATTACGGCTCGCAGGCCCGTACAAGGCTGGACCAGCGAAGCCTTGCTGGCGTTGCCGCCACTACAAAACCTGGAAGACCAGCGAGTTCTGCTCGCCCGCGGCGGCGAAGGTCGCGACTTATTGCAGAACACCCTGCGCCAGCGGGGCGCTCAAATAACTGTGCTACCCTTATATCAGCGCTTTTGTCCGCAGTATTCCGCGGCACAATTGGCGCATGCTCTAGAGGGCTTTAACCCGGACGCTGTGATTACCTTATCGGGTGAAACCCTGAAGAATCTCGTCGCGCTGTGTGCGAAGAACGACCATAATCTGTATCGAAAACTATTGATTGTGCCCGTAGAGCGGGTGGCCGAGCAGGCTCAGGCAGCCGGCTTCATTAACCCACACGTTCCAGCAGGCCTGACAGACAACAACATAGTGGCCAGTGTCACAGCACAACTCACTGGCCGGACGGTGGCCCTGTAAAAGCGAAGTAAGGATGCCCGTGACCAACACACAGAAACAACTCCCCGCCCCCATAACCCAGCAACAGCAGCCGGAGCGAACGCGTACCTGGCCGCTGTGGCTGATCAGCATAATTGCTTTGGTTCTGGTGCTGTTACTCGTGCTCTGGAACTGGCAGCAGTGGAATAACAATCAGGCCAGCCAGCAAGTTCTTAAAGACCTGCAACAGGAAACCGCCCAGCTTGATTCACGCTACGGTGAACGCGGCAGTCAGCAGGCTCAGCGCTTGCAGTCGCTGACCGACGCGGTGGCCGCACAGCGAGAACTGATTGCCACCCAACAGCGGCAGATAGACCACAATGCCACCACCCTGCTGGAAGCCGGTAATCGAACCCGCACCGACTGGCTGTTGGCCGAAGCCGAGTATCTGTTGCGGGTAGCCAACCAACGCCTGCTGATCGAGAAAGACATTAAAGGTGCGGCTTCTGCGCTGCAGGCCGCAGATGACGTATTGGCCGAATCGGATGATATCGGCGTGTATCCGGTGCGCCAACAATTAGCACGGGAAATGTTGGCACTAAAGAGCATTGTTGCGGTGGATAGAACAGGCCTGTACCTACAACTGGAAGCTGTTATAGACAGTGTTCACCTACTGACCGACCAGGCGCTGATTCATGAAAACGCGCCCGGCTTCATGCTCACAGCCGATACCTCCGACGTCAACGCGGGCGAGCCAAGCATGGCAGTTCGCGCCTGGCAATCATTCACCCGCACGCTCAAAGAGGTTGTTGTTGTGAGACGGCTGGACGAACAGGTAAAACCCTTGTTGTCGCCGGATCAATCCGCCTACGCCCGTCTGAATCTTCAGCTGATGCTGGAAGAAGCCGAACTGGCGGTCCTGCGCGGCAACCAGGCGCTTTATCAGAAGTCCCTGGAAAAAGCCCGTACCACGGTGCAGGAGTGGTATAACGCCGATAACGCCCGTATTGGCGCTCTGGCAGACACTTTGGGCGAGCTCGCCAGCCGCAATGTAGACCCTGAACTACCAGACATCAGCCGCTCTTTGGGACTGCTAAAACAGCGTGTTGCCGGCCGCGGCGCGAACACTAATGGCGATCAGGATGCCTCCGCAAACAGCGATGGACAGAATGGCAATGTGCCAGTCAATGGGGCCACCGGTAACGGAGGCAATTTATGATAGGTTTGCTGGTCATTATTGTACTGGCACTGCTGCTGGGAACCGGGCTGGCGTTCGGCCTGCAGTATGACTTAGGCTACATTCGAGTCAGCTTTGGCAATTATCTGGTCGAAACCAACTTTTGGGTAGGCCTGGCACTGCTGGTGGTATTGGTTGTACTGACAGTCATGCTGATTGGCCTGGTGCGGCGTTTACGCAACGGCACCAGCCTGATGTCGGGTTGGATAGCCCGCGGCAAAGAGCGCCGTGCGCGCCGCCGCACCACTCAAGGACTTTTGGCGCTAGCCGAAGGCAACTGGCCGCGAGCAAAAAAGATGCTGACATCATCGGCAAGCAACGCTGATACGCCGCTGATCAACTATCTGGCAGCGGCACAGGCCTCGTTTGAATGCGGTGACCACGAAGCGGTAGACGAACTGCTGCGCAAAGCGTTTGAGAGCACGCCGGGGTCTGATATGGCCGTCGGCATTACCCAGGCCCAGCTGCAGCTGGCGGGCAACCGGGTGGAACAGGCCCTGGCTACGTTGCTGCGCCTGCGCAAGCAGTCGCCTCATCATCCGTTTGTACTCAAGCTATTGAAAAACGCCTATTTACGTTTGGAAGACTGGCGCGAGCTGTCGAAATTGTTACCGGAATTGCGCAAGCGCAACATTCTTGTTCCGGCCGAACTGGACGATCTTGAGCGCCAGACCTGGCACAATCTTTTGGAAAAGGCTGCCAGCAACTGCCGTAAGGAACAAGCCAATAACCCCGCCGCCAGCCTGGACTCTTTCACCGGTCTGTGGGATCAGTTACCCAGCTCTATGCGCCGTGACGAACGCACAATCTTCAATTACACCAGCCTTCTGGCTGGTCTGGGGGAAGAGGCGCAGGCTGAAATACTGCTGCGCAAGGTGCTGCGTAATCACTGGAGCGACGAGCTGATTAATCTTTACGGCCGAGTACAAAGCCAGGCGCCTGACGAGCAACTGCTGCTGGCCGAACAGTGGCTGAAAGACCGCCCAAATAACGCCGAACTGCTGCTGGCATTGGGTCGGTTGAGCTTGCGCAATGAGCTGTGGGGGAAAGCACGAGAATACTTTGAAACCAGCCTGAAACTGCAGCGCAAGCGTGAAACCCTAGCCGAGCTAAGCCGCTTGAACGCTCACATGGGGCACGACACCGCCAGCATAAATCTGCTGATGCAGAGCCTGGAAAAGGATAACGGCCTGCCCCGCCTGCCTATGCCAAAAGCCTGACGGCTGGGGTTAGAGCTGAGTGTGCTCCGCCGCTATGGCCGCGGAGCATATTCCAGCACATCTGAAAAGAACACGTTAGCCGGCATGCCGGCGGCTTTTAGGGCGTCCATCAAGGTATATACCATGGTGGGCGAGCCACTGGCGTGTACTTCCACATTATTCAAATCAACGTTTGCCCCAAGCACGGCGTGCACCAACTGGTCGTGGTGGCCCGACCATTCGCTGTCTTCGTTATCACCCACCACCGGCACAAAGCGAAATGGCGGCCAGTCTATCGCCCATTGCTCGGCCAGGCCTTGTAAATACAAATCCTGTCGCTGGCGCACGCCCCAGAACAACACCACCGGTTGGTTGTAATCAGTGCTGCGCAAGTACTCTATCAGGCTTTTCATTTGCGCGAATCCGGTGCCTGCTGCGATTAATAGCAGCGGCTTTTTGGGTATCGCCGCTAAACAAGCTTTGCCATGAGGCAATTCCACCATCACTTCGGCGCCGACTTGCAGCGCGTTTACAATAATCTGCCCCGACGCCCAGCCCGGCGAAGCCTGAATGTTCAATTCTATATTGGCCTGCTGCGGACTGCTGGCAATGGAAAAATAGGCAGGGCCGGCGTTATCGAGATGAATTGCCAAATACTGGCCAGCATGGAACGACAGCTCGCGGCGCCGCGGTAATTGCAGTTCAATCCGGAAAATATCGTGATTGAGTTTGCGGACGTCCAGCACTTTGGCAAGGACTTTCCGCGGCGGATTACTTCCAGCAGCGATCACAGACGTTATCTCCAGTTCCACATCAGCCAGGGCCCGAGTACGACACAGCATCAGGCGGCTGGCAACAGCTAGTGTATTTTGATTTCTCGTGTTTACAGCCGTGCCGGCAAGCATGCGGGCTTCACAGATCTCGCACACACCGTTGCGGCACGCCATGGGCACTGCGATACCTGCTGCTGCTGCGGCGCTAAGCAGATCGTCACCGGCATTGGCCCGGTACTCCAACCCACAAGGCTGTAACCGGACCCAGTAACTGTCCTCCATATTAGACGGGGCGGCCGGACACAGTTTCAACCCCGGAATTCGCCGGCAAGGTAATTCCCAGGCTATCCCACAGTTCATCCACCCGCTGTTTTACCTCAGGAGTCATGGTGATGGGCTCACCCCACTCGCGGTCGGTTTCACCAGGCCATTTATTCGTCGCGTCCATGCCCATTTTCGAGCCCAGGCCCGATACCGGTGAGGCAAAATCCAGATAGTCGATGGGGGTGTTTTCCACCATCATGGTGTCACGTGCCGGGTCCATACGGGTAGTCATGGCCCAGATAACGTCTTCCCAGTTGCGGGCATTGATGTCGTCATCAGTCACGATAACAAACTTTGTATACATAAACTGGCGCAGAAATGACCACACACCCATCATCACCCGTTTAGCGTGTCCCGGGTATTGCTTTTTCATAGTCACGATCGCCAGGCGGTATGAACAGCCCTCTGGCGGTAGATAGAAATCAACAATCTCGGGAAACTGCTTTTGCAGAATGGGGATGAACACTTCGTTCAGCGCCACACCCAGAATTGCCGGCTCATCGGGCGGACGACCGGTGTAGGTACTGTGGTAAATCGGGTCTTTACGATGGGTGATACGCTCGACCGTGAACACCGGAAACTGGCCAACCTCGTTGTAATAACCGGTATGGTCACCAAACGGGCCTTCCGGTGCCATATCGTCGGGGTAAATAAAGCCTTCCAGCACAATCTCGGCACTTGCTGGCACCTGCAGATCACTCAATCCGGCCTTCACTAACTCGGTACGACTGCCACGAAGCAAACCTGCAAAGGCGTATTCTGACAGCGAGTCCGGCACCGGCGTCACTGCGCCCAGAATCGTTGCGGGATCCGCACCAAGAGCGACCGCCACCGGATACGGCTGGCCGGGATTGGCTTTCTGCCAGTCACGAAAATCCAGCGCACCACCACGGTGGCTAAGCCAGCGCATAATCAAGCGATTGCGCCCGATCACTTGCTGGCGATAAATACCCAGATTCTGGCGTTCCTTAAGGGGACCACGGGTAATGACCAGCGGCCAGGTAATTAGCGGGCCAACATCCCCCGGCCAGCAGTGCTGCACGGGTATCTGATAAAGGTCGACTTTGTCTTTCTCAATCACCACGTCCTGGCAGGGTGCAGAGCGCAAAACTTTAGGGCTCATGCGCATAACCTGGCGGAACAGCGGCAGTTTTTCGATGGCGTCTCTGAAACCCTTGGGGGGATCAGGCTCTTTCAAAAACGCCAGAAGTTTGCCGATATCGCGCAGCGCGGTAACGTTCTCTTGCCCCATACCCAAAGCAACCCGCCTAGTGGTGCCAAACAGGTTGGCCAGCACCGGCATGGAATACCCTTTAGGATTTTCAAACAGCAAGGCCGGCCCGCCAGCACGCAGTGTGCGGTCGCAAATTTCGGTCATTTCCAGGTGAGGATCTACTTCGACTGAAATGCGTTTGAGTTCGTCCAGCTTTTCCAGCTGGTTGATAAAATCCCGCAGGTCGTTGTATTTCATGCTTTGCTCCGGTTAGTTCCGGTCATGTACGTGGGTTCTGGGAGATTGGTTCTGGTTAAGCGTTCAGACAATTTAACACTAAGCCCGAACAGGATGAGGGACCGTATTCTGGGAGCCGTGCCGGGGAAAAACTTTTCTCCGGCACGGCGCAACACCCCAAACAAATGCGCAAGAAATCTTAGCGGCGCTTCATAGACTGGAAGAACTCGTCGTTCGTCTTGGTGTCTTTCAACTTATCCAACAAAAACTCGATTGCTGCGGTGTCGTCGTCCATAGAGTGCAGTAGCTTGCGCAGTATCCATACTTTCTGGATATCGGCTTCGCTCATCAGCAGGTCTTCGCGGCGGGTGCCGGAGCTGCGGATGTTGATGGCCGGATAGGTACGCTTCTCGGCAATCTTGCGATCCAGGTGGATCTCCATATTGCCGGTGCCTTTGAATTCTTCATAAATCACTTCGTCCATTTTGGAACCGGTGTTCACCAGAGCGGTGGCCAGAATGGTCAGGCTGCCGCCTTCTTCAACATTACGCGCGGCGCCGAAGAAACGCTTGGGTTTTTCCAAGGCGTGGGCGTCAACACCACCGGTCAGTACTTTGCCGGAGGACGGGATCACGGTGTTATAGGCACGGGCCAGACGGGTGATTGAATCCAGCAGGATAACCACGTCTTTTTTGTGTTCAACCAGGCGCTTGGCTTTTTCAATAACCATTTCTGCCACTTGTACGTGGCGGGCTGGTGGCTCGTCAAAGGTTGACGCAATCACTTCGCCGCGCACGGTGCGCTGCATTTCCGTTACTTCTTCCGGGCGCTCGTCAATCAGCAGCACAATAATGTGGCATTCCGGATGGTTACGGGTGATTGACTGGGCAATACTCTGCATTAGCAGGGTTTTACCGGCCTTGGGCGGCGACACAATCAAACCACGCTGGCCCTTACCAATAGGCGCAACCAGATCCAATACGCGGGAAGACAAGTCCTCCGTGCTGCCGTTACCGGCTTCCAGATGCATGCGCTCGTCTGGGAACAACGGAGTCAGGTTTTCAAACAGGATCTTGTTACGGGCGTTATCGGGTTTGTCGAAGTTGATTTCGCTGACCTTCAACAGCGCAAAATAGCGCTCGCCGTCCTTCGGCGGGCGAATTTTCCCGGAAACGGTGTCGCCAGTGCGGAGGTTAAAGCGGCGAATCTGGCTGGGTGACACGTAAATGTCGTCAGGACCCGCCAGGTAGGAAGCATCGGCAGAACGGAGGAAACCAAAACCGTCCTGTAGAATTTCCAGTACGCCATCGCCGTAGATGTCTTCTCCGCCTTTGGCGTGGCGCTTGAGTATGGTGAAGATAACGTCTTGCTTGCGTGAGCGTGCAAGATTATCGAGACCCATTTCTTGCGCAATTTCGAGCAATTCGGGCATGGAATTCTGTTTGAGTTCAGTAAGATTCATAGTTTATTGATTTTTCAGGAATGGAAGAAAGCGAACGTTAGGGTGAAGGGGTGCCCCGGAACGGATTGATAAGTACAGTCTAAAGAACGGGATGCTGGCCAGATGAAGCAACCGGGAGATAATAAAGTCCGGAATATGAGAACAGAAGCCAGAGAGTGGGAACATTCGTTCGCCGGGCAGGATCGATAATCGGCTACCTCGGCGCCGAATGTCAAGGCCAGAGCCGAAAAAAACCACCAATTTCGCAAGAGATTGCACGTTCAGGCCGTTTTATCCTGATTCAGCTTACGTTAAGAGACTTGATTTCGACGGTTCCGCCGAGCGTTGTGCGGCGCCCCGGGTTCTCGGCTGCTCCCCACAAAGAGTTACTCCCCTTCCATTAATGCCCCACGATGCGGATACTAAAGGCCAGATTCTTTCACATTTTTATCGCCGAAAACAGGAGCCGCCCATGAGCAGCAAGCCAAGCCACGAACTGATTCCTATGAATATTGCGATATTGACAGTGTCAGACACCCGCGGCGAAGATCAGGACAGTTCCGGTCAGTTTCTGGAAGACAGCGTGGTCGAGGCCGGCCACAATCTGATTGCGCGGCGCATTTTGCCAGACGATGTTTATTTGATGCGTGCGTTAATCAGCGGCTGGATAGCCGACCCACAGGTTCATGCCGTTGTTATTACCGGTGGCACCGGCTTTCATGAGCGCGACAGCACGCCAGAGGCCCTTGGGCCCTTGCTGGACAAAACCATTGAAGGTTTTGGTGAGGAATTCCGCCGGCTGTCAGCCGCAGAAATTGGCACCTCGACTATCCAGTCCCGGGCATTTGGCGGACTGGCCAATCATACGGTCATATTCTGCCTGCCTGGCTCTACCGGAGCCTGTCGCACCGGCTGGAACGGTATTCTGGCCACCCAGCTGGACAGCCGCCACGGCCCTTGCAACTTTTCGGCACTGGTCGGGCGCAAGCCAGATCGGGCAATGGCACGACTGGGGCAAGTGATTGGTAAACGCGCTGTGCGTTAGCGAATACGATAGAAAGTGTGCCAATCGCTAATCAGTCATCCAATTTTCATGCCTAACCACCCCTAACAAAGTAAGCAGGTACCATGGCCGCCGTCGATCTGACCCCCGTTGAAGATGCCATACAGCATTTGCTAACCCTTGCCGCACCGCCAGCGGCGGTTGAGCTTGCCCCGGTTCACCGCACTCTGGGCCGGGTGTTGGCTCGAGATTACACCGTGCCCGCCGATGTGCCGCCAGCGGATAACAGCGCGGTAGACGGCTATGCTTTGCGCGCAGAGGATTTTCGGCCTGGAAAGCCGCTTTTGATTTCGGCGCGCATTCCTGCAGGCCAGGCACCAGGGGCACTGGTTGCCGGCACCGCCGCGCGGATTTTTACTGGCTCCGAAATTCCATTAGGTGCCGATACCGTTGTGATGCAGGAACGTACAAAGGTGGATGCCGATGGCATGCTGATCGACGGCAATGTGAAGCTCGATCAGAATATCCGCCGTCGCGGCCAGGACCTGGCCGCGGGCGACTTGGCTCTGGCCCAAGGCACTTTGATTCGCCCCCAGGAAATGGGCCTGCTGGCCAGCATGGGCATTGCCGAGGTTGAAGTGTTCGAAAAGCTTAAAGTGGCGATACTCACCACCGGAGATGAACTGGTTGACCCAGGCACACCGCTCGAAGCCGGTCAGATCTACAACACCAACCGCTACACGTTGTTGGGCCTGCTGGATCAAGCGGGCTGTGAAGTGGTGCTGTGTGAGAGTTTGGCGGACACACGCGAGGGTACCCGATCAACTCTGCAGCGGGCAGCAAAGGCCGCCGATCTAGTGATCACTAGTGGCGGCGTGTCTGTGGGTGAGGAAGACCATGTGCGCGCAGTATTGGAAGAATTCGGCCAGCTCTCACTGTGGCGCATGGCGATCAAGCCCGGCAAACCGCTGGCGTTTGGCGATATCGGCGGCACTCCGGTACTGGGCTTGCCCGGTAATCCGGCGGCGGTGCTGGTCACATTTTTAGTGGTGGGTATGCCGTATATTCGCCAACGCCAGGGGCGCCTACACATCCATCCGTTAGGCCAGCAAGTCGCGGCCGGGTTCAGCGTCGGTTCTGCCTCCGTACGACGGGAATATGTGCGCGCGCGGCTGGAGCAGAACCAGGGCAATACAGTCATTAAAGCGTTCCCCAACCAGAGTTCCGGTGTTCTCAGTTCAGCCTGCTGGGCTGACGGCCTGGCAGCGGTGCCGGAACACAGCACTCTAAGCCCTGGCGACATCATCACTTACTTTCCGTTTTCTGAATTGGTGAGCTGACCATGCTTGAGCAGACCCTTAGCGTCCGTTTTTTTGCCCGCTTGCGCGAAGAGCTGGGCACCGAACACTTAACCATGCCAGCACATGCAGGCCAGACCGCCGCAGACTTGCTGGCTACCTTGGCCAACCGCGGTGGGCCCTGGGCTCAGCTGAACACCGGCCAACCGGTGATGATCGCCATTAACCAGGCCATGGCAAAACCGCAATCGCCCGTTAAGCCAGGTGATGAAGTAGCGTTTTTCCCACCAGTGACAGGAGGTTAGCGAATGCCACAAAAGTCTTCTGCCGGTTCACAGGCTGTGTCCAGCGTCAGTATCCAAAACGCGGATTTTGATGCAGCACAAGAGTACGCGCAACTGCGCGACAGCGGCGTGGGCACAGGCGCCATTGCTACATTCACCGGGCTGGTGCGCGACAGCGGTGATCGCCAAGGCGTAACCGGGCTGTTTCTGGAACACTACCCAGGCATGACTGAACAGATCATTAGCGATTTAATTACACAGGCTGGCCAGCGCTGGGATGTGCGCAAAGCACGAGTGATACATCGCATAGGCCACTTGCCTCTAAAGTCACAGATTGTATTTGTAGGCGTATGCAGTGCCCACCGGGGCGATGCCTTTGCCGCCTGCGAGTTTATTATGGACGCGCTAAAAACATCGGCGCCGTTCTGGAAGAAAGAGCTGACCGACACAGGTGAGCATTGGGTCGAGCAGAAAGCATCAGACGTTGCGCGCACAGAAGGTTGGTAGCAGAACCGTCAATTCTCTAGGTCTTGCGGCCGATTGCGGTTGGTGAACAGCTCAGATAACCCAGAACAATCTACCGATTGAGCCTGCTGGCTGTGGGCAAACATCATAACCCGACGGTTATCGTTACACAGCTGCTGCTTAAGCGCAGCCGCCATAGCCACCGGATAAACCCCGTGTAACGGATGATCGCGCCCGTCGCACCGGGCTATCACCGGCCGACCGGGAGCGCTGCGCCAGGCCTGTAACAGCTGCCGCAGCAGCGCCGGGGTAACGCCCGGCGTGTCGCAAGGGCACACCAGAACCGCCTCGTATCCGCGGGAATCGGCCTCCTGCAAACCTGCTAACAGGCCCGCCAGTGGCCCTTGTCCGGCAAACTCAGGAGCGTCAGTAAACACGTCCCCCAAGCGGCTGTATTCCTCGAGGGAACGGTTGGCGCTGATCAGCGCCGAGCCGGTTGCGGCTCGTAAAGCTTCTGCAACCCATGCTGCCATAGGCCTGCCGCGCCAGTGCAACATGCCTTTGTCTTTGCCATCCATACGCGTGCCCGCGCCTCCTGCCAGCAGCAGGCCAATAACCGGCAACGGGGCTTGGGAACTGCTGGTGTCAGTGTTCATCACGCTCTCTTATGGCCGTTTTGCCTGTTGCCGTCGCGTTCATTGTCGCCGGTTTCCGCATTATTACCGTAATCAGCATTTCCGCTACTGTTATTACAGGCGTCAGGGACGAGGCTGGCACCATAAAAAAACCGCCCTAGAGCAGCGCTCCGGGGCGGTTTTTCAACCTGGCTTTTCAGTCGGGCTTTTCAGTCGGGCTATGCAATCAGAGATTGCTGTCCAGAAACGCTGCCAGCTGGGACTTAGACAAAGCACCCACTTTGGTCGCGTCCACATTGCCATTTTTGAACAGCATCAACGTAGGAATACCACGAATGTTGAACTTAGGTGGCGTTTGCTCGTTCTCGTCAATGTTGAGCTTGCAGACTTTCAGCTTGCCGGCGTATTCCTCGGCAATTTCCTCCAGCACCGGCGCGATCATTTTACACGGGCCACACCACTCAGCCCAGTAATCCACCAGTACCGGCACATCAGACTGCAGTACGTCCTGTTCAAAGGAAGCATCGGTTACGTTAACAATATTTGCGCTCATTCTCATTTCCTGTTTCTGGCATCTGCCCGGTAACAGATGCAGTTAGCTGTATTGACTATCGCTGTCATTTTGAAAACCGTACGATAACTCACGCTCTCTTCGTGGACCATGCTTTCAATGGCCAATACTTTACGCCATTGCTCCGTCTGTTGTGAAGCCTTCGCTGACAGGAGGGGAATTCCCTGCTCATTAAACCACAGTCAGTCAGGCTGGCTGACAGGCCCTTGGGTTATCGCTATAGTACGCCCTACGTTCATCCCACAAGGATTCCTAACCCCGTGACGGCAGAACCCAACGCCGAAAACGTTTCCGCGCCTCCTGATATGCTGGCCGCTATCGATATGGGCTCAAACAGCTTTCACATGGTGGTTGCGCGCCTGGTGCACGGCGAAATTCGCACCATGGAAAAAATGGGCGAAAAAGTTCAGCTCGGTGCCGGGCTTGACGCCCAGAACCGCCTGACCGACGAAGTTCAGGAGCGGGCTCTGGCCTGCCTGAGCCGCTTTGCCCAGCGCCTGCAGGGCATGCCGCCGGAAGCCGTGCAAATTGTTGGCACTAACGCCCTGCGCATTGCTCGCAACGCCAACGAGTTTCTCAGTCGCGCCGAGGAAGTGCTGGGCTATCCGGTAGAAGTGATTGCCGGGCGCGAGGAAGCGCGACTGATTTATCTGGGCGTTTCCCACACCCTTTCTGACGACACAGGCCGCCGGTTGGTAATTGACATAGGCGGTGGCAGCACCGAATTTGTGATTGGTCAGCGCTTTGAGCCGGAAGCCCTGGAAAGCATGCACATGGGCTGCGTGTCGTTTAGTAATCGCTACTTCCAGGACGGAAAAATCAACCGTCGCAGTTTAGACAATGCCATCACCCACGCCGAGCAAGAGTTGCAGAGTATTCGCCGCCAGTATCGGGCGATGGGCTGGCAAAGCGTTGTGGGCTCTTCAGGGTCGGTAAAAGCCATTGGCCAGGTTCTGACCACGCTCAAGATCACCGACGGCACCATCACCCTGGAAGCCATGCAGGAACTGCGTAAACGGCTGGTCAGCATGGGCCATGTTGAGCGGTTAGGCGAATTGGGTGTACGCCCAGACCGGCAAAATATTTTTCCTGGTGGTTTCGCTATTCTAATGGGCGCGTTTCAATCACTGGGCATTGAAACTATGAGCTTTGCCGATGGCGCGCTGCGCGAAGGTCTATTGTACGGAATTATTGGGCGAATACGCCATGAAGACGTGCGGGAGCGAACCATTTCTGCACTGCAAGAACGCTACCACGTTGATCAGCTGCACGGCGCCGCCGTAGAAGCCAGCGCGGTGGCTGCCTGGGCGCAGGTTGCGGAAACCTGGAAGGTGAACAGCTTCAGCGACGAAGACACCTTGCGCTGGGCCTGCAAGCTGCATGAAATCGGCTTGACCATCTCACACAGCCAGTACCACAAGCACGGCGCTTATCTTTTACAATATTCAGACTTGCCCGGTTTTACCCAACAGTTCCAGTGGGATCTGGCGGCCTTGGTGCGCGGGCACCGGCGAAAGTTTACCGCAGCCATTTGGGCTGGAGCCTTAGCGGAAGACATCCCGCGCTTGCGCTATCTATGCATACTGGTGCGCCTGGGCGTGTTGCTGCAGCACGCCCGCAATCTGGAAGAACCACCAGAGCTGACGCTGGAAGCGTCTGCGAACAAGCTCAGCATTCGCTTCCCCGAAGGCTGGTTGGAACAGCGCCCACTCACCTTGGCAGACCTGGAAAATGAACGGGACTATCTGCTACGCCAGGAATTTAGTCTGGACATTGTTACTGAATAAAAAGCACTGAATAAAAAGCACTGAATAAGAAACTGGCGCCGCAAGCGCCGGTTTCTGCTGCAAAGCGGTAAAGCAACCTTAACTTTCCAGCTCCGCTTCCAGAACTTCGACCGTTTCACTGACGTCTAACCACTGGGATTCTACCACTGCCATTTTTTGGCGTGCCTCCGCCTGCCGCCCCAACAGCGTTTTCAACTGCTGTTTGCCGCTGTCACCGTACAGCGTCGGATTGGTCAACTCGGCGTCCATCTCCGCCAGCGCAGCCTGCATGCTGTCCATCTGTTTTTCCAGTGTGGCCTGTTGTTTGCGGAACGGACTGATTTTCTGGCGCACAGCCGCCTCGGCACGCTTGCGGGCCTTGCGATCATCGGCACTTTCACCATTGACGGCCGCGTCTTGACCACCCTCTGCAGCGGCAGACTGTCGCTTAGGCGCCTCGGTATCGTCTTTGCGGCGATCAGCCAACCAGCGCTCGTAATCCTCAAGATCACCCTCGTACTCAACGACACGACCATCGTTCACCAGCCAGAACTCGTCAACGGTGTTGCGCAGCAAGTGGCGATCATGCGACACCACCACAATGGCACCATCAAAGTTTTGCAGCGCCATGGTCAGCGCTTGGCGCATTTCCAGATCAAGGTGGTTGGTAGGCTCATCCAAAAGCAGAAGATTGGGCCGCTGCCAGGCGATCACCGCCAGCGCCACCCGAGCTTTTTCGCCGCCGGAAAAGGAACGTATCGGTGACAGGGCCGCGTTACCATGAAAGTCAAAACCGCCGAGAAAATTGCGAATACTCTGATCCGACGCCCGCGGGCTCAAGCGCTGCAGATGCAAAAAGGGGCTGGCGTCCAGATCCAGGGATTCGAGCTGATGCTGGGCAAAATAGCCAATGGCCAGATGCTCGCCGCAAGTGCGCTCACCGTTAATCAGCGTGGCCTCACCCCGCAGACTGTCCATAAGGGTAGATTTACCCGCACCATTAGGGCCAAGCAGACCAATGCGGCTGCCCGGTAACAGGCTCAGGTTCAGGTTGCGCAAAATAGTCACGTCGCCGTGACCAGCCTGGCCCTGGCGAATACTCAGCAGCGGGTTTGACACCTTTTCGGCCAACGGAAATTGGAAGTTGAACGGTGAATCAATGTGTGCAGGCGCAATTTTCTCCATGCGCTCCAAAGATTTTACCCGGCTTTGAGCCTGGCGAGCCTTAGTGGCTTGAGCCTTGAATCGGTCAATAAAGCGCTGAATTTCAGCAATGCGAGCTTGCTGACGCTCAAATCCGGCCTGCTGCTGAGCCAGCCGTTCACTGCGCTGGACTTCAAAAGCTGAGTAATTACCGCTATACAGCGCTAGATCGCGCCGATCAAAATGCACGACATGTGTCGCGACTCGATCCATAAAATCCCGGTCGTGGGAGATAAACAGCAGGGTTCCGGAGTAGCGCCTCAGCCAGTTTTCCAACCAAAGACAGGCGTCCAGATCCAGGTGGTTGGTCGGCTCGTCCAGCAGCATCAAGTCGGACGGGCGCATCAGCGCCTGAGCCAGATTCAGACGAATCCGCCAGCCCCCCGAAAAACTCGAAACCGGGTGATCAGCATCGCCATCACCGAAGCCCAGCCCGCGTAGCAGCGACTCGGCTCGGCGCGATGCAGACCACGCCTCGTGCAGGTCTAGCTCGCCATGGACACGGGCTTGGGCCAGGTCGTCTTGCGCAGCTTCCGCTCGTGCCAGTTCGTGTTCCAAGCGACGCAAGTCGAAATCGCCATCCAATACAAAGTCTCGAGCGCTACGCCCGGTCGCTTCCACTTCCTGAGCCATGTGAGCAATGCGACAACCTCCGGGCAGAGAAAAATGGCCCTGCTCTGGCGCCAAATCACCCAATATAAGCTGAAACAGACTGGACTTTCCGGCACCATTGGCACCCACAATGGCCATGCGCTGGCCCGGTTGCACGGTCAGGCTGACGCCTTCTAGCAACCACGCACCACCTCGTTGTAAACTAAGATCACTAATTGTTAACATGTTTTAATTCTGGCACTTTAATAATTTCAGGGAAGCCTTGGACACTGCACCGGACGATATCGCGATCATACCGCAAACCGCGGCCAGCCTGACACTGCCGGCAGATTTGCAGACTGACACAGAGCTTTGGTCTTTTGCCTTATCATGCTGGCAAAAACCGGGCGTAGCGTCTGCCTGTCTGTTATTGCAACAACAAGGCTGGAGTGTGACCCGCATTCTATGTGCTGCCTGGCTGGCGAATCAGCGCAGAACTTACACCGGGCTAGAAGCTGTTACGGTAACAGAGTGGCGCAACCGTGTAACCGTGGCACTGCGTGACGTAAAAAGGGCGCTGCCGAAAGAGTCGGAAAGTTGTTATGACCTGCGCGTAGACGTGGCTCGCCTGGAACTTGAAGCAGAGCGTGTCGAACTCGCTCTGGCGTGGCAAACACTGAACACTGAAATAGAAGAACCGGCAATGCAAGATCGCAACATTTTGATCATCGGCAACCTGACAGCAGCGGCGCCTTGTGCAGACAGCGCACGAGCAGCTGCCTCGGATATTCATCAACTGGCGTCTGCTTTGACTTTTTCGCGCCCCCCGGAGCGCAATCAACATGATGATTAAATGGCTGGTACGGCTAGCTTTTCCTGCCTTGGGCGTATTGTTATTACTGATCGTGTTTGGTTTAGGAACGCCCGAGCAAGTGACACAACCGTTGGCTAAAGAAACAAAACCGGCAGAAATTCCCGCCTTCGAAACTCTGGTACCAGAGTCAGTGGTGATAGATTCACCCGACATCATTTTCAAGTGGAAAGATACCAATGGCAACTGGCATTATGCTGACCAGCCACCGCCCAAGGGGCCCTGGAACACCTTGGCCATAGAACGGCCGAACCCTCCCCGTGGCACGGCTGGTAGCGCAGAGTCTAAAGTCGACTGGCAGGCGCCGTATAGCGCGCCATTCAACATGGGCGTAGGCGCTTCAGGAAGTTAGTAGGTGCTTCAGACAGTTAAGTGAGTGGCTACCGGGCCATTAACAGATGTTCAGTGGCGTAAAGCCGGTGTTATAGGTACCTTTTCGCCAGCATTATATCGAATACCCTCAGTCAGCCAGCGCCGGCCAAGCCCCGACGTTGCGACTCATTAACTAATATGAAGGATGGATTCATGAAGAAAACGCTGTTTGCACTGACGATTGCCGGCCTTATTGCAGGCTGCTCTTCCGCTCAGGAAGCACCGAAAGACCCCGCGTTAGAATCCAACAGCGAAAAGGTCAGCTACGGCATGGGCCTGGTTATGGGTGAGCGTATGGGTAACGACCTGCCAGACCTGCAGATGGAGCAGTTTCTGCAGGGCATCCAGCACGGCAACAACGGCGACCAGGCACAACGCCGGATGACTCAGGAAGAAATCCAGCAAGCGCTGATGTCTTACCAACAGCAGCTGCAGGAAGATCAAGCCAAACAGATTGAAGAAATGACACAGAAAAATGTGGATGCGGGAAACGCCTTTCTGGCTAAAAATGCCGAGCGCGAAGGCGTAACAACCACGGATTCCGGCTTGCAGTACGAAGTGCTTGAAGCCGGCAATGGCCCGCAACCCGGCACCGGCGACACGGTAAGAGTCCATTACACGGGCGAACTGCTGAGTGGCGAGGTGTTTGACAGCTCCCGCGAGCGCGGTGAACCGGTTTCATTCCGCCTGGACCAGGTTATTCCCGGCTGGACAGAAGGCCTGCAACTGATGAACGAAGGCGCGCGTTACAAACTCTATATTCCGTCAGACCTGGCGTATGGCCCGGGCGGCAATCGTGCGATTGGCCCCAATGAAACATTGGTTTTTGATGTGGAACTGTTGGCGATTAACCCGGACAGCGCCCAGTAGCTGTATATTGTAGTTGGTACCTGGGCGACGGCTCTACAAGAGCTCGCCACCCAGGCTTACCCACAAACCTCTCAGGCGGGCTCTGCTTTGTCTGCGTTAGCGGTGTGTAAGTGAGCAATCAGAAGGTCTTCCAACTCATAACGGCTGGCCAAGGTTTCACCCACTCGCGATAACTCCGTAAACAGCGCCTGCATTTCCGACTCGGAAAGTTCGCGGCCATCTACCTTGTCATTAAAATCAAGAATCACTTGGGTGGTTTCGGTAATACGCGGATACACTTTCGCGGCCAATTCCAGGCCCTCATCGTCGTTAAATTCCCGCGCCTCACGCACCAATTGCTCGTAGATTTCAAAGTGCCCGGCGGAAACGTAATCCATCAACATTTCGCACAGCAGAACCAGTTTGGGTCTCAGGCTTTCGGTCTGGGAATAGTCGTTTTCGGCAGACAGCTCACAGTAGCGCACCAGTACATCCTGACGCTCCTTAAGCCAACGGTCGATCAGATCACTGACCCCACCCCACCGCTCACGGGCATTTCGACAATGATCCAACATAACGGCTGTACTCCACTGGGTGTTCTATCTGGCTAATGTCTGCTGAACTTCAACATACGTCAATGCAAGTTACCCTATGGCGGTAACCCGCCGCAACCGTTTGTGACTGCGGCCTTACCAGGACCGCTTAGACGCGGGGCGCAAACACAGATAAAGACCGATCAACGCCACACAAACGAAAAATAGCGCACTCCAACCCGGAATGCTCAGTCCCAGAAAGCGCCAGACCACCGTCGCACAGTCACCGGTCCCGCGAACCGCGGTTGCCA
Source organism: Marinobacter sp. M3C (assembly GCF_023311895.1). GTDB lineage: Bacteria > Pseudomonadota > Gammaproteobacteria > Pseudomonadales > Oleiphilaceae > Marinobacter. The sequence continues at coordinate 2,106,912 of NZ_CP092284.1, forward strand.
GCACGTCCAGCCACGGCAACACATCCAGCATGTAATCCACCGATGGGCCGCAAGCCGGGACCTGGTCCGCAGGCAAGCTTTGCAGCCAGAGCTGGCGACTGGCCAAGCCCAATCCGGTACCTGCAGCCAGCGCCAAAAACAGACCGTATACCCGTGCGGCAATCGGCCCCGGGCCGTGCAGCCACGCCAACAGGCTGACCAGCCCGGCTGCCATGAAGGCAAACCGCTGCAACCAGCACAAAGGACAAGGCTCCAGCCCCATCACATGTTCCATATAAAATGCCACCGCAAGCAGTGCGGCACACACCAGAAAAATAACAGCAAACATAATTCTGCTGGTCAAAAGATCACCTCGAAAATAGGAATGGGACTGCATCCAGGCTGCCAGCCTGTTATTGTGATATTCGTTGTTCAACTACTGTAATTATCAGGATTATGACTGCATTGACAAAAATGACGCCAAAAATGTTGCCAAAAATCTTCATCGCCCTGTTTACGATGTCGCTCGCAGCTCTCGCCTACAGTGAAGAGCCCGACGAATCGGCTGAACCAGCAGAACCAGCAGAACTGACCATTACCGATTATATATCGTTGGAGCCCGCGTTTGTGACCCACATAGGGCCACCAGGCGGCAAGCTTTCCTATCTGAAAGCCAGTGTTAGCTTGCGCGCCGACGCCAGCACCACTCGCCCCGCCGTAGAAGCACACATGCCACGCATACGCCATGAGCTGGTGCTGCTGTTTGGCGAACAAAGCGATGTTGATGCCCTTACCCGGCCAGACACTCAGCAGACACTGGCAACAGAAGCCACTGCCCGCGTTAATCAGGTACTGGAAAACCAGCACACCGGCGAAGTTGTCAGCGGTGTGCTGTTTACCGAGTTTGTCGTGCAGAAGTAACCCATACTCCGATGTTCAGCTTTGCTGATACTGGCGCAGGTAATCGGCAAAGCTTAGCGTATCCGCGGCTTCAATCTGTTGCTGCTGTTGCAAGGACTCAAGGCTAAACCCTTTATATTGTTGCTGCACAGCGTCTGGCAGCGGCTGCGCGAGCAAGCTGTGCTTGTGCTGGTGAGACATTTCCAGCGTCCAGTCCCGGTGACCTAGGCCACTGCTGGTCATTGCATCCAGGACCTGCTGCGATGGCAAAAACCAACTGCCTTCCAGCTTGTGCCGCTGCTCCGCCAGAGCCCGCACATAGGTGGCGTCGCCATTCCAACCGTCGAGCTGTTCCGCCAGTGGCTGCAGCGAGTCCAGAAGTTCAAGCGCCGTCTCTCCAGCGTTAACACTGCGATTGCCCACTTGCAGCGCCAAGTCGCGCCCGCGCCCGCGCGCGACAACATCCTTGAAATTGTTATCCAGCCGGGCACACTCGTCGTCACCAATCCACGGGCTGTCCTGTAACAGGCAATCCAACAAGAACAGGTCGAGAAAATCCACTTGCGGCGCGGTAATACCCACGGCTGCAAACGGGTCCAGATCCAAACAACGCACCTCGATGTACTCCACTCCGCGGCTCATCAACGCGTGGATGGGTTTTTCGCCACTGGCGGCGGTGCGCTTCGGCCGTAAGGCACTGTAATACTCGTTTTCAATCTGCAACACGTTGGTATTGAGCTGAATGTATTCACCGTCGCGGTTTATGCCCAGTTTTTCGTAGGGCGGCCAGGGCGTGTGAATGGCTCGCTCCAGAGTCCGGGTATAGGTTTTCAGCTCGTTAAAACAGATGTTCAGAGATGCCTGGGCATTGTTGTGGTAACCCAAATCGCCCATCCGCAACGAGCTGGCCTGCTCACCATAAAAAGTATTTGCATTAAAACTGCTGAGGTTGTGCCTGACGTTGGCAACAAAACTCTGATCCAGCGCCGGTGAAGCGCCAAACAGCAGCATTAACAGCCAGCTACGGCGGCGAAAATTACGAATCAACCAGAAGTACTGCTCGGATTTGAAATCTTGCAGGCTCAGCTCGCTGCCGCCCACAGCCTGCTGCCACTGCTGCCAAAACCCTTCGGGTAACGACACGTTGTAATGAGTGCCGGCGATACTTTGCATCATTCGCCCGTAGCGCACCGCCAAGCCCTGGCGATACACGTGTTTCATTTTACCCACATTGGAGCTGCCGTAATTGGCGATGGGAATACTGCTGTCGCCATCCAGGCCACAGGGCATACTGGCGGCCCAGAATACTTCGTCGCCCAAGTTCTGCTGTACAAATTGATGGGCGTGGCCCAGCGCTTCGAGCATGCCGGCGGTGGTGTTATACACCGGCGTAATCAGTTCCAGAAGAGATTCCGAATAATCGGTGGTAATGCGGGGGTGGGTTAACGCCGAGCCCAGAGCGTGCGGGTGCGGGGTTTGTGCGATGAAGCCGCTGGCATCGGCACGCAGACCTTCTTTTTCAACACCTTTACGAAAGCCCTGCCACTCGCTGGCGGCAAACTGCTCAAATATGTGATGGCGTGATTGAGCCATGAAAAACTCCTGCTGCAACCGCTATGGTTGCCAAGTAAAGTTGCCAAGTAAATTAACGGTCGCGCTTGTTGGCCGACGCCATGGCCTGAGCCAGAGCTCCTGCCATGGCGCCTTGACCTTGACCCTGACCCGGATTCTGATTTGCAGCCGGCGCCGGTTCACGCGCGCCAGCCGCATTGTTGCGATTTGGGCTTGAGGTTTTGTCACCACGGGGCCGTTCAGCCGGCTGCTGGCCAGGCTGATCACCCATGCGCATGGTCAAAGCGATGCGCTTACGCGGAATATCCACCTCCATCACCTTCACTTTTACGATATCGCCCGCTTTCACCACTTCCCGTGGGTCTTTTATAAAACGGTCTGCCAACGCCGATATATGAACCAAGCCGTCCTGGTGCACGCCAATATCCACGAAGGCGCCAAAATTGGTGACGTTGGTGACCGACCCCTCCAGCACCATTCCCGGCTCCAGATCTTTCAAGGTTTCTACGCCTTCTTCAAAGCTGGCGAAGCGGAATTCCGGCCGCGGGTCCCGCCCCGGCTTTTCCAACTCGGCGAAGATGTCTTTAACCGTAGGCAAGCCAAACTGCTCGGTCACATAATCCTGCGGGTTCAGGCTGCGCAAAAATGCTACATCACCCACCAGGTTGTTCATATCCCGGTGATTTTTAGCGGCGATGGTTTCCACCACGCGATAAGCTTCCGGGTGCACCGAAGACCGATCTAACGGATTATCCCCATCGCTGATGCGCAAAAAGCCCGCCGCCTGTTCGAAGCTGCGAGCGCCCAGACGCGGCACTTTCATCAGCTGCTTGCGGTTACGGAATTGACCGTTCTGGCTGCGATAATCCACGATGTTCTGGGCAATGGTTGGGTTTAACCCAGACACACGGGTTAACAGCGGCACCGACGCGGTGTTCAGATCGACTCCTACGCCGTTTACACAGTCTTCTACCACTGCATACAGACTGCGCGATAGCTGTACCTGCGATACATCGTGCTGATATTGGCCCACACCAATAGATTTTGGCTCAATTTTAACCAGTTCCGCCAACGGGTCCTGCAAGCGCCGGGCAATGGATACCGCGCCGCGAATGGTGACATCCAGGTCCGGCAATTCCCGCGAGGCGAATTCCGATGCTGAATAAATAGACGCACCCGATTCGCTGACCACAATGCGCGCCAATTTCAGTTCCGGGTAGCGCTTGCACAGATCGGCCACCAGTTTATCGGTTTCCCGCGAGGCAGTGCCATTACCAATAGCCACCAGTTCGATGTTGTACTGGCGACACCATTTGCGCAATTGCTCTATCGACGCTTCCCACTGGTTTCGTGGGGCGTGGGGAAATATAGCCCCGTGGTCTACCACCTGCCCTATGCCGTCAATTACGGCCACTTTCACGCCAGTACGCAGGCCTGGGTCCAGGCCCAGAGTGGCCCGGGGCCCGGCCGGAGCCAGCAACAACAAATCTTTGAGGTTATCAGCAAATACCTGGATAGCCTCGGTTTCAGCGGCCTCTCGGACCTGGCCAATCAGATCGGTTTCGAGCTGGCCAGACAACTTTACCCGCCAGGTCCAGCGCACCACTTCGGCCAGCCACTTGTCGGCCGCCCAGCCCTGGTCGCGGACATTCCAGTGGGCGGCAATGTAAGATTCCGCCGGGTGCGGCTGGCGACGATCATCGCTGTTTTCTCCAACGGCAATGGTGTAGCTCAGAATACCCTCGTTGCGGCCACGTAGAATAGCCAAAGCGCGGTGTGACGGCACTTTTTTTAACGCTTCGCTGTGATCAAAGTAATCACGGAACTTGGCGCCTTCAGCCTCTTTGCCGGCAATAACGGTGACTTTCAGCTGGCCTTGCTGCCAGATGAAACCGCGCAACTGGCCCAGAAGTTCGGCGTCTTCTGCGAAACGCTCCATCAGGATGGCACGGGCGCCTTCCAAGGCCGCCTTGCTGTCAGCCACATCGGCGTTAACGAACTGCTCTGCCAGAGCCTCTGGCGCTTGTGTTGGGTCGTTATAAAGGCTATTGGCCAGTGGTTCAAGGCCGGCCTCACGGGCAATCTGGGCTTTGGTACGGCGCTTGGGCTTGTAAGGCAGGTAAAAATCTTCCAGACGATTTTTGGTGTCTGCCCCATTAATGCTGGATTTCAGCACATCGGTCAATTTGCCCTGCTCGTCAATACTGGCAAGGATGGTGGCGCGGCGGTCTTCCAGTTCGCGCAAATAGCGCAAGCGCTCTTCCAGGGCTCGCAACTGGATGTCGTCAAGCGCGCCGGTCAGCTCTTTGCGATAGCGGGCAATAAAGGGCACAGTCGCACCGCCGTTTAACAGTTCAACGGTGGCGTTAACCTGCTCTTCACGTACACCAAGCTCATTCGCAATGCGTCGGGAAATACTGTTCATGCTACCTCTGCTAATCACGTTCGCTGACAAACAAAGTGGCAAAGGTACAGCGGCACAGGATTACAGGCAAGCAGACTGCCTCTGATTACGGAGGAACTGCACCAGTTGGCCCCAAGGCATCGGCCGGGCAAAATAGTAACCCTGTACGTGATCGCAATTCAGTTGCCGTAAAAACTCCATCTGCGCGTAGGTTTCCACGCCCTCTGCTACTACGCTCATATCAAGGCTATGGGCCAGGCTGGTATTGCCAGCCGTCCAACTGTTGGCGGCATAAATAATCTGCGGCTCCCGCCGCAGTCATAGTGGCACTCCGGTTTGCCGGCAGGTCAGCGCCCATAACAACTACGGGCTTATTGCCGCAGGCCTGAACAAGATGGGCTAACCAGGCATTCATGTCACCGTTGTGCAGTTGGCAGTCCCACAACAGCACGTCAAACGGCTTCTTGGCCATAGCACGCTCGAAACTTTCGGTGTCTGCACACCAGGCCGCACTCATGGCCAGGTCATCGCTGGCCGCTGCCCAGCTGTTTAACCATAGGAAATCGCGATAATCCGGAGTCAGCACCAACAGGCGGATACCAGGCTGATCAAAAAAACCTAAAGGCGATACCATCTGCGAATCCATGAGTTTGTAAGATTTTCTGCACCAATGCGCAGTAATTCAAACCATACAATTCATTAACAATAGCCGACTTTTCGGTAAGGTGCCGATTGCCCACGTGCTGTAGAATAGGCATGATATTAATGCACTTTGCAACCAGGCTGCTGTGACGCCGTGACAAAACTCAATCCCAGACAACGCGAAGCCGTGCGCTATGCCGATGGCCCCATGCTGGTACTAGCGGGAGCCGGCAGCGGCAAAACCAGCGTAATTACCCGCAAAATTGCGTTTCTAATTGAACAACTGGGTATTCCTGGCCGGCACATTGCGGCCGTGACCTTCACCAACAAAGCCGCACGAGAGATGAAAGAGCGTGTTGGCCGCATCATCGATCGAAAGCTAACCCGTGGATTAACCGTGTCCACCTTTCATAACCTGGGCCTGAACATAATCCGCGAGGAACATGACCACCTGGGCTATCACCCCGGATTTTCCATTTTTGATGCCGAAGACGCGAAAGCCCTGCTGCAGGATTTAATGCTAACCCATGGCAGCACCGACGCTGGTGATGAACTAAACCCGGTACAGATGACCATCTCTTCTTGGAAAAACGCCATGCGTACGCCTGCCGAAGCAGTAAGCAAGGCTGCAGACGAGCGTGAACAGAGAATCGCCATCATTTATGGATACTACAACGAGTACCTGAAAGCGTACAACGCCGTTGACTTCGATGACTTGATTCTGCTGCCGGTGATGCTGTTTCGCCAGCACCCGGACGTGCTGGCGAAATGGCAGCGTAAAATTCGTTACATGCTGGTGGATGAGTACCAAGACACCAATGTGTGCCAGTACGAGCTTGTGAAGCTCTTGGTGGCAGGGCGCGCCGCTTTTACCGTAGTAGGTGATGATGACCAGTCGATTTACGCCTGGCGCGGAGCGCGGCCGGAAAACCTGGCACAGCTGGAACAGGATTTCCCCAGCCTGAAAGTGGTTAAGCTGGAGCAGAATTACCGCTCAACAAGCCGCATACTGCGTGCCGCCAACACTGTGATTGCCAACAACCCACACGCCTTTGAAAAAGTGCTGTGGAGCGATCACGCCATTGGTGAAGAAATCCGCATTATCCGTTGCCGAAATGAAGAAGCAGAAACCGAGCGTGTAGCCACCGAAATACTGGATCAGAAGCTGAAGCAGGGCTTGGGATTCAAAGATTTTGCGGTGCTTTACCGGGGTAACCATCAGGCCCGACTGCTGGAAGTGAAGCTACAGGCCTACCAAATTCCCTATCGCATCTCCGGCGGCCAGTCGTTTTTTGCCAAAAGTGAAATCAAAGACGCCATGGCGTATTTGCGCTTGCTGATCAATCCCACTGACGACGCCGCGTTTTTACGGGTGGTTAACGTGCCCCGCCGTGAGATTGGCCCACGCACACTCGAGCAATTAAGCCACTACGCCCGCGCTCGCAACGTCAGCCTGTTCAAAGCGCTGGGCGATATGGGCGCGCAAAGCCACGTGACCGACAAGGGCCTGGAGCGCCTGCGGCGCTTCGCCCACTGGGCAGACGCTACCTGTGAGAGGCTACACAACGATGACCCTGTGCAGGTAATCAAGCAACTGTTTACGGATATAGAGTATGAGGAATGGCTGCACCAGCATTCTGGCTCGCCCAAGCAGGCGCAGCGGCGCATGGAGAATATCTGGTATCTGGTGGATTCCATCCAGCGCATGCTTGACGATGGCAAAGGCACCGCGGACGAAATTGGCGTGGAAGACGCCATTACCAAGCTGATCCTGCGGGACATGATGGAGCAGCGCGAGGAAGAAGACGACAGCGACAAAGTGCAACTGCTGACCCTGCACGCCTCCAAAGGCCTGGAATTTCCCCACGTGTTCATCATCGGGCTGGAAGAAGAGATTCTGCCGCACCGGATGAGCATTGAAGAAGAAAACATCGAGGAAGAACGGCGGCTGATGTACGTGGGTATTACCCGGGCACGGGAAACACTGACCCTAACCTATGCCGCGTCTCGCCGACAATACGGCGAAAAATTAGAAACCATTCCGAGCCGCTTCCTGGACGAACTGCCGGAAGATGATGTGCGCTGGCTGGGTTTAGGGGAAGCAGATGTCGAAGTGAACCAAAAGAAGGGAAAAGCGACGCTTAGCGCCCTGCTGGGGGACCTGGGCGCCTGACACCGGGCAGTCCGCATTAGCGAACCGCCCGGTTTTACGCAGTGTTACTTGCTTTGAGCCACCAGGTGCTCAACGGCCGCAGCAATCTCTTCATCCGGGCAGCTAGCACAGCCACCTTTGGCTGGCATGGCGTTGTACCCATTAATTGCGTGGGAGATCAGCGTGTCTATGCCTTGCTCGACACGCGGCGCCCAGGCACTGGCGTTACCAATAACCGGCGCACCAGCCGCTCCCGTGGTGTGACATGCCATGCACACCGCACCATAAACTTCCGAGCCAGAGCGAGGGCCAGCACTGGCTGCGACCGTTGGAGCTGCCGCTGCGCCACAGTCTTCACCCTGCAAGCAGAGACTGCCTACCGGCTGGATACGGGACAGAATTTCGTCATCAACATTTGCCATAGCGGCGCCGGCTGTCAGACCAAAACCAAGCAGAACAGCGGCCAGAATTCTCTTCATCTTCACAATGCACCTCGCATTCAAGCGTTATAATAATAAGTTGCCGCATTATAGCGGCTGTGCGTCGGCAAAAAAACCAACACGCAGACTGATACAGCAATTTCAGCACCGCTTGTTGGTATTTGGTAAATCACAAGACCTGTCGCGCCGTTATGGTTACCATACGTTCTAGGCCCGTTTATCGCTCAGGAATTCACCATGACAGAACCCAGTCACTCTTCCCATCGATTGCGCAAGCCGCTCTTAATTATAGAGTTTATCGCGCTAGCTATACTACTGGGCTCTATGACTTGGTTTGGTTACAGTACGCCGCCGGGCGAAGTTCTGGCGCCCGCCTGGCTGCTGATACCCGCTATGGCCAGCCTGCTGGTTTTTACCAGCTTTATTGGCCTGATGTACCTGCGTTGGGTGGTTACCGCAGGCGCAGAGCGTCAAAATCGCCATAAACTGATTTTCGCATTGCTGGCATTGACGATGTCCAGTGTGTGGTTATACGGCGTAGCAAATACCTGGATCAGCCTGAACGCCCAGTAAAACGCCACCATTTGCACGCCGTTTTTCTTCCGTTAAAGGTCACAGAGACACTACCAACATGCTATTCACACCTGCGTTAACAATTATCCGGCAGCGCCGCCACGTGTTGGCAACGGCACTATCCGCCGCATTGTGCACCTTGGCCTGGGCGCCTGCGACCAGCGCCCAAACCGGCGCTGAGCCCAAGGCTGGTCAGCCACTTTCCGCCCAGGACTGCGCACTGATTCGCGATGGTTTGCAGCGCCTGGCCTGTTTCGATGAGGTCTACCAGCCCGAACAAGCACAAGACAACGCGGGTACCGAGCAACAGCAGCGGGTAGAAATCGCCACCGAGGCACTGCCGCCTGGCAAACGGGAGATGGAAGAGGCACTGGATAACCCCGGCGCCGACGACGAAACCGCTGTCATGTCGTCGATTCTGGACCGCTATATAGAAGCGGAAGAAGCTCTGTTTTCATTCTCTGGCAGCTTTATTCGCCACCGCCCCAACTATATTTTGCCAATCACCTGGTCTGACCACCCCAACCAGATGCCCACAAGCCCGCGCCTGGGCGTGACCGGCTACGACTACGGACTAAAGCAGGAAGAAGCCAAGTACCAGATCAGCTTCAAAGTTCCGCTGCTCACCGGCTTTATGGATAAACGCACGACACTTTGGTTCGGCTACACCCAGAAGTCTTTCTGGCAGCTTTACAATCAGGATGAGTCCGCGCCGTTTCGTGAAACAAACTACGAGCCTGAACTATTCCTGCGCTACCATCCCGACTGGAACATTGGGCCAGGCCGCCTGAATACGTTGCACCTGGGCATTAACCACCAGTCAAACGGTCAGGCCGAACCGCGCTCGCGCAGCTGGAACCGCATTGTTGGCATGGGAACTTACACTTACAACCGCTGGCTGTTCATGGTTAGACCCTGGATACGCTTGCCAGAGGGCAGCACAGACGACAACGACGATATTGAACGCTATCTGGGCCATGCCAGTTACCACGCAGTGTACAAACTGACGGAAGACCGCACCTTCTCACTGAAGCTGTTGAATAACCTGCGTACCTCAGACAACAAAACCTCGGTGGAGTTTGGCTACAGTTTCCCCATGGGCGATACCGTCAAAGGCTTCGTGCATTATTACAACGGTTACGGTGAGAGCCTAATTGACTACAACGAGCGAATTCAGAGGGTCGGCGTGGGGATTATGCTGAACGACTGGCTTTAATCATTAGCCCCGCGCCAGAGCTCGTCATACAAGGAAGCAAAAAGACCCTGCCGGATTAGATTGACCGGCAGGGCCTTTTTGCACAGATGACACAGAACACATCACAATCACGCTTACAGGGCGTTCAACCGCTCCATTTCGGCCAGAAGTTCGTCGGTTTTCTCCCGCATCAACGGTATATCCCCACGGGATTCCACGTTCAACCGCACCACCGGCTCGGTGTTGGACATCCGCAGATTAAAGCGCCAGTGGTCGTATTCCACGCTCACACCATCTATATGGCTCACGCTTTTGGCTTCGGCGCCGTATTTTTCTTCGATGGCAGCAATCACGCCAGCGGGGTCTGCAATCGTACGGTTGATTTCACCACTGGCCGGGTAGGCTTCAATGCGGGCATCAATCAACGATGACAGCGTGCAACCAGCCTGGCACAAGCGCTCGGCCACTAGCAGCCATGGAATCATGCCGCTGTCGCAATAAGCAAAATCCCGGAAATAATGGTGGGCACTCATTTCACCGCCGTACACCGCATCTTCATCGCGCATACGCTGTTTGATGAACGCATGGCCGGTTTTGCTTTCGACGGCAACTCCGCCAGCAGCGGCAACCAGGTCCAACGTGTTCCAGATCAGGCGCGGGTCGTGAATCACCTTACCCGGGCCGGTCTTGCGCAGAAACTGATCGGCCAACAGGCCAACAATGTAATAGCCTTCAATAAAGCGGCCATTTTCATCGAAGAAAAAACAGCGATCGTAATCACCGTCCCAGGCGATGCCCATGGCAGCACCACTGGCTTTTACCGCCTCTGCAGTGGCTGCGCGGTTTTCTTCCAGTATGGGATTGGGAACACCGTTGGGAAAATGGCCGTCTGCGTTGTGGTGTACTTTCACAAATTCGAACGGCAGATGCGCCTCAAGCTCATCAATCACCAGCCCGGCACCGCCGTTACCCGCATTGACTACCAATTTCAGCGGCTTCAGATCTGCACCGTTGATATAGCCCAGAAGGTGATCAATGTAGGCGCTCATGGTGTCCAGAGTTTCATAACGGCCTTGATCCTGGGCATCCGCAAACGGTTCCAAAACACGGTCACGGATGTCGTTCAGCCCATTATCTGAACTGATCGGCCGCGACTCTGGCCCCACCATTTTCATGCCGTTATGGTCACGGGGGTTGTGGCTGGCGGTGACCATAATGCCGCCATCCATGTCGTAATGGCTGGTGGCAAAGTACACCATTTCGGTACCGCACAGGCCGATGTCGTACACGTCTGCGCCCGCAGCCATCAAACCCGAGCACAATGCCTGGCTGATCTCGCGGCTGGACAAGCGAATGTCATAGCCGACAATGATTTTTTTCGCGCCGGTTACTTCCACATAGGCACGGCCAATAAGCTCCGCCAGCTTAGGGTTCAGCTGGTCTGGAACACGGCCACGAAGGTCATACGCTTTAAAGCAGGACAGATCCATTGTCGACATTTACTCCGCTGCGGAAGACTGTAACTGTATGTAGTTTTGAATGCCCATCTGACTGATCATCTCCAGCTGGGTTTCCAGCCAGTCGATGTGCTCTTCTTCACTGTCCAGAATGCTGCGGAACAGCTCGCGGCTGGTGTAGTCCTGAACAGACTCGCAGTGAACGATGGCATCTTTCAGATCTTTATGAGCAAGGTGTTCGATTTTCAGATCGCTTTCGATCATTTCCTGAACGTGCTCACCAATCATAAGCTTGTTCAGATCTTGCAGGTTCGGCAGGCCGTCCAGAAACAGGATGCGTTCGATCAGCTGATCGGCGTGTTTCATTTCGTCAATAGACTCTTCGTACTCTTTAGCGGCAAGCTTGGCGATGCCCCAGTCTTTGTACATACGTGAGTGCAAAAAATACTGATTGATGGCCGTCAGCTCGTTGCCCAACACCTTGTTTAAAAACTGAATAACCTGTTTATCACCTTTCATAGCGGCTCTCCCTAAAGATTTTGATCAGTTCGGGTAACAATAGCGCGTTATGGCGATGGTTAGAATCGCTGGAATGATAAACCTGGCCGGCCAATCAGGCCGGGTGGGCCAGCATGCCGGCCAGAGCCATATAATCCGGAGAGCTGTAATCGCGGAGGATTTCGCGGGCGGTTCGAGCGCAACGGCCGCACTGGGTACCCACACCCAGCTCTTTACCCAGTTGGCGCATGGACGTTACACCGTTGTCCGCTGCGGCACGGATATCGCGGTCGGTTACGCCGTGGCAAAGGCACACATACATAGGGCTCTCACTTACGCAATGGAATATTAGTGATAATTATTGCCATTGCGATCTTAAAGTTCAAGCCCTGTGTGGATTAATTTTTAGTCAATCTGCTCAGATTTCGTGCACCCGTCTCGGTCACCAGCACGTTGTCTTCCAGCCGCACACCGCCGCAGCCCTTCAGTTCGCCCAGTATCGCGGTGTTGATATGCTGCGCCAATGGTCCTGCTAGCAAGGGTTCCAGCAGCGAAGGGATGAAGTACAGACCTGGTTCGATGGTCACTACCATGCCGGCTTCCAACGTTCGTGTCAGACGTAAAAACGGCGCTTCCGCTGGCGACGGTACGGGTTTTCCAGCCACATCGTGCACCTGTATGCCCAGAAAATGGCCGATGCCGTGGGGGAAAAACACCCGGGTGATGCCCTGCTCTACCATGGCTTCGTCGCTAATACCGCTTACCAGCCCACTGGCACTGAGCAGCGCGGCGACACCTGAATGAGCTTTGCGGTGAATGGCCAGGTACTCGACACCGGGTGCAACCATCTTGCACAGGCGCTCGCGCAACAGGTCCATACCTTTTACCAGTGCTGCGAACCGGCCTTCGCCCGCGGCCGCGTAGGTACGGGTAATGTCCGAGCAGTAACCGCGGTAGCGCACACCCGCATCCATCAACAGGCTGCGGGACTGCGCCGGTGCCGTGGTGTCGTAATACTGGTAATGAAGAGTACCGGCGTGTTCGTTCAAGCCGATAATACTGTGATAAGGCGCCTGAGTTTCACGCTGTAAGGTAGCCTGCTGATACGCCAGGTTGATCTTAAATTCACTGGCGCCATCGGCGAACGCAGCGGCTGCAGCCTGGTGGCCTGCCAAAGCAATATTATTGGCACGGGTCAGGCACGCCACTTCATAGTCGGTTTTGTGCATGCGGGTTTCATCCAGAGCCACCGTCAACGCCACCGGATTATGGTCACCCGGCACGCCCGCAAGCAGGGCTGGATCGCCCACAACGGCCAGCCCTTTACCCTGACCAGTCTCGGCCGGCAATGGCGGCAGAGCGCATTTGGCAATGTAGCGAATGTCCATAGCCTGCTGCCAGGGCTCGCTTGGCAGCTGTAAAGTCGCGTGCCAGAAATCCACCGGCTGATACAGCCACAGTACCGGCGTTGTATCTGCCTGAATCAGCAGCCAGGCGTGTTCGTAACCGGTCAGGCCGGTCCAGTGCAGGAACGGGCCAAAGCCCTGGAAAGGCGCGCCCTGGTCGTCGCCGTAGCGCACGGGTGTTGCGCCAGCGCTGATCAACAGGGCGCTGTAGCCGTGGTCCGCCAGCGCTCGCTGGTAGCGCTGCTGCAACTCGGCAATGTGGTCAGGTTGCAGGGCCAGAATTTGGTTATCGGTCATATTGAGTTTCCAATGTGTTCCAGAGTGTATTGAATTCCTGGGTACGGGGCTGGCTCAGGCGCAGCAATCGAATTTCCAGTGTTACGTCCCAGCGCTCATCGCCGGCGCGCACCAGGCTGCCAGATTCTTCGCTTTTTTGTGCCATGCGCTGGGGCAACCAGCCCATGCCAAAACCCTGCTTTACCAAGGCTTTCACGCTGGCCGACTGGGCGTTTTCATTCAGCGGTAACAGATTGGCGGTGATCTTCTGCCGCGCCAGATGGGTGGTAATGGCGGGCTGTAAAAAACCCCGCGGATGGTAAGCAATCAGCGGCACCGGCTGCGCAGCGCTGCCCGGCAGAACAAAACGCGGGGCGCCCTGTTCGTCACCGACGCTCAACGGTATCAGTGCCTCCTTTGACAGGGTCAGGGAGCGGTAGGCGCTGCTGTTCAGCCGCTCACGCCAGGGCAGGTCTTCATGCCAGTAGCACAGCACCAGATCACAATCGCCGTTGTCGAGCGCGTCCAGAAACTGCTCGCCTACCCAGTTAGTGGCCTTCAGATTCAGTTGCAGTCGCTCGGCTACCCCGGCCTGTTGCGCCCAAGTCTGATAAAAGTGGGAGAACAGACCCTGGGTAGAACCCACACTGATGCGGGCATTGGCTTCGGATTCAAGGTGTTTTACCCGCTCGCGGGTGTCGCGAACATCGCGGGTGACCCGCGCGCACAATTCGGCGAAAACCTCACCCGCGGGGGTCAGCGACAGTGGCAGGGTCTGGCGGTTAACCAAGGTTGCACCCATGGCGTCTTCCAGCAGGCGAATACGCCGGCTGAAGGTAGGCTGGCTGACGTGTTGAAGCTCAGCCGCACGGGAAAAATGGCGGGTGCGGGCCAGCGCCATAAAATCTTCCATCCAGCGTACTTCCATTACCCCCCCACGGCTTCGCGGACCCTTGGCTTTACATCAAAGACGCCATGATAACGCATCGGCTACTGGGTTTTCACAAACGGCCTTCTTCAACCCCGTGGCAGGCCACTTGGCCACCGTCATCTGTGGCAAACAATTCCGGGATTTCCTGCCGGCAGCGATCGTTAGCGTAGGGGCAACGGCCATGGAAGACGCAGCCCGAGGGCAAATTGACCGGCGTAGGCACTTCGCCCTGCAGGCGAATGTAATTGGGCCGGCCGTCCTCCAGCCGCGGTATCGCGGACAGCAATGCCTGGGTGTACGGGTGCCGCGGGGTGGCAAACAACGCTTTGGTAGGCGCCAGTTCACACACCCGGCCCAGGTACATTACCGCCACGCGGGTGCCAAAGTGCTCCACCACCGCCAAATCGTGGGTGATGAACAGATAGGTCAGGTTGCGCGATTCCTGGGCGTCCATCAACAGGTTCAGTACTTGCGCCTGAATAGACACATCCAGTGCCGATATGGGTTCGTCCGCCACTATGAATTCCGGGTCGACCGCCAAGGCGCGAGCTATGGCGATACGCTGACGCTGGCCGCCAGAGAATTCGTGGCCAAAGCGGCTGCCCCAATCTGGATCAATACCCACCGATTGCATTACCTCCTGTACTTTATTAAGCACGTCGGTTTTGCTCCACTCGGGGTGGTGAAAGTGGATGGGTTCTTCCAGAGTTTGCTGAATGGTCATCCGCGGGTTCAGCGAGGCGTAAGGGTTTTGGAAAATCATCTGCATTTTGCGACGGTACGGCAGCAGCGCTTTGCCTTCCAGCGTGTCGATGCGCTTGCCTTCATAGTGCACTTCACCAGCGGTGGGCGACAGCAAGCCCATAATAGTGCGAGCAACCGTAGACTTGCCGCAGCCAGACTCGCCTACGACGCACAGGGCTTCGCCTTTGAACACCTGCAGATTCACGCCGTTGATGGCGTGTACCGCTTCCTGTTTGCGTTGAAAACGTCCGTTTTTGAAGCTGACCTGCTCCAGCAGGCTACCAGACAGGTCGAATTTCTTTTCCAGACCGCGAATATCAACCAACGGCGAGGCGCTCATGGGGCCACCTCCCGGGCTTGCTGTTCTTGTGCCATCAAACGTTCCACCTCATAGCAGGCAACATCTACATTACCGGCCCGCACATACTCGGGCATGCTGCTGCGGCACTCATCGGTCGCGAATGAGCAGCGCGGGTTGAACGGGCACCCGCTGGGTACATTCTTCAACGACGGCATGGCACCGGGAATCTGAAACAGCCGCGCACCGGGCTCGCCCATTTGCGGCAGTGCGTTTATCAGCCCCTGGGTGTAGGGATGCTGGGCATCGTTGATGATTTCGCGGGTAGGCCCCTGCTCGATGATACGGCCGGAGTACATCACCAGCATGCGCTGGGACACCTGGGACACCACGCCCAAATCATGGGTAATCAGCATTAACGCGACGTTTTCCTGTTCGCACAAATCCAGCAGCAGAGCCATAATTTCCGCTTGAATGGTCACATCCAGAGCGGTAGTGGGTTCGTCGGCAATAATAATTTCAGGGTCTAGCAGCAAGGCGATGGCAATAATCACCCGCTGGCGCATACCACCAGATAGCTCATGGGGGTATTGGTCCAGGCGTTTCTCCGGGGACGGAATCTGCACCTTGCGCAGCTTGTCTACGGCAATGGCCCGCGCATCTTTGGTGCTGATCCGGCGGTGGGCCTTTATCGCTTCCACCATCTGGGTGCCAATGGTCAGCACCGGGTTCAGGGTCATCATCGGATCCTGAAAAATCATGGCGATGCGATTGCCGCGAATTTTCCGCAGTTCACGCTCGCTCATGGCCGCCAGGTCTTTGCCTTCAAACAGAATCTGCCCGCCGGCAATGTAGCCCGGCTGCGCTATCAGATTGAGAATGGAAAAGGCCGCCACGGATTTACCCGCGCCGGATTCGCCCACCAGGCCCAGCCTTTCGCCTTTGTCCAACGAAAAACTGATGCCCCGCAGGGCTGTCAAATCGCCACCGCGCACAGCAAAGCGAACATCCAGATTTTTTACTTCCAGCAATGCCATCGGGTTATCCCTTGTACAGCCGTGGGTTCATTACATCGCGCAGCCAGTCGCCCAGCAGGTTGATCACCAACACCAGCACCACCAGCACCAGGCCGGGCAGCAGGGTGATCCACCAGGAACCGCTCTGAATGTAGTCGAAGCCGGATTTGATCAGCGAGCCCAGCGACGGCTGGGTTTCGGGCATACCCAGGCCAAGAAAAGACAACGCCGCTTCGGAAATAATGGCGTTGGCAATTTGCACCGTACCAATCACGAAAATGGGCGACAGAGTATTGGGCAGAATGTGGCGAAACATAATGCGATTGGTACGAAAACCCATCACCTTGGCCGCATCCACGTATTCCTTTTTCTTCTCTGCTAGCACCGAGGCTCGCACGGTGCGGGCAATTTGCGGCCATTCGGCCAACCCGATGATCAAAATCAGCATGTAAATGGCGATTTCACCAAACATCAGGCTGCCAAAGCTGGCCTTGAACACCGCGCCCACAATGATCGCCACCATCAAGGTGGAGAACGACAGCTGCACGTCGGCGATGCGCATCAGAATGGCGTCTACCCGACCGCCCATGTAACCGGCCAACAGACCAAACAAAATGCCCAGTACGGCTTGCAGAATAACCGCACCAAAACCGATCATCAGCGACACTTGGGTGCCGTACAAAATGGTCGACAGCATATCCCGGCCCTGGGCATCGGTGCCCAACGGGAAGGCCTCGTCGGCGCCGCTCATACCAAGCGGCGGCAACTCCGAGTTCATGATGTCGATTTGCGCCAGATCGTACGGATCGGTTGGCGCCAGCAAGGGTGCGAAAATCGCCGACAGAACCATCGCCAACAATACGATGAAGCTAATAATGGCGACCTTGTCGCGCTTGAAGCTGTACCAGAGGAAAGAGTCGCGGACGCGAGCCCAACGGGAGACAGTCGCGGTCATCATGCTTTTTTACCGGTCAGTTTTACAGTGGGGTTCACCAGGCCGTAGATCAGATCCACAATCGTGTTGGTAATTACAAACACCAGCCCCACCACCATCAGGTAGGCCACAATCAACGGAATGTCGCTGCGGGTAATGGCTTCCAGAAACATCAAGCCCATGCCCGGCCACTGGAATACGGTTTCGGTAAGAATGGTGTAAGCGACCATGATGCCAAGTTGTACACCGCCCACCGTAATCACCGGCAGCATGGTGTTTTTCAGGGCGTGCAGAAAGTTGATACGGCCGGAAGACAAGCCCTTGGCGCGGGCGTAACGAATGTAGTCGCTTTGCAGCACTTCCAACATTTCCGCACGAATCAGCCGGATAAACAGCGGCAGCATGATAGACGCCAAAGACACACAGGGCAGTACCAGGTGCCAAAGGCCATTCGAAGAGAAAAACCCTGAATTCCAGGTACCGAACAAATGGGTAAGCTCGTCACCGCGTCCGTAAGACGGCAAACCGCCATCGGTAGACAGCGCGCCGTTTAGCCAGGCGCCCCAACCGGTATCCGTTGGAAACACTTCAATCGCAACCCCAATCGAAAACAGCTGAATCAGCACAATGGCGGTCAAGAACACCGGAATTGAAATACCCACGGTGCTGATGCCCATGAAAAATTTCGACAAAAATGCTTGCGGTCGAATGGCTGCGTACACACCAATAGGCACCGAAAACACCAAAATAATCAGACTGGCACCGATCACCAATTCCAGGGTGGCCGGAAGGTGTTCGGCAATCACCTGTAACGTAGGCTTGCCGTAGAAGTACGAAATGCCCAGATCTCCCTGCAGGGCATTACCGGCAAAGCGCGCATACTGCACGTATATCGGGTCATTCAAACCCATGTCTTCACGTATTGCGTCACGCTCTTCCAGCGACACCGACATGCCCACCAGTTCCTGCAGCGGGTCACCCAGGCCGTCCTGAATGGCAAACGCGATCATGCTGATCACGAACATGACCAGAAATGCCTGAAAAATCCGTTGAACCAAAAACGCTAGCATGAAAAATGTCCGGATTAGGCGTCAATAAAAAGGCCAGCTGCGGGCGCCCTGAAGAGAGTGGGTGCCCGCAGCTGGCCGGGTTTTACGGGTTGATCGAGTATGATTAAGGATGATCAGAGGCGATTACTCGACCACCAGATCTCCCAGGAACGGGAAGTTCATCACGTTCAGAATGGGGTCAAGCTTCACATTCTTCTTTGAAGCCCAGGCCAGATCCTGCCAATGCAGGGGAATAAACGCCGCGTCGTCATACAGTTGCTTTTCTGCGTCTTGCAGCATGGCGTCACGCTTTTCGCGATCGGTTTCCAAATTGGCTTTTGCCACCAGCGCATCGACTTCCGGATTGCAGTAGTTACCCGCGTTGTACTGGCCAGCGCCGGTGTCGGCGTTCGGGCAGAAGGTCAGGAACTCGAAAAAGTTCGCAGAATCCTCGGTGTCGGCGTGCCAGCCAATCAACATCATGTCACCTGAGCGGGCATCAAATTCCGGCCAGTACTGGGCCTTGGGCAGAGTTTTCAGATCAACCGTGATGTTAATGCGCGCCAGCATAGCCGCAGCTGCCTGGGCAATTTTGTCGTCATTCACGTAACGGTTGTTAGGCGATATCATGGTGATGGTAAAGCCGTCTTCGTAGCCGGCCTCCTTCATCAGTTGTTGCGCTTTTTTCACATCATAACGCAGCTTCAAAGATTCGTTATGGCCAGAATAGCCGGCCGGTGACATCTGCGCCGCGGGGGTCGCAAAACCTTTCATGATTTTAGCCGCAATGCCTTCCTGGTTAATGGCGTAAGCCACCGCCTGGCGCACTTTGAGATTCCTGAAGGCTTCCACACGATCCTGATTCATATGGAACATGATGATGCGGGTACCGCTCATGGTCACCAGGTCTACGTCTTTGTCGCGCTTGATGCGTTCCAGATCGGTTGGCGGTACCGGAGCAATAAAATCCACACCGCCTGACAGCAACGCCGATACACGAGTGTTGTTTTCTTTGATGGGAGTCAGCACGATTTTCTTCACATTGCCGGGTGAGGCTTCATCCCAGTAATCGGCAAAGCGCTCAAACTCCATGCGCACGCCCTGCTGGCGCGACGTAACAATGTAAGGGCCAGTACCGGACAGGTTGCCAGAGGCAAAGGAACTGCCGTGCTTGGTAATGGCCGCTTTGCTCTGGCCCTTTTCGGTCTCGCCGGAGTAGAACTCGCTGTCCATCGGAAAAATGTAAGTAGCGGTATTCAGCAACAGCGGGTAAGGCTCGGCGGTAACCAGTTCAAAGGTGTAGTCATCAATCACATTGATGCCGGTGAAAGGCGCGAAGATCGCTTTAAAATCAGAGCTTTGCTTCAAACGTTCGTAGGTAAACTCTACGTCTTTGGTGGTCAGCTCATTACCGGAATGGAATTTAACGCCCTCGCGCAGCTTGAAACGCATGGTTTTGTCATCCACACGCTCCCAACTTTCTGCCAGACGGGCGTCAAAACCCAGGTCTTTGTTCCAGCGTATCAGCGGGTCAAAGGTCATGTGGGACAGCTGTAACATACCGCCAGACAACTGCTCGTGGATGTCCAGGGTGACGGGATCGGCGTCGTACGCCATTTTCAGTTCTTTGGTCGCTTCAGCAGACAGCGCCAAGGGCGCCGCGGCCAAAGCCATTGAGCCCACAAATGCGGTTAGTAGCTTTCTCATCGCGTTTTCCGTTGCTATTTTTAGGATTGTACGGACGAATCGGCGCCCACGGGCACCAGATACCTGATAGTAACCTAGTCAACACACGGCAAAACGGCAATTGAAATTGCGACATACCCCTATACGCAAGACGCATACAGGCGTTTGAATAGACACCCGCGCCAAAGTGAAGAGCCTGTCACAGGTTAAAAAGAACCGGCAGCAGCAGCGCGGTAAACAACCCGGTCAGGCTCATGCCCAATGAAGAAAAAGCACCTGCGGTACTGCTGATTTCAAACGCCCGCACGGTGCCAATGGCATGGCCATTCAAGCCGAGCGCAAAACCGATCACCCGCTCATCCGTAATTTTCAGCAGGCGGGTGGCTACCTCGACGCACAAGGTGGTAAATACGCCGGTAATCAACAGAGCCGCCATCAACATCGGAACCGAGCTGCCAATGATGTCACCAATACCCAGAGCGATGGCTGCCGTAACCGATTTTGGTGCCAGCGACGCCATAACCGTTGGCGACGCACCCAGCGCCCAGGCAATGACCAGCGTATACCCGACCGCCAACGAGGCAGCTATGGGCAAGGTGAGAACGATAGGCCAGAGCATGGCACGAATATGGTGAATGTTTTGATACAGCGGCACGCCCAGCGCCACTGTAGCCGGGCCCAGCAGCAGCATTAGCCAGCTCGCACCTTCACGATAACTGTCTGGATCCAAGCCTAGCAGCGCAATCATGCCGGCCAGAATGGCGGCTGCGGGCACGACCGGTGGCAGCCACACCGGGCGGCCAATAGCGATGTACAATCTGTTCGCTGCAAAAAACGCCAATATAGTCATCGCGATGGCAAGCATCGGCGTGTCTGCCAGCACTTGAGACAGCGTCAGTAAACGCTCCCAAACCGTCAACGGACTATTCATGGTTGTTTGATCCAGAGGGCAGTTTGCGCGCCAGCACATTTAACAGAACCAAGGTGGTGACCACACTCAAAAAGGTGCCCACCAGCAAAGACACACTCACCGCCAGCCACTGCCCGGTGAACTTGCCGGAGATGAAAAATATCTCTGTTAGGCCGGGCATAATCAGCAAAATAAGCACCGAGATCAGAGCCTGGCTGGCACCGGCCACCGCATTGCCCACGCCACCGGTCGCCATCAAATACAACGTGAGCAGCATCAACCCCAGAATGCCGCCGCTAATCGGCACTAAAAAAACCAGCCGCAGTGATTCGCCGAGCAGGAAAAACAGCACCAGAATTAGAAAACCCCGTAATATCGACATAGGCAGCGCCCAGCTATCCCTTAAATGAATTACACTCGTCGCGCGCATTGTCCCCCACGCACCGAAAGGGCGCAAACAGCCCCGCGATTACCACAGGAATCCCATGGCGCTTAAAGCTACCATTTTCAAAGCCACGCTGAATATTGCCGATATGGATCGCCATTATTACGCCGACCACCAGCTAACCCTGGCCCGCCACCCGTCAGAGAACGACGAACGCATGATGGTACGGCTGCTGGCGTTTGCACTGAACGCCAGTGAGCAACTGGAGTTCACAAAAGGCCTGAGCACAGACGACGAGCCGGAACTGTGGCAAAAAAGCCTGAGCAACGAAATTGAACTTTGGATTGAACTGGGCCTGCCAGACGAAAGCCGCCTGCGCAAAGCCTGCAATCGCTCAAAACAGGTGATTCTTTACACCTACGGCGGCCGCGGCGTGCCTATATGGTGGGACAAAAATAAAGCAAAGCTGGCACGCTTTAACAACCTGACTTGCGTGAATCTGGACCCGGAAGCCACCGAACAGCTGGCTGGCCTGGCCCAGCGCGCCATGAGCCTTCAGGTAACCATTCAGGACGGCGAAGTGACCTTCAGTAATGAGCACGGGCTTGTGGCTCTAACGCCCGAGCCGTTCGCTTAGCTAAGCTGATTTGGCCTCTTGTATAGAACCAAACCAGCAAATTAAGCGTCGCTTCCCGGCAAAGGCTGGACAGTCGCTCGCGGCAAACGTAAGATTACGCACTCGAAATTAGCGCACAGCCGTTAAGCTCGTAAGCGCCCGTAGCTCAGCTGGATAGAGTACTGCCCTCCGAAGGCAGTGGTCACAGGTTCGAATCCTGTCGGGCGCGCCATATTTTTCAAGGCCTTACGTGAAAGCGTAGGGCCTTTTTAATTTCCTGTGTCCAAATTGTGTCCATGGTGTGTCCATGAAAAAAATACGAAGATAGGTAGCGACTTTATTTTGACCCCTGCCCGCCATAAACAGTTTTATATAATGGACACAAAAAAGGGTCGCCAAACCTTAAGTCTATATCAGCTAATTCTATGCGTGGGCCCCACAAAAATTTGCAAATTCAGGCCAGCTGCTACCATATTGAGCAAGCTCGTCGGAGCTGCAAACAATCGTTAGACAACTCCCTTCTGGGTGCCTCTTGAGCCGAGTTAACCCGGTATAGAGTAACGCCAAAGATTTTGGCGAGACCTTCTCGCCTATATAGATCACTAAAGAGCGAGACTCCCAACCCTTGAAGCTGTGCAAGGTTGTCGCCTTCACACGAGCATCGCCCATGTAAAACCCGACTTTTTGACGCCGGCATTCTTGCTCATCCTCATCGTACGTATGAACCGACTTTATTCCCTTTTGCCCTAATTGTCGGACAACTTCGTAACCTGCCGCGCGACTATTGCAAAGGAAGGTGGCGTCAGCAAAGGAGTAGCCTTCACGGCCTTCTTCCATGAAAATCTTTAGAATTTCGTTAGCACAAACGGTTTCAGCACCTTCTCTATTTGTTTGCACCCAACGAAGCGAGCACTGCTCCAACCCTAGGGAAACGCTGATTAATTCAGCTTGAGCTCTGGATTTGTTAAAATCAAATCCCCGACAATCGAACCGACCAGGAACGATCATGAAGCAGACGAGTTTCGCCCAAGCCGAGTTCGCCGCCAAGAAAAAGATAACCCGACGTGAGCGGTTTCTGGCCGAGATGGAACAAGCCGTGCCCTGGTCACGGCTGCTGAAAGCGCTCTCGCCCTATTACTATCCCGAGTCTCGCGGCAAGCGAGGACGCCCGCCCATTCCCCTGAAGCGCATTCTGCGGATGTACTTTGTTCAGCAGTGGTATGCCCTGGCCGACGAAGCACTGGAAGACGCCATTTATGACAGCCAGGCCTTGCGTGACTTTGTCGGTATCGACCTGAGTGTGGAGTCGGTTCCGGATGCCACGACCCTGCTGAAGTTCCGCCACCTGCTGGAAAAGCAGGCCTTAACCCAAGTCATCTTTGAACAAATCAACGGCCACCTGGCCGAGCGCGGCATGCTCATGCGTGAAGGCACGATCGTAGATGCCACCATTATCGCCGCCCCGCCTTCGACCAAGAACCGGGCAAAGGCGCGGGACCGAATCGTCGGACCGCCAGAAATGCACCAAGCCAAAAAAGGCAATGAATGGCACTTTGGTATGAAGGCTCACATCGGGACGGATGCAGACTCCGGCCTGGTTCACAGCCTGACGGGTACGGCTGCCAACGTGGCGGATATCATCGAGTCCGAGCACCTGTTGCACGGTGATGAAACCGAGGCCTACGCGGACGCAGGCTATACCGGCGTGGCCAAACGCCCAGAGTTCCAAGGGTCGGATGTGGTCTGGCACGTGGCTGAGAAACGCGGCAAGCTTAAGAAGATGGAAGAAGGTCCTCGCAAAACTCTGACCGCCCAACGGGAGCGGGTCAAAGCTCAGATCCGCGCTAAGGTTGAGCATCCGTTCCACGTGGTGAAGAACCTGTTTCGGCACCGCAAGGTGCGCTATCGGGGGCTGCTAAAGAACACGGCGCAGCTGTTTACGCTGTTCGGCTTGGCCAATCTGGTACTGGCACGTAGGCTAAATCCGTCTCCATGTTCTTAAAATGTGCCTAAAAGGCGAAATTGGGGCAAAAATCGGCGATTTTGTCGCCAAAATTGAACTATTAGATGCTGATCGAGAAAATAGATTATTTCTTAAGCCGAATTTGGTTGGTTTGCGATTGGTTGCCGTCTCTCGTTAATTGATCAGCGTTTCCCTAGGTCAATCTGGCTATGTATAGGCAGCATCCGTCCAGCTGCGGGCAAATACATCTCGGCAAATTCAGCGGCCTTTTCAAGCGCTAGGTGAGGCATGCGATAACTAAAATCCAATTCCGCCCACTTACCTGAAAAGCCTGCTCCTCTCATCGCTTCGTCGGTCCAGGCGCTAGCTGTTCCGTATATGTCCTGCGTAATATCAGCCACAAGGAGCATTTCACCTCCAGGCTTGCACACTTTTCTTAGGACATTCCACCACTCGGGGTAAAAGTCCTGCCCCTCATCAACCAACACCGCATCGTACTGCTCCTCATCATTACTATTATCAAGCAACCCTTTAACAAGCTCCGGAAGCAATTTAGCAAGAACCACCTGAGGGTCATTTTCTTTCCAGAGTGCTGCATACTCCTCTTCAGCACCGCGTTCGTCGCACACTCGGCTGCACCAATGATGAAAGTTCAGCCAGGTGACACCAGATCGCGTCCGCCCTTTAGATGCTGGCCAACGCACAGCAACGTCCATCAGGTAATTCAGCAAGGTAATATTGAACGTTACGACAAGAACTTGCTTTCCTTGCCCCAAAAGCTCGGCAGCACGAGCGGCGAGAATCAATGACTTCCCGGATCCCGCAGCACCTCTTATCCTGCGATAACCAGAATCAGTTCGACTGGTAGCGTAAAAGCGTTGATTCTTATCGAGCTCAATTGGTAGCCGTTGAGTCGCAGCGGCATCAGGCTCGATAAGCCAGTTGCGTAAATCACTAGCTAGTGCCCATCCAGAAACTAATAACCGGCTGATTTTCAGGAAATAATTCTAAGAAAGGTTAAAGAATCCTCTTGGCTTTGGTATGTTTTAAGTGCAACCCAAAAACATCCAACAACCAAGAGGATCCAGCATGCGAGAGACCCGCAACGCTCAGGCCAGTATATTCGAAGAGTACTCGAATCACGAGTATGGCGTCAGACTCCGGAAGCTGTCGGAGGTTTTGGACAGGCAACCCGAGATTCTTGAGCTGGTGGCCGCAGATTTGATAGATGTGTCCGTTTCAGCCGTTGGGCGGACAGGTCTCAGCGCAGAGAGTGTTCTGCGTTGTCTGGTGTTAAGGCAGCAACTGGGTTTCAGCTATGAACAACTGGCGTTTCATTTGTCGGATTCGGTGACCTACCGAACCTTTACCCGATTGCCGGCTCACCTATCGCCCAGCCGGTCCTGCCTGCAGTCCACGATCCGCAGCATCCAGCCAGAAACCCTGGAACGGGCGCATCAGGTGCTGACAAGGAACCTGCTGGACACGGGTATGGCTTCACTGGATAAGCTGCGCATCGACAGCACGGTGGTGGCCAGCAATATTGCCCCACCCAGTGACAGCCAGTTGCTGAATGATGGCGTTCGGGTGATCCGTCGGCTGCTGGCAAAAAGCAAAATCGAAATCGGCCTGAAGGTCTGCTTTACCGACAAACGCAAAGCGGCAAAGTCACTGGCATTTCGCATATTCAACGCGAAAAAGGCGACCAAGGACGAACTCTATCCCGACTTGCTGAAGATCGCACGGCTGGTATTGAAGCAGGCGGATCGCGGACGCCAGCAGATTATTCAAGGGGCGGAAGCTTCCGCATCCTGCCAGAAATGGCTGGATGCTCTGGCGCACTACAGGGAGCTGACATGGCAGGTGATCGAGCAAACCGAGCGTCGCGTCATCCACGGTGAACGGGTTCCCTCTGCGGACAAGATCGTCAGCCTGTTCGAGCCGCACACCGATATTATCGTCAAGGGATTCCGCGATGTGCAGTACGGCCACAAGATCAACCTGAGCAGTGAAGTGAGAGGCTTTATCACCGCGTTAACCATCGAAGAGGGGAACCCCGGTGACAAAACGCTGTTCCTGCCGGTTCTGGATTTTCATCAATCCGTTCTGGGCAAGCTGCCTCGCTCCGTGGTCGCCGATGGCGGCTACGCCAGCCAGGCAAACGTCGCGGCCGGACGCGCCATGGGGCTTAAGCATGTAGTGTTTCACAAACCCGTTGGCGTATCGCTCACCGCCATGGGTGTAAAGTCGAAGACCTTTACCGCATTACGTCATTTTCGAGCCGGAGTCGAAGGCAATATCTCGGAGCTGAAAAGAGCCTTCGGAGCCACGAAAGCGAAGTGGAAAGGTCACGATGGCTTCAAGGCATTTGTCTGGGCCTCGGCGCTGAGCTACAACCTGGTACGGTTGGCGCGACTCGGTCCGGATTAGTCCACAAACCTGACCCAGAAAACGACCAGAAGGACACATGGAAAGGCCATGAAATGCACGCCCATGGCCGGAATTCGGACAGACTGATCAGAAAGCGGTTAAATCCGTCATTATTTAGTCGTCTTCCATGATTTGAGGGCGCTCAGCTCAACCCCAGTTGCCAGAGATAAGCTGAACTGGCTAAAAATCGGTGTTTCTGGATGGGCACTAGCTATCCGCGCCATGAGCACCTCTCCTGTGTCTGTTTGTCAGATTATACAGGACAGAAAAATTATCTATACGGATTTTTGTTAAGGGACACTAGAATATGCATTAGCTCAATAGCCGGTATTATCTCCAAACTTATCTTCATCAGTAGGTCTTGAAGATAACTCAGAAATATGACGTTTTTATTTTGCCAGCAAAAATGGGGGTCGGGTTTTGCAATCCGACAATTCGGCGCTACCATGCCTGAATGGCGAGACCACTACGAATTGAATTGGCCGGAGCGCTTTACCACGTGACCGCACGTGCCAGTGCAACGTGCTATTCCCTGGTCGAGACCGCTAAGGCAAACAGTCTGGAGCCCTCGGCGTATATCCAATATGTGCTGGACCGCATTGCCGAGGCAGACACGCTGGAAAAGCTGGAAGCACTGCTGCCGTGGAATGTGAATCTGGAGCGGGCTTCAAAAAAAGTGCCGCAGACCGACTGAGGGCAAGTGGGTCGATTTAAGGGCGCTTACCATCACTTTTGCAGTTCTGATATTTTCCAAGAGAAGCTAAGAGCCCCTGAATATTTCGGAGTCCTAATTCCACTTGCCGGCTGGTCCTGGGCTCTTTGTCCAGTTTTGGAAGGTCAGCGAGTTGCGGTAGCTGAATCCCCAGAGTTCGGGCGACATTTAACGGGTAGTGTTTTCTGTTGCCCGGAAGCTCCTGAATTGCGCTTAGAAGTCGGGATGATAGTTAACGCGGGATCAGCTGACGTCAGATTATGCGCCCAATGCTGACATCGAAGTTATGTGTTATTGGTTTTAGCCTGGCAAACTGCAGGTTATAACTCTGACGACTCGGACCTGTCTTATGGCATCCGCATGTGATTCTCAACGGTCCAAAGTGGCCCATTGGGTTTTGATTTGAGATCATGAGCCTCGTAGCTCTTGTAGAATGATATCCGCCTGCTTCTCTCTGAGGCTGGAACATTGGCTGAAGAAATTATGCGATCATTACCTCCTCTAACAGCATTACGCGTCTTCGAGGCTGCGGGTAAATACCTCAGCTTTACCCTGGCGGCAAAGAACCTTCACGTTACACAGGGGGCGGTTAGCCGTCAGGTGAAACAGCTGGAAGATTACCTCGGCGTGCCACTTTTTGTTCGTCTGCACCATAAATTGGAACTGACGGATGCCGGACGTCAACTGTTTCCAAAGCTAGAGCAGGCGTTTAACCTGATGGAGGTGGCTGTTCAAGAGTTGCGTGACCCTAACCAGCGGCAAAAGCTGAATATCCTAGTCCCACCCACCTTCGCGTCCCGCTGGTTGGCACCCCGTCTGGCGGATTTCCATCACCATTTTCCTGAGCTGGAACTTTCCATTCAGGATCATGAAAGCGAGCGCAACCTGTTCGATTGCTGCATCCGGTTTGGCCGCACCGCAAAAACCAGCCATTACAGTGAACTGTTGATGCTGGAGCAGCATGTTGCCGTCTGTGCGCCTAGCTTGATAGATAAAGCGCAGCAGCTGGATACGGAAGAACGAAGCCTTTTACATATTATCCACGAGGGGCAGCGCCTTCCAGTCTGGCAAAACTGGAGCCAGGAGGCTGGTATGGCCGGCCGTCTGGATATGAGCCGCGGTATGGAGTTCAGCACCCTCGATCAGGTCACCAACGCCGCCGTCAATGGAGCCGGTTTTGCCATCATAGATAAGCATATGATCAGCCGTGAACTGGACGCGAAAGCCTTGGTTCCGTTCAGCAGCGTAGAAGTTGCCGGTCCCTATGGTTACTGGCTTGACGTAAGCAATGAGCGGCAAGGATTGGCTAAAGTTATGCGTTTCACCGAATGGCTGCGGGAGTCGAGCAGAACCTGAGAGCATGGTTATCAGTTTACCGGTGATTACCATCAATATACTGGGGAACGGGTGCTTCTAGATTACAGCAGAACGAAAAAAGCTCTGCATAAGCAGAGCAAGCACATAATGAACGACAGTTTACAGGCTAACAACCGAACTAATGAAAGAGGCCCCACATACAGGGGTCAAGGCCTCTACGTACAGCCGAAGAAAGAATCAAAAATCAGTCGGCAAAGGGCGCCTGTGCTGGCCGTGCGTAGCGGGGAATACGCTTGCCAGAGGTATAGTCATTGATTAGATCGCATGGCGTGTAATTACGTTCCAGTTCGTAAACTTCCTCTTCAGTCAGCCTTGTTTCCAGTGCAGCTAAGGCACTATTAAACTGCTCTGTTGTATCAGCACCAACCAGCATGGAAGTAATCTCAGGCTTGTTTAATACCCAGGCCTGGGCAATCTGTGATGGCAGACAGCCTCTGGCATCCGCAATCTTGGCAACGGAGAGTGAAATGTCCTTCGAAGCCTGATCGTTGTACATCTCTTGAGTGAATAAGTCGGTCTTATTACGATTTGATTGCAGGTCGCTGGTCAGTATGCCTCGAGCTAGCGGGCTGAACACCGATACACCAATCCCCTGGTCCAGGCAGAATGGAATCATCTCGCGTTCTTCTTCACGGAAGGCACAGTTTAACTGCAGCTGCATGTTGATTGGACGAACCCAACCGTTCTGATCGCAGACTTGCAGGATTTTCGCCAATTGCCAGGTGTTCATCGTGGAAACCCCGATGTAGCGGGCTTTACCGGCTTTTACAATATCATTCAGGGCAGCCATTGTTTCTTCCACCGGAGATTCGGTGTCGAAATAGTGGAGCATGTAAATATCTACGTAATCCATACCCATACGAGTCAGAGACGCGTCGATAGCATTAAAGATATGCTTCCGTGAATGACCTCGAGCGTTGATATCGTCGCTCATGGCATAGCCCACTTTGGTGGTGATCACGAGCTCATCACGGCGACCGAAACGACGCAGAACGTTGCAAACTACTTCTTCACCGGCGCCGGTGGAATAAAAGTCGGCCAGGTCGATGAAATTGACACCATTGTCCAAGGCGTGGCGAATGATGGGCTCGCTTTCTTTCTCATCAAAAATCCAGGGTTTCCACGCTTTGGAACCCATATTCATGGTGCCAAGGCAAAGCCGAGATACTTTAAGGCCGGATTGGCCGAGTCGTCTATATTGCATGGTAAATCCTCAAACAGTAGACACGCAAGTTCATCGCCAGCGTGCATGGTCCGGTAAGCAGTATGTGGTTAATAGGCCCAAGGTTTATCTCGAAGGCCCGCTTTGAAGGTTATGACACGGGGCTGGCGACAGCTGTCGGGAATGCCACCGTCTGTTCATCATCGAGATCGAAGGCGTCAGGTGTCAGCTCGACGACCTGTCCGTTGATCTGAACTTTGCGGGCTAGCTTCAGGAAGGCAAACCCAGATCCCAGTACAATGAATAAGCCAGGAACACCGGCGAGGTTGAATAGCATTTTAACGGCATCGACGCCGATATAGCTGGCGCTAATCCAAGCAACGAAGGCGATAGCGCTACCCCAACAGGCTTTGATCCAAAGTGGTGATTTCATATGATCTGCATCGACACCTTTGGTACACAAACCACCGATAGCATCGGTATTGGAATCTGCTGCAGTAATAAAGGTGATAAAGCAGGCGAAAATAAACAGGCTGCTGATCAGTGTGCTGCCCGGCAGTTGGTCGAATAGCACGTAGATCACGGATGCAAAACCGCTGGCGTTGTAAGCGTCGTACATGATTCCGCTCCGAGTCGTATCAAAGAACAGTGACGAACCACTGAAAATACTGAACCAGAGAAATCCAAATAAAGAAGGTAGCAAGGTGTTGACGATAATAAACTGGCGTACGGTGTAGCCTCGGGCAATCTTACCCAGAAACAGGCAACTTAGTGGGGCCCAGGCAAACCAGCTGGCAAAAAAAGCGACTGTCCACCAGCCCGGCCATTGATCGTTACCAGAGGCGCCAGTGACCAGGTTCTTGGCAAAGAATTCCGAAAGGTAGACACCTAAGGATTCAACGCCCAGAGACAGAATAAATGCCGTCGGACCGACAATAAAGATAAACAGGGCACCCACTATGTAGAGCCAGGTATTGATCCGAGCGAGGGTCTGGATACCGCGATGAAGCCCTGATGCTGCAGAGATGATGGCAGAGCCGATGATCCCGATCGCGATGGCTGCGTAGGTAACAGAACTCTTCTCAATGCCTAGAACCGATTCAAGCCCATCACCAATGACTAATAACCCAGAGGTTAATGTGGCTGACATCCCCAGCACCACTGAAAATAACGCCAAGCCATCGATAATCTGACCACCGATACCGTCAACCCAGCGCCCTAGTAGTGGGCGTAACATGGATCCAATGGAAAATTTTAGCTTCAGATTGTGAAAGCTGAGTGCGAAAGCCAATCCAGCGACGGTATAGATACTGTAGGGAGTAATGGTCCAATGTACGAAAATAGTGGACATGGCAAAGCGCATCGATTCGGCGCTTTCCGGAGTGACGCCAAGGTATTTCGGAGGCTCGTAGTAATGCAGGATCGGTTCGGCTACGGACCAGAACAAGATGCCCATCGCGATTACGGTGGTTAACGAAACAGCGAACCAACGAAAGGGAGTGAGCATTGGTAGGGCTTTCTCTCCGCCGATGCGAACTCTGCTAATCGGCGAGAAAAAGGCATAAACCACAATGCCGACAAGAAATACCGCACTTAGGTTAAAGAGCCAAGATAGATTGGTAATGATCAGGTCGTTCAGCGTTGATGTTACAGCGATGAAGTTCTTCTCATCTATGATTGTATAGACGACTGTTAAGGCTAAGCAGACAAACGCTGGCCAGAAGGTTATTAAGCGAATATTACTCATTTTTTTTATTCCTAATCATTATTTTTGGTCAGTAGGGCTAGTTCGCTAGTGATTCAATAAAGTATCTCTCAAGGGATATTAAATAAAAATCATATAAACTCACTAGTACATTACTTTATGTCATCATCAACGCTGTCCTGGAGTTGTTGAAAGGAAAAGCTTCAAACGCCTTAAGTTTATATAGCTATATGAATGTATTCGGAAAATAAAAAATACATATCATCCTTCGCCTGTTCTAGAAAAAGAGGATCCCTCAATGGGCCCTCTGTTTCTATTTCGGCTTTAAAAAAGGAACGTGTTGTTAGCCCCCGTGATATACCCAGACACATTTAGTCTTGGTATAAGACGATAGCGAGTGGATTGCCATTTCCTTCCCCGAACCACTCTGTTTGAAACCTCCGAACGGGCTGCTAAGGCCGTAGCAACCATAACGGTTGATAAACAGCATACCGGCATCGATCTGCTCAGCCACACGGTGTGCACGGGTGATATCACTTGTGTACAGGCCAGCAGCGAGACCAAATGGCGTACTATTGGCCATCTCAACCGCTTCTTCAGTCGTGCTGAAGGGGGTGCAGCAAAGTACCGGACCGAAAATTTCTTCCTGAGCAATGCGGGAGTTTTGGTCCACATTTGAGAAGATGGTCGGACGAATGAAGTAACCGTTGACGTTGTTGCCCTCGGTATCGGCATAGCCACCAGCCACTAGCTCAGCTTCGGTCTTACCGATCTCGATGTATTCCATGATCTTGTTGAACTGTAACTCGTTACACTGGGGTCCCTGGTCTATTCCCTCTTCAAGCGGATTGCCACATTTCACTGCGTTGGCTTTCTCGATCAGCTTAGTCAGTACCTGATCGTAGATGCTGTCGTGAATCAGGAAACGGGTCGGCTCTGAGCATTTCTCACCCTTGTGGGAGAACATCACGTTGAATACACGGTCAACAGCCCCCTCGAGGTCCGGCGTGTCTTCGAAAAAGATGCACGGAGATTTACCACCCAGCTCTAACGTTGTTGCCTTGAGGTTAGATAGTCCAGAGTTCTGCACGATCTTACGACCCACACCGGTGCTGCCGGTGAAGGAGATCTTGTGGATGTTGTCGCTCAGGGTCATCTGGTTAGCCATCTTGCCATCTGTCAGCAATAAGTTGATGACACCCTTCGGGAACTTCAGATGGCGATCGATCAGCTCAATCAGGTAGATAGCGGTGAGTGGCGTGTATTCCGATGGCTTGATGATCACCGTATTGCCCATCGCCAATGCCGGCGCAATTTTCAGGCTCGCCTGATACAGCGGAAAGTTCCATGGCGCGATCAGGCCGCACACTCCGACAGGCTCTTTAAGGGTGTAGTTGAGGAAGCCATCGTCTACCGGTGAGGTTTCACCGTAGAACTTGTCCGTCCAGCCCGCATAGTAATCAAAGATGTCGGCACAGGTGGGGATATCGTCTGCCATGGACTCGCTGAACAGTTTTCCGTTAGCAAGGGTTTCGAGCACCGCCAGCTTTTCGGTGTTTTCGCGAATCAGGGTGGCGATCTGCCGCAACATGGCGGCCCGTTCAGTGCGACTAACCTTCGACCAGGCATGTGCCTCGTGGCAGCTATTTGCAACCTGTGCGGTGTGTTCGACCTGTTCGGCATCCGCCATTGCGAAGCGACACAACTCTGTCTTGTTGGCGGGGTTTTTAACCACCCATTCTTCTGTGCTAGCGCCGTTCACCCACTGTCCGTCGATGTACTGCTGTTTGGGTTGACTGAGCCATTCGGTTGCCCAAGGCAGAGGGATATTATTCATTGAACCCATGTTGTGCTCCTGTTTGCTATCGTTATTGAGGAGGAAAACGGATACGTACTCACTGTTCTGTAGTGAAAAAAACGTATGCAATAGCGGTTAATCTCGACAGACATCAGGTGTGATCTATCTGAACATCTGCTATCGAAAAAAATATTAGAGGGGGTGGGCTGGGTGCACAATTGATATTACGGCACGGCATAGTGCGAAAAACTCATCCTTGAGAATAGGCGTCGCCTAAGAGTTGATTTCTGGTACTGTTTTGCGGGTCTACCACCACCCTGTTCACTTATCCCTCCTCCAAATAACGACGGATCTTATTGAGGTCGCCGCCGGTTTCCTTGAACACCCGGGAGGCGACTGAATAGCCTCTCGCTTTTTTCAGGCGGACCAAGGTAGGAATCAGGGTGTGGATGTTTTGCTGGTTGCGCTCGATATTGATCTCGATACCAGATAGGCAATGCTCGGTAAATACACGCACCCCGTTTTCCAGGCAGGTGATGGCATCCAGGGTATTATTGACCACCATGGCTTGCCAGGGGGTGTAATCCAGCTCTCCATGTTCCTGGGTCATCTGTGCTGTGAAGCATCTGCCCGATGCCTGCATGCAGCAGTGAATCAAGAATTCTGGAATGGTTGGATTGACCTTTCCCGGCATTGCAGAAGAGCCAGGTTGCACCGCTGGCAGGGTGATTTCTCCCAGTCCGGCTTGAGGCCCAGAGGCCATCAATCTGAAATCCTTGGCGATCTTGATTAACCCTCTGGAGAGAAGATCCAGCCGGCTGGCGACGGAAATCAGATCGTCATGATTTTGAGAGCAGTCGATCAGGTTGTCACTCTGTCGAAGGCGATTTGTACCCATTACCATATTCAGTTCTTCAACTATCCGGTCAAAAACTTCGTCTGAACAGTCACCTCGACGACCGATAATATTGCCGCCGAGGTTGATTACATTAAGCGCCTCAACGTCAGTCTTGATGCGACAGATATTGCGTTTGATTAAAGAGGAGTAGCCACTGAAGCACTCTTCGAAACTAATTTCTACGGCATCCTGCAGACAGGTGCGAGATATTTTCTGTACTTGTTGCCATTTACGCCCTTGTTCATCGAAAGTATGGGCGAGATGCATGAGGGCTTCCTCCAGGCCATGCCACTTAGCGATGACGGCGAGGTGGCAAGCTGTCGATTGCACATCGCTGGTGGAGTTGTTCAGGTTGACGTGATCGTTAGGATGGATGGGAGTGTAGCTCCCCAACGGTTGACCAAAGGCATCACGATTAGCGACGTTTGCGATGACTTCGTTGATGTTCATGTTGCTGGAGATGCCGCCACCGCCGTGAAAGGCGTGGACGGGGAACTGATCCTCGGGGAAGGCTTCAATTAAATAATCGATTGCATTGACAATTGCCTGTCCCAGCGAGGTTTCCAATTCCGGTGTCGTCATATTAGCAAGTGCTGCAGCCTTCTTAACTTGCAGCATTCCGATTACCAGTTCCGGGTATGCAGACAATGGCTTCTCGCCCTCTAGGGGATATAGCCGAATCGCCCGTTCTGTCTGTACGCCGTATAGAGCAACCGCAGGAACCTCCAATGAACCAATCGAGTCCTGTTCGATGCGATGACTTTTTTTTTCCATTTGCCTCAAGGCTCCATGGTTGTTTTAGTAGCGTCAATAAAAAGCTAATACAGAGAGGGCTGCAAAGGATTATTTGGAATGGTTGTATGTGGAAAAGTCATCCTCCGGTAGTCCCCCCTAAAAACCGGAGTGCTCAAAAGTAGAATTTTTCGTAAGTTGAACGCAGGGAGATTCTGCATGAAAACATCACGTTTTACCGACAGCCAGATCATGGCGATCTTGAAGCAAGCCGAGAGCGGCATGCCGGTGCCTGAATTTTGCCGTGAGCACGGGATGAGCAGTGCCAGCTTTTACAAGTGGCGAGCAAATTCGGCGGCATGGATACCTCCATGATCAAGCGCATGAAAGAGCTTGAGGATGAGAACCGGCGACTGAAGAAGATGTATGCCGAAGAACGGCTCAAAGCGGAGTTGCGCAAGGAGGCTCTTGAGGGAAAGTGGTAAAGCCATCTCTCCGCCGCGAGATGGCGCAAACAGCCGTTGCTGCTGCTCGTTGTAGCATTCGTCAAGCCTGTGTGGTCTTCAGTGTCAGTGAGTCCTGCTATCGATATCAGGCCAGGCTCAGCAGTGAGAACGCCGAGATCGCTGATCTGCTGGTGCGCTTGACCCACAACCAGCGCAACTGGGGTTTCGGCCTGTGTTTTCTCTATCTGCGCAACGTTAAAGGTTATCCCTGGAACCATAAACGCGTTTACCGGATCTATCGAGAACTGGAGCTGAACCTGCGCATCAAGCCCCGCAAGCGGTTGGTACGAGAAAAACCTCAGCCACTGGCGGTGCCCACGGTCATCAATGCCAGTTGGTCCATGGACTTCATGCACGACCAGTTAGAGGATGGCCGCAGTTACCGGCTGTTCAATGTGATCGATGATTACAACCGGGAAGGCCTAGGCATTGAGGTGGATCTTTCATTGCCGTCTGAACGTGTTGTAAGGGCCTTGGATCAAATCATCGAGTGGCGGGGTAAGCCCACCCAAATCCGCTGTGACAATGGTCCGGAATACATCAGTTCCACCTTGGCGGTCTGGGCGCAAAAACACGGCATTACACTGGTTTTTATCCAGCCCGGCAATCCGCAGCAGAATGCGTATATCGAACGCTACAATCGCACTGTTCGTTATGACTGGCTGGCCCAATACCTCTTCCATTCCATTGCGGAGGTTCAGGAATATGCAACGCAGTAGCCTGAGCTCTACTTTTGAAGCCTCCTAAAAATGGGGGGATTACCCTCTGGCGTTACCGAATGGAGCAAAGCATGAGTCGCCGGGGAAATTGCTGGGACACTCAGTCTACTATGCTTATGAACATCGTATTGGCCTGACCCGTGCTGGGATTGGCGTAATTGCCTTTGCATTGACCTGTCGGCCGATACAGATGTTCCCCGAGTATTACCGGGCCCAGCGTCTGTGACCTAATAGGAGCTTTGTTCTGCACCGTGAGTGTCCTGTCCTGCGATTGGGATTGGTAATTACGCCTCATTGAGGAGTTCTAGCCATGAAATACGCCTTGGAACAAGAATCTATTCTCGGAGTGGATACACATTTGGATGTTCATGTGGCCGCCGTTATTAATCAATCTGGTCAGTTACTTGGCACCCAATCCGTCTCTACGAATACCGCAGGTTATTTTCAATTATTTCAGTGGGCTTCTGCCTTTGGTGCGTTAAAACGCGCCGGTGTGGAAGGCACAGGAACGTACGGAGCTGGTCTCTGCCGTTTCTTGTGCGACAAAGGAATTAGGGTCTTGGAGGTAAATCGGCCTGACCGCGCAAACAGACGACTTAATGGAAAGTCTGACTCACTTGATGCAGAAAATGCAGCGAGATCAGTGTTGTCTGGCGTCTCCAAAGCTATACCTAAGCAGCAGTCCGGTGCCCGTGAAGCATGGTGGTTTCATCCGGCAGGTGAGCCAGCTTCAGACCAGCGAAGTGGCGCATGGATTCGATCTCATACAGCGCATCTTCCATCGCCGGATCCCGATGTGTCGGACCACTAAGCTTGTAAAAGAGTTGCATGCAGTGAACCCGAAGCATGGAAGACAACGGGTACGGTGGCCGGCCGTTCTGGCCCTTGGGGTAGTAATGAGCCACCTTCTTCTACATCTGGTTCCAAGGAATCAGCTTGCCCATCCGTTCCAGAAAGATCTCGCGGCGTGTCTTGCGCTTCTTGTTCTGGTACTCGGCTTCGGAGAAGGTTATCTGGCCCATGGTGGCGGCGAATCCTATGCGGTTAGCGATAGCTGTATTATCGTTGATTTTGGAAAGTTATTCAGAGGTTCCCTAAGCCAAAAATGATCAGGATTTGACCGACTGGTAAGGCCTCGGATACTGCTTTAACGAACGCGTCCTCAATCGCAAAAATTGCCATCGCAGCGATCATCCAAGCGCTGCCAATCACGCTGGCCTTTCGGTCAGTTGCAATCTCAATGGTCACACATGTTCCAGTGCGATTTTGTCGGTTTGATGCACCTGAAAAATTCTTTACAGCCCGGCGAGTCCAAAGTGAATGCACGCCATCACTAGCAGCAGCAGGAAGATGGTTTCTGCTACCATCAAAATCACCGGCTTCCAGCCCACAATCGCCAGTTTCTTGAATGATGTTTTAATGCCCAGCGCAGCAATCGCCGTGATCAAACACCAGGCCGACATATTGGTGAACACTTCGGTGGCCACCGGTGGAATCCAGCCCATGCTGTTAATCAGCACCAGCACCACAAACGCGACCAAAAAGCTCGGCAACGCCGGCACTTTTTCGCTGTCAGATTCCTTGCGGCTTTTGCGAAACAGAAAGATAAACACCATAACTGCCGGCACCAGCATGGCCACCCGCAATAACTTCACCATGGTGGAGACATCACCCGCGTCATTCGAAATGATATAACCGGCGCCCACCACCTGCGCGACATCGTGGATGGTGCCGCCGATCAAAATGCCGGCATTGGTGTCACTCAGATTCAGCGCGGCGGTGATCAGTGGGTAAACAATCATTGCTATGGTAGACAGTGTGGTTACACCGACTACCGTCAGAATGGTGTTGCGCTCCTGAACGTCACTACGCGGCATGACCGCCGACAACGCCAGCGCAGCAGACGCTCCGCAAATGGCAACGGAACCACCGGTCAGCAAACCCATCTCGCGGCTAAGGCCAAGCATTCGGGCCAGAACGGCACCCATGGTTATAGTCAGGATTACCCCAAGAACAACCGTGATGATGGGCCCAATGCCAAGCTCCGCGACTTGATCCAGAGTAATTCGCACCCCAAGCAAGGCGACACCCAGGCGCAAAATAGTGCGTGAAGAAAACTCCACGCCCGCAAGACAGCGGCCCTCTTCCGTCAAGAAGTGCAGCGTCATCCCGAACAGCAGAGCGTAAAGCATTTTAGGACCACCGTAGTGGTCTGAAATAAAGGACGTTGCCAGGGCGATGGTAATGCAAATCACCACGCCTGGCATAACCGCCTGTCCTGTGGCATACATGCCCGGCAATGAAAATCGGGACGACTGGACACTAGACATACTTAATAACTCCAAAGACGTCAGCGTACGGCTGGAACAACAACAACGGGCACCTTGGCGCGTTTAATCACACCTTTGGTGACTCGACCGGCATAAGTGGCCAGGTAACTCTTCTTGTTCGCCGCCATGACAATCATGTCGAATTTCCCGGTGCTGGCGAAATGGCAAATCACCGATGAGGGATAGCCCTCCAGAACCGTTAGTAAAACCTTTCGGTCTTTCATGGCCTCTTTAAGCTGGGGGAAACGGCTCCAGAAAGTTTCGAGCTCTGCTGTAAGAGCTGGATGACTCTGCTCGGTGCCCAGCCCCAAGCTCGCCCACCTGCTCAAAGGTCACCCTCGCTCCCAGCAACGCCACTCCCTATTTTAGGACGGTGCGAGCGGTAAATTCGATGTCCTCGCGGTAACGTCCCTTTTCACTCAGGAAGTGCAACAATATGCCAAACAGCAGGACATAGAGCTGCGTCGGTCCGTCATAGTGATCAGCAATGAAGGTGGTAGCCAATGCGATAGTGATGCACACCAGTAGTCCTCGCCCAATGACGCTATAGCTACTGAGCCGCTAAAATATTCGAGACCGCCAAACGGCCGCAAGAGTCGAGAAAATCCTTGGTTTCATTTGCATATTCTCCCGATTCGTCTGGCACTGTGTTTCTCTCCTTATGCGGCTATTGTGGGATGAAGCCGAGGCGCCACAGCGCAAAGGGCAGATCACGGCCAAGTAATTCTAGCCAAGGGGCATAGGCATATCACGGCTCAAGAATCACTTTGGCGGCAGAGGTACGACCTGCGACGAGTTCGGCGAATGCTTCGGCTCCCTCATCGAGCCGGCGCACTTCAACCCAGTCCAGCGGGCCCAGGGCCTGGGAGTCCAGCAGGTCGACAGTGGCCCGAAGGTCGGAGGGCGTGTAGGTATAAGCGCCCAGAAATGTCACCTCCTTCAAGGTGAGGGCTCGCACGTCGAGGCCGCCTTCGTTGTCTTGAAGGCCGAGGTGCATGATGGCTCCCCCTGGACTTACGGCCCGCACAGCCATGTCGCGGGTGGGGGCCGCCCCCACACAATCGAAGACCGCCTCGAAGGCATCCGGCTCCGGCATCTCGCCACGAGGATCAAAGGCCGCGAGCCCAGCTTGCTCGGCGGTGCGCCGGCGCAACGGGTTGGTATCGGCGAGCCGCAGGTGGCGCACGCCCTTGTGGCGAAGGATCAGTCCCACTAAGAGGCCCACGGCCCCAGCGCCAATAACCAGCACCCGGGCCTCAGAGAGCGGCCGCGATAGGGCCCGTTCCAGGCGGTTGATGCCATGCAGCGCGGTGGCCCCCGGCTCAGTCAAGGCCGCGGCTACCGCAGGCAGTGATTCGGGCAGCTCGATCAGGCAATGATCGGGGATGGTCAGGGTCTCGGCGAAGGTACCAGGGCGGGTCATGCCGATCATGGTGCGATTGCTGCAGAGATTCTGGCGCCCTTCGAGGCAGTAGTCGCAGTAACCGCAGACAATCAGCGGGTTCATGGTGACCCGCTTTCCGGTCAGGGCGCCTTCCACCACTTCTCCGGCAGCCTCGTGGCCCAGAATCAACGGTGGTTGGCGGCGCGGATCATGGCCGTTGTAGGCATGTAGGTCGGAGCCGCAGATACCGGTAGCTAGGATACGCACCCGTGATTCACCCTCGGCCAGCGGAACCTCCTCGGTCTCTCGTAGTTCGATCCGCTCGGGCCCAACATAATAGAGTGCTTTCATGACGCGATTTCCTTGTAGTGTGACGTCACTTGGCGGTAAAACCGCCATCGACGTAAAGGGTCTGTCCGGTGACATAGCCGGAAGCGGGGGACGCCAGGAAGACTGTGGGGCCGGCGATGTCCGCCAGGTTGCCGTTGCGGCCGATGGCGGTGCGGCCGGCCAGAGCCTCGGCCGATGCGGGGTCGTCGAAGACCGGCGCTGTGAGCTCGGTAGGGAAGAAACCCGGGGCGATGGCATTGGCGTTGACGCCATGCTTAGACCACGCCTCGGCCATGGCTCGGGTCAGCTGAACAATGCCGCCCTTACCTACTCCGTAGGGCGCACTGTTGGGGAAGGCCCGCTGCGACTGCAGCGAGGCCAGATTGATGATGCGCCCGTAGCCTTTCTCGCGCATGCCCGGCACCATAGCCTGGGACAAAAAGAAGGGTGTGCCCAGATGAAGCTGCAGGGTCAGCTGCCAGGAAGCCAAATCGACCTCATCAATCGGCTGGCGAAGGTTGACGCCCGCAGCGTTGACCAAGATGGTCACCGTGCCGAAGGGCTCGGCTGCGCGGCGAGCAATATCACCCAGGGACTCCGACACAGCGAGATCGGCGACGAGGGCGGCCGCCTGACCGCCCTGAGCCTCGATGGTCGCCACACTTTCCTCGAGGGCTTGGCGCCGACGAGCAGCCACCACCACTTGGGCGCCCGCCGCGGCCAACGCCTCGGCCATGGCCCGCCCCAGGCCACTGCTTCCTCCTGTTACTAGCGCCACCTGACCATCGAGACTGAAGTTTGGTTGCACCTCAAACCTTCTCATGAATCACCAGATCAAAGGTTTCGTCCGGATAGTATTTGGTCAGACGGACGTCCCCGGTACGGGCATGCGCCTCCATGCCTTCGCAGCGCGACAGGCGCGCGGTAGCCGCCGCCACGCTGCGAGTCGCCTCGCGACTCTGGCGCTGATAGCTCACAATCTTAAGGAACTTCTGGGCACACAGGCCGCCGGTATAGCGAGCTGCCCTTTTTGTCGGCAAGATATGGTTAGTCCCAGAACATTTGTCCCCAAAGGCGACAGTTGTTTCCTCACCGACGAACAGTGAACCGTAACTACTCAGTCGTTCGACCCACCAATCGAGGTCTTCAACCTGCAGCTCCAGATGCTCGGAGGCATAACGATCACTGATCTCAACAACCTCTTGGCGAGTGTCACAGATGATGACCTCACCGTAGTCACGCCAGGCAGCATACGCTGCTTCGCGTTGTGTCTCAGGAAGCGACCCAATTAGGCCAGGCATTCGCTCTGTAACAGCTTCCGCTAGTTCCTTGGATGTTGTGAACAGCCAAGCAGGGGTATCCGGACCATGCTCGGCCTGGCCCACCAAGTCGGCGGCCACAATATCAGGGTCAGCATTATGGTCGGCGATGATCCCAATCTCGGTGGGACCAGCGAACATGTCGATACCGCAGCGCCCGAACAACTGGCGCTTGGCCTCGGCTACGAAACGGTTACCAGGCCCTACGAGAATATCGGCCGGTTTGCCGGTGAAAAGCCCGAAGGCCATGGAAGCAATGCCTTGTACACCACCCATCTGAAGGATGGTGTCAGCCCCGGCAAGGTCCATGGCATAGAGAATTGCCGGGTGAATGCCTTGCTGATCACGTGGCACCGAACACGCCACAACGTTCTGAACGCCGGCCACCTTGGCTGTGGCAACGCTCATGATGGCCGAAGCGATATGCGCATAACGTCCTCCGGGCACATAACAGCCGGCTGTTTCCATCGGAATCAACTTCTGGCCGGCAAAGAGGCCCGGCGACAACTCAGTCTCGAACTCGCCGATGCTGTCACGCTGGGCGACCGCGAAGCGGCTTACTCGTTCGTACGCAAATTGGATGTCCTGCTTGAGCTGCTCGGGTACTTTCGCTTTCGCCGCTTCGATCTGCTCTCGACTGACCACGATATCGCCTTGCCAACCATCCAGGCTGAGACAGTACTCCTTGGCTTTACTTTCTCCCTCAGCTTCGATCTCAGCGAGCATCCTTGAAACAACTTCCTGGGTCTGATCGTAGCCGGTTGATGCGTTTTTATCGGCTTTTTTGTAGTAAGTGATTGTCATTTTTATATTCCTCTCATTTGTCTTATTTGCTCTCGAACCCGGGTGCGGAGACCCAGCACAAAAATCTAAACAGCACATCGGTTGTCATCTTTAATGGCGCAAGATTCAACACCACTCAGGTCTTCTTCATGACATGCACATGATGCTAAAGACTTCGCAGCCACAAAATGTAAGCGCTTACTTTTTTCCAAAATCTGTTCGATACGAGTCGAAACGTTACCGTTAAATTACTGCCACCAAAGGGAAAGCCAGGGAACGAAGGCGACTAATAACGCCACCATAAGCATGGAGAGCACGAACGGAATTGCGTAACGCGCTATTGCGAGGACAGAGCAACCCGTCAACCCTGCAACAACGAAAAGGTTAAGACCCAACGGTGGGGTAATGAAACCTAAACCTAGGGTGGTAATCATCAAAATGGCAAACTGGAAATCGTCCATTCCAATCATTTGCGCAAGTGGCAATAAAAGAGGAGCCAGAATAACGATGTTAGGCGTAGCCTCCATCACGCAACCCGCCAGAACCAAGACCCCGATCATCATCAAAATAATAAGCGCTGGAGAATCGGTAAAGCTGGTAATACTCCCCACCATGGTTTGCGGAATAGCCAAACTGGAAAGCATTTGAGCCAATGGGTGTGCAATAGCAATGATCGGAACAATTACGCCACAAACCCGAGCGGATGATTCCAGCATACGTGGAATATCACTCAGCGTGAGCGTTCCTTGATGAATGCCAACCAACACCACGACTACGACCGCCACCGACGCCGCTTCTGTAGGCGTAAAGATACCTGAGTAAATTCCGCCAAGAATTACGAATGGTACAAACAGCGCCCATCTCGCATCCCAAACAGCGTGCCACCAATTTTGCAATGAGAAACGCGTATGCCCCTTCTCAAAGCTATGTATCCGATTAAGAACTACGTTGGTCATCATAATCGCAAGCATCACCAAAACACCTGGAATGATAGCGGCCAGAAATAACGTAGAAACAGGCATGCCAAGTACTAAACCCATGACGATGTAAGCAATTGAGGGAGGTATTAAAATACCCGTACAAGCCCCTGCAGCCACCAACGCACAAGCTGCTGGAAGAGGATATCCTCGCTCTACCAGACGGGGGATCGTCATACGCCCCACCGCCGCAGCGCCAGCGGCATCAGAACCTGATATACAGGCAAAAAACCCACAGCCCAACGTCGTGGAGCTTCCGAGCCCACTACGAAAACTACCCACGGTAGCCTGAGCTAAATTCAACAACTTATCCGACAGGCCAGAGCGGACCAATGCATCACCTGTCAAGATAAAGAGTGGAACAGCAATTAATGCAAAGGCGTTTATTCCTTCAAAAAGAGAGGCTCCAAATATAGACAAAGGCAGTGCCTCAGTTAATGTAAACGCTGCTAAGGTACCCAGCCCAATAGCAACCCAAATCGGCACGCCTAATGCAATCATGGCGACCAACCCTAGCATCGGTAAGAAGAACGTCCATCCCAGATCAGCGACAGCCGATTGATATGCCAGAAATTCCATAACAATTCACCTCAATCAAACAGTTTCTTGCCATCAAATACTGATTCTCCGCGACGCATTCGGCCTATGTCCGCCACCATTGACTGCAACACTCGCGTTACAATTAATGTGAAACCGAACGGCACTGCAGCCAAAAAGATAGCCTGCGAAACGCGTAAACCAGGCGTTATCGACCCAAAGTTTATGGAGGTAATAATAGGAGAAATCGACAACCACAATGCCCATACAGCCAGTACAAGTGTCGCAATATCTGCAAACCACCAAGCGAGACGCTTCATACTAGGACCGCCAAGGTTGACTAACACGTCGATACGAATGTGCGCGCGATCCCTGACTGCTGCCGAAGCAGCAAGCCAGGCCAGATAAATGAAGGCATACCGCGCAACTTCCTCGCCCCATGGCGAGGAGTAGCTCATTACGAAACGTCGAAAGACTTCGATGGCAATTGTCAAAATAATGAGTGCGTAGAAGGTTAATAGCAGCCAGCGTTCAGCATTACGATCAATTTTGTCGCAGCATAAACAGAACGCTCTCCATTTTGACGTTTTAGCTATTACTGTCAACGAAGTAACCATTGTACTCCTCCGTAGCTGCTAATAATTTTTCGAAAACCTCCATTGAACCAGCCAACTCAAGCTTGGTGTCATTCCAATCCGACAGTTGGTGACCACAACGCGCGCTCCATTGCTCAATCTCGTCAGCGGTGGGTGAGTAGACGTCA
Source organism: Marinobacter sp. M3C (assembly GCF_023311895.1). Lineage (GTDB taxonomy): Bacteria > Pseudomonadota > Gammaproteobacteria > Pseudomonadales > Oleiphilaceae > Marinobacter. The sequence goes on from NZ_CP092284.1 coordinate 2,151,400, forward strand.
ACACCCGCTTGACGCATCTGGTTGTAAGCGTAAGCACGAGCCGCTGGAACCTTGGCAAGATTTTCACGGAAGGTCGTCTCAGCGGCTTGCATGACGCCGTCCTGAATGGGAACGGAGAGTGAGTCAAACCACTCCTTATTGCAGGTGTAAACCTGAGCATCAGCAACCGACTGGATAGTGGAAATACTCTGCAAGACGTCCGTGAAGCCGAAAACCAACAGAGCTTGAACGCTGGGATCTAGAGCGTCTGCTACGCCCTGCTGCATAGCGGAGGAAGTTTCACCCCACGCAATCGGCGTTGGATTAGCACCAAGCATACGGTAAACCTTTTGCAAGATTTGCGAGGATGGCACGCGGAACTTGATACCACTAATATCTTCTGGGGTCCTCACCGGGCCATCCAGAAGACCACGACGAACGGCCACGGTTCGAGGATCGAGGATCGATACAGACATAAGAAAGCACCTTGAATCCGCGCTCCTCTATCTTTTTATGCACCACATCCTGCCAAGCTTGCGAAGTTACCAAGTTCACAAAGTTTTGGTTATTACCGCACCAGTAAGGAATATTGATGAGATCTACTTCTGGTGCAAAGGCAGCAAGGTTCGAAATAGAATGCTGAGCTATCGCGACAGATCCATTCTGCACCTTACTGATCAGGGCACCACCCACGCCCAACTCACCGGCTGGTGCCAACCTGACGTAGACCCGGCCACCAGTGAAGTTCTGCAGGTTTTCTTTATAATTTAGCTGCATAATCGGATAAGCTCTGGACGAACCAACACGGTACCCTGTCGCTAGAACGATGGTTACTTCCGCGGCAGCTCGAAGCTCACTCTCCTCTTGAGCCGTTTGAGCCATGGCTTGCTCTGAGAATAGGACGCCACCAACAGCACCAATAGCAGCGGCGCTAAAGCCGTACCGCCCAACTGTCATCATGAATTGGCGGCGTTCTGGCAGGCTAGGCTCACCAGAAACACTTGGTTTGAATGTATTGAAATAATTGAACGGGGACATCAGCATTCTCCTTGTATTTATTGTTAAGCCTTCAATAGGCTTGGCTCATGCGGTGTGAGAATTTCGAGATTCGAGCCTCAGACAGGCAGAAATAAAAACACCTGTAGCAATCACCAGCAGCACCGCTTCTTGGGCAGCAGAGATATCCAACAACCCTGGGCTGAAGCGCTGAATAGCAATATTGAGGAAAAAGATCGCAAAGAGACCGAAGGCTATCCACATGAAAGCCCCTATACCCTTACTATTGGGAGGTTTATTCGGTGAATCCGACATATGTTTACTCCTCGAATCTTGTTCTTGTAATTATCTTTCGGCCGTCAGTGTTTCCGCGCCCAGTCTTGACAGTCAAACTTTCAAGTTGTTATAAAAGAGAACTTGAATGTAAGCGCTTACAAGGCCATTTATTCAACTTAGACTCATATAGATGAGTTGTCCAGAAAAATCTTTCTCCGCTATGATCTCGTAGATGAACAGGGACCTAATGATTTGAAAATAGGAATAAATCTCTAATGAACAGTGAATTAAAAAACGCTCTATTGGCAGATGTGGCTCGAGAGGCCCGCGTTTCGACGGCCTCAGTATCAAGGGTCCTAAATCGAGCCCCGCATGTTAGCAAGCAACTACGAGCGCGTGTAGAGGCCGCCATAGATAAGCTTGGCTACGTGCCGCATGGCACCGCCCGCGCCCTTGCCTCGCGGCATATTGGTGCGATTGGAGTACTTGTCCCTACCCTAGATAACGCTATCTTCAGCACTGGTATCAACAGCTTGGAGCAGCGTCTCAAACATCACGACTGCCGCCTGCTTATTGCCACCTACCGCTACGACCTAAATGATGAACTCGAAGCTTTGCAGACCCTGATCCAGCACGGTGTTGATGGTCTGGTACTGATCGGTCATGATCACCGACCTCTCATGCTGTCGACCCTGAAGCGGCGTAAGCTTCCCTTCTTGACCTGTTGGCATGGAATAGACGACGTCGAATGGCCATGTATCGGGTTTGACAATACCGCCCCAGCACTCGCGCTGGCCGAACACCTGCTGCAACTTGGGCATCGTCGGCTAGCAGTGGTAAGTGCACCGGTAGAGAGCAACGATCGTGCCCGTGCCCGGATGCAAGGTTTTCTTCAGGCAGCTGCGCAGGCCGACTGTTTGATACCACCAGAGCAAATCGTCACCGTGGATTACGGTATTGCCGAGGGTTTTCAGGCGTTCGAGACACTAATGCGACTCCAGCGCCCACCAACTGCAATACTTTGTGGCAACGACACCCTGGCTTTCGGCGTAATGTTGGCCGCCCAGCGTGCCGGTGTTAGCATACCCCATGAACTCTCAGTCACCGGCTTCGACGACCTCCCCCAAGCACGCTTCATGACTCCAGCGCTAACTACCGTTGCGGTTCCCGCCGCCGAGATCGGGCATAGAGTAGCCGACGCATTAATCGCGCGAATTGATGGCAATACGTCTCCTCATCAGCTGCTGCTCGATGCGCCCTTAGTAATCCGAGAATCTACTGGTCCATTGAAAACAAATCACAGATATTCAGCCTGCCGCAGTATGAGTCTCAAGAGCGATTAACAGGGAAGAGGACAATATGACTCGATCACACCCCTCTCATCGCAGTTGAAAGCAACGCTCACCAGGCACTTGAACGCCAGGCTGATCCAGCATCGCTTCAAACAATGTCTCGACATGTTCGACGAAGCCTTATGAATACCGCTTCGGATATATCAATAAAATCAGTTGGTTCATGCTTAGGTTGGCAAAAGGGTGTTGGCGAATAAAGAGCTCGCTTAGTACTGAGCATCGAAATTCTGAACATGATGATAAAAAGCAGCCTACGCTTAATTAAGTTCTTTAGCAGCTAAAGGCCTACTTTATTAATCTATATACCTGACAGACAATAACGTATCACAACATGTATCAATAAAAATGAGGTTTATTTACCCCAATAACTTTTAACACTACTATCAATCTAAAGCCAGCAGGCCGAACTAAAGCTCATTAAAGTAACAATACTGGCTCGTTTCACAACGCGAAACGCGCCACTCCACAGGTCTTCCTTGAAGATCCTTAGCAATACGTCGAATCTCCAATAATGGCGTCCCTTTCTTAACTTCTAGGTGAATCTCGTCCGCTTCGTTGGCTGCGACAGCGGATAACCGCTCTTCGGCGTTAGCCACGCTACAGCCAAACTGCTTTTCATAGAGTTGATAAAGCGTGTTTGGTAATGGCAAGGGCGCTATTTCGAGTCCAGAAAAAAAACGTGCAGAGACAACTACGTCTTCAAGTAGCGTAGGAGAACCGTCTAAATCACGCACCCGTTTTATATGAATGACTTTCTCTCCAATTTCCAACGCTAAAATCTTAACCTCCTCCGGTGTTGGTGCGCGTTGCTTTCTGAGAAGCACCCGTGATGATGGAAGACTACGCTTTCCATCCAGACGCACCAAATGAAAGAACTGAAACAACGATCGATCAGTGTCGTGAGTCGCTACTACCGTACCCTTACCGTGATGGCGAATTACGACTTGGTCGCTGGCGAGCGCATCCAAAGATTTTCTCAAGGTGCCTACGCTCACTGCATACTCCTTTGCAAGAGCAGACTCACTCGGTATGAAAGTTCCTGGGGCCCACTCCCCAGACACTACCCGCGCTAACAACACCGCTTGAATTTGCTGATACAATGGGCTAAATGTTAATGTGACTGGCCTATTCATTATAATTCCTTTTTTATATATGAATATATTATAGTTGGTTTATTTGACGGGAAAATTTAAAATTTTTCATTAATAAATTTAAACCTAACAGCGCATCAACTCAAGCAACTTTTTAATTATCATAAAATACCAAATTAACACATTATTACAGCACTGAAATACTGTAAAAAATTCCCTCTTGCGCTTTTCATTGAGCGCAAAATAGTTATAACGCCAAGTTACTCATTCACTAATACTTAACAGCATATATGATAAATCATCCATTCACTAAGTACGAATTCGCACATGACACAGCATTCTATGTATCAGCGTATTTATCATCTAAAAAGCATCAATTGAACCTAGTGCCACAAGAAACCTCAAAAATTACAATCTCAGTGCCCTCGACTTGAACTCTATACTTTGAGACGTTGCCAGGTTGATACGCCAGTTGCTGAAAAGAAATCTACTAATCTTCGACAAGTCTTTATTTATAAACTAATTTACTATCAACGATTTAAACTCAGTGTATGAAAATTTTAATTAACCCTTTAAATTTTACTAAAAATTATGCAATTTACTACTAACTTTATGGTTTTTCTGCGGCCCACCTCATAAATCATTGAACAACATCCGCATGCCGCTCCAAGTTAGCCACTAACTCTGAAGGCAGCAGCAGGAGGCCATCAAATTCACGCCTTAGTTGATAGCGGCGATCGCCTGGCAGGCGCACGCCTGGCTGATCGAGCATCGCCTCGAATAAAGTTTCAATATGTACTGAGAAGCTAGAGGAAAAGCGTTCTGGATCAAATAACAAAATCAAGTGGGCAGTGTTCGGCGCGTCTCCTTCAGCTTCGAAAAAGGAACTAGCTTGAAAGCCAAAATGGCCACCAGCTAACCCTGCTGTCAGTAGTTCGACCATCAATGCCAGTGTAGCGCCCTTGGCATCCCCAGCCGGCACCATGCTGCCGGCAATGGCTGCATCTGGGTCGGTGGTGGGACGCCCATCAACATCTAGTGCCCAGCCATCAGGAATCAGTTTTCCAGCTTTCTTGGCCAGCATCACTTTTCCTCGCGCCACTTTAGACAAAGATAAGTCGATCAACAAAGGTTCAGCGTTCTGACGCGGACAAGCAAAAGCGATAGGATTCGTGCCGTAAAGCGGTCGACTTCCACCCCAAGGTGCCATAGCTGAAGGCGCATTGCTGAAACCCATTGCCATCAGCCCTTGATTTGCTGCTACCTCTACCGGCGCACCGGCAACACCGAAGTGGTGAGAACGAGCAATAGAGACCGCCGACAGCCCATACTTTCGGGCTGACTCGATCCCAGCTTTAACCCCTACCGTCACTGCAGAAAAAGCCAATCCGTGACCAGCATCGACTCGAACAACGGCACCATCAATCTCTACCTTCGGTATTGCAGTAGCATCAACTTTGCCTGTTGCTGCCTGCTCCAAATAAAATGGCAACCGCGACAGACCATGAGAAGGCAAGCCATCACGCTCTGCGTTTAACAGCGCTTCTGTAGTGGCGATAGCCTCAAAGTTGCCAAAATTATGAGCACGCATCGCCTTCATCGCAAGCTTTCTCGCAGCCTCTAGAGTTATAGTAACTTGTTTGTTCATTTTCCTGCACCCCCCGATCGACTAGCAAGCACAGCACACACATTATCAGCAGTCATTTGGCTAATACGAGCGTTAGATTCCTTTGTCACTCCAGCAATATGTGGTGTTAGTATTACGTTAGGAATACCTTCAAAAACCGATTTTGCTGGCAGTGGTTCCTGTTCGAAGACGTCCAGCATAGCTCCGGCTAACCCCCCTTCGCGAAGGACATTTGCGAGCGCTACTTCATCAACGATTCCCCCTCGCGCGGCATTGATTAGAACCGCAGTGGTCTTGAATCGCTTAAGGCGTGCGGCATCAATCAGATGAAAAGTCTCTTCGGTCAGTGGTACATGCAGGCTAATTACATCGGCTTCATCGAGCAATGAGTCGAGGCTGTCACAGCGCCTTATATTTTTCCATGCATGATGCTCGACAGCCAAGTGTGGGTCGAAGGCAATCACTTCCATGCCCAAAGCCAGCGCTCGGTGCGCTGTTTCTTGTGCAATAACACCAAAACCTACTAGCCCAAGCACGCTACCGCAAACTTCGTTGCCGATCAGCGCTTGCCGTGGCCACTTGCCAGTCAACATCGTTGCGCTAGAAAAGTAGGCACCACGGCGAAGCATCAGGGCACCCCCGATGACATACTCGGCAACCGAACTGCCATTGCCCCCCATTGCCGGTTTAACCTCGACTCCGCGTGCCGCACAAGCATTGAGATCAATATTATCGAGGCCAACGCCAAGCCGGCCCACAACTTGTAAATCAGGAAAGTTGGCCAACAATGCGTCGTTGACTTGAGTGCGATTCCGCACGATCAGGCCTCGGACTCCCTGGCCCAGAGCCAGCAGTCGTTCGGGATCTTCCACAAATGTCGGGTCGAAAATTACTGAAAATTCCAGCTTAAGAGTCTCGACAGCCGCCTCGTCCATGAACTCACTAATTATAATATCACTCATCGTTTTTTCCATTTTAAAGCCCCTGCCACAACAGGCCTACCGGTAGTGGTACGTTGAGAAGAATGGCAAACAAAGTATAAAAAAATGTAATGATTCCAGTTAATACCAGGCCATAAAAAATCGCACGTTTGCTCGTCCAACCATGATAATGAGCCAGCAATGCCAGTAACACTGTAGCGAGTACACTGGCAAATATGAACCCGAACCACTTGAGAGAAAAACTCCATAGAACTAACACGCAGATGAGCCCTAATCTACGTACAACGCTACCAGACTCCGGTTTCGACATTTTTGGTTGAGATAAAAATGCGCGTATTAAAAGTACAATACTGAATATCAGCAATAGGATGGCTATGGTACGAGGAAAGACGCTAGCCATAATCGACATGTCGCGACTAAACCACAACGCGCCAAGGGCGATAACAACCATGATTGATGCGAGGATACGATCTGTACGTTCCGCATTGACTTGGAGAGGACTTATCTCAGTGCTCATGCTGAACCTCCCTTTTTTTTAATGGTTTAGCTATTCGACTGGATCGCATACGCCAAAGCGGATAAAGGGCAGATATCACCACTAGTATAATGATTGCTAATGAAATTGGACGGCCAAAGAAAACCATTAATACGGAGCCTGAGGCATTGCCCATCAAATATCCCTGCACAAAACCTTGTTCGGCAATGGGCCCCAGAATCAAACCAAGCACGATGGGCGAAGGCTTGATGTCATAACGTGCAAGCACCCAACCTATAACCCCGAGCACTACCATAACAACAACATCAAAGGAATTGTTACGGATAGCGTAAGTGCCTATCACAGTCATAAAGGCAATACTCGGGACTAGTAGAGCCTTAGGAATTGCCACAATCGATTTAAAAGCATAACGCCCGATCAGCAATCCTATGGGAAGCATAACTAAAGTAGCGATAAACAAGCCACCGATGAAGGTATAAGTAACATTAGCATGGGTGGTGAACATTTCAGGCCCAGTTCGGAAACCCTGCACCAATAAAGCACCAAGAATCACCGCATCCGGCGGTGTACCAGGAATGCCCAACACAAAAGTTGGAATAAATCCGCCGCCGACAGTGGCGTTGTTTGCTGACTCGGTGGCGATCACCCCATCTGGCTCACCTTGACCGAAATACTCTTTACGTGATGATGTACGCCGCGCCTCGGAGTAGGACACTAAGCTGGCAATCGAACCACCAGCACCGGGCAATATCGCAATGATGGTGCCGATCACAGCGCTTCGTAGCGAGTTAAATTTGCTACGCCACATAAGACCTAGACTCTCACGAAAGCGGATGCCACGCCCTTCATTTGGTGGCTGCAAATGGGCACTTGGAGTGGCGACCAAATCAATCAATACCGGTATGCAGTACAAGCCTATTAAGGCCGAAATGATCTCTACGCCTCCAAGCAAGAACTGTGACCCGAACGTATAGCGGATATCCGCTCCGATTACTGCCACACCCACCGTAGAAAGTAGCAAACCGATGCCAGCACCAATGAAACCTTTAAGCGTAGAACCTGCTGAGAGTGCAGATATTAGTGTTAAGCCGAAAATTGCCAACCAGAAATACTCTACTGGTCCAAACTTCAAGGCAATTTGAGCTAACAAAGGCGCTAGCGTCACAAGCGCCAACACACCCACTAGTCCGCCCACCACTGAGGACAGCGTGGAGAGAGTGATCGCGAGATCACCGTCACCACGACGCGCCATCGGGTACCCGTCGAATGTAGTAGCGATTGCTGAAGGAGTACCCGGTGTGTTAACCAAGATGGCGGCATAGGAGCCGCCATAAATGGCACCGGTGTAAATGGCACCAAGCATAATCAATGCTGCTTCCGTTGGCATTCCAAAGGTAACCGGCACAAGAACCGCTACCGCCATGGTGGCGGACAGTCCCGGCAAAGCGCCGATGAAAATCCCTGCTGCCACACCTAGTACCGCGAGAAACAGATTAAAAGGAGAAAGAGCGGCCAGCATGAAATAAAAGATTTCCATTTACTACCTCCGTGCCGGATGGTTGCTGAAAGCTTTCAGGAACCAATTTTGAAAATGAATTTCAAATCATTTATTGATGTTCATTTTATCCGCGATCTTTTCATATTCCTTTTGTCGCTCAGCCATGAACTCCCCCATTTCTTCATAGGGCACGTCAATCAGCACGAAGCCTAACTCCAGCATCTTCTCTCGGAACTCGGCATTTTGATTAATCTGTCCAAAAATATTGGAGAGTTTTTTGACTATATTTTCGGGAGTACCTTTTGGAACCGCCATTCCACGATACGCGCCCCCAAACATTTCATAACCTAACTCTTTAAAAGTCGGGACATCAGGGAACTGCGGGTGGCGCTCTTTTGAAGCGACGGCCAACATCCGTGCTTTGTCTCTATGATTAGACGCCACCGTGGTGTAGCCCCATTCAGCTTGAACTTGGTTACCCAGTAATGCCGCTACCGCCGCCCCGGTGCCTTTAAAAGGAATATAAGTAGTCTTAATATCGGCTAGCATTTCGAGTTTACGATTAGCGATGTCGTTGGCCGACTGGGTGCCACTGCCAGACAATGTAATTGCTCCAGGTGATTTCTTCGCAGCGGCAACGAAATCCTCTAACGTCTCATAAGGACTATCGTTGGTAACGATTAAAGCGTCCGGTGAATAGTGAAAATAATAGAAGTTCTTAAGATCCTTGGTCTTAAAGCCCGGATCCTTGCCCATAGGCTTGAGAATGATATGAGGCAGGTTAGTGCCCATAATGGTATAACCATCGGCCTTCATTTCGTTAAGCTGCGACCAGCCGACGGCTCCACCGCCGCCTGCCATGTATTGAACGATTAATTGCTGATCGGTAATCTCTTCAAAGTACTGTTGTTGAAGCCGAGCACTAATGTCAGATTCACCGCCGGGCCCAAAGGGAATAATGTATTGCACGTTACTGGTGGGGAAATCATCTACATCTTGAGCTGAAACTTGGCCGCTAAACGCGGTTATAGAGAGCGATATAGAGAGGAGCGTTGCTAAGAAAGGAGCTTTGTAAATTCTTGAACTAAACATAATAGTCTCCGATGCAAATTGTTATATCATTGTTATTTATCGGGCTAGGAGTTTCATGCAGGACCTAAAGCCTGCTCATAACACGGGCGGCATTTGCCACCCGGTTATTTTTCATTTTTCCAAAAAAGTGTTGTTGAACCAAGTGAATCGATAGACACAAAAAGCGAAACATAACTGAGCGTTAATTAGGCTCTTAGTACAACGCCGCGATTCACTGTTGCAAAAATTTATGCGTTTCCTCAGGCACTCTCGAACAACCGGGTTAGCACAAATTCGCGGTGCCCTAAAGCTTCGGCCGCTGTATTACGCCCGTTCGCAGTACGAAACATCATTTCAAGAAGCTCATCACCCGCTTCTTGCATGTTGATTTCTCGCTTTAAAATACCTGTAACATCAACGTCAACGTGCTCACCCATCGTGCGCAAGGTACGCGGATTAGCGCAAATCTTGATAACTGGAAGAATGGGATTCCCAATGACGTTACCTTGTCCTGTGGGGAAAAAGTGCGCCACATAGCCCGATGCCGCACACAAAGTTACCATCTCCGCAGCTGCAGATGAGGAGTCCATGAACCATAAGCCAGGTTTATCCGGCGTCTCTGCCTTATCAAGTACACCGTCGACTTGGCAACGGTGGCCGATCTTTTGAATGTTGCCTAACGCTTTTTCTTCGATAGTGGTCAGCCCACCCTCGATGTTTCCCTTAGTCGGCTGGGATTCTGAGAGGTCGCTAGTTTTGTGGCGATTAATCACTTCAGCGTAGCGATCGAACATTGCCTGAAATTTTTCGCGAATCTCAGGGGTGGCACAGCGAGCAGCCACCAAATGTTCACCGCCGGTCAACTCTGTAGTTTCACCGAACACTAATGTACAACCCGCGTCGTACAGCTTGTCAAAGGCATCACCAACGGTAGGATTTGCTCCACATCCTGATGTCGTATCAGATTCACCACACTTGGTTGACACCCAGAGCTCGCTAACATCGCACTCTTCACGCTGCAGTTCGGTGGCGTACTGGACGTATTCTCGAGCAGCTTTTGAAGCAGAACATATGGTATTATGGTCGCCGTTCTGTTCGATCCAGAATCCGATCACAGGTTTGCCCGTAGCTTTGATACCTTCTACAACCTTGGCGGTCCAACCCGGTTCGATACCAATAACCACTACAGCCGCGACGTTGGGGTTACTACCAGTGCCAATCAATGTACGAAAATGTAGATCCAGATCAGCGCCGAACTGTAGGCGCCCATAAGGATGAGCCAGAGCCATAGTACCCTTAATATTGTTAGCCACTGCTTCAGCGGCGGCATTGGAAATATCGTCCACTGGTAATATGATGACGTGGTTACGAATTCCTACACGGCCATTATCGCGACGATAGCCCATGAACTTGCGTCCCTTGAGTTCCATACTTACCACCTCTTTGTTTTGACGTTGTGGACGTGAAGATGCTCACCCTGGTTGATTGATTTAATTGTTTTACCAATGTCGACCCCGTACTTGATTACGGTATCACCTTCGGCTAGATCACGAATGGCCAGCTTGTGGCCGATGGGGATTGAGTCACGAACCTCAAAGATAACAGTCTGATCTTGATGCATAACCCATCCCGTCAGTTTCTGTCCCGCCTTAATGCCCTCTACTACGACCACACCGACACTGTCATCGGCGTCGTGCACTACGAAATCGATACTCATCGCACTCTCCTGCACGGCAATCTTGTTGTTTCGGTTAATTTACAACCATTAGTTTGAACTTTTGCTTTCTGCTTTTTCTACAACTCATTTATAGGACATAAGACATACGACAGTCAAGTGCATGTCGTAAATTAAGTTTTTTGCACTTCTCTACGCTCGCTCGAATAAACTAAAAACCCAACAAAAATGCAGCTATAAACTCTGAATTATTTTTTATGTGATTATAAAAAACTACGTTTAGCCTTCCACTAGTGTCCCTTAACAAAAATTCGTATAGATAATTATTCTGTCTTGTATAATCTGACAAACAGACACAGGAGAGGTGCTCATGGCGCGGATAACTAGTGCCCATCCAGAAACACCGATTTTTAGCCAGTTCAGCTTATCTCTGGCAACTGGGGTTGAGCTGAGCGCCCTCAAATCATGGAAGACGACTAAATAATGACGGATTTAACCGCTTTCTGATCAGTCTGTCCGAATTCCGGCCATGGGCGTGCATTTCATGGCCTTTCCATGTGTCCTTCTGGTCGTTTTCTGGGTCAGGTTTGTGGACTAATCCGGACCGAGTCGCGCCAACCGTACCAGGTTGTAGCTCAGCGCCGAGGCCCAGACAAATGCCTTGAAGCCATCGTGACCTTTCCACTTCGCTTTCGTGGCTCCGAAGGCTCTTTTCAGCTCCGAGATATTGCCTTCGACTCCGGCTCGAAAATGACGTAATGCGGTAAAGGTCTTCGACTTTACACCCATGGCGGTGAGCGATACGCCAACGGGTTTGTGAAACACTACATGCTTAAGCCCCATGGCGCGTCCGGCCGCGACGTTTGCCTGGCTGGCGTAGCCGCCATCGGCGACCACGGAGCGAGGCAGCTTGCCCAGAACGGATTGATGAAAATCCAGAACCGGCAGGAACAGCGTTTTGTCACCGGGGTTCCCCTCTTCGATGGTTAACGCGGTGATAAAGCCTCTCACTTCACTGCTCAGGTTGATCTTGTGGCCGTACTGCACATCGCGGAATCCCTTGACGATAATATCGGTGTGCGGCTCGAACAGGCTGACGATCTTGTCCGCAGAGGGAACCCGTTCACCGTGGATGACGCGACGCTCGGTTTGCTCGATCACCTGCCATGTCAGCTCCCTGTAGTGCGCCAGAGCATCCAGCCATTTCTGGCAGGATGCGGAAGCTTCCGCCCCTTGAATAATCTGCTGGCGTCCGCGATCCGCCTGCTTCAATACCAGCCGTGCGATCTTCAGCAAGTCGGGATAGAGTTCGTCCTTGGTCGCCTTTTTCGCGTTGAATATGCGAAATGCCAGTGACTTTGCCGCTTTGCGTTTGTCGGTAAAGCAGACCTTCAGGCCGGTTTCGATTTTGCTTTTTGCCAGCAGCCGACGGATCACCCGAACGCCATCATTCAGCAACTGGCTGTCACTGGGTGGGGCAATATTGCTGGCCACCACCGTGCTGTCGATGCGCAGCTTATCCAGTGAAGCCATACCCGTGTCCAGCAGGTTCCTTGTCAGCACCTGATGCGCCCGTTCCAGGGTTTCTGGCTGGATGCTGCGGATCGTGGACTGCAGGCAGGACCGGCTGGGCGATAGGTGAGCCGGCAATCGGGTAAAGGTTCGGTAGGTCACCGAATCCGACAAATGAAACGCCAGTTGTTCATAGCTGAAACCCAGTTGCTGCCTTAACACCAGACAACGCAGAACACTCTCTGCGCTGAGACCTGTCCGCCCAACGGCTGAAACGGACACATCTATCAAATCTGCGGCCACCAGCTCAAGAATCTCGGGTTGCCTGTCCAAAACCTCCGACAGCTTCCGGAGTCTGACGCCATACTCGTGATTCGAGTACTCTTCGAATATACTGGCCTGAGCGTTGCGGGTCTCTCGCATGCTGGATCCTCTTGGTTGTTGGATGTTTTTGGGTTGCACTTAAAACATACCAAAGCCAAGAGAATTCTTTAACCTTTCTTAGAATTATTTCCTGAAAATCAGCCGGTTATTAGTTTCTGGATGGGCACTAGCTAGACCCCTTGAAATTAGTGACTCTGAGCGAGAGGAGCTGGAGTCGTGGTTGAGGCGACAACGCATGCCTGCCGCTGAGCAGTTGCGAGCGCGCATCATTCTGCTAAGTACTGAAGGCCTTCCGGGCAGTGTGGTCGGTGACCGCGTTGGGGTGACCTCCGAAACGGCGAATAAGTGGCGAAACCGTTTCAAGGCGCGCTGGGTTGCAGGTCTGACCGATGCGCCCAGAACCGGCCGACCTCGAACCATAAATGATCAAAAGGTTACTGATTTAATAAATAAAACGCTCAGGGAAAAGCCAAAAAATGCCACCCACTGGTCGACTAACCTGATGGCAAAAGAGGCCGGACTGAGCGCTATGTCGGTGAGTCGAATCTGGCGGGCTTTTGGTTTGAGGCCGCATCTTCATGATACGTTCAAGCTGTCTACCGACCCCCATTTTTTAGCCAAGGTTCACGATATCGTTGGTTTGTACATGAACCCGCCAACGAAGGCGATGGTGCTGTGTGTTGATGAGAAAAGTCAGATACAAACTTGCTATCAAACTCAGCCTGCGCTTCCCCTAACCTTCGGGTACACGGAAACCAGAACACATGGTTACGTCCGACACAGCACCACAACGCTGTTGGCGGCACTTGATATAGCGACCGGGGAGTGATCGATAGGCTTCATCGCCGACACCGTGCAACAGAGTTCCTCGCCTTTTTAAAAGAGATTGATCGCGCCGTCCTGCACGACATGGACGTTCATTGTAGTGGCATAGTGAATTTGGTCATTTGATTGGAGGTGCTAAAACGCACTCAAACATGACCAGTGATTCAATAATGACCAGAAAAGTGCGACCTCGCCCCAGCCCTGAGTTCCTGGATTCAAGTATTAAGTGCAGCACCGCTCGTATTGGTGACTGATTCTGCACTCATCCCAATTAGTGGGCGCGCCCACCCATAGTCAGCCAGTAACCTTTCTTGCCGGTTCTCATCACTTTACTTTACAACTTCGCATACATAGTACAAATTGAGCGGGTAAAGCTGAACCGTTGCTTCAGCGGCCAGAACCCTTGGCGAAAATGCGACACTTGAGACCAGACAATTTTTAGAGTCGCTTAGCCCTGCATTTGGGCAAATTCATCGAGAAGTAGCGATTTAGGCAGAACTCAAATTGGGCAAAGTTCGACACCAAAAACCGGACAATCGTGTGCCCACAAGTGGCGTAAAACGTGTAAATATCGGTTTTAAACGGGTTTTAATCTTTTTAGCACAGTGGTCATAAGCTGTTGAAAAACACACTTTATGCCGACTAACATCTCATCTCACCGTGTAAAATTACCGCCCTCCGAAGGCAGTGGTCACAGGTTCGAATCCTGTCGGGCGCGCCATATTTTTCAAGGTCTTACGTGAAAGCGTAGGGCCTTTTTTATTGGCTGTGTCCATGGTGTGCCCAAGAATCTAAACTACTCTTTCTTACCTCTGAGTTTATGACCCCTGCCCTGAGCTTAGGAAACAGCCTTTCGGGCACCAAAGGGCAAACTTAAAAACTTATATCGCAGTGGCCAACTGATCTCGAACACGGGCGAAAGTGTTCTGGGGTGAATATGCTGGGTAATATAAATCTGCGGTGATGCGGTTAATAGTTGAATCTCCGCTCTTAAGGCCTAAATCAGGATATCTCAATATTTCCAATATTGGGAGATTCTGAACGGCAAATATCAATTGATCTGTGGTACTGGCTTGGTGCCGCACCGATATGCCTTCGGAAGAATCGGGTGAAATGCCCTTGGCTGGAAAACCCAAGAGAATCAGAAAGATTACCGAGAGTGCACGAGCGACTATCTGACAACCACTGGAAGGCCATTTGCATTTTGCCAATGTTCGCAAGCATTTGTGGTGTCATTCCAGTCGTTTTTTTAAAAAGAACAAAAAAATGTGCTCGGGACAAGCCACATTGGCGGGCGATCGCTTCCATATCCAAGTCAACTTGCGGACTGTTAAGTATGAGTTCTTTCGCCTTTCGGATGCGCGCATCATGAAAACGCCCTGCTGCATGCAGCCTAAACCGAGTTAAGTGCTGCAGATCCGAATGACCCTCTATTAGGCTAATCATAAGATCAAAAAGGAGGCTTTCCAGCAGCTGAGGACGCACAGTGTCAAAGGACAAAATTTCAGATATCAGGATATCAGCTTGGGCACGGAGTGACGGCGTAAGATCAATGCACGGCTGGGAAAAGAAGTCAGGACGGCCACTCAGAGCCAGTGTCTGTTTGTGAAGCGCGAGCCAACTTGGATTAATGTACAAGGCTAAAATTACCGTGTCATTGGCCCCTTCACGGTGGTCGTAAGAGTGCGGCTCCCACGCATTGATCAGCACTGCCGTTTTGTCGGTCAGTGGCTGAAGTTTATTTCGGACAGAAAAAAAAGTATCGTTTCCCGATGCTTTCAAAAGAATATGACATTCTGAGTGAGCATGGGGCACGAGCGACTCATCCATACCAAGCAATGCAACGCGCCCAAATGCTCCATGGAAAATTCGGAGAGCATGTGACATTAATCACAGACCTCAATAGCTGGTTAAAATTTAGACTACCACTTCTTCAAAGCAGGCTCTATCACATGCTCAATACATCAACGAAAGCGATCAAAAGGGTCGTAATTTACACGACCCTTTTGATCCGGAAGTTTATTGCGATTTTGCTTTACCCTTCTTAGTTTGACTTCTCGACAGCTGGCTTTTCTGAAAGCAGCTGGGATACTAGAATCCCGAAAACCAATGCCCAGAAAGGAGCACTGATGCCAAAGAGGCTAATACCACTCATCGCTACCAGTAGCGCAACCATAGCGCCGATTTGGTAACCCGCCGCTTTGGAGAAGGCTTGTTGGAACGCCGCGATCAGGACACCGATCATGGCCAGGCCAGCGATTGACCCTATCAGCGCCTTAGGCAGGGCAAGGATGAAGGGAACCGCAGCGCCGGCAAAGAGTCCAAAGGCACAGAACAAAACGCCATTGACCACCGTTGCCCCATAACGCTTGCTCTTGTCATCACCCGCCTGTTCGGATGAACAGATAGCCGTCATCGGACCGGCAATATTGGCATTATGACCACCAATAACCCCTGCAGTCATACCGCCAATACCGCTGATAGTTGTCATTGCGTTGACCGGTGGCCGATAGCCTTCAACCAACAGAACACCGGTAGCTTGGGCGTTTTCTGCACCGATAACCAAAGCCGCCAGAGGAATAGCAATGGCAAGCAACCCATTCAGGGTAAAGGTTGGCATTGTCAGCTCAGGTGCGACGAAGGCAATATCCACATCGGCCGGCTGAATGGAGCCCGTGGCCAGGGCAATACCAAACCCAACGATAGCGGCCGTCAGCACCGGCGGTATTGCCTTGGTTAAACGAGCAGAGAGGAAAAAGGCCGCCGCCGCTGCACCGGCGATCAGTGGCATGCTTTCAACCGCCTGAACTGCTCCGGTACCAAATCGGATCAAAGCTCCTGCAATCATTGCCATGACAATTGGCATCGGCAGCCAGTTCATAATACGACCAACAACACCGCTCACTCCAAGCAGAAGAACGATCGCACCGCTCATGATGAAAGCGCCTACAGCCTCTGTGAAGGGTATGGTCGCGAGAGCTCCAATCATAATAGCCGCACCAGGAATTGAGTACGCCCCAGTGATCGGCTGTCGATAGCGCAGCGCCATAATGAGGCTGATCAGGCCTCCAACAAAGTAGATGGCAAGCAACCAGGCCACAGTCTGGCCATCGCTAAGATTTCCTGCCTCCGCAGCACTGATAACAATTAGCGCTGGCCCGGAACAGCCAAATAATGCAGCGACCACGCCGGCGCTGACCGACTTGACATTCAAAGATTGCCTTAGGCTTTTCAGCCAAGGGGTGGATGCATCAATTGCGTCAGAGCTATTCGAGTCTTCGAGAACTTGGCTTTGCATGACTTTGTCTCTCATTGTTGTTGGATGTCATGTACTGCATTGGTCAAAAGCATTTATAGGCCACGAAATGCTGGCTTACGCTTTTCATCAAATGCCTCTACTCCTTCGCGGAAGTCTTCCGAACAACGCAACCGGCTATAGCAGTGGCCTTCCATTTCAATGGCCACTGACAACGTGGCATCCTCGTTATCATTAATCATTCTCTTGGCGGTCCGTTGAGCGAGCGGCGAAAAGAATCTCAGCTCCTTAACCAGGGCATCTGTCGCATTCTCCAATTCTTCGTCAGCAACACACTCCGTAACAAACCCCCACTCAAGGGCTTGCGGGCCGCTGATGCGCTTGGCCCGCATCACCATGTCTTTAGTCCGGGTAATCCCGATCGTTTTTTGTAGGCGAGCAGAACCACCAGAACCAGGAATCTGACCTAGCCTCTGTTCTGGCAGCGCGTAGAGGGTGGTTTCCGAGGCAATTCGAAAGTCACAGGCAAGGGAAAGCTCAAAGCCAACCCCGAAGGTATAGCCCCGATTAGCGGCTATCACCGGTTTGCTACACCGGGCTGGCGCGGCAACGTTGTCGGCCAGTTTCGAAACGTGCTCAGGCGAGGCGTCAAGAAAGCCCCGGATGTTGCCACCGCTGGAGAAATGCTGACCAACGCTACGCAACACGATGACCCGTACTTCCGGAAGAAGATCGAGCGCTTCGAAAACAGCACGGAGGTTATCTCGCTGGCTCATCTCTATTACATTCAGAGGTGGCCGGTTAAGGACAATATCCGCTCGCTCTGCGGTAGGCTCTATGTGGACTTCGAACCCATCGAAGCTGGAATCCAGGAAAGCCTTCAGTTCATTCGTATTCATGACAGAGCGTCCTATTGTGTAGACAGATTGGTAACCGGGGAGGCATCTTGCTCTCGCAAGACACGGCGAAGTATCTTGCCCACCGGGGACTTGGGAATTTCATCAACGAAAAAGTAACGACGGGGCCGCTTGAACCTGGCCAACTCGCGTTCGAGACAGTGGCGGTCGAGTTCTTCTTCGTCGATTGTGATTCGAGTTTTGACAAAAGCGGTGACGATGCTCCCCCAGCGCTCGTCAGGCAGACCGACCACGACGACTTCCTCCACCTGCGGATGCAGAGACAAAATGTCTTCAATCTCTGCCGGGCTGACGTTTTCGCCCCCAGTGATGATCAGGTCATCAACCCTGCCGGTGACGAAGAGGTCGCCATCAACGTCGAAATAACCTGTATCGCTGGTGAAATACCAACCCTGCTTCAGCGATTTCTGGTCTGCATCTGGTCTGTGCCAATATCCCTGAAAGGCTTCATCACCGTTCATGTCGGCAATAATCTCGCCCTCCTCACCCATTGGCACGACATCGTCCGGCGAGTCCGTACCAACCCGAACCACCCGGATACGCTGATTAAGAGCAGCACGCCCCGAAGAACCTGGCTTAGCGCTGGCATCCTGATCGATGGTAAAGGTGTAGATCTCGGAACAGCCGTAATGGTTCACAAACAGGCTGGGACTGAATGCCTCTTCTACCCGCGCGATCAGACCGGCACTCATTGGAGCACCTGCATAACCTAGCTTCTCGACACTGCTGACACGCTCGGACGCGAAATCAGCATGTTCAATCAGCATGTGGTAAAGCGTCGGTACCAGATAGAGATTGCTGACACGCTCTCTTTCGATAGCATCAAGCGTTGCTGCAGGATCGAACTTCGGTATGCAGACAAACTTGCCGTCAATCAACGCCATGGAGAGTAGAGAGCGCACCCCCATCGTATGGTAAAGCGGCATAACGCCCAGCGTACATTCGTCGTGTCGATACAGATTCTGCGCAACGTGGGCGAGTGCTGCGGCACGCTCGACCCGGTGCAGACGAGGCACACCCTTGGGTTTGCCGCTGGTGCCCGACGTGTACAACATCAGTGAGGGATCATCAGCCGTGGCCCTTAGGACAGTGTTGCCCTGACCGCCCAATAGGCTATCAAAACTGTGTCCGCTCTGGTCCTCTACGTCACCCGCGATGATATGTACAAGCAACTGAGCTGAAGGTGAGGCGTACACGGCTTCGCTTGCGGACTCGTCATAGGCGATAACTCGCGCCTCGGTATCGGCAATAAAGAACTCGATATCCTGGGCTGTGGACCGCCAGTTAACGGGTGTGACGATTATACCGGCAAACTGACAAGCCCAATGCAGTGTGGCCATTTGCCATCGGTTCTGCATAACAACGAGCAAATGATCGCCCTTACCCAAACCAAACCCTTCCAGGGCCCTGGCAACACTCTGGATATCGTAATACCAAGTCTCGTAGCTCTTATGTAGCGTTCCGTCCGCTACCGCAATGGCTTGCGGTCGTCGCTCCACAGAAGCCAGAAAACTTCGACCAAGATCAAACATTATTGTTCTCCAGTTGTTTGTTGGATGGTCTTGAAACCTCGTGGCTACGCGCTTCAGCTACCTCGAGAACGGCATTAACGATGCCGGTGTAACCGGTGCATCGACATAGGTGTCCGGACAACATGTCCCGCACCTGGGGCTCAGTGGGGTTCGGCACATTCGCCAGAAATTCCGTACTAGACATCAGGATGCCCGCTGTACAGAAACCGCACTGCAAGGCATGATGTTTGCGAAAGGCTTGTTGGAGATCATTCAGCGTATCGGCCGAGGCTAGAGACTCAATTGTCTGCAATTTCTTGCCTTCGGCTTGTACAGCTAACATGAGGCACGAACGACTGGAACGACCATCAACCAGTACCGTGCAGGCACCACACACCCCATGCTCACAGCCCACTCGGGTGCCAGTTGCACCCAGTTGGTGGCGCAAAAAATCACTGAGTAGAGTGCGTGGTTCGGCGTAACCGCTGCGCTCGCGTCCATTGAGCGTGAAGATCACACGACAGAGCTCATCAGTCTTGAGATGCATGGGAATTCTCCTCTTGAACAAATGATTCTTTGATGAGTCGGGCACCAAGCTCTCTTACCAGGTGGCGGCGATAAACCGCAGAGGCGTGGGCATCGTCCTGGGCGTTGAGTGACCAGGCAAAGTCATTGAGTGCAGAACTCAGGTCGTCGCTCAAAGACAGGCTCCGGCGAACCGGCCGATCAGCAACACCGCCTACCGTCAGATCGGCCCGATCCCCCTGAATCACAGCCGCCAGAGCGACAATTGCAAAGTCGCCATGCCGCATAGATGTCTCATGGAAACGATAAGTTTCTCCCTGGCGCTGGAGCGGAAAGCGTACTTCCGTGACTAGTTCGCCGGGACGTTTTGCAGTGGTTAGCACGCCCTGAAAGAACTCGTTAGATGGCACCCGGCGCGTCTTCCCTTTGCGGGCCTCAAGTACGACTTCCCCTGCCAAGGCAGTCAGGCATAACGGAAGTTCGGCACTGGGGTCTGCGTGGGCTATCGATCCGCACACTGTGCCCCGATTACGAGTCTGGGCATGGCCGATAAAGGGCAGAGCCTGTGCCAGAAGCGGCACTTCCTCCTTGAGATTGGGATACTCCAGCAGTTCGGCCTGGGTAATGCCGGCACCAACTGCCAAGTGATCAGCGCGGCGCTCGATGTAGTGCAGATCTCGAATCCCGGCAATATCGATTAACACCTTGGGCTGGGCGAACCGCATGTTCAGCACAGCCATCAATGACTGCCCGCCAGCAATGACCCGGGCGTCATCGCCATATTCATGTAACAGCTCGCAGGCCTCTCGGCGAGTACTGGGGCGAATATAGTCAAAAGATGCAGGTTTCATGACTGATCCCCCTTCCCAGTAAACAGCGCTTTAATTCGTTGCCATAATTGCTGAAGGGACATAAAGCGAGGGGTGCCACCGCCCATACGCTGGGAGAATCGCGAGAAAACCTGACCAATGATCATTTTTGAAGCGCTCTGTAGCATGCGGCCACCAACAGAGGCTATTTTCCCACCCACTGAAGCCTCGTAATCGTATTCCAGTCGCGTCCTGTTACCTTCAAGGTCGGTAAGGATGACCTTCGCGATGGCTTCTGCTGACCCCATCGCACTCTTTCCCGAACCGCGCAATTTAAGGCTGCGCGGAGGGTCCAGGTCATAGAGGGCGACTCGAGCATCAAAACGGGCGCGAATCATACCAACCCCAACGGTGACATCAGCCCGGTACTGATTCTCGCCGGTTAACTCAAGACCATGGCAGCCGGGAATGATGGCGGCCAAGGCTTCCGGATCCAGCAGTGCATCGAATACCTCACGGGAATTACCGGGCAGTTCTACCGAGTCCTTTGCTCTGAGTTTGGAGCCACCTGAAGAGGGTACCTCCGCTTCTGTCTCGCTCATCCACGACGGCCGGGGGGGCTCAGTAATACCGATAAGGGTGCGGACTTTTGAGGGTGTCAAAGGTAGCTCTATGTCTTTGACTCCGATCGCATCTGCCACCGCATTGGCGATGCAAACCGGTGTGCTCATGTTATTACCTTCACCAACCCCTTTTGCTCCCAGGGGGGTATAGGGAGATGGCGTCTCCATGTGCAGGATGACAGGCTCTGGGACTTCAACGCTCGTGGGGATCAGGTAATCAGCCAAGGTACCGGATTGAAAGCTGCCATCGTCACCGTAGGAGAACTCTTCCATCAGTGCGGCGCCCAGAGCCTGGGCAAATCCACCGCGAATCTGGCCATCCACTATTTTCGGATTCAGCATGCGGCCCGCATCGTGCAGCGTGACGTAACGGTCAATCCGCACAGCACCGGTAATCGTGTCAACTTCCACGCCGCAGTAATCAAATATAAAGCCATAACACAGTGAGCTATTTATCAGCTCATCATCTTCCGGAGCCTTCAGCTCCGGCGGCGTCCAGAACGCCGTTTCCCTCAGGCCACCCGGCTCACTTTCTGGTGTCGTGGCTGGCGACCAATGAGCCGCACCTGCAATTCGATGAAACGAGGCGGAGTGTTCCGCTGCGCCTTCAACAAAAATCCGACTCTCTGCAAAACGAACTTGGTCGCTCGCTACTCCCCACTGTTCAGCAGCCATATTCGCCAATCTTTCGCGAATTTTAAGAGCCGCCTTGTAGACAGCCCCAGCCACAGCTCCCGAAAATCGGCTAGAGTAGTTTCCGGACGCGATCGACCAAGCATCCTTTCCTGTATCCAATTCCACATTGACATTAATAGCGTCCATCGAAACGCCCAACGTTTCCGCTACCACCTGTGCGACGACAGTTTTGTGGCCCTGCCCTTGAGGTGTGGAGGAAACATGTACGCTGATACTGCCAAGCGGGTCGACGGTTATCGTTGCGGTGCTGACGGCTCCATTCTTCGGGCCGGCTCGCCGGCGCTCCTCTGGAGTGAACGCCATGGTGATGTATCCCATATTCGAGATAGAAGGCTCGACCGCTACAGTAAAACCAATGCCATAAAGCCGGCCCTGTTGACGAGCCTCGTCACGACGCTTCAGGAGCTCATCCAGCCCTCCTTCCTTAACACCTTTTTCCACACCCGCCGGGTAATCCCCTGAATCCAGCAGAGAGCCAGCCGCCGACTGATAAGGAAAGACCCCGCTTGGAACCAGGTTGGCCCGAATTACATCAAGAGGGTTCAGGCCTAGCTCGACGGCTACGCACTGCATCAGCCTTTCTAGTGCGAAATACACTTGCGGCCCACCGAAGCCCCGGTTGAGCCCAGTGGGCGTCTTGTTGGTCATGACAATGCGGTTGCGAACGGCAAGGTTACGAATCGCGTATGCACCAGTGAGATTGCCATGCATTCGATAGAGGGTCGCTGGCTCCGGCGCCCGGAGGTATGCTCCGCAGTCATCCAGCTGGTCTAACCGGAGCGCCGTTACCCGCCCCTCGTTAGTGACTGCAGCCTCAATTGTACTAACTCGATTGGTTGCTGAAGATGCGCCCTGGAGATGTTCCAGGCGGTCTTCGACCCATTTAACTGGCGCTCCGACTTTTCGAGCGGCAAGCCCCATCATCACAACATAGGGAAACACGCCCTGTTTTATTCCAAAGCTACCGCCAGAATCAGGTGGAGTGCGCAGCCGTAAACGATTCGCTGGCACCTTAAGCGCCCGACACATAACCGAATGAAGCGCATAGGGCCCCTGAAAATTGGCGGTAATATCAAATGCTGTGGTGGCCGAATCAAATTGAGCGAGCACGACGTAGCACTCAATTGGCATACACGAACTGCGGGGAAAGCGGACCTTGATTGAAACGTGCCGGTCAGCTTCAGCAAAGGCGGTTTCTGGATCTCCGTAACGAAATTTGCGATCACTGACAACGTTTCCGCCAACCTCTTCATGAAGTACCGGCGCATCGGACTCGATTGCCAGCTCGGTGTCGATTGCGACCGAAAGCGTTTCATACTCAACATCGACGCCCGTGAGCGCATCTTCAGCGAGATAGCGATTATCGGCAATGACAACCGCCACGGGCTCGCCCACGTAACGCACCTTGTCCACTGCCACACACCAGTGCTCCATCGGCTGTCTCACGCCAACCGGAAACGGCATTGCCCACCGCCTGACATCTTCCCCGGTCAGCACGCCGTGCACGCCTTTCATCGCCAAGGCCCGAGACGGATCCACTGATTTCAGCCGGGCATGTGGATAGGGCGACCTTACGATTGCAGCATGCAGCGTGCCCGGCGGCGTTGGAACATCGTCGCCATATTTACCCTGGCCACGCAACAAGGCATCATCTTCGAGTCTATCCTGGCGTGTGCCGATGTATTGTTTCGTAGTTGTTGTTCTGTTTGACGGGGCCGAACTCATTCTCTCCTCCAAGGCCACAAACAAGGGGTAATGGGCCATTGATGAAAAGCATATCGGGCTCTAAAGAGAGAGTCCTTGCCTCTAAATATTGATTTTTACGCAGCCGTATAACTATTTACCCGAGGGTCTGATTTACCCTGAAAATCCCAAATCGGGCACCGACAACGAGTTCAACAATATGGGAGAATTAGAGCAATCCCATTGCTACGAAGTGTGGACGAGATCGATGGACTCCCTTGAGAACTTGATAACAAACTTCATTTCTTACCGGGAAGATGGCCAACGAGTCGCGCTGGTGACTTTGATTGGCAATACCGGTTCCTCACCACGGCCGCTCGGAACTCAGATGGTAGTTTCGGAGGATGGGCGTTCAGTTGGCTATCTGACGGGTGGTTGCGCAGAATCGGTCATCGTCTCGGAAGCGGTTGCCGCTATCGGAGCCGGCCATAATCGCCAGATCCGTCTGGGTGTTGGCTCACCCTACATCGATATTCAACTGCCTTGTGGCGCCGGCATCGACCTTTATATAGACGTAGGTCTATGCGACGAAAAGGTGCAGCAGATAGAGTCAAGCCTGCAGTCCCGCTCTCCGGTCGCTCTAGACACATCTATGACAACCGGGAAACACCAGGTAGTGCTGGATTCGGCCCAGGCGTTGGCAACTGGGGTGTTCAGGCGTTGGTATCTGCCTCGCCGCCGCCTGCTAATTATGGGGAAAGGCCCAAATACTACTGCACTTGCCAGCCTTGGCACTGCATCGGACTATGAAGTAGAGGTGTTCTCACCGGATCGAAATACACTAGAGGCCTGTTCTCGCGAAGGTATTACCACCGGTGTATTGAAGAACCTTCAATCTCCTGACTTTCCACCAGTTGATACTGGCACTGCAGCCGTTTTGCTATTCCACGAGCATGATTGGGAGCCGTCTATTCTCAAGACACTGCTGACATCAGAATGCTTTTACATCGGTGCACTAGGGAGCCAAAAAACACATGAACAGCGCATTGTCCAGCTTCAATCTTTAGGTCTCGGGCAAGTTTCTGGCAGAATACATGGTCCAGTAGGCATGGAAATACAAGCGAAGACACCGATTGAAATTGCCATATCCATTCTTGCAGAAATCACGCTGACTTATCGATCCACTTGTAGTGGTCAACTAATCCCGGACAGTATTTTAAGTTTTTCTTCGGCGACCACAGGCGGCATACCGGCGTTAAAAGTGTGAGGGCGTTGTCGGTTGTAGTAGTCCATCAGGTAGTCTCCAATATCCTTTCGTGCATCAAGAATTGATCGGTAGCCGAGTGACGGAATCCATTCACTCTTCAAGCTTCGGAAGACCCTTTCCATCGGAGCATTGACGCTCCTATGTCAAGGAACGCCTGCCAATGCCCCAAGATCTCCCATAATTAACGGGAACAATTCTCTGACGATGTATCGTTTGAGGCACCTGTGAATCTCTTTCGTACTCAAACCTTCATGGGTTCTGCGCTCGACGTAGATCTTGGTGCGAGGATCGCTCCGCATTCGCACCATGGCGATGGTCCACAGAGCATTCTAGTGGGTCGAGCATGATGTTCGCCAATAGTGGCGAAAGAGGCCCACCTTGAGGAGCACCCCCTCATGACTTTCACTATAGAGCTGGTTATCGATAACCCCAGCTCGGAGATAACGCTTAATCAATTTAAGAAGCCGTTTATCCTTCACTTTGTAGCCAAGGTACGTCATCAGTAAATCATGGTTAACTCGATCAAAGAACTTAGACAGATCAACATCAACAGAAAAACGGCGACCCGTTTTGATGATGCCTTGAACCTGCTTAACCGCTTGCTGCCCATTACGATTTGGACGAAACCCGAAGCTATTGTTCGAGAAGTCTGGATCGAAGATAGGAGTTAGTATTTGGGCAATGGCTTGCTGAATAACACGATCAGTGACCGTGGGTATCCCTAATTGGCGTTTGCCGCCATCAGGTTTATCTATTTCAACACGTCTGACCGGAAAGGGATAATAGAGACCTGTTTCCAGTTCCTCAACGACCTCTTTCCAACGGCCATACCTTGCCCAAGCGGGGAACTCATCAACGGTCATCCCGTCGATGCCAGCCGCCCCTTTATTGGCTCGAACGCGTTTCCATGCCGCCTGAAGGTTTTCAGGTTGCAACGCTTGTCCGAGTAGATCTTCGCTAAAGGCTGGCTTCATATCCATACGCTGAATCACGTCATCACCGGACGGTGTTCGTGTGTTCAAGTCTGTCATGGCTCCTCCTTTATTCAACTAAGTGTTCAGGCCTTCACCGTGTCCCAACCATTACGATGGGCGTTTGGCTACTATGCCGTCTGCTGACTTCTGCTCAATCACCGGCGGGGTTACCCCTATCGGCGCTATCGGTGTCCATCTTGTTCGCTCGCAACCGCCGATGGCAACGGCTGCGCCCAGGCTTGATCGACCAGTGGCCTGACTGGTAATTGACCGATCGCTCGTTGAGCAGATCTCCCCAGATAAGAACATGTACTGTCACTGCACCGCTGCATCATTTACGGTGGCCGTTAGATCACATGGCTTCGCGGGAGGCCGCCCCGTCGGCTTGTGCCAACTCGCCTCCGGCCTACGCCTCATATAATGTTCTTGTTCATCAGCTCGCAGCTTTGCTAGCGGCTTACTTCCGGCCGGCGTTCCGGAGACCGCGCCTCACGGGTTGGCCCTTGCCATTCGCTAGTGGTTAGCGTTCAATCGGTAAAACCGGCTGAACGGTGATCTTTCCACAGGGGACTTTCACCCCATTAGTTCATGCCCATGCTGGGCGTACACAAGTCGTGTCTGTGGGCTCGTTAAAGTGAGCCACTGCACTCAGCGTTCGGTATTTGAGGAGAGAGATATTGGCTGAAGAAAACGACAGCGAAAAGAATCAGCTTCAGAACACAGCAATCGATTACGTTGCTTCAGGTGTAAAAGCAACTCTGGGCGCAATTCCGTTTGCCGGCTCGCTACTCTCGGAGATCGCTGGGGCGGTTATACCCAAACAGAGAATTGACCGGATAACCGATTTTGCAAAGCGCTTGGAACGACGTATTGCTCACTTAGAAAGAGATGCTGTGCGAAGCGAAATGGATGATGAGGAATTCACGGATTTAGTTGAGGAAAGCCTAAGACAGGCGGCTCGGGCAACCTCTGAGCAAAGGCGAGAGTATTTAGCGTCGCTCTTAGCCAACAGCCTGTCCAAAGATGCTGTAGAGCACTCTGAGTCACGGCACCTTCTTAGACTGCTCGGTGAGCTATCTGATGTAGAGGTTATTTGGCTTCGATTCTACGATAATCCAGTCATGGGTGGCGATGAGCAATTCCGGGCCCTCCACGAGGTAATTCTAGAGCCAGTAGCGGCTCACATGGGTAGTACTCAAGACGAGCTAGATAAGGCGGCCCTTCAGAAAAGTTATAAAGCCCATCTGGAACGGCTTGGATTGATAGCGGGAAAGCTCAAGACCGATCGTAACAAGAACCCTGAACTCGATAAAATGAGCGGTGAGTTCAAACGGCAGAGCTATCGGACTACTAACCTTGGAAGGCTCTTGTTACGAAGCATTGATCTAAATTCCGAGTTGAACTTGTAATGCCGAACAATGCCAGTCACGGCGACACCTAAGACATTATTGCGGCTTCATCTCCATTTCGTAGCCGCGAATGCAGGCGGCTTTAGGAGCAAAAGGAGCAAGTATGCATGAAAATCTCGATGATATAGCATTCAGCTTCTTCAAACTTTTCGCTCAGTACGAATATGCTTTAAAGGCTATGCAATTTGCGCGATCAGGACATGGTAACCAGGCCGAGCCTGATTGGAATAGATTTTCTAACGAAATTGGCTGCTTGGTTCTCAACGAACCCGACGGTGATCTTTTGAATGCGATTAACTTCCTTTTTGAGCATCCGCCAAAGAAACAGATTTTGCGTGAGGGTGTCCTGTCTTGGCAAACGATTAATGCTGACGAGCGATCGCCACAGATGCTTTTCTCCCATATCCGCCGGGTAAGAAATAACCATTTACCATGGTGGAAAATTCAATGGTCGGTGGTTTAATCCAGACCGCAGCGAAGCGTTGATCAGTAAGTCATTGATAGTCCTTCAAGCGTTACAAACAAAGCATGGTGGGCTGGCAGAAGCTATAAGCGGTAATCATGCCTAATGAAGCCATCCAAGGCGATGCCACTTCCTTAGCTCATTCGCCTTCACTACAAAGCCACTCATGCTAGCGGCGTTAGGTACTTATGGCGACTCGCAGACAAATTAAATCACTTCATGAGAATGCGGTCATCGGCGCTGCGCTGCGCTGCGTGCCCATAACCACAGAATGGGTGCAGTATTTTCAGTTGAATCTCAGCCAGATCCCCCGGATGCAATTCTGGTTGATGGAAATGATCGAACTTGGATGGAGCATACCGACGCTTTTTATCCGGGATGGGCTGAAGATGTCACGTCGTATGCGGCATCTGACAAGCCCCATAAGCCAATGGCTAGGGGTCTGCATTCAGATATGGACGAGCAACTTGCTGATGCTTTTTCCAAAATCGTTCTAAAAAAATTCAACAACAAAGAGTATAAGCCAGTGATAGATCAATTCGGCCCGGGTATTCTCGTAGTGGGTCTGGAATCACCATGGCTGGACGAGGAGACACTGCGAGTGATCAATCAAAAATGGGCCGTTTTGGGAAACCCTGATCTATCAAGCGTTTTCCAGTGGATTTACTTCGGGTACCGTTCAGATGGTCGAAACCAAGCAAAACTTTGGATCGGCAACTAACCAGCGCGTCAACTGGACCATGAACTTCCCACATTCTCCTCGCCACCTCTATCCGCAAGTGTAGAAAGGCGAATAATTCCACGCACTGCATATTTAAAGACTCCTACCTTCTACCCAATCGCATTTCTCATATTCTGCTGCATCTACGACTTGAACGCGCCATCGCTGGCAATCAGACGATACAACTCCATGTCCTGCCGGCGGCGCTTTAGCATGACTTCCTCAAAAATTTTCTCAAACGCCAGGGAGCGGTTATCGGCGTCCTGATTGTTTTGATACTTGGCTGTAAAATCCGGGTGGTCCTGAATATTCTGCATGATGCTCAGAAACTTCACCCTTTGCTCTTCCGGCGTTGCTTCCCATCCCTGGAACCAACGTTCGTTGAAACTCTGAATGATTTCGTCCAGCGGGTCCCTCTCTTGATCTCCGCCGTGAGTCCCGCGAGGATTCGGGTTCGCAGGCTTCAGTTCGCTTTCAGCGTCATCCAGGCCGATGCTGTGACTCAACTTAACCCGCTCAAGACCGTAAGATGACAAATCAACCGATTCGAGCAGCGCATCAATACTCTCCACATCTTTGTCTTTGATTTTCAGTTTTGGAATCAAGAACTTCAGAAACCAGAACAACTTCTCCCAAGCGATTATTTCGAAGGGCATGATAGACGCCACCTGGCCGTATATCTTAACGAACTGCTTGGCTTTGATTTTGAAGTCCGCTTTTTCCTCATCCGGCAAATCCAGCTCACTGTTAAACTGTGCAGCTGCCGTGTCGATAATGGGACTGAGCTTTTGCGCGTCGGCGTCATCGAAATACAAAGCGATAAACGCTTCAACTTCCGGCCAGTCATAAACGCCGACCTCCTCCAGGTTGTCTTTCAGCTCGTGCAACACGTTGATATCATTGACTTCAGACAGACTGGTCGCGGTGTAAAAGGGATCGAAAGCTGTTTTGATATCACCCACAGCGTTGAAGAAATCCAGTATGAACAGGTCTTCCGTTTTCTTACCCCATTTTGGCGC
Organism: Marinobacter sp. M3C; assembly: GCF_023311895.1. Classification (GTDB taxonomy): domain Bacteria; phylum Pseudomonadota; class Gammaproteobacteria; order Pseudomonadales; family Oleiphilaceae; genus Marinobacter. Next base: position 2,180,996 of record NZ_CP092284.1, read on the forward strand.
AGCCCGGTTCAGCCGCGATAACGCTTGCACCGCCAGCACATTCTGCAGCTTTTTATCCACGTACATGATGCAGAGTTTGGGTTGATCAAAGCCGGTCAGGTATTTGTTGGCGACCACCAACAAGCGGTATTCGTCTGTGTCGAACTGCACCCGGGTCTCGGTTTCCGCAAAACCATTCATCTGCGTTTCGGTGTATTCAATGCCATCCACCTCTTTAGCGCCAGAGAAGGCCACTAACGCCTTAAAAGGATAACCACGCTTCTCCAGGAATCGCTCAATCGCCTTGTAGTAGCGAATGGCCGTTTCTATATTCTGGGTAATCACCATGCCCTTGGCTTTACCCTTAAGGCGCTTGCCGTTCACCAACTGCAAAATAAAGTGCTCAAGCATGATTTCCGCCTTTACCGCAATTGTTTGCGGGTGCCGCTCTACATAGGCTCTGAGTTTCTTCTGGGCTTTACCGGTGTCGAACAGCGGGTTGTCCTGTATCGACTTCTGAATCTCGTAGTAACTGCGGTAGGTGGTGTAATTGGCGAGCACATCCAGAATAAAGCCTTCCTCTATTGCCTGTTTCATGGAGTAAAGGTGAAAGGGCTGAAAGCTGCCATCTGGCTGTAGCTCGCCAAACTTTTCCAACGTGCTGTTCTTGGGCGTGGCAGTAAACGCAAAGTATGAGGCGTTGCCCCGCATCTTGCGGGATTGCATGGCAGTCAGAACTTTGTCCTGGGCGTCACCCGCCTCTTCTTCAGTGGCGGCCTGGCCCATCGCCTGATTCATGGTTCCGTGGGCACTGCCATCTTGCGAGCCGTGGGCTTCATCGATGATAACGGCAAAGCGCTTGTCGCTCATATCGGCGATGCCATCAATAATGAACGGGAACTTTTGAATGGTTGTGATAATAATCTTCTTGCCCTGCTCCAGAGCCAACTTAAGATCAGCCGACTTCAAGGCGGGCGCGATGATGTTCTTCACCTCGGAGAAGTCGCGAATATTCTCCCGCAGCTGTTTGTCTAGCAGACGCCGGTCCGTCACTACAATCACGGAGTCAAACAGCGGCACTTCCAGCCCCTTGGCACCGCGCACATCCAGCGATTCGGGGTAGGTTTCAATCAACTGATAGGCGGCCCAGGTGATTGAATTGGATTTGCCAGAGCCAGCAGAGTGCTGAATCAAATACGTTTGACCAACACCCTGCTTGCTGGCGTGGGCCACCAGCTTGCGCACCACATCCAGCTGCTGGTATCTGGGGAAAAACAGGGTGCGCTTATTCAAAGGCGTTTTGCTAGTGCCGTCCAGGCGAACAAAGTGCTGGATGATGTTGGCAATACTGGCCCGGCTGAAAACCTCTTCCCACAAATACGCACTTTTATGACCGCCGGGATTCGGTGGGTTTCCCGCGCCGTGATTATGACCTTTATTGAACGGCAGAAAAAACGTGCGTTGCCCGGCCAATTTGGTGGTCATGTAGACTTCATCTGTGTCTACCGTCATGTGCACCAGGCACCGGCCGAACTGAAGCAGGGTTTGGCTGGTATCGCGGTCTTGCCTGTATTGCTTCTGGCCGTGGAATAGCGCTGTTTGGCCGGTCCAGGGATTTTTTAGTTCTAGCGTGGCAAAGGGCAAACCGTTGAGGAAAAGCACCATATCAATCTCTTGCAGGGTATTTGTTATGGAATAACGTACCTGCCGGGTGCTGCTGAAAATATTTCCCTGAAAGTTTTGTTTAACTTTGCTGGAACTGCTGACCAAGGGAGCTGGATACATCAGGTGGAAATGAACGTCGTCGATATCCAACCCGCGCTTAAGCAGGTGCAGGGTTCCGTATTTTTTCGCCAGCCGGTCAAAGCGGTCTAGAATCCGTGTTTGCCAGTTATCGTAGCGGTCTTTCAGGCGATTCAGCTCGTCAGCCTGGGTAGTTTCCAGAAACTGGCAGAGCATGCCGGTGTCTACTGCATAGAAGGGGTTGAAGTCGCCGGGCTGGCCCAGGCGATAACCATGGTGCGGACTGAAAGGAACTGGCTCACGAATGCCCCGCTGCTCTTCCAGACAGGTGCCGGTCAGATACTTTTCGATGCCTGCTTCCAGTGCTTGCTAGTTGGTTTGGCTGACCATACTTCTCCCTGCTCTTTGCTATCGACTTCTTTCAATCAAATGAAGTGCTAGAGATACCCTTATGTTTTTACAGTGTTTTCTTCATCCAACATGTCGAAAAAAGATCGCACAATCAAATGAAAGAGAACGAAAAAATCACCCTGGGAATGTCTAAAAATGTTTAAAAATATCTGGAAATCATTGTTTAGACATTCGCCAAACCTTGCCTTCAACCACTATATCTCCCTGATTTTTAAGGGCTTGAAGAAGATTCCTGACCTTGCTGGCCTTCTGGCGTTCGTCTAAAACGTCTGGTAGCTTGTCTAAAAGAAGGCGGTCAATATCAGCTCGGCGCGCCTCCCCGAACCTCCCAATAAATTCACAGACCATTCCTTTGTAATGCTGGTCGTCAAATCCGCGATTACGGATGTACTCTGCCTTATCACCACTCTGCCTGGCGACACGTACTGAAATATGGAGATTTGGTTTGCGCCCTTCCACCAGCCCCTGCTGCTTGAGGTAACGAACCTGCTCAGAGGTCAGTGGCTTTTTCTTCTGGACTCGATCCAGCAAAATAATGTCATCAAGAGACAGGTCAGGCAGTTCCGCCAGTTTTCTGGCATAGCTTACATTCAGAACGCGGCCGGTTATCGTGACCTGAACCATGCCCCGGTCAAGCTGGTATTCCGGTAGCGGGAAGAACCGATTCTTTTGGGTAACAAACATCTTTCGGATGCCGCTGCCAATGGTGTCGATCATATTCAGGTTCACCATCGCCTCAGCGAGGAACCTGTTTCTGTATCGATTTTCCGGCGCATCCGAGCGGATGACCTCCTCGACAGAACCCGGTATAAAACTGCCAGAGTTACTGAAGCACAACCGACCATCCTCAAACTCAATGACCGACACCTTGCCGCCGAGCTCATAATCCTGATGGGCAATGGCATTATTAAGCGGCTCACGAATCACAAAAGGGTCGTACTGATCCACTTCTTCCGGAAACAGGCTACCTTCGGCCATGTAGCGATATTTGAGATTTCGGATCTTCTTATAAACCTGGTCAGCGTTGACTAACAGCGGACAAGAAAAGTGCTCGTAGTCTTTTTCAACGCCATCCCGATCCTTCAGTATCCAAGTAATCGTTGCTGTGGCAGGGTTCAGAAAGTGTGATGACTCTGATTTTCCTAGAAGCAGGATAGCGGTTCGGGTAATTCGCCCCTTGATCGTGACCTTGGCTTTGTTGAGGAAAGTTTCGTTATTCCAGCTATCCATCTGACCCGCCAGTTTTCGATGCTTTTTCGCGTATTCCTCTCGGGCAAGCGCAATAGCACCTGCATCCAGATCCGCCAACGTTGCATCGTGGCAGATACCGGCACTCCAGTCAGCCGTTCGGTTCTGGTTCCGGATTCGCTCAAGCTCTTCCAGTGACAGCGCTACCAGATACTCATGATCACGACCATAAAATTGCCCGGCCCATGCAACAGGAATCCCCTGAGGTGCAGGGGATATTTCGAAAAGCAGTACGCGGCCCTTTGGATGATTCACTGTATGGATGTCGAGAAAGGTCTGACGGGGCATGACTTTATCGGCGATCTTTTTTTTGAGCGATTGCAGCTCCCGACCTCTGTCACGATAACGGGTGGCAACAACGTTCCGATTATCATCTACCCCAAAAACCAGCCAGGCCGAAGGTTTTCCTTTCAGGTTGGCTTCGTTACTCAAGGCTGAAAAGTATTTGCCAAGCTTACCCAGATCAAAATTGGTTCTGGCTTCCTTGAACTCCACTAGTTCATTCTCGCCATCAAGTCCCAACAGTTACTTTAGTTGCTGATCTGGTGTCACTGACGCACCTCCGTGACATCAAGCTGACTCCCATCATAGACTGCTCCTTGAATAGCGCACGATTTGCCATGATATCCCAGTGTGCAGGTAGCTCCCCGAGCCACTCCACTCCGGAGCCCCGCATGGGCGCATCCGAATTCAGGCCGCGAGTTACCGCATTCTGGATCAGGATCTGTTTGCGCTCATTGAGTAAGGTGACTTGTTGTTCCTTGACATTTATTGCCTTATCGATTCGATCAATTTTCCGATCAAGAAAATTAACTATCCTATTTTGCTCTTGCAACGGCGGAAGTATGACTTTTATGTTAAAAAGGTCGTCGGTGTACAGCCTTATAAATCCCTCCATCACACCCGTTATTCGCCTTTTAAACTCAGCAAGCAGCTCAGGTTGAATCAGCAAGTAACCAACAAATTTCATGCTGACCTTCATACTCATTACATTATAAACAGAATAATCAGGGCTCGTTATTCCACTTAAATTTGAGACCGCAAGCAAACCATTAACCGCCTGCATTTTATTAATAACTAGCTGACCTTCACTTATCTTTTTATATCCGACTAACGAAGCAGCGCCCCCAGCTCGACCCTCAAGACTTGACCTCGGAACAACACCTTTAATTTTGCTCAACGAGAGTAATTTTTCTGTTCCCGTTTCTGACCGTTCGTTCACCTCGGAAAGCAAATTCTTGAGCCTACTTACATTCCAGTGGCTTGGCATTAGTCGAACACAACGAATACCAGAATCCATATATTCGCGGTAGAAGGAATCGTGGGAACAGAAATCAGTCATTCTCAACCCCCGAAACCTCGTCAACCCCCAAAATCTCCGCAATCAATCCCTCAGCCTGCCGTTCCAAAGCCACAATATCCCGTGCCACTTCTTCCATACTCCGCAGGGGCTGGTGTTTGTAGAAGTATTTGCTAAAGCTGACCTCATAACCAATTTTCACCGAATCGAGGTCAATCCACGCTTCTCCCACATGGAGTTTAACCTCATCCAGAAAGAACTGATGGATATCGTCTTTCAGGGCAATACTTTCGCTATCCCGTAAGTCTGTGCTTGATTCGTAGGTGATGTACTCGCTGGGCTTGTCGGTTGAGTAGTAGCCAAAATCGAGCAAACTAACCTGGCTGCAACCCAGCCGAGCTAGCAGGCTATCCAGCTTGTCGCCGCTGAACTTTTCTACTTTACGAACAACCTTCTCGGCGTTTTCGTCATACCAGCTGACGGCGTTGAGAATCTGGTTTTTATCACTCGCACCGGGTTTGATAACTGTGTCTTTTGCCAACGCTTTCAGCTCCTGATCCACCAGCGCTTTGAACCGATTGTAGTCACTGAAGATCTCGGTACCGATGGTGTCCATCAGGTAGCTGGCCACTTTCACCAACGCTGCGTGTTTTTTCCAGGTATCCGGGCTCAGCAGTTTTTTGCGCTGTTTGGTGTTCAGATTCAGGTCTTGTTCATCACACCATTTCAGAATGTCTTTTTCGTGGGTCTTCAGGGTGCCCGCCTGGTAGATAGCATCGCCCCATTGCTGGTAAATCCACGCCATGGGCTCGCACAGGGGTTTATCAAAACGCAGGGTTTCAATACGCTCAACGCTGAACTGCGCCATGCGGCGATCCGGACGTTCAATGGTGACTTTGTGATAGCCGAAATCGCTGTTATTGAACACCTGCGCGGCCATTCCGTCGCCGCTAGCAGGGCGGTCTTTAACGGCCAAATCCAAATACGCCTGAACGATGTCGGCGATGTGTTCCGGCGCAAATTCGCAGTTTTTATTACCCAGATTTTTGCGTAATTTGCGATATAGCTGGCTGGCGTCAATCAGCTGCACTTTGCCCTGGCGGTATTCCGGCTTGTTGTTGGTTAGCAGCCAGATATAGGTGGTAATGCCGGTGTTGTAGAACAGATTGTTGGGCAGCTGAATGATGGCTTCCAGCAGGTCGTTTTCAATAATATGGCGGCGAATATTGCTTTCGCCGCTGCCGGCATCGCCGGTGAACAGGCTGGAACCGTTGTGAACCGAGGCAATTCGGGAGCCTAGCGCGCCCTCACCTGAGGCCTTCATCTTGCTGATCATTTCCATCAGGAACAGCAGCTGGCCGTCGCTGGAGCGGGGTATTGCATCAGCCGATTCTTTCGTGCCCCAGTAATCCGCCAGGGTCACTTTGAAGCGCGGATCTATAACGTCACTGCCCTCTTTGATGAACTTCTGCTCGCTGCCCCAGCTTTTACCGTAGGGCGGGTTAGACAACATAAAATCAAAGCGGGTGCCGGCAAATTCGTCCGTCGACAAAGTGGAGCCCGCGCGAATGTTGGCCGGATTATTTCCCTTTATCATCATGTCGGATTTGCAGATAGCGTAGGTTTCGTCGTTGATTTCTTTCCCGTACAGGTGGATATCGCGCTGGGCTTGCGGGTTCGCGTACTTTTCGTCAACAAAGTTCTGGGATTCGGTGAGCATGCCGCCGCCGCCGCAAGCTGGGTCGTAGATGGTCATCACCGGTGGCAAGGTGTCTTTCACCGGATCAAAAACCAGATGCGTCATCAGCTCAATCACTTCCCCCGGGGTGAAGTGCTCACCAGCTTCTTCGTTGTTGTCTTCATTGAATTTGCGGATCAACTCTTCAAAAACATACCCCATGCCCAGATTGGTCAGAGCCGGCAGGCGGTTGCCATCCGGGTCGTCTATTTCTTTCGGTGTAAGGTTTATATGGGGCGAGGTGAACTTTTCCAGCACATCCAGCAGCCCGTCTTTGCTGGCCATGTGGCGCACCTGAGATTTCAGGTTAAACTTGCGAACAATCTCTCTCTGTGACGTTGTTACCGAAGCCGTCCAAATACTCTTCCAGGTTCGCCAGCAGAATCTGTTGGTTATTAGTGGCAGTTTGGTAGAGCTTTTTCAGGGTCCACTTGCTGGTGTTATAGAACACGTAACCAGACGCCGCTTTCAGCGCGCTTTCGTCCAGCTCGGTGAATTGCATTTCGTTCTGCTGAAACGCCACTTCTTCCATCACCGCGTCTTTTGTCGGCTCCAGTAACGCATCCAGGCGTCGCAGAACCACCATCGGCAGAATCACATCGCGATATTTTCCGCGCACATACACATCACGTAAACAGTCATCGGCAATCGACCAAATGAACGACACCAGTTTGTTGTGGACAGCTTGGTTCACTTATAAAACTCCGTAATTGATTCTGTGGTGCGCCCTGCCTCGTATTGCCTGAACGCCTCACTCATCCAGGCCGGCATTCTTGAGGACCGAAGTGTTTCGAACTCTTCCTCGCTCAGCCCTTCTTCTATGTTCCGCATCACTTCGGTGTTGATGTTGTTCTCTCCCAGATACCAAAGCGCAGAGAGTGCCAAACCAGGCTTCTGGCCTGCATGCTGAAGTTTCCTTCCACTGCTGGTGTGCACGAGCTTCACTTTGAGGTTTCCGATACAAATGTCACGGGTAGGCCCACTCGTATAGTAAACCGGTGTCGTTGGCATTTGGGTACTGAGTTTGAAACGACGAGCCGCTTCAGCACCGTGCACCTGGATGGTTTCACCATTGTCTTTCGCAATCACCTCGACCACGCGAGAAATATCCGGCATGACGTTGCCGACAAACCAACTTTGTTTGGGTCTGACAAAAACGCCACGTGCAATCCGCTGGATAGCACCTTCTTCTACGAGCCTGGATAGTGTTTTGTCGACAGCAGAACGCGACCCCAGCTTCAGGAACCGGCTGCTAGTGAATGGCTCGCCTCTTAGGACACTGGCGATACTGTGCTTGACAGATTCTGTAACAGACATAGCGTGGCCTTCAATTTATGTCTGAAAGACTACTACTTTTTATGACATTTTTAAAGGTACAACGGACTAACGGAAACTATTCAGCCATACTTCAAAGAATAACTAAGCAGGAGGCACGTATCCGAGTAGATGATGAGCTCGCAGCCATTGAACTGAGGTTATCTGAGCTTGAGAAGGAAAAGGCCACCCTCCTTTCCCGAAAGAAAGAGCTTCATAAAGCTGCGAGCCGACCCACGTTATCGCATCTAACCCCCAGTCAAAAAATCGAATTGTTCCGGAAGCTCTTTCGCGGCAGAACGGACGTGCATGCAATTCGCTGGCAGGGTGCCGGTGGCCGCTCCGGCTATGCCGTGGCCTGCGAGAACGAGTGGGTCCCGAATATTTGCCAGAAACCCAAGATCAAGTGCGGAGAATGTCCACACAGAAAATTTAAGCCTCTGGATTTCAACGCAGTGTACGACCACCTGTCTGGCAAGCATGTCGCTGGGCTATATCCTTTACTAGCGGACAGCTCCTGTTACCTCCTGGCGGTGGATTTTGATAAGGACGACTGGAGAGCAGACGTTCGCGCGCTGGCCCAAGCCTGTCGTGGTGAAGGTATTCCTTATCTCGTTGAGGTGTCTCGATCCGGTGCTGGCGCCCATCTATGGATCTTCTTTTCGGAAGCCGTCTCGGCCGGGTCCGCAAGGGCTCTGGGGTTCAAGTTGCTAAATAAAGCTATGGAACTTCATCCAAGCTTGTCCTTCGATTCCTATGACCGATTGTTCCCAAATCAGGACACGATGCCCGACGGCGGGTTTGGCAATCTGATTGCCCTTCCGCTTCAACACGAGGCGCGAAGTCGCGGATGTACTGTGTTCGTCGACGATGAATTAACTCCATATGCGGATCAGTGGACGCTGCTCAGGGAGCAAAAAGCCCTTTCCTCAGCCCAGCTGCGAGAGAAGATTGGTAGGGAGCCTGATTCCGATTTTACAGAGGAGGTTTCGATGCCGTGGGAGCAATCGTCACCGGTCGAAACAGGGATAATTACAGGATGCCCTGAAAGCATCACGCTCATCCTGGCCAATCACATTTATATGAAGCTGTCAGGCATACCGGGGCCATTGGCGGCGCGAGTAAAGCGTATGGCCAGCTTTGCCAATCCGGTCTTTTTCAAAACACAGGCACTTCGCTTCTCTACTCGTGGTATTCCTCGTTACATCTCCTGTGCCCGGATTGAGCAAGGTTATCTATCGGTACCGAGAGGCTGTTTTGATGAGTTACAAGCATTGTTGCTGGATCAGCGGATAACGATAGAGGTCGATGACCACAGGAGTTCGGGTCAGCCGCTGGTCGCCGTCAGTCTAAAAGCAACCCTGCGTGATGATCAAAAAAAGGCTGTGAAGGCGCTTGCCGATCACGATACTGGAATACTCCACGCCCCGACCGCTTTTGGGAAAACCGTAACGGCAGTTGCCATTGTAGCCAAGCGTGGGGTCAACACATTGATCCTGACTCACAATCGTCAGTTACTGGACCAATGGAAGGAGCGCCTGGAAACCTTCATTGAAGGTGCAGCCGTGGGTGTGATTGGTGGTGGCAAAAAGAAACCTACCGGTCAGATCGATGTTGCCACCTACCAGAGCCTGATCAACAAAAAAGACAACACCGTCTCAAGCCTAGTCAGAGATTATGGACAGGTCATCATAGACGAATGCCACCACATCTCCGCTCCCCGTTACGAGATGCTTCTTAATGAAGTCAGCGCCCGTTACGTAGTTGGCCTGACGGCAACACCTGACCGTCAGGATGGGCACCAAAAAATCATGTTCATGGTTGCGGGACCCGTTCGTCACAAAGTTCGGGCGGACCACAGTTCCAGGTTTGTCCAACGCCTCATCATTCGGGAGCGTCATGAAAGTCCGCCCACCGACATTTATCAGTCGGGTGGGCGGCCCCATATAGCATCGGTTTACCGTTGGCTCTCCCAGAGCCCCGCCCGGAATCAGGATATTGTTCAGGATGTCGCAAACTGTGTGCGCAACCAGGCAAACTGTCTTCTGCTGACCGAGCGACGAGAGCACGCGGAGACGCTGGCGATAATGCTGGACGCTGAATCCATACCGTCGGTTGTGCTGCGTGGGGGAATGCGCGTCAGAGAGCGCCGGGATGCAGAGGCGCGGTTACATGAAACTCAAGTTATCGTTGCAACAGGGAAATACATCGGAGAAGGTTTTGACTTGCCTCGGCTAGACACTCTGTTTTTAGCTCTGCCAATCGCCTGGAAAGGAACGCTGGCGCAATATGCCGGCAGGATACACCGCGAAGCCGATGGCAAGCAGGAGGTTACCGTGTATGACTACTTGGATGCTGGCCTGCCAATGCTAGAGCGAATGTTCCGAAAACGCGAGAAAGGCTACAAGGCAATGGGGTATCAGTTTGGCTCTTCCGGGCAAACCAGATTGCTGTAGAGCGGAGCAAATCTTGAGCCGCTGCGAGCTTGGCCGCCATGGGAGTAGGCAATGCCCTCTTGTCATGCACGATCCTGCTAAGAGTATTTCTGCGCACCCCCCCATAGCTTCGGCGAGTTCGCTGACTTCAATATTCATCAGTTCCAGGAATTCGGTTGCCAGCACTCAACTCCAAAAAACGTCGCTCCGCCAACTAGCCGGAAACCCCATAGCCTCTTCTGACACGGAAGGAAACTCATCAAACACCCCTTTCACTCGTTGATGCCAGTTCGTATCTGGACTGACCTTGCACATCAAGTGATTGAGCATACACATCACGACATAAACCCGAACACCCGAACATTATCCCTAGGGCGAGTCAGAGATTCAGGCCATAGAAACGAAGCCTTTTTGGGTAATTCCGGCTTGATCCCGAGCTCACGGTTCCAGAGCCTGGCGTGATGAGCACAAATATTGCGGACTATCGTCAATGTGTGGAGCCACGACTGCAGCAATGGCAAGGGAGATCCATGCGTCTCGCAATCGCTTTTCTGTCTGCGTCCTTTGCCAGGCCTGCATACAAGTGCGATAGCGCACCCATTGTCAGCTCTTCCAAGGCAGCCCAGCCCGGCATCAACTCTGGCGCCGAATATGTCAGGCCATAGTGGCCCCCCTCTGCCAGCCTAGTTGTCCAGTTGGCGATTTTGCCTAAATTCATGTCAGATTGGGCGGTATGAGAGCAGTCATGCCACGTTATTCCGAGGAACGTAAAGCGGCCGTGTTGAAGAAGTTATTACCTCCGCAGAACCGCAGTGTGGTGCAGGTGGCGGCAGAGGAAGGCATATCGGATGTGACTCTGTATAGTTGGTTAAAACAGTGTCGACAACAAGGAGTGCCTGTGCCGGGTTATCGTAATGCTGGAGACGATGGGTCTCCTGATGCCAAGTTGGCCGTCGTGATCGAAACGGCGTCTATGTCTGAAGCGGAACTGGGTGCGTATTGCCGCCAGAAAGGCCTGTATCCCGAGCAGGTGCAGCGCTGGAAAGAGGCCTGCCTACACGGTACGGGCCTGCAAGAAGGGCAAGAGAAAACCGCTCAGAAACAGCAGCGCGATGCCCGTAAAACCATCAAAAAGCTGAGGGCGGAAGTTCGCCGTAAAGACCGGGTTCTGGCGGAAACAACTTCTTTGTTGGTGCTGTCAAAAAAGCTCGAAGCCTTGTACGGCGAGGCCCCGGACAGCGAGGACAACTGACACCGCTGACCGAACGTACAAGGCTGTTAAACGACTATGACGAAGCTGTTGCCAGTGGCGCGGCTCGGTACAAGGCAGCCGATTTGATGGAGCTGAGCCAGCGCACGTTGAAACGCTGGCGACGCGCTAACGGCACTGTGGCAGAGGACCAGCGCCCGCAAGCGGAGCGCGTTGTGCAGCCACACCAGCTCACTCACGCTGAAGAAGCGGCCATCCTGGATACCTGCAATGAACGGGAGTATCAGAGCTTGCCACCGTCCCAGATCGTGCCTCGACTGGCGGATAAAGGGCTTTATCTGGCGTCGGAGTCTTCGTTTTACCGAGTGCTCAAAAAGCACCAGCAATTGAATCATCGGGGCCGTATGAAACCGCCGCGCAAAGTCCCTGAGCCTACCAGCTTTACGGCCACTGGCCCGAACCAGGTGTGGAGCTGGGACATCAGTTATTGTCCTTCAGAGGTGCGCGGTCAGCACGGGTATCTGTACCTGATCATGGACATCTACAGCCGCAAAATCGTGGCGTGGGAAATCCACGAAGCAGAGTCCGGCGAGCTTGCCAAAAAGCTCATAGATCGAGCTCTGTTGCGCGAGAGATGTTGGCAAAACCCACCGGTGCTGCACTCCGATAATGGCGCGCCGATGACGTCCTACACACTGAAAGCGCGGCTGGCAGAACTGGGTATGTTGATGTCTCACAGCCGACCCAGAGTGAGCAACGATAACCCGTACTCAGAGTCGTTGTTCAAAACGCTGAAGTACTGCCCGAAGTGGCCCGCCAAAGGCTTTAGATCACTGATAGCGGTGCGTGAATGGATGCTGTTGTTCGAGCAAGCCTACAACGAGGAGCACCTGCACAGCGGCACCAAGGTGTTGATGCAGAGTTGTTAGCCAAACGTGAAGCGGTGTATGAACGAGCAAAGAGTCTGAATCCCCGGCGTTGGTCTGGTGATACTCGAAACTGGACAGTCGCCGGAGCCGTATCGCTCAACCCTGGAAAATTGCAGGAAATTGAGCGCAATAAACAGGCTGCTTAAGTGCAGCTATTTGGACAACTGGGTTGCAAATCACCGATTTCTTAAGCGCAGTATTGACGGCTTTCTGCGCCAAATCTAGAGGCAGATAGCTTTGTTTGGGTAAAGTTGAAGCGTGCAGGCTATTGAAAGCTACTAATGTTAATGCTGCAATGGCAATATATTTTATAATCATAATAAAATACCCTAATTAACAATGAAACTATAAACACAAATTAAGCTTTTGTTTAAGACCAATCAACTGTTTTGTTAGAAGATGGGCCCCACTCGTTAAACAATGACTGGACGATCATAAGTGTTTTCCTTCAAGCCGAGTTGAAAGAGCAGCATCTGAACGAAATCGATGCCTTGGTCAAAAAAGCCAACGCGGGGAAACCTGAACAGCTCCATGGACAGGAAGACGCGATTCAGGCTTCGCGCTTAGTCGACCGGCGGCTGCTCTGCTTAGAGCACCTCGATTTTTATTAAGGTATGCACTACCCTGAACTAAGGAGTTCTGCTTGGCACGGACTGAGATATGATTACCAGTTTTTTCAACACTTTTTCGATGGAAGGGAGAGAAAAATGACTCATAAATATTCAGGTGGTTGTGATCACATTCATACCCATTCTGAACAGGACCCGATTGACAATCACACCTGTCATTGTTCTGTGTGCAAGAGTGTAACCGGGCAACCCATGACCCATGTTGTATTTTTCAACCACGAAGATGTGGCGGTAGACAATGAAGCTGGGCTGAACCGGCAGCCGTTCAATGCGAACAATCCCGATGGTCCACTGGAATTGTGCACCTGTGGGGAATGCGGGACGCCTATCATGCTGAACGACAAACAAAACCGGATAAGAGCGATCGTGCCCAATTTGATGGGCTTTGACGCTGCTTTCCCTGCGGCGAGCTATCACGCGTTTTTCGATCCTGCAGCCGGAGTTGCCAAACCTGAGGATGGTCGACCAGTGTTTGAAGGGCTGAGGCCCGATTTTGTCTGGCCTGAAGGATCGTAGGCCACAAGCTTTGGGCAACGGGTTACCAAAATTTCGTTCTCCCGTTGCCATCATAGCGCCGAGCAATTTGGCTGACCGAGACTTCCGCCACCCGCGTCTGTGCTAAATCACCGGAGCGACGGGGTCTTGTGTTTTGTCCGTGCCTTTCTATCAGTCTTCGATAACGTGTGCGCCAGCTTAAATGGGTGTATACGCAACGCTTCAATCGACATCACGGTCGGGTGGGGTATGTCCTCTAGGGCCGGGACAAGGCAGTCCTTGTCGGGAAAGACCGCACTTTCTGATACACCCAGACCAGTTCCATCAGCGCCAGGCACAGCCCCATAAAAGGCCGCAACTCGCCACAAGCTTTCCAAGCCTGCCATATCGATCAGGAAGATTTTTCCAATCACACTGCCCAGCAGGGCCATGCCGGCTTTAAAGAACACGGCATAGCCGTTCTTTCGGGCGAAGAAGCAGAAAAGAGCGATGTATCTATTTCGGTGCAATAGATACTCGATCAGAACGGACATTTTTTTTCATTTAAAGCGCCCAGTGATGTTCAACTAAACATAACGTGGCACTCTAAATTTATTTAGTATTCAGGATGCTTGAACAACGGTTTTTTTACAGCTTCAATCGGGCTTGCTTTCTCGATCGTTTTGTTGGGATAGCTCCGTTCTTCATTAATACGATCTGCTAAACCGGAATGGGCATTTTCCATAGTGCTAAAAACAGCGGTGAGGGTTGCAGCGATAATTACTTTTTTCATATTTAATTTCTTGCTCTAAATTTGATGATTGAAACGAATCTACTTGCTCAGCCAGGACGAGGCCAGAATCTACAAGCCTCATCCTGATAACTAAGGTTTAAGCTGGCTTGAAGCAGTAGGTGGTGGTGAGCTTGTTACCGTCTGGGTCACGGGCATAAGCAGCGTAGGCATTAGGTGCCCAGCCGCGGGTGTCCGGAGCGCCTTCGTCGCTAAAACGTTGTCATAAAAAGTGCGGGCCTTTTACAGATCGTTGGTGCCAACAGTTACATGGGTAAAAATGCTCATTAATAATTCTCCGACAAATGATAAATCAATAAGATATCGACTCGCAGTTGTTTAGCCGCTGTTTGATTCGATGAGGAGATTGTAGGCTTGTATAAATAAATGATAATCCCACCAGTCATAAAATTACTTTTGCACACAGGTAACAGTGAGATTTAAAATAATGGTTGTTTAGAGGCCGGCTGAAAGCGAGTGGCACGAATTGCTACCTGTTAAGGTTTTTTGCAGATAGGCTGGACCGGCAAGGGTCGTTACTGAGCAAAGTAATTTTCAGGAGTGAGCATTTTGTATAACTGGGAAGGGGTTGCAGAGTTCGTTACCGTTGCTGAGACAGAAAGTTTTACGGCCGCAGCAAAAAAATTAAGTATTTCAACGGCCCACGTAAGCCGGCAAGTCAGTGCGCTGGAATCGCGCCTGGCTACCAAACTGTTACACCGCACCACCCGCAAAGTTTCCGTAACTGAGGCCGGGACAATCTACTATCAGCGCTGCCGACAGTTACTGGATGGTTTGGAAAATGCAGAGCATGCGATTAGTGACCTGCAAACCAAACCGACGGGCAGACTCAGGATCACCGCGCCGGTCACCTATGGTGAAATTACCATTGCGCCGCTGATAAATAATTTCCTCGCCCGTTACCCTGAGCTGAAATTAGAGCTGCAGTTGAGCAACCGCAAAATGGATCTGATTGACGAGGGCTATGATCTTGGCATTCGCCAGGGTCAACTGGAGGATTCTACGATGATGGCTAAACGCCTGGCCTCGCGAACACTCTATGTGTGTGCCGCTCCAGCGTACCTTGCCGAATTCGGTGAGCCTCATAAATTATCAGACCTGAACCATCATAATTGTTTGCAGGGATCAGCTGACCATTGGCACTTTCAGGACGAAGGTAAAACGCGCAATATAAATATTAGTGGCAATCTGCGCTGCAACTCCGGCCGCGCCCTGGTGGATGCCGCGTTAAAAGGGCTTGGCATTGTGCAACTTCCTGGGGATTACGCGTTGAGCTATATCCGTAGCGGGCAATTGATGCCGTTGCTGGAGAAGTATTGCGCACCCGACGAAGGAGTTTGGGCGATTTACCCTCATAACAGGCATCTGTTACCCAAAGTACGCATGCTGATCGATTATCTTGACGAAGAATTATCCGGCCATTCTGCTCTTGCGCATTGACTGGCTGTAAATAGTACTAAACAGATATAGTTCAATCGTATTTTTGCTATCGCCAAAGGAGACCTGACCAATGGCGCAAAATAAATCGAAGAGCGTCCCATGCGATCCTGACCATTGCATTCAGGTGCGGGGTGCGCGCGTCCACAATCTCAAGAACATCGATGTCGATTTGCCTCGCAACGCGCTCGTTGTTTTTACTGGCATCTCCGGATCTGGAAAGTCTTCGCTTGCGTTTGGAACATTGTTTGCGGAATCCCAACGCCGTTATCTTGATTCTGTGTCGCCCTACGCGCGCCGGCTGATTGACCAGGTTGACGAACCAGACGTTGATGCCATTGACGGACTTCCGCCCGCAGTCGCGCTTCAACAACAGCGAGGAGCGCCGTCGGCCCGTTCATCGGTCGGTAGCGTTACGACGATTTCCAACGGCCTTCGCATGCTGTATTCGCGGGCCGGGCAGTATCCCCGTGGCCAGCAAATATTGTATGCCGACTCGTTTTCGCCAAATACACCGGAAGGTGCCTGCCCTCGGTGCCATGGCATCGGGCGGGTGTTTGAAGTGACTGAAAAGTTGCTCGTTCCTGATGACACGAAAACCATTCGAAATCGCGCTATCGCAGCGTGGCCACCAGCGTGGCAAGGTCAGAACCTGCGCGACATACTTGTTTCACTCGGCTACGACATCGATAAGCCGTGGAAAGACCTGCCACAAAAAACCCGAGACTGGGTTCTGTTTACTGATGAGACACCCGTTGTGCCGGTTTATGCAGGGTTCAGTCCCGATGAAACGCGCATGGCGAAAGAGCAAGACCTGCCGTCCAGTTACACCGGGACATTTACCAGTGCGCGACGCTATATATTGCATTCGTTTGCGACAACGCAAAGCCATCGTACTAAGAAACGCGTCTCTCAGTTCATGCAGATTTCCGTGTGTCCGGACTGCAACGGCAAAAAATTGAAACACGAGTCACTGTCGGTGAAATTTGCAGGGCTGGATATTGGTGAGTTGTCGCAACTCACGTTGAGCGAACTCGCCCAGCGGCTACGCGATGCTTCCATCGCAAAACCCGTAGCGCAAGACTTGCACCCGGAAAAGGTGATCGTGGCACAGCGAATCGCCCGCGACATTTTGGCCCGTGTCGAAGCGCTTACAACTCTTGGTTTGGGTTACCTATCGCTGGAACGCAGCACACCAACCTTGTCGCCGGGCGAACTGCAACGTCTGCGGCTTGCAACGCAAATTCGGTCGCAGTTGTTTGGTGTGGTCTATGTTCTTGACGAGCCGTCGGCAGGGTTGCACCCGTCTGACACATTGGCACTGCTGGGTGCGCTGGATGAGCTCAAGCGTGCTGGCAACTCATTGTTTGTTGTCGAGCATGATGACAGCGTTATTCGGCACGCCGACTGGATTGTGGACATTGGGCCAGACGCGGGAGTGCACGGCGGCGAAGTTGTCTACAATGGCCCGATAGACGGTCTGCGCGAGGTTAGTGAATCCCATACCGGGCGATATCTGTTCTCACCGGACATCGTTATGGAGCACACGCCGCGGCAAACGACACGCTGGTTGAAGCTGGAGGGGGTCAAGCGAAACAACCTCCAAGGTCTGGACGTTGAGTTTCCTTTAGGCGTTTTGACAACGGTTACTGGTGTGTCGGGCTCGGGCAAATCGAGCCTTGTCAGTCAGGCCCTCGTCGAACTGGTTGGCGAATCGTTGGGGCAAAAGAAAACCACTGAAACCGCCAATGGTGAAATCGACCTGCTGGAACAAGAACTGGAAACGCACACCGCCGGGCGAGTTGCTTATGGCATGGAGCACATTCGGCGCTTGGTCACCGTTGACCAAAAAGCGATTGGTCGCACCCCGCGATCGAATCTTGCCACGTACACCGGTTTGTTTGATCACGTTCGTAAGTTGTTCGCGTCGACGCGCAAAGCGAAGACGCGCCGCTACGATGCCGGCCGCTTTTCATTCAATGTTGCAAAAGGACGTTGCCCGAACTGCGAAGGTGCCGGATTTGTCAGCGTCGAGTTACTGTTCCTGCCTAGTGTTTACACCCCCTGCCCGGTATGTCGGGGCCAGCGTTATAACGCCAAGACGTTGGAGGTGACCTATCGCGACAAGAATATTGCCGAAGTGCTCGATTTTACCGTCGACATGGCCCACGGATTTTTTGCTGATGAACCGCCGGTTGTGCGTGCTCTTGAAGCTTTGCGGCAAGTCGGTCTTGGCTATCTGCGATTGGGCCAACCCGCAACCGAACTTTCGGGCGGCGAAGCGCAACGAATAAAGCTCGCGACCGAACTGCAACGCGCGCAGCGAAGTGACACACTTTATGTGCTGGATGAACCCACCACAGGCCTCCACCCGGCTGACGTGACGATGTTGATGACACAGTTGAATGGATTGGTCGACGCAGGTAACACCGTCATCATGGTCGCACACAATATGCTGGTTGCCAGGGGCAGTGACTGGATCATCGACATCGGCCCCGGCGCTGGCGATGCAGGCGGCACCGTTGTCGCCCAAGGTTCGCCTGCGAGTGTGGCAAGATCGAAGAACAGCCGAACAGCCCCCTTCTTGCTCCCGTAGCGCTTGCCGATTCTATATTGTTGTTGGCTGGTAAAAATGAATTGCTGAATGGGGCGATTATCCCGACGCGGAAATAGTGTAAATTCTCAACAACAATCACTGTACGAACAAAAAATTCATCCATCAAAAGCAAGGCAAGCCCTACATGACTGAAATGATCAAATCCAAGGCTGCCGTCGCCTGGGCCGTTAACCAGCCGCTCTCGATTGAAGAGATTGACGTGATGCCACCGCAGAAAGGCGAAGTGCGCGTCCGTATCATCGCCTCCGGCGTTTGCCATACCGACGCCTTTACTCTGTCTGGCGATGACCCAGAAGGCATCTTTCCCGTTGTGCTCGGCCATGAAGGCGGCGGCATTGTTGAATCCATTGGCGAAGGCGTAACCAGTGTTCAGGTGGGCGACCATGTCATTCCGCTCTACACACCTGAATGTGGCGAGTGTAAATTTTGCAAATCCGGCAAAACCAATCTGTGCCAGAAGATCCGTGAAACTCAGGGCCGGGGCCTGATGCCCGACGGCACTAGCCGGTTCTATAAAGACGGCCAGCCGATTTACCACTACATGGGCTGCTCAACCTTCTCGGAATACACCGTGTTGCCAGAGATCTCGCTGGCCAAGGTCAATCCGGACGCGCCATTGGAAGAGGTTTGTCTGCTCGGCTGCGGCGTCACAACCGGTATGGGCGCAGTGATGAACACCGCCAAAGTTGAGGAAGGTGCGACCGTCGCGATCTTCGGCATGGGTGGCATCGGCCTTTCGGCGGTGATCGGAGCGACGATGGCCAAGGCCAGTCGAATCATCGTAATAGATATCAACGAAAGCAAATTTGATCTGGCTCGTAAATTGGGCGCGACGGACTTCATCAATCCCAAAGACCACGACAGGCCGATTCAAGATGTGATTGTTGAACTCACCGACGGCGGCGTGGATTACTCGTTCGAGTGCATTGGCAACGTGAATGTCATGCGCTCTGCGCTGGAGTGCTGCCACAAAGGCTGGGGTGAATCCGTGGTCATTGGCGTCGCTGGAGCCGGCCAGGAAATATCGACCCGGCCGTTCCAGCTAGTGACCGGCCGAGTCTGGCGCGGGTCGGCTTTCGGTGGCGTCAAGGGCCGCTCCGAACTGCCGGAATACGTCGAGCGCTACCTGCAAGGCGAGTTCAAACTGAATGATTTCATTACCCACACGATGGGCCTTGAAGACATCAATAAGGCGTTTGAGTTGATGCACGAGGGCAAGAGTATTCGCACCGTGATTCACTTCGACAAGTAAATCACTACGACGGTCTCGCCCCACTGGGCGCGACCGTCTCATCTTAATGAGAAGTGCAGTATGTCACTTGAAATCTCCAGCGTTAACAAAAGCTTTGGCGGTTGGACCAAGCACTATACCCATCATTCGACCACGCTGAACTGCGACATGCGGTTTGCAATCTACTTGCCGCCGCAGACCGAAAATGGACAGAAAGTGCCGGTGCTTTATTGGCTGTCCGGACTCACCTGCACCGATGAGAACTTCATACAAAAGGCCGGTGCCCAGCGCATGGCCGCTGAACTTGGCGTTGCCATTGTCGCCCCCGATACCAGTCCGCGTGGCGCGGATGTAGCGGATGATGACGGGTATGACCTGGGTCAGGGTGCAGGATTTTACGTTAACGCCACTCAGGCGCCCTGGAACCGCCACTATCGCATGTATGATTACGTGCTGAACGAGCTTCCGCAGCTGATTGAAGACGCCTTTCCGGTTAGCAACAAGCGGTCTATCTCTGGCCATTCGATGGGTGGTCACGGTGCGCTCGTCCTGGCGCTGCATAATCCCGACCGCTTCAAGTCCGTCTCGGCCTTCAGCCCGATTGGCAACCCGGTGAACTGCCCTTGGGGTCAGAAAGCTTTTACCGCTTATCTGGGTAAAGACACCGCCACATGGGAGAATTACGATGCAAGCCTGCTGATGCGCCGCGCCGCAGAATTTGTTCCGGCGCTTGTGGATCAGGGCGACGCTGATAATTTTCTTGAGGAGCAATTAAAGCCGGAAACGCTGGAGGCTGCGGCAAAGGTGAGCGGCTTTCCTTTAGAGTTGAACCGCCGCGTAGGCTATGACCACAGCTATTACTTCATTGCCAGCTTCATCGAGGATCACCTGCGGTTCCATGCAAGGCACTTAAGCGCGTAGCGCCAGATATTGCTTCGGTTATACAGACTGGCGCGGCAAACGTCCTAACCTACAATCCATTCCTGCCGCTGTTTGTCGGCCTCCGGCAACATCACCCCTTCCTTGATGACCAAATCAACGTATAGATTGGCGCGCAGCGGCTTTGCGTGATGCTTTTTCCTCATAGCTTCAATTCCAACGTCATATACCGCCAATAGGCCGCCCGAGATGGCCTGTAATAACTAAGCCTGGCGGACAGTGATGAGGAAGGTGAAATCAGTGCTTTAAGCTGTTTCGGTAACGTATCGGTAACGGGATCAGGAACAAAATTAGGTATATGAGTAGGCCCGAAGAAGAAGCTGCCTTGTAAGCCTTTATCTAAAACGCTTAGTATGCCTCCACTCAATTGTTAGTTTCATACATATCACAAATGGACACGCGCTATGGCCGTGAAAGATCCATTTCATCTCGCGATACAAGTTCGAGATATAGACGAAGCTCGCCAATTCTATGGTGATTTTCTAGGCTGTCCTGAAGGCCGCTCATCCGACAGCTGGGTCGACTTCGACATGTACGGTCATCAGTTTGTTTGTCATCTCAACCCTGCATTAAAAGAGAAATCCGCAAGCAGTCATACAAACCCTGTAGACGGCCACGGAGTGCCCGTTCCGCACTTCGGGGTCGTTCTGGAAATGGACGCATGGAACAATCTGTCTATAAAACTGCGTGAGCACGGGGTGACTTTCGAGATTGAGCCTTACATACGTTTTAAAGGTGAGCCGGGGGAGCAAGCAACCATGTTTTTTACGACCCTTCGGGAAACGCTTTAGAATTTAAAGCTTTCAAGGACCGCGAAGCCCAGCTCTTCCAAAAAAGCTGAGTTTCCACCAACTCCTAAGACACCGGAACTCAAAGAACTTTAAAGCCCCGCGCGCCCAAGCCGTTCAGCTAAAGTGGATCTGGCTTGGTTCTGTCGGGCAGCGGAAAGGGTCGGTGAATTTTCACCGGCCTTTTTTTATGATTTTGCTTTAATGTATTTATCTAGGTAGATGATCTTTTCCAGCTCCACCGGCCCTTTTGCCAGCCCCAGAAGCGTGGCTGGGGTTTTGCCTTTCTCATTCACTTTGGGCACTACTTGCTGAAGGGAAGAGGATCTTCAAACCTTTGAGAAAAAGCTCAAATGAACTTGCAACATTAGACGGGTCCGATGACGCGACCTCTCAGCTAAAAGACAAAGGGGCAAGGCTCAAAGACCTGCTCTGAATTCAAGGGTGGAAGGTTTTGCCAATAATCGGGAAACACCGTAAGCGGCTATCGGGCTATCTCGGGCTCGCCAGAACGCCCCTGAGAGTGCATCAGAACGCACTTTTTTTGGACAAATGCGCGCAAATCGCTTTTTGCTCAATTAGACGAACTTTCTCCTACAAAATACTCGTTATTCTGTTGGTGTTATCCAACAACTAACCGAGGTAAACGATGAACCAAAACGATAAACTCAAAGAAATCATGTCATTATGCTCCATGATCGACTCAGCTTGGGTAAGAATCGAGTGGCTTGATGAGGCCCTGGCCCAAGCTGAGAAGAAACATGCTGAGGTTACAGCGCATCAAGAACAGCTCATCCATGAAGTGGCAAAATGGGCGGTTCTGGAGGGCATCGCCGGATGCTGACGATCATCTTCCAATGTCTAAGCCAGTCGAGTTTGTTCTCACCATGTATAAATTACTGGATGAACCAGCGGAACTTTTGCCGAATGACGAGACGGTGCATTAACTCATCCCAATAAAGACTCCCTCCCGCGCACACTGCAGACGCAGTCGTTTGCGCCGGAGGGATGCCTTGATCAACTAAAGCTGTCTTATCCCCGTTTGGAAACCGGTCCCTAGTATGCAACAAAAGCAGAGGCAAAGTTCTCAGTACATACGTTATTTGGGCACTGGATGTACGGACGCCTACTCCAGACCCACGATCAACGTTCAGCTTGCAGGAAAATTACTTTTTATAGCGGAGCCACCTTAACCAGTAAAACCGCCAACGAACTCATGCATTCAACGGCGGCACTGCTCCGGCCACAGCTGGGAAAACCTTAAAATACTGCCCGGGATTAGTTGATCACTACACTCCAGTATGGCGCAATGACGCCGGACTAGGGTGGGGAGGACTCCGACTCCTACCCATTTGCCCATTGGTAAAGCGAATGAGGGGTACCGGCAACGACTGTCATTCCTCTACTCGGTTACGCCAAAGTGCTGCAGTCATTATCTGAATTCAGGGAAACAGGTGGCGCTTCACTTATTACTTGAATTTAGGCCTAAAAGATCTCTGCCGGTGTTAGATACCTCAGCCGTTTTCTGGGGCAGTTGTTTATCTCATCTACGGCTCGGTTCGACTCGCGTTGGCTGTCTTTCGTGACGTTCGTGCCCTTAGCCCGGATTTCTCATGAGGGGATAAAAAGAAGCGGCTAAAAGTGCGATGGTTTCAATAACCTAACCAATCCACCAAACACCAGTAGCCGCATCCGAAATGGTACCTCAAAAACTGACCTTCTCGGCACTCTCCCGTCGCCAGATTGAAGCCGATTTCTCCGGAGGCCACATCACCTCCGATGCCGGTTTGTTGCTACTGCCCGAAATCGACAGACAACACCGGTTAATCCAACGATTGGCCGAGACTCAGTAAAACAACGAATCACACTGAATTCATCTTAAAATCGAAAACGAAATGATAAGATCACTATCGTTTCAATAAAGGCCAAATCGCTTTAGCAGCGGTTGCCTCCTTCACTTCCACCTAACAAACGGTCGTTTTCTGGTCATCAGACACCTTGCTTATGACGGCAATATTACCATCTACGTTGGTGTCCGGAATCATTGAACTGCTACGTTATGACTTCGCGTTTCGGTGAGGGACAATTCGAGCCTCCCGTTCCTCTGCTCTCAGGCGCTCCATATGTCAGATTTCAACGACCATAACAGTTTTCCGGCGGTTGCCGTTACGCTCATCATCGCCACCGGCGCTGTCCTCGCTGGCATGGATGCGTTGGCTAAATTCCTCGCGCTGGAAGTCCCCATTATCATGGTACTGTGGGGGCGATATTTCTTTCACACCGTCATTACCTTTAGCGCCTACAGCCTGAAAACCCGATCGTTACAGTTTTTGCGCGCACGGCGACCCGGGCTGCAGTTCATTCGCGCTTTTGCCCTGTTCGGTGCCACCTTCTTTATGTATGAAGCAATTACCCGCATGCCTTTGGGCGATGCAGCGGCAATTCAGTTTCTGGCACCGGTACTAGTCACGGTCCTGTCCGGGTTTCTGCTCGGAGAGCATGTCGGGCCGCGCCGCTGGATGGCGGTTGCTTTCGGTTTTGTCGGCGTGTTGCTGGTGGCCCGACCGGGGTCAGGCGTGCTCGGTTGGAATGCATTACTTCCGTTAGCGACGGCGGTTCTGCTCGCAGTCTACATGATGATGACTCGCATCATCCGCAACCAGGACGATCCCGCAGCGACGACTTTCTATTCGACCGCGCTTGGCGCGCTGATCCTGAGCGGCATAGTGATCTTCAATTGGCAAGCACTAACAGAGTTTCAGTGGGGCCTGATGATCGCGATGGGCGCAGCAGGCGCAGGCGGACACTTCATGCTGGTAAAGGCCTTCCACATGGCCGAGGCCTCTATGCTGGCACCATTCACCTACGCGCAGGTAGTGGCTGCCATCGCCTGGGGCTTCCTGGTGTTTGGGGATGTCCCGAGCCTGTGGACGATCAGCGGTGCTGGTGTCGTCGTCGCCAGCGGGCTCTACGTCTGGTATCGCGAAACCCGCGCCACGATGCCTGCAAAGCAATCATGACGTGGTTTTATCGGCTCTAGATTCCAGTGAATGAAATAATGAAAACCGGACAGACCTATTTTCCATTAGCTTCCCGGCTAATCTACGTTGAAGCCAAGGGGAATAACCCATTCCCCTTCAACTCCGAACACGGGCCAAAACCTCTTGTACAATATGCTGACCAATTGGAATTGCTGACGTCGCGACCGGGGAAGGTGCGTTACATACGTTAAAAGTGCGCTTGGTGTTAACAAATAGAAAATCATCAATCAACTCCCCATCTTTCGAAATTACCTGCGATCGAACGACGGCTGGATGAGGCTGCAGGTCATCAAGAGTCAAACTCGGACAATACTTACGAACCTCGTTTAGGCACCCTCGCTTATAGAGAGAGTTTTTTATCTCGATTAGCCCGGAGCGAATGTTACCTTTGAGCGCCTTACGGATCCCTAGGTTAAACAGCATAGAAATGGTATCGGAGAGTGAGAAATCGCCTTTACGATAACCCGCCCGCTTCTGTTCTTGCATCTACCTTTGCGGCCTGCTTATTCGCAGGTGGCTCTCTCTGGCCGCTACCAAAATAAAGCTCAGATGATCTACTTCCGATAGTGAGTTAGATCCTGACGTTGAATCCAAAAGAAATTGTCGAACCAACTCCTCACCGCCTTGATGAATTGGTCTATCCAAACATCTGTCTAAACTATAGTCAGACCGACAGCGAACCGGTTTGTTGCATCCCCGAAGCCAGATAACCACCATCGACTGGTAAGGTATGGCCATTGACGTAACGCGCCTGACAAGAAGCCAAAAAGACGATAGCGATCGCAATATCTTCGGGATCGGCGAGAAATCCGGCAGGGATCATCGGCAGCAACGAGGCCAACGTTTCATCCGTATATATATCATCGGTCATTGCAGTAAATGTGGCGCCAGGAGCGATTGAGTTAACAGTAATCCCATCCCGGCCTAGCTCCAAAGCCATTTGCCGGGTCAAACCGGCTATCGCGGCCTTAGAAGTGCCATAAGCTGTGCGGCCTACCCCGGCCCGAAATCCACTAATCGAGGATAGGTTTATGATCCGACCATAGCCTGCAGTTTTCATGCCTGGCGCAGCTCGCTGGCCACACAGGAAACTCCCAGTAACATTGACCGAAAGCACTCGGTTCCAGCTTTCAATATTAAAATCTACGAATGTGTCAATTTGTAAAATACCGGCACTGTTGACCAGAATTGTAACGGGACCACGCCAAGCTTCGACCTTAGAGAAAGCGGTATCTATGGATACTTTATCCTGCACATCGATTGGCACGGCCAAAGCCTCGCCGCCGGATTTACGTATTTCAGCAACCGTTTCCTCAATGGCTTCAACGTCGATATCGGCCACAGCCACCGGCGCACCCATTGCAGCTAACATTATTGCTGTGGCGCGTCCTATCCCGGATCCACCTCCGGTAATTACAGCAGTGCCTTTCTCAAGGGAAAGCATAGGATTTCCTTTTTTGTTCGTGTTAAGAAGACATTATCTGGGGTAACCATGTAGATATTGCAGGAAATATAAAGAGAATCGCGATCGTAATAAACTCCATCAAAACAAACCAGGATGCTCCCTTGAATATCTCATGCAACGGCGTTTCACGATCGATCCCGGCGATGACATAGACATTCAGTCCCACCGGTGGTGTTATCAGACCGATCTCGCACATTTTAACAACTAAGATGCCGAACCAAATTGGATCGAACCCCAGCGTCTGCACGGTGGGAAACATGATCGGGATGGTGATCACCAGCATTGAGAACGCATCTAGGAACATACCCATCGGCACTAGAACCAGCAGTAGCGCTGCAACGATCAGATAGGGCGGCAGACCAGATTGCACTACCAACTCGGCCAGTTGGTTGGGCACTTGGATCAGAGTCAAAAAATAGCTAAAAATAGCCGCTCCAAGCATCGTGAACAGGATCATCACGGTCGTGTTGATGGTTGAGCGGAAACTATCGATGACTCTACCCGTCATGCCAGGCCAGCAGGCCCTGCGCGCCAACAACATGATGAACGCAACAAAAGCCCCCAGCGCGCCTGCTTCAGTCGGGGTGACAAAGCCAATATAAATCCCGCCCATAACAACCAAAAACAGTACAGCCACCTGCCATGCTTTTCGGGTTTCGTATATAGCAGCTCCCAATGCCACACGTTGTGTCACTGCTTTGCCCGACGCAGTATTTCGAGCAATGAAATAGATTCCGATCATGAACATGACCGCTGTCAGCAGGCCAGGTAGGAATCCCGCAACCAGCATTTGGCCCGCTGAAGTTTCCGTCAGCGCTGCATAAAAAATCAGCAGAACGCTGGGCGGAATAAGAACTCCGAGAACTCCGCCAGCGGCCACTGCACCGGCCGATAGACTGCCCTCATATCCGGCTTTTTTCATTTCCGGAATAGCGACCGAGCCAACAGTCGCCGCCGTCGCTACGCTGGATCCCGATGTCGCGGCAAAGCCTGCACTGGTCAAAACTGATGCCATGGCCAGACCGCCGGGCAGGTGACCAACCCATTGGCGGGCGACGTCAAACAGTTTCTTTCCCACTCCAGCTTGTTGCGCAAAACTGCCCATAAGAATGAACAGCGGAATAATCGTTAAAGCGTAAACAGCAGTCGTTGAGTAGGATATCGATTGAAGCCGGGCCATCAAAAACGACAAGTCTTCGACCATGATGATCCCCGCCGCCCCTGATAAGGCCAGAGCGGCAAAAACCGGCACACCAAGCGCCATTAATACGAAAATCAGCGCCAGGGCGATAAATGGAGCAAGGCTGAAGTCCATCGTTTTTCCTTGAGTTAGGTAGTGCCGGTCTTAGCGGAAGTTTGCTGGTCCGGCTCGCCGAAGACAAAGCACTGAATGGACTGGACAGCCATCTGGATGAAGGCGAACCACAGACCGGCCGCTAGACTCGCCTTGGTCCACCAAATCGGAATCTTTACATTACCCCAGCGGAATTCCCAGATAGAGATGGAATAGATCGCCTCGCTCGTGGACGGAATTGCGAGTAGAAGTAGTGCCAACGCACCAATCGCCCAAGCGATGCCGACAACCCGGGTACGGGCAGGATCGGACAGCTTGTCAATCAGGAAGGTCACGCGAATATGTGAATTTCCGCGCTGTGCCCAACCAGCACCTAAGAACACCATCATCACCAAGGCGATTTCAGTGAACTCAAACACACCGGAAATCGAACTGCCGGTCACTGCGCGTACGATCACATCCAGCGTAGTTCCGAGCATCAAAAAAGCCAGGAATAGCATGGAGACCGCACCAAGCACGTCGGAAAAAAGGTTAAGGATTCTATTCAGAATCTGCATCATCCAGTTCTCTTTTTGGTGTGGCCTCCGCTATCCGTTAGGACGCCTGGCTAATCTCGTATGGGCGCAGAAGCGTGCCCTTGGGATCGTGTTTGGCAATCGCCTCGTCAATCAGAGATTGCATTTTTTTACCGTCTATACCCGCCTCTTCCGCCGGACCTTCTAGCCATCGATTGACCTGCGCGGGCTGCACGCGATCCCGTGCCAGCGCTTTCTGATCATCGGGGATGGTGCCCAGAATCGCGCCCTCGGACTCAGCGATTTTGACGTATTTTGCCAATACATCCTCATAGATAGCACTGAACTTACCATCATAAATTTCCTCCACAATTTCATCCGATACTTTGCGAACGTCATCAGGAAGTCGGTCATAGGTTTGCTTGTTCATAATCACTGCCGCCGGCGCGTGCGGGCCGGCCCCGATATCGTAGAAATACGGCGCAGCTTCGTGCAGCTTATAGGCAACGGCCGTCACGAAATCGAACCCAGAGACTCCATCGATGATCCCGCGTTCAAGCGCCTGATAAACCTCGGGCGCAGCCATGGCAATCGGCGTACCGCCGAATGCCTCGATCACGTCGGCTGAAATGCCATAGGCCCGGATTCGTTTTCCTTTGATTTCTTCGATGGAATTGATCGGCTTACTCAGGATCAGCGGCGCATAGTTCCAGTTCGTCCAATAAAGAACTTTCGAATTATGCCGCTCTTCCCATTCGGCACGCAGCGGATCGAACTGTTCATAAACGTCCCGACAAACCTTTTGCAAGGCGTCAGCTCTATTCATTCGGAAATACCACTCCAGACCGCGCGTCACCGGCAGCTCAGCCTGATAATAGCCTGGAGAAATCAGACTGATTTCTGATATCCCGGCACGTACGGCAGAGAGATGCTCACCCACTTTATTGAGCGATCCCGACCAGTAACGGCGAATTTTCAGCTCGCCCTTTGTGCGCTTTTCAAGTTCGTCTAAGTACCAGCGGTCAATCCACGACGGCCCTGCTGTTTCGGACACATAACTATCGTACTTCATAGATTTTGCCGCCCACAAAAGAGATGGATTTCCAATGGCAACGGCACCCGCAACAAGCGCTCCTGACTGCATAAATGTTCTGCGTTTCATATAGATACCTATCATTTGAGATTATTTGTTATTGTTTAAACTCGGTTCTTTCTACTAACTCACTCTGACGTTGCCTTTTTACCCAGTAGTTCTGCACGTTTTCGTAGTTTAGTTTTTAGGACTTTTCCATAGCTGTTTTTAGGCAGATCTTGCAAAAAATGATACTGTTTCGGCTTCTTAAACGAAGCCATCCGGCTCTTGCACCAGGTGTCAAGCTCGGTGGTCTCGCAAGCCTCACCTGCCTCCAGAACCACGAAGGCAACAACTTCCTCACCCCACTCCGTGCACGGCATCCCAATCACGGAAACCTCAAAAATCGCGTCATGCGCCAGCAGCGTTTCTTCCACCTCGCGAGGATAAATGTTGGTGCCACCCGAAATAATGACGTCCTTCGAGCGGTCCGTCAGAGTCAGGAAACCATCCCGATCCATCGATCCAAGATCGCCGGTAAACAGCCAACCGCCCACAATCGCCTTGGCGGTTGCACCGTGGTCACGCCAATAGCCTTTCATCACCGTATCTCCCGCGACCACGACTTCGCCTACCTCGCCGGCGACCATGTTCTGCCCAGCCTTGTCCACCACCCGCACCTGTACGCAGGCCTGCGCAAATCCAACCGAGGCGAGCCGGGCGCTGGCATTGGGATTTGAGGTGTCAGCCACGAGGTCGCGGGGCAGCGCGGTGATTGTCATCGGACTTTCGCCCTGACCGTAGATATGGACAAAACACTTACCGAACCGTCTCAGCGCCTCTTCGATATCGGCTCGGTACATTGGACCACCGCCATAAATGATCGTCTTGATGCCCGTTCCGTCATACCCGGTTTCGATCGAATAGGTAATCAGGCGTTTGACCATGGTAGGTGCTGCAAAGAACACCAGATTACCGAGCTCTCGCGCTAGCCCGGCTATTTCTGCAGGATCGAAACTGCAGGACTGTGGCACGATATGGCAGCCCCCTGCGCGAATGATTGGAAAATGATAAAGTCCCGCGCCATGGGACATAGGAGCTGCATAAAGTGAATTGTCCTGCGGTAATGCGGTATCTACGTCCAGCGCATAGGACATTGACATCGCAATGAGATTACGGTGAGTCAACATGACGCCCTTGGGGCGGCCCGTCGTACCGGACGTATAAAACAACCAAGCGACCTCGTCAGAGGCTGTGTCGACCGGTGGAGTCACCGGGGGTGCATTCCGCGCGACATCTATGAGCTCAACGCCTCGAATGCCCAGCTCGACGCACTCTCTTTCCAGATCATCTACGCCAGGATAAACGTCACCACTTTCGGTTATCGCCACCTTGGCTTCAGCATTGCTAATTATCCATGCGGCCTCGCGTGGGTGTAATTTATAGTTAATGGGCACGGCGATGGCACCGATCCAAAAAACTGCGTGCAAAACTTCTAAATATTCTGGGCAGTTGCCCACAAACAAAGCAACCCGATCACCCCGACCTATCTTCAATGTGTCAACCAGATAATGCCCGATAGCTGAACTGCGCTGTGCAAAATCACCATAAGTTGCGTGTAGATTGGCACCGAACCTAATCGCTGGGGCAAGCGGGCGAGACAACGCAGTTTGATAGAGCCAATGTGAAATATTCATTTCGGATCAACTCTTCCGCGCTTCTAGAATTGAAGCATAGTTGGCCACTGCTGCCCCCCCCATATTGAAGACCAATCCCATACTAGCGCTTGGCTTCTGCATGTCTCCGGCCTGGTCGGTCAGCTGCCGATAAGCCATCACATACATCGAAATGCCTGTAGCCCCCACCGGATGACCTTTAGCCTTAAGCCCCCCAGACAAGTTCACGGGTAAGGCACCTTCTCGATAAACTGTGCCATCTTCGAGCGCACTCGCACCTTGCCCTTTTGGCGTCAACCCCATCGCCTCGTAGATCAATAGCTCAGCGATAGTGAAACAGTCATGCACTTCGGCGAAGTCGATGTTTTCCAGTGTCACGCCTGCAGACTCAAACGCCTGGGCAAATGCCTGCTCTGGCCCCTCAAAGGCTAGAAAATCACGACTCGATATCGGCAAGAAGTCACTGACGTGAGTAGCTGCGCGAATACACACTGATCTCGGGAAATTCCTTGAGTTCTCGTTGGTCGTCAATACTATCGCAGCGGCGCCATCGGTGATCAGAGAGCAGTCAGCCAACCGCAGCGGCGGCGCAATCGCGGGATTGGAATCGGACACCGTGCTGCAATGCTCGAAGGTAAATTCCTTGTGCATCTGAGCCAGTGGATTGGCCATCGCATTTTTGTGATTCTTGACCGCGATCCGTGCCATCGCGTCCAATGGGCTGGTATAGCGCGCCTCGTATTCGCGCGCTGCTACGCCAAACACTTGCGGAAAACTCAGTGCTGCCTCGTCAGAATTGTTTTGATAACCAGCACCAGCCAACGCTGCAGTCACCTCAGAGGTCGAGCGGTGGGTCATCTTCTCGGCTCCAACGACCAAAACAGTACGAGCCTTTCCTGCCTGAATTGCGTTTATTCCGGCATGGATTGCTGCTGAACCAGATGCACAGGCGTTTTCCGCCCGCATCGCAGGCTTAAATCGTAACTGAGGATAAGCCTGATGAATCAATGAAGACGGAAATCCGTCTGATACCAAGCCCGAGTTGTAATGACCCAAGAACACTGCGTCGATATCGGCCGGATTGATGCCGGACTCTTCAACAGCCTCACGCGTCGCCGCGACGATTAGCTCTTCGAGGTTCTCTTGAAGACGTCCGAATTTTGTGTGGCCACTGCCGACGATGGATATTCCCGTAGTCATGCTATTCTCCTCATTAATCTATACTTAAGAATGCCACACGAGAAATTTGATGATATTGGTCAAAATACTTAATTTAATACGTATATTTACTTAATTCTCTGCGTAAAGGACTTCATGTTTATGAATGCATCTGTAGCGCAAAAGGCGGCGGCACTGGGATTTCAGGAATCACCAGTAGCACAAATCGTCGTACGCCACCGGCATATTGTCGAGGCGAACAAAGCCATTGAACGCTTGTTCGGCTACAGCCGAGACGAAGTCTTGAACCATTCAGTGCGGCGGCTTTATCCAACGACCGCAGATTTCAAGCAAATAGGGGAAAAGTGCGAAAACCGAATGCTTGCAACCGGCGACAATTATTACGAAGACGAACGCTTTATGCAGACTAAGGGTTGCGAGATTTTCTGGGCACGAGCAAAAGGGATGACACTCACACCTAAAGATCCCTTCTCCTTGATGATCTGGAGTTTTGAAAAAATCACTAACAGATCCTATCGCTCCGTGAGTATAAGCTCACGGGAGCGCGAGGTAGCACACCATCTTGTCAATGGCCTCACTTCGCGCGAGATTGGCGCCACACTATCTATTTCGCACCGCACCGTAGAGGCGCATCGCGCCAGCCTGATGCACAAATTTGGTGTAAAGAATGTCGCCGAGTTAGTCTCTGAAATCGTTCTTGCCGTCTAAAAAGACTTACAGGTAAAAAGCTAGCTGGTGACTGAAAGCCAGAGTCTTGAAACTTATGTTTTCCGTGTTGCGTTGGATAATGACCTCAACGCCAACTTGCTTCGGCGCTGGGTCAACGAGTCGAAGCAAGCAGATAAAAGCCTGTCTCACGCGTTTGTGCCCATCAATTTACCGACGGTGACAACCCCATTCGTAGAAAAGCGTAGCAGCATTCGCACCGAAATCCCCCGAGCCGGCGGGCAAGTAGTTGAGGAGTGGCCGGTCGATCAGTTTCATAAGTGCGTTGCGCCTCAACAAAACCTTTTAAAATTGAGTGCATTTTAGGTGTTCGACTCAACCAGGTCTCATTGTGTTTAGCTGTTCGCAAACAAGCGGGGCAATCGAATGAAAGTGTCGATTAATGATGGCCTGGGTGTTTGGCCCTGCGCTCGCCGAGTGAATCGTGACAAATTCTACTGGGGCGAATCCTGACGCGGCGATCAACTGCGTTTGACCGATGAGCAGTTGGCCGCGCTGGCTCAGGGGCTTCCCTGGCAGAGCCCCGGCGGCGCCGGCGTGTCTCCTTGCACCTTCCTGGAAGACTGGTCTGCGACGATTGCTCGGGTTACAAGGTTGGCTTCGGCAACGGCATCACCGAAATCGGCTGTATGACCCATGCTCCGCACAAGTTCTATGACCTGCACCAGACCTATCAGAGTGAACTGGAGGTACATGCCTTGGAATACATTGGCCAGTTGTACCAGGTCGAGCGAGAAATCAAAGATCTATCACTGGATAAACGACAGCTCATAAGAAATGAAAAGCCCGGCCCACTTCCGATGCTTTACACCAATGAGTGTTGGCTCACCGGCAAAAAGTGCCGGGTGGCTTAGGCACGGCCAGAGCTCTGGATTACAGTCTTAAACGCTGGAAAGCGCTGACGCGCTATCTGGATGATGGCGCGGTGTCCGTCGACAATAACCGGCGGAAACCAAACCGATTCCAATCAAGCAATTCCTCGCTTCGAAAAAACTGAGCGAAACAGATAGAGAAAAAGTCAAAAGTCTGTTGTTAGGTTTGTCGGAAAACGAAGCTGGCAGAAATGCACTTTCGAAAATCGGCATGACTGGCTTCGTGCCTTGGAATGCTGCCGCAATGGATGAAGCAACCGAGCGCTTAGGTTTGTAATCAAAAAGGATTTTTCCTTCAGTCACTCATTTCAAACGCATCGCTCTAAGCGGTGCGTTTTTCTTTCAGAAGCGCAGAAGGCATCATGCCTGTCGGTGGAGGAGACGGCGGCCGCCTTTGTGATGAAGCATCGCCCCAGTTCAATCAACTGCTGAAGTTTGCCCGTCAACAGGCCGCTAAATTGGTGGCTTTGCCGGCTTCTTCGATACGTACCGCCAAGCGTTTGATGAAGAGCAGTCAGCAAGCAGCGATCGAAGCAAAAATGGCAGAAGAGGGGAAATATTTTCGCGCAATGCTGCCAGCGCCGGAAGCGAAAGAAGCTATCAGCGCATTTTTGGAGAAACGCAAACCGGATTTCACGCAGTTTTCCTGACGTGTCGGGCAAAACTTCCGACGAAATTTCTCGAAACTTCGACTAGCTCCCACCCGCATCCATTGCCGTTGCCGTCATCGCCGGTTGCAAGCTACAAAGCGCCGCAACTACGACATCACGGCTCTGGGCGCAGGCACGGATGCCTGCGTTACTTATAGCGTAAATCCACTTTCAATCGAAGTGGACTTTCTCCACCAGAAAATCGAGCAGGGCACGCACCCGCGAAGGCAGATAACCGCCTTGCCCGAGGAAGACCGCATGGACTTCCTCCACATCCCCCGGATTACATGCTTCCAGCACCGACAGCAACCGTCCGGCTGCAATGTCGTCCTTGACCTGGAATGCTGCGAGCCGTGCCAGACCGAGTCCGGCAAGGACCAGGCGCAGCAGTGCTTCGCCATCGCTGACTTGGGCATTGCCGTTCGTCGTCATATTGATGATTTGGCCTTGGTCAAGCAGCGGCCATCCGTCCATGGCTCGCGCATAGTTGAAGCCCAGTCGGTTGTGCTGCTCAAGGTCAGCCACTTGAGTTGGGACGCCATGGCGCTCAAAGTAGGCAGGCGCGCCGACAATGACCATCCGCGTTTCGCCCAACTTGCGTGCCAGCAAACTCGAACTCTTCAGCGGACCAGCGCGCACCGCCACGTCCGCGCGCTTCCCGATGATATCGATCACTTCATCGGTCAGCACAATGTCGAGGGTGATGTCGGGATATTTATTCAAAAACTCGGGCACTAGCGGCAGCAAAAAGCGATCGCCAAACGCCACATTGGCGTTCACGCATAGCCGCCCGCGCGGCGCATCGTTGGTCGCAGCGCCGCGCTCCGCTTCTTCCAGATCGGCCAGTACCCGCACGCTACGCTCGTAAAACACACAGCCCTCGGGGGTTAGTTGCACTTG
Organism: Marinobacter sp. M3C; assembly: GCF_023311895.1. Classification (GTDB taxonomy): domain Bacteria; phylum Pseudomonadota; class Gammaproteobacteria; order Pseudomonadales; family Oleiphilaceae; genus Marinobacter. The sequence continues at coordinate 2,215,619 of NZ_CP092284.1, forward strand.
TCGGGTCGAACGATTGAGCAAGCGTACCGCTAATCGACTTTCGAGCCGTCCTACCAGCTTGCTGACCGCAGATGGCGTCATGCGAAACGCACGCGCAGCGGCAGAGAAACCGCCCAGTTCGACTACGCGGACGAAGACATCCATTTCTCCTGATCGATTGACATCCAGACGCGCCATATTGAAATGAACTCACAAGTGTTTTTCCTAGAGGCAGTCTACTCCACAAGTTGATTTGAATTCATAATTTATCCTCTGATAGCAGATCAATTCACAGGACTTCGACTGATGCCAATTGCTCTTTATGCACTAACCGCCGGTGCCTTCGGCATCGGTGTCACCGAATTCGTCATCATGGGTTTGCTACTGGAAGTCGGTGCCGAGTTTGGCGTCTCAATCCAGGCGGCTGGCTGGTTAATTTCCGGCTACGCACTGGGCGTCGTTGTCGGAGCGCCGCTGCTTACGGCGATGACTGGGCGCTGGCCGCGCAAGACCTTGCTGTTGGGCCTGATGGTGATTTTCACTCTGGGTAACGCTGCGTGTGCGCTGGCGCCAAGTTATGGCTTTTTGATGGCCGCCCGCGTGTTGACTGCGTTCGCCCACGGTACTTTCTTCGGCGTCGGTTCTGTGGTTGCCACCGGTTTGGTGGCGCCGGATAAACGCGCCTCCGCAATCGCCTTCATGTTTACTGGCCTGACGCTGGCCAATATTCTGGGCGTGCCATCGGTGCCTGGCTGGACGGAGTCGTCATCGCGTACGGCCCCGGACTCAGCGTATTACTTGGGTGGCGGCGCTGGTGCCGTCGTGCGCATTTGGCGTGGCTCTGACTGCCATCCGGCTGGAACGTGGGCAACGTCTGGGTGCCGATGGCAAGCCTCTCTATGAACCCAATTGACTGAAGACAAGGACTCACCATGACAACGAACCTTAATACTCGCCCCTATGCCCGCCGCCTGGCCTGGCTCCATCGATTCATGGCAGTCACGCTGGCGACCTCGCTGGCCGTGCCCTCTGCCGTGAGCGCGGCCGAACCCAGCGCCTGGATTGGCACCTGGATGGCCAGCCCGCAACCGATTTGGGGACCGGACTTCGCTTTCCCCACCAACATTCCAGCCACGCTGCAGGATCAGACCATTCGGCAGGTGACCCGTATCAGTCTCGGCGGCAAGCGTATCCGCATCGTGCTGTCCAACGAGTATGGCAGCCAGCCGCTGGTTATCGGCGCCGCGCATGTCGCGTTGGCCGATGCCGGGTCGGCGATTGTTGCCGGCACGGATCGGCCCATCACTTTCGGCGGCAAAACCTCTGCCATCGTACCGCCGGGCGCGCCGCTGATGAGCGATCCGGTCGATCTGACAGTCGCACCTTTAGCTAATGTGGCGGTCAGCGTCTTCCTGCCGAACAAAACGCAGGCCACCACCTTTCATTGGGATGGTCGCCAGACGGCCTATCTGGTGAAGGGTAATCAGGTCGCGGCCAAACATATCGAGACAGATACCACCACAGGTGCGCGCATCTTCCTGCGCGGAATTCAGGTCGAAACTGCCACACCTGCCAGCACGGTGGTCGTGATCGGCGACTCGATCACCGACGGCAATGGCGCAACCATCAATGCCAATGCGCGCTGGCCCGATTTTCTTGCCGCACGTTTGGTATCGAGAAACGTGGCGGTACTCAATGCCGGTATTTCTGGCGCCCGCCTGCTCGGCGACCGCATGGGCGTCAATGCATTGGCGCGCTTTGACCGGGACGTGTTGAGTCTGCTGCGGGTCAAGACGGTCGTGGTCCTCCTCGGCATCAACGACATCAGTTGGCCAGGCACGGCGTTCGATCCTCAAGGCATCAGGCCGTCGGTCGACGCGCTGATCGCCGGCTATCGCCAGCTCATCGCGCGTGCGCACACCCATGGCGTGCGGGTCGCCGGCGCGACGCTGACGCCGTTCGAGGGCGCATTGCCGGACACGCCGCTGGACAATTACTACCACGCGGACAAGGACCAGCTGCGCCAGCAAATCAACACATGGATACGCAACAGTGGCGAATTCGATGCAGTGATTGACTTCGACGCGCTGGCCAGAGACCCGGCGCATCCGGCCCGTTTGAAGCCTGAATTCGACTCGGGCGATCACCTGCATCCAGGTGATCGCGGCAACAAGGCGATGGCTGACGCCATCGATCTGGACACGCTTTTCCAGGCTAATTACGCGCACCTCTTATCTCCATCACAAAAGGATTCTCCTCATGAAAATTGACCTCTCCGGAAAAACTGCCATCGTCACCGGCTCCACCGCTGGTATCGGCTATGCCATCGCCAAAGGACTGGCCCAAGCGGGTGCTGCAGTAATAGTGAACGGCCGCACAACCGCCGCTGTCGAACGTGCCGTCGCCAAACTGATGTCGGAAGTTGCGCAAGCCAACATTCGCGGCGTTGCGGCCGATGTTGGCTCTGCCGAGGGCTGCGGGATACTGGTGGCGGCACAACCGTCGGCCGACATTCTGGTCAACAACGTCGGCATCTACGGGCCGCAGGATTTCTTCGAGATTCCTGATGACGAATGGAGTCGATTTTTTGAGGTCAATGTCATGTCGGGGGTGCGGCTGTCGCGCGCTTACCTGCCTGGCATGACGCAACGTCATTGGGGCCGCGTACTGTTTCTATCCTCGGAGTCGGCGCTGAACATTCCCGCCGACATGATCCACTACGGCTTCACCAAGACAGCACTCCTTTCGATCTCACGCGGGCTGGCCAAGCGTGTTGCGGGCACGGGCGTGACTGTCAACGCCATTCTGCCCGGTCCAACCTTGTCGGATGGCCTCGAAGCCATGCTGAAAGAAGAGCAGAAGGCATCGGGCCTGTCGATGGAAGAGACGGCGGCCGCCTTTGTGATGAAGCATCGTCCCAGTTCGATCATCCAGCGCGCAGCGACCGTAGAAGAGGTGGCGAATCTGGTCGTCTACACCGCTTCTCCCCAAGCTTCGGCCACCACTGGCGCGGCACTTCGGGTTGATGGCGGTGTGGTCGAGACCATCGCTTGATGGCATGCGTATGCTCCGCTCTTACAAGAACGATTTGGCGAATATAACTAAACATTAATCTGCACGAATTGACTGCTTCGGGGCGACTTCAGCCATTCACGAATCTCGCATATTGGCCAATAACGACAATACATCGGTGCGCATCAGCTAGGCAGGATAAGGCTTGGCTTGGCTTGGCTTGGCTTGGCTTGGCAGCGACTGTTGGCGTAAGTGGCCAAAAATTACGTCTTTTAGGATGTTTTCTTATAGTTATCGTGAAAGTTCACTCTATGCGTATTGCCGTTATTTCAGACATTCATGGAAACTTACCCGCACTTAAGGCGTTTGTGCGAGACATCAAACGCCGCGGCGTCGATGCCGTAGTTAACCTTGGAGACAGTTTGTCGGGCCCGTTATTGCCCCTCGAAACGGCGCAGTTCCTGATAAAGTTCGTTTTTCTTAATGGCCATTGAGAGTCCTTAAATAGGCTTATCTTTTGCACGCTATCGGGTAAGCATCACCGAAAAATAGCGACAGCAAAAGTAACGTTTGGATTGATTTCCAGGCTGTGCGGCGCCCAAGGGCGGGAACATCCATAACGTGGCGATCAGTCTGCGTGGCAACCTGCCGTGACTCTACTATCTGCGCTGGCGTTTGAGTTGTGACATGAAAAACCTTATCAAAGAGCACCTGCGGCTTTTCTCAAAGCGCATAAGCTGCCATGACGGGTGATGAAGCCGATAGCAGTTATTGTTGAAACGACTGCATTCGATTTTTATAATATAGTTATAATAATTAAATCTAAAATTCGATTCAGTTATATGTGAAAAAACGTTAGACTAAGCGCTAATGTTTCTCAACAGAGTTCATCTTGCCATGTCACCTCGCTTTCCTTTAGCAGCCCTGTTCGCCGGTCTGCTGACTTTCTCCGGCCTGACCCAGGCCGACGAACACATTACCACTCTTGAAGTGGGATACATGCCGATCCTGCCCGTCGCGCAGCTGTTCGTTATGGAGGGCGAGGGCTGGACCAAGGAGGCGGGCCTGGATCTGGAACTGACCCGTTTCACAAGCGGTTCGGCTATGGTTCAAGCGTTGGCCTCCGGCGAGTTGGACGTCATGTATTTCGGGATTGGTCCGGCAATGGTTGCGCGTGCCAACGGCGTGCCTATCAAAGTGTTAGCTGCAAGCATTCAAGAGCAAATCGGCCTAGTTGCACGCGGCGACTTCGCTGTGGCCTTCGAAAACAACGATGCCGCCCAAGCCATCGCCCGTTTCACCGAAGAGCAGGGTCGCAAGCCCAAGATTGCCACCTTCCCCCAGGGTTCGGTGCCGAACACCGTACTGCGCTACTGGCTGATTGAACAGCTGGGCGTTGGCCTGGATGCAGTGGAAGTTATCGGCATGGGCGCCGACCGCGTACAGCAAGTACTACTGGCCGGTGCGGTGGATGCCGCCTCGATTCTGGAACCTATTCTCACCACGGTTCAGGAACGCGATGCTAGCGCACGCGTGGTCGTGCGTGCCGCCGAAATGTTGCCGGGCCAGCCGGGTGCCGTGTTGGCCGCCCGTGAGGCTACCCTGGCGGAACACCCCGAGGCGATGCGTAAGCTGATGGCACTTCATTTGCGGGCCACCGACATACTGCTGAATGAACCCAAGCGCGCCGCGCCTCATGTGCGCGAGTTCGTCGGCCGCCGGCTGATCGACCTGGCCACCGTTGAGGCCGCGCTGGGTTCGCCGTCATCCAACTACATCAGCGACCCTCACGCCATTCGCGAAGGCACGCGTCGCATGCACGACTTCCAACTGAGCCAGGGCACCCTGCGCAAAGAAGTGGATCTTGACGCTTTGTTCGACACGAGACTCTTCGACGAGGTAAGCAAGGAGCTGTCCGCGCAATGAGCCCTACCATGACGCGTTCCCGGCGTAGCCTATTGAGCGCCGCGGGCCTTGTTGCCTTCGTGTTGCTGTGGGAACTGGCTCTGCGTAGTGGTCTGCTGCCAGGCAGCCTGGTACCGTTACCATCCTCGATTCCGCAGGTTTTCTGGTACGAGCTGATCGACGGTATCTGGCTGGACGTAGTCCGTTCAAGCCTTGTGCACTACAGCGTGGGGTTACTTCTTGGCTCCAGCTTGGGCATTACCGTTGGCGTTGCGGCAGCACTGCTGCCACGCTTTGATGCGCTGCATGCCTGGCTGGCCCGCCTGCTGCGGCCGATCCCGCCGCTGGCGTGGATACCCTTCGCGATCATCTGGTTTGGCATCAACCCTTCGGCGGCTGCGTTCATCATCAGTATTGGGGTGTTCTGGATCAACTACTTCGCCAGCTACAGTGCGGTGCATTCGATTGATCCCAGTTTTGACGAGGTGGCCCAGGCCTTCGGCCAGCGGCGCTTCCTTTCCCGCCTCACCAAGGTCAACTTGCCGGCGGCCGCCCCCGGCATATTGGGCGGCCTGCGCGCTGGCCTCGGCCAAGGCTGGATGACCGTGGTCGCCGCCGAGTTGTTTGGTATTCCCGGCATCGGCCAGCGCATGATGGAGGCCTCTAGTCTTCTGGCCACCGATATCGTGGTGGTTTACATGCTGACCATCGCTGGGCTCTATGCGCTGTTCGATTTCCTATTCATGCTGATTCAGCGCCGATTGTTAAGGTGGCAGCCGTGACGATAGCTATGACGACATCTGTAACAACATCTATAACGCCGCCCAATGTGACAACTACACGTGCCAGCTTCGCGGGACCGGTACTCAACGCTCGAGACCTCAGCCTCGGTTTTGGTCACACCACCGTGCTGGCCGGTGTTGAACTGGCGCTGTACCCGCGCGAGTTCGTGGCGGTCGTGGGCGCCTCAGGAGTAGGTAAGTCAACCCTGCTTCGAGCGCTTGCCGGCTTACTCGCCCCGCAGACCGGCGAGGTAGACATTCCTGCCGGCAAGAACGATGGCACTCGCGCCTGGTCAATGGTTTTCCAGGCCTCGCGACTGTTCCCGTGGCGACGGGTGCGCGCCAATGTAGAGCTGGGACTTGAAGGCCTAGGGCTGTCGCGTGCTGAGCGGCTCGAGCGGGCCATGCAGCCGCTGACGTTGGTCGGCCTGGATGCCTACGCCGATCGGTGGCCACATACGCTGTCGGGTGGCCAGCAGCAGCGGGTTGGCATTGCGCGGGCACTGGCCGTGCGGCCTAGAGTGCTGTTTATGGACGAGCCTTTCGCATCGCTGGATGCCATCACTCGCCGGCGATTGCAACAGGAGCTAATCGCCCTGCGCCAACGCACCGAGGCCGCCATCGTTTTCGTCACCCACGACATAGAAGAGGCGGTACTGCTCGCCGACCGGGTGATGATACTAGGCAACCAGGAGGAGGGTCAGCCCGCTCGGGTTGTTGAGACCCTCAGCGTTAATCTTCCGCTCGACGAGCGTCGTGACCTCCCCGACTTCGCGCCGCTGGTGCAGCGTGTCGAAGCAATCATCGGCAACCACTGACCACCATTGACCACGACATCACTCCTGGAGATCATCATGACACCCCTTCGCGTGCTACTTCATGCGCCGACGGCCGAGGCACTGGCTCGCGCCCGGCGTAACGCCGCTAACCTTCGCAACGCTCGGCCCGATGCCGAGGTGCTGATTATCGCTAACGGCGCCGCCGTCGCAACCGCCCTGGCCACCCCTGACGCGACCGACTCGCTGCTGCGACTGTGCCGCAATTCGCTCGTTGCCCAAGGGCTTGATAATACCCGAGGGCTCGTTGAGGTCGAGGCGGCCGTGGTCACCCTGGCCGAGCGACAAGTCGAAGGCTGGGTTTATATCCGTGCTTGAGGCGGTCGAGCGCTGTCGCAGCATAGAGTGTGATGCGCTCGGGTCAAAGGATGTAGAAAAGCAATAGCGCCCACAGGGTCAGCGCAGCGCCGGCCGCAAGAACATACACCCCGTTCCAGCCCAACCCGGCTCTCAGGGGTGACACTCCGCCCAAGGACGCAGCCAGCATGACGGAAGCGGTGAATGGTGAGGTCGCCCCGCTCAGCGCCCATCCGGCTGTGATCGCCACGACCATCGCCGTAGGTGGAATTCCCATAATCTCCGGCGAAGGCAGAATGGGCACCAGCAGCGAAACGGCAAGGATTGGGTTCATGCCCAGCTGCCCTGTAACGGGGATGATCCAAACCATCGCGGCGACGATAATCCAGGGTGGGATCGTTGTCAGATCAAGCCCTTGTGCCTGCACCAGCGGCACCAACAGGAATGCCCCCAAACTGCCGATAAATCCGGCCATGAACAGCAAAACGATCTCACCGCGATAACTGGGCAGCTCGCGCGTGACGAACAGCCGAGCGCGCTGCCAGACGTTGACGCTGCGCGTCAAACCAACCGGGGGTTGTTGCATTGCGATCCACAGAATGGCAATGACGGGAATCAGCGACATGACCGCACCGATCACCTCGACTCCCGTGACGATATGCAACAACGCGACGCCGACCAGTACAAGACCCAGCAGCACCAGCAGTGGACTCAACTGAGTCACCCATCGCTCTGTCTCCGGCGGGCGTGTATTCGATTTCACTTGCGGCTTGTAAAGTGCGTCCAGACCCCATCCGATCACCAGCATCATCAGCGCACTGACCAGCCCCGGCAGAGCAGCAGCACTCCAGCTTGCACCCGGCACGACGGACACGCTGATGATCATCGAAAACCCCAGGGGCGACCAACACAGGGTGGACGCAAAGCCCCGCTGGATCGCAATCATCATGCGGCGGGTGCGTTGCCTGCGAATCTCAGGGTCTGGCTCGCGCGCCGCACTTTCGGTCGCCAAGGTCCCCAGCAACGATATTGAGCCATAAAGCAGAACCAGCGCGAACAGATGCCCGCCGATGGTCAGTGCGGTGTAGCGCAACCCCGAACGCTGCCGTGCAAGGAAACGCCCGCATTCGACGATTGCCGGCGCGCTTATGGCGGCATTGCGGATAGCCGTCAGGGCGGTGAACAACGCCATCACCATCGCACCACGCTGCGCCGCTAATGCGGTCGCTGCCACCCACCCCGTATTCGTCAGCGCGGCCCAAAGCACCAATGCGATCGCGATCAGCACAAACACGACCCGAGAGGCGCGGACGCCAAAACTGAAAATTGCGACTGCGATCGCGGCCACCACCGAAGCCGCCACTGCGAATGCGGAATAACCCGTGTATTCGAATGAGACCATCAAGAAGACGACCCCGGCCGGCAGAAAACCGGCCAAGGCAAAATAACGCGAGGGTTTTAATAGTGTCATTCAGGCCGTTTCTTCATCTCCAGTGATTGTGAAAATACGTAACTAACTCATGATGAAACGATAAGAGGCTGTCCGTCTTTCAGACACATTCGCTCAGAATTCATGTCCTCTACCCTGTTTATTCCCAGCAACGCCATATTTCGCTGGATCTCTGCTGAGAGCAATTTCACAGTGTGACTAACCCCTTCCTCGCCGGCATAAGCTGCCGCATAATTGAAGGATCGGCCGACAAACACAAATTTAGCACCCAGACCCAGCGCCTTGAGCACGTCGCTCCCACGCCGGAACCCGCTGTCAATCATGACCGGCAGGCTCACCGCTTTTACAATTGCGCTTAATACATTCATCGGTGCAATGGCGCCGTCGAGCTGACGCCCACCATGATTCGAGACAATAATTCCATCGGCACCTGCAGCTTCCGCCTTGAGGGCATCCTGAGGGTGCAGTATGCCTTTGACAATCAGATTCCCGGACCAGAGCTTGCGAACCAGCGCAAGCGATGCCCAGTTCAAGTGGCTTCTACCAGAAAAGTCCCGATTGACGTTTTTTGAAATAACCGAGATGCCACGCGTGGCATGGTTGTTCTCAAAATGAGGCACGCCGAAATTGATCAGGGTTCTGATAAAGGTACCAAATAACCATCGTGGCCGCAGCAAACCGTCTATAAGCAGCCTTACACTGGGCCGCAATGGTGATGAGAAACCGCTACGAACATGATTCTCACTATTGGGCGGAACCGGGTAATCAACCGTGATCACCAGATTCTTGAATCCCGACTTTTCAACCCGTGCAAGCAGTGCTTCGATGCCTTCCTCATCACCGGGTAGATACGCCTGGAACCAATCTGTGCCATTTGGCCCACTGATATCCTCCATGGGAATCAGCGAGGAGCCACTCATGATCATAGGAATGTTGGCTTTAGCCGCCCCCTCAGCCAATACCTTGTCGCCACGATAGGCCGAAAGGGCACTGATTCCCATGGGAGCAATACCAAAGGGCGCGGCATACTGCTTGCCGAAAAGCTCCGTTTGCAATGAGACCTTCGAAACATCAACGAGCGCACGTGGTAGGAAACAGTAATTATCAAAAGCGCTCCGGTTGGCGCGCAGCGTCTTGCCATCTTCTGCTGCGTTGGAGATGTAACCGAAGATGGGACGTGGAAGATGTCCTCGTGCGGCTTTTTCAAAATCATGCAAATTCAGAATTGAGGCCAATCGCCTGTGCTGATCCTTCATCCAAAGTTCCTTGTGATGTTACTTGGCCAACAGAACCTGCTCATTGACCGCATTCCTCGGTGATTTACCTTGTAACGCCAGAATCAGGTTCTCAACGGCGAGTTTGGCCATCGCCGCACGGGTTTCGTGAGTAGCTGAGCCAATATGAGGCAAGGCAACAACATTCGGCATCTGCAGGAGCGGAGAGTCAGCGGACACCGGCTCTTCTTCAAATACATCGAGACCAGCGCCACCAATCTGGCCTTCGTTGAGCGCAGCGATCAAAGCAGCCTCATCAACCACCTTACCTCGAGCAATATTGATCAGGATCGACGAGGACTTCATCCTCAAAAACGCGTCGGCGCCAATCATGTGATGAGTTTCAGCCGTCAACGGCACGGTGATACAAACGAAATCCGACTGGGCCAAGAGTTCGTCCATGTCGCAACTCAGGGCGCCGAGCTCTTTTTCAAGGGCTGGTTTAGGCGATGAATTGGAATAAAGCACGCGCATACCAAAACCGAGTGCACCACGCCTGGCAACGGCGGCACCTATGCGCCCCATACCAATAATGCCCAGCACTTTACTGTGCACATCAAGACCATACAGCGGTTTGTCGATATGCTCCACCCAGTTGCCCAGCTTAACGAGCTCGGCCAACTCCACCACACGACGAGCGGTCGACATGATCAGCGCAAATCCGGTGTCGGCCGTTGTTTCCGTCAGCACATCGGGAGTATTGCACAGCAGTATTCCGCGTCGCGTAAGTTCATCCAGCGGAAGATTGTCATAGCCTACTGAAATGGTTGAAATCACTTTCAGATGGGGCGCCTCGTCCAGAATCTTTTTATTGATGACGAGTTTTCCACCTATCAGGCCATGGGCGCTGCGCATAGCCCGGATATAGTCCTGCTGATTGTCCTGCCCCAGGGTATCGAAATAATTCACATGGAACAGCTGGCGTAAACGCGCCAGGTGATCTTCGTCCATACGACGCACTACAACAACGCGCTGTTTCATATATTAAACCCCTGTGGACGGCAGATCGGGCATCGCAAAATGCTCCGCGTCCAATAGAGAAAAGAGTTCTCTACTCTTATCGGCACTAAGCTCGACTAAAGGCGGCCGGGTTCTAAGCCAATCTTTTTCGCCGCTATAATGACCCGTTGCCGCCTTAAGGGCGGGAATCATTTGGAACTGCTCGAACACAGCGCGAACACGGTTAAGACTGGCTTGTTGTTCATCCGCATCAGCCTGCTGCCACGTTTTTCCCAACCTGGCTATTGCCTCAGGATTGACGTTAGCCGTAGCACTGATGCAGCCAGCGCCGCCCGCTCTTAATGTCGCGAGTAAAAAACGTTCACTCCCTGCGTAGACATGAAAGCCTTGTTCAGAAAATTTATCAATTAATGCCTGAGTATTCGACCAGTCACCGGAACTGTCTTTGATGCCAACAACGGTGCTCGGGTAGGCCTTGATGAGGCGTTCTACCAGCGGCAGACTAATTGAAACCTGAGCAACAGGCGGAATGTGATAGAGGTAAACGCGCAATCGAGCATCGTCGATGCGTTCAATCACCTCAGAATAGTAGCGAAACAGGCCTTCGTCCGAGACGCCCTTGTAGTAGAAGGGCGGCAGCATCAACACGCCAGCACAGCCTAGTTCCACAGCACGACGGGACAGTGTCACCGTATCACCTATTGAGCAACTTCCGGTGCCCGGCATGAGCCGATCGGCAGGGATGCCGGCGGCCACCAGCGCCTCCAGCAACTCCACCTTCTCGACTACGGTCAGCGAATTTGCCTCCGAATTGGTACCAAACACCGCCAGACCGACCCCCTGAGATATTAACCAGCGACAATGACTCACCAGGCGCTCGACATCCGGGCTGAGATCACTGCCGAAAGGGGTAATCACGGGTGACCATACGTTTCCTTGTGACATGGACATACTCATCTCCATGAATCAATTGCATAACGTGCCAAGACATCTTCATCGAACCCAAAGCCCAGACCCGGCGTCTGGGGCAGCTTGAGGCGCCCACCAACGAATTCGAGTTGGGTGTCGATGAGTTTGCGGAAATTCAGCACTTCGTCATCGGCGAAAAACTCCACCATCGAGGCGTTTGGCGTAGATGCCACCAGATGAATATGCAGGTCGTGAAACCAATGAGGAAAGATTTCGACACCGTAACTGGCTGCGGTCGCCGCGATGCGTCGGAACTCGGTAATGCCGCCACACACGGCTGCATCGGTCTGCAAAATCATGGCTGCCTCTTTATCGAGCAGTTCCTTGAAACGCCAGCGCCCAGCCTCTATTTCGCCGGTTGCAACGGGTACCGGCGTGCGCGCAGCAAGACGACGATGGTTATCGATATCATCCGGGCTGAACGGCTCCTCGATCCAGTACGGTGAATACTGTTCAGCCATACGCATAAATCGGAGCGCCGATGGCAGGTCAGACCATGCGTTGTTGGCATCCAGCATAACCAACACATCCGAGCCCACGGCCTCACGAACCGCTGCCAGACGCGCTTCTTCTCCGGCCAGGTCTTCACGGCCGACCTTTATTTTAACGGCCTTGAAGCCCTTCGCCACATAGCCTTTCATTTCATCCGCCAGTTTTTCCGGCGTTTTGCCCTCAAGGTAGTAACCGCCGCTGGCGTAGGCCGGCACGCTGTCGGTTTCGGTAGCACCGAGAAACTTATAGAGTGGCAGATTGGCAGCCCGCGCATTACGGTCCCATAGAGCCATGTCGATGATGCTAATTGCCCGCATGACAGAACCAGTGCGCCCGTGCAGAAGCGACTCCTGATACATCTCCTGCCAGAGTCCTTCGACCCTGTGGGTATCCTCTCCGATCAAAATCGGGCGCAACAGATCCCTCACGGCTTGAGTGACTAACGCACCTGCGTTGTTTCCGCCGTAGCAAAAGCCAATGCCTTTCACTCCGTCGTCACCCGTCACCTCGACCAACGCATAATCGCGTTTGAGCACTTGGCGATTCGAGAAGCTGGTTGGATTAATAAGCGGAACATTCACAGTTATCGCCCGAATCTCAGTAATACGTGTCATGACGTTTCTCCTTAAAGTTGTTTTTGGTGCTCAGTTTTTTGCAGGTCGCTGACGGCGTAACGTTTTGAGCCAACCGAACAAGGGGGTAGCCTGAAAAACCGACAGGACAGCGATGCACAAAAGCACGATGGCAATTGGGCTATCCAGGAAGACCGCAAAGCTGTGATTGCCGATCAACATCGACTGATGGAAACTGTTTTCCATCACCGGTCCCAGGATCAAACCAATCACCATCGGTGCTGGCGAAACGCCGGCTTTACTAAGCCAGTAACCGAAGAGTCCAAAACCGAGCATCAGACCAACATCAAAGATGCTGTTGTTGATGGCGAAGGAGCCAATAATGCACAGCGTGATGATGGTACAAGCGACGAATGCATCAGGTACTTTGGTCACGCTGACGCATGCCTTGGTGAACATCAATCCAACCAGTAACAAGCCAACATTGGCGAAGATGACCGCCCAGATCAGTGTATAGGTCACATCACCGTAGTCGGTCAGCAGATTGGGGCCCGGCAGAATGCCCTGCACCATCAATGCCCCGAGCAGAATAGCCGTGGAAGAACTACCGGGAATACCCAGCGCAATAGTGGGAATCAGCGCGCCGCCGACTACCGCGTTATTGGCGGACTCCGGCGCCGCAACCCCAGCAATGTCGCCCTTGCCAAAACGGCTCTTATCTTTGGCAAACCGTTTGGCCTCGTTGTAGGCAAACCAGCTCGCTGTATCGCCGCCAGTTCCGGGAATCACACCCACAATGATGCCGATACACCCGGACCGTAAAATATTGGGCATCAATTGCTTGAGTTCACGAAAACTCGGGATCAAGCGATCGGTTATTTTGCTGGCGATCTTCGCGACCCCATTGGATTTCTCGATCAACCTCAGCGCTTGTGGAATGGAGAACAGTCCAATCAACGCTACGACGAACTCAATCCCGGAAAACAGGTTGATCTGACCAAAGGTCATGCGTGGTGTCCCTGTGAGAAAATCCATTCCCACGGTGCTCACCAGTAAACCCAAAGCACCAGACAGTAGCCCAGTGATCATCGAACCCTGGGCAAGCGAGCCGATGATGGTGATACCCAGCACCGCAATTGCGAACATTTCCACCGGACCGAACTCAAGCACGACAACGCCTAGCAGCGGCGCCGCCGTCAACAGCGCCAATCCGCTCATAAGGCCCCCGACGAAGGACGCAAACAGCGAAACCCCCAACGCCCTGCCTGCTTGACCCTGCTGCGACAGCGGATAGCCATCCAGCACTGTCGCGGCTGCTGACGGGGTGCCCGGAGTTCGCAGCAAAATAGCCGAGATCGAGCCACCATAGGATGCACCAACGTAGAGCGCCGCAAGCATGCTAAGGCCCGACGCCGGGTCCATGTTGTAAGTGAGCGGTAGCAACAATGCCAATGCCATGGTTGCAGACAGGCCAGGCATAGCCCCAACGAAAAGGCCCAGTAATGTCCCGCCAAGAATCAGCGAGATATTCGTAAATGTGATGACATTAACCAGTCCCACAAGGATCAGAGAAGTATCCATGATCAATCAACCCCATTCAGGCATCAAAAGTAGTTGTCAGAAAAACGTCGGGAGAAGAGGTATGGGGAGCCCAAGAAAGGCAATAAAAACGATGCAGATGACGGCCACCACCGCGGCGATACCTATGAGCGAAAATACGATCGAAACCGTACGGGTTACCCACAGCGCAGCCAGCATAAAAGCTACCGTAGAGAGTAAATAGCCAGCGGAATTGATGATTACTGCATAGATGATGGCCAGCACAAATGTGATGAAGACGGCCCAGTAGCGACTGGGTGCATCGCTTTTGTCATCATTGGCATCATCATTTAAATGGGCGTCACTGGACTCTACAGCCACAGTACGATGGCGGCGTAAACTGACCAGCTCCTGAACCACGATACCCAATGACAGCAACGCTACCGCCATCGAGTATATAAGAGGCATCTGAGCCGCCTGATCAGGATATCCCGTGGAGTCGATAGCAAAAACCACCGCGATGCCTACGCCAAAAATCCCCAAAACCAAACGGCTCGTGTTCATTACGTTACCTCGTTCAATTTCTGAGAAAGAGCTGGATATCAGTCCTATTTGGCAGTGTCGCTTTTGATCTCTTTCCAGATTTTCTTGTAATCAGTTTCCATGCTTTTCATCATCTGAAGATAGTCATCACCAGTGACGATATCGAGAACAAGCGCCCGCTCCTTTGCGATGGCCTTGAACTCTTCGTTCTCTTTGAGAGATTCAAATGCAGCTATCAGTTGTTCGCGGGCTTTTTCAGGGATACCAGCAGGCGCGCTGTAGCCGCGCGAGGAACCAGCTACCACGTTGATGTCTTTTTCCACGAGCGTCGGTACGTCAGGCAAAAAGTCGACACGTTCTTTGGTGAATATCGCAAGAGCTCTCAAGTTTCCGGCCACAATGTGGCCATAAACGTTGCCTAAATTATTGAAACTGGCGTCGATCTTGCCACCCATAGCTGCGGTAGCGGAGGGACCATCGCCCTGGAACGGCACACTCTGAAATTTCACATCAGCAGCCTGTTCAACAAGGATGGCGGAAAAGAAATCATCACCTCCAACACCGGAGTTGCCGACGGTTACCCTGCCAGGGCTTTTCTTGGCAGCCGCGAACAAATCTTCAACGGTTTTGAAAGGGCTGTCGCCGGGCACGACGATAATACCTGGGTCAGTGACGACATTGGCTATCGGCGTGAGCTCATCGATCGAATAGGTAATCGCGTCGTTCATGATGTAGTTGGTCATCAGCATAGGGGTATTGGTGATGCTGATCGTGCCGCCATCTTGCTTTGATTGCTTCGCCAGGCGTGTCCAGGCAATAGCACCGGTTGCGCCGGGAATATACTGGTTGACCATGTCGACACCGAGCAACTTGGTCAGAAAGGGTTGGGTCAGCTGGGCAAGAGCGTCACTACCCCCGCCCGCTTTAAAGCCCTGCAAGACTGTAATTTCATCGCCTGCGGAATACTCGGCATTAGCGGCAATTGGGGCGGTGGCAACTGCCAAAGCCAGGATAGATGCGCTGAGAAGTTTCATCTTGATACCCTTCTTCATTGTTGTATTTGTTGTGTACCCATGGAGAGTATTTCTTTTCCAACAAGATTGTCAATAATATTGTTAACAGTCATACTGCGGCCTGAAACTACAAACAACAAGCAATTACTAGGCGCTCCAACAGGGCGCTCAGTCAGGAGAATCTCATGAGCCGCGACGGTTCCAAACAAGGCATGTCCACCCGTTTGACGAATTATGGTGATGAGGGGTTTTCCCTTTTTCTGCGCAAGGCCTTTATCAAGGGTATGGGGTATAGCGACGACGCACTGTCGCGACCGATCATTGGCATTGCCAATACCTACAGTGGCTACAACGCCTGCCATGGCAATGTTCCCGGACTGATAGAAAGTGTGAAGCGCGGCGTCATGCTTGCCGGTGGCTTACCAATCGAGTTCCCGACCATCTCGCTTCACGAGTCCTTCTCGCATCCTACAAGCATGTATCTGCGCAATCTCATGGCCATGGATACCGAAGAGATGATTCGGGCTCAGCCTATGGATGCAGTCGTACTGATAGGGGGCTGTGACAAGACAGTACCTGCCCAGCTTATGGCTGCAGCCAGTGCTGGCACCCCGGCCATTCAGTTGGTCACCGGCCCGATGCTGGCCGGCTCACACCGTGGCACACGCGTAGGCGCCTGTACCGATTGTCGGCGTTTCTGGGCCTCGTATCGGGGTCAGGAAATTGACGACCAGGAAATTGCCGAAGTGAACGACAAGCTTGTGCCCACCGTAGGCACCTGCTCTGTAATGGGCACCGCCAGCACCATGGCCTGTCTGGCAGAAGCGCTCGGCATGATGTTGCCTGGCAGTGCTACTGCGCCAGCCGTGTTTGCTGACCGCCTGAGATTTGCCGAACAAACCGGCACCGAAGCGGTTCGCATCGCTCTGGAGAAGATAACGCCAGAAACCATCATGACCCAGGCGGCCTTCGAGAATGCCTTGCGGGTCCTGCTCGCACTGGGCGGCTCGACCAATGCCCTGATTCATCTGACCGCAATAGCGGGTCGTTTAGGAATCGACATCGATCTCGCGGCGTTTGACCGGATGAGTCGTGAGACACCGGTGTTGATTGATCTCAAGCCGTCTGGTGACTATTACATGGAAGATCTTCACCATGCAGGGGGCTTGGCCGCACTGCTGCGTGAAATCCGCCCGCTGCTGCATACTGATGTCATAACCATCAACAAGCGCACTCTGGGTGAAAATATCGATTCGGTGCCTGTCATTTTGAATCAGAACGTTGTCCGCCCGCGTGAAAATCCGATCTTTGGTCAGGGCGGCATAGCGGTGCTGAAAGGCAACCTGGCACCCAATGGCGCTATCATCAAGCAGTCAGCGGCTTCAGTTCGGCTGATGAAACACACCGGGCGCGCTGTGGTGTTTACATCGATGGAGGACTTGGTCAACCGGATTGACGATCCGGATCTTGACGTTCATGCCAATGACGTTCTGGTGTTGCAGAACATAGGCCCCAAGGGCGCACCGGGCATGCCTGAAGCGGGACTGATTCCAATCCCGAAGAAGCTCGCAACACAGGGAGTCAAGGACATGGTGCGTATATCTGATGGCCGCATGAGTGGCACCGCCTCTGGCACTATCGTGCTGCATGTTTCACCAGAAGCTGCCCACAACGGGCCTCTTGCGTTGGTCCGTGATGGCGACCTGATTGAGCTGGATGTCGAAAACCGGGTTATCGCTTTAAAGGTTAGTGATCAAGAACTCGACAAGCGCCGCCAGGAAACACCCTGTGAAACGCCTGAAGAGAACGTACTTGGTTACAGAAAGATGTTTCTGGAGCAGATACTGCAAGCCGAAGAAGGGTGTGATTTCCGTTTCAGCCGCCCACCTCAAACGTCCAAAGTCCCACGATGAGTCGGGATGCATGATATTGGCAAAAATTGTTACACTCACAAGCGTCAGATCTGTAAATTTTTACGCCAATTTCCAACCATAGCGTCAATAGTCACCAGAACGCTGAGCGGATACGTAGCCATGACAGCACTGCAGACACACGAACATGAACTACAAAAATTACCGCTCGGTGTTGATGACATCGTCGCTGCTGTAGAAGAAGACATTGTATTGGGGCGCCTTCATCCCAAAGAACGATTGGTCGAGGAAGATCTGACCGAGCGTTTTGACTGCAAACGCCACATTGTCCGTCAAGCATTGTTCCAGCTCGAAGGTATCGGCCTGATAGAGCGCATCAAAAACCGGGGGGCGTTCGTCAGAGCCTATTCCCCCAAAGAAGTCGAGGATCTGTACGCCATGCGTGAAATTCTCGAACTGGCAGGCGCATCAGCCATTCCGTTGCCGGCTCCGCCCAAAATGATCGAAGAACTTGAGGACATACACCGCCGCTACACTGACGCGGTCGAACATCAGGATCTGCGTGGTGTATTTCGTTTAAATATTGCCTTTCACCACGCCTTGTTTTCCCTTACCGGGAACGCTTTACTGTCCGAGACTATTAACGAATTCGCCCAAAAGGCTCATGGCATTCGCTTTATCGCCATTACGGACACCAAAAGTCGCATGCGGGCCAGAGACGATCACCAGGCGATGATCGATGCTATCAAGCAGCAGGATCGCCCCAGGCTTTGCGCACTTTGTCGCGATCACATTCTGCCCTCAAAAAAGATTTACATTGATTTGTATCGAAAACGGTTTAACTGATAGCCAGCCAGCTGGTTAAGAAGCTGACGCATCTACCCTGACAATCCTTAAGCACGGAAGTGTGCTCGCCTTGTTCTCATATTACAGAGACGTCTGGTGCATCGTTCCACTTGAATCGGTATTTTATCGCTATGACTTTTACCCCTCGCTTTCTCGATAACTCACACTTTGGACAGTCGCTCGGCAAAATTGTTTGCGTCGGACGAAACTACGCTGAGCATGCCAAAGAGCTAAACAATCCGGTGCCCACTGAACCCATTCTGTTCATCAAACCAGCAACAGCCGCTGTGCGCCTGGAAGATACGATTACCGCGCCGGCTATTCGCGGTGAAGTGCACTATGAAACGGAACTTGCACTGTTGATTGGTGAGCCGCTGAGTAATGCTACAACAGAGCAGGCGGAGGGTGCTGTGGTCGGGCTTGGACTGGCGCTTGATCTGACCCTGCGCGATGTTCAGGCAAAGCTAAAAGGAAAAGGGCATCCGTGGGAGATTGCCAAAGGTTTTGATGGGGCCTGCCCTCTCTCTTCCTTTGTAAAAGTGAGAGACGTACCAAACTGGGACTCATTGAGTTTTAGCCTGTCGATCAACGAAGAACTGCGCCAGATCGGTAAAGCTTCAGACATGCTGTTTTCGGTACCGCAGCTGCTGGTAGAAATGAGCCGCCACTTCACGCTGGAGCCAGGCGACGTTATTCTGACCGGGACGCCGGCCGGCGTTGGTATTCTGCCCCGTGGTGCGACGCTGCATTTTAGCCTGGACGGTGCTTTCGAATTCACAACTCAGGTTGCATCGTAGAAGCCGGTGCTGCCGGGTTCAGTTGTTCGTTTCATAACTATTTAAAGAGGCACGCATTATGGCCGTACAAGATCCATTTCATCTCGCCATTCAGGTTCGCGATATCGATGAAGCTCGACAGTTCTATGGCGAGTTTCTGAGCTGCCCTGAAGGCCGATCCTCCGACAGCTGGGTCGACTTCAACCTGTATGGTCATCAGTTTGTCTGCCATCTCAATTCTGCGTTGAAAGAGAGACCCGCAGACAACCACAAAAATCCGGTAGACGGTCACGGTGTTCCAGTTCCACATTTTGGAGTGGTGCTGGAAATGGATGCATGGAATAAGCTGGCCGCGAAACTTCGCGACCATGGGGTCGCTTTCGAAATTGAACCTTACATACGGTTCAAAGGTGAGCCGGGTGAGCAGGCCACCATGTTTTTCTACGATCCTTCCGGCAATGCCCTGGAGTTCAAGGCCTTCAAAGATCGCGAAACACAGCTGTTCCGAACGAACTGAGTCGCCATAATACCTGGAGAAGCAGCCACAACTTTTGGGGCTGCTTTGCCCTGAATCTGCTCACGATCGCTAAAGTGCGAGCGCCATCAGAATCTGCGCCTGCTACAATAAAAGATCGTCGGCAAACGGCGAACAATGTCCGATCAGTCGGTGAGCGTTTTCATCAGCTCATAGAGCGACGACTTTGCCTCGTAGCCCACACCGGGGATATCCGGCAGCCCAACGTAACCATCGATCACGTCAATTCCATCCGCAAAACCACCAAAAGGCTGGAACACATCAGGGTAGCTCTCATTGCCGCCCAAGTGTAACCCGGCGGCGATATTCAGCGACATCTGATGACCACCATGCGGCACCACCCTGCGTGATGACCAGCCCATGGATTTCATAACGTCCAGCGTACGCAGGTATTCCACAAGCCCGTACGACAAGGCGCAATCGAATTGCAGCCAGTCTCTGTCTGGCCTCATTCCGCCGTAACGTAATAGATTGCGCGCATCCTGGTGGGAGAACAGATTTTCGCCGGTGGCCATTGGAAGGTCGTAATGCGCTGCCAGTTCGGCCTGCAGTGCGTAGTCGAGTGGATCGCCCGCTTCTTCATACCAGAATAGCTTGTAGGGCCTCAGTGCCTCTGCATAAGCGATGGAAGTCTCGAGATCGAAGCGCCCATTGGCATCAACCGCTAACCTGCTGCCATCACCGACCACGTCGATCACGGCCTCGATCCTGGCAAGATCCTCCTGCAGCGAGGCACCGCCGATTTTCATCTTGACGACGTTGTAGCCACGATCCAGATAACTACGTACCTCGTCCTGGAGTTTAGCGTGGTCTTTGCCAGGATAATAATAGCCACCCGCTGCATACACCCATACTTTCTCATCGTGCACACCGCCGCGATACCGATCCGCCAACAGTTTATAGAGCGGTACCCCTGCAATCTTGGCAACCGCGTCCCAGACCGCCATGTCGATGGTGCCCACCGCGACGGAACGTTCGCCATGCCCGCCTGGTTTTTCATTCGTCATGAGCGCTTGCCAGATGGCGAAAGGGTCGAGGTTGTCGTTGGCCTCGTCAACCAGAGTCGCGGGATCCGCCTCCAGCACACGAGCAATGAAGCGGTCTCGCATCAGTGCCCCCTGACCATAGCGACCATTAGAATTAAACCCGTATCCGATGACCGGCTTACCGTCCCGAACCACATCCGTGACGACCGCTACAACGGAACAGGTCATCTTGGAGAAGTCGATATAAGCATTGGCCATTGGTGAGGCAATTGAGACCGTCTTTTCGCGTATATCAGTAATCCGCATCGCTTTCTTCCTCAGTTCAGCGCGTTAGCAATTGACTTACCGCAGTCTGTCGTCCCGGCGGTGCCACCCAAATCGCGAGTACGCATTCCCGGCTCGGCCAGTACTTTCTCAATCGCACGGACGATGTCAGCTGCAGCCTCGGGATGACCAAGGTGGTCTAGCATCATCGCCCCTGCCCAGATCTGCCCGACCGGATTGGCGATTCCTTGCCCGGCAATGTCCGGTGCTGATCCGTGGACCGGTTCGAACAAGGACGGGAACTTGCGCTCGGGGTTGATGTTTCCAGAGGGTGCGATGCCAATCGTACCGGTGCAAGCAGGGCCAAGATCCGACAGAATGTCACCGAACAGGTTCGAGGCGACCACAACATCGAAGCGATCGGGGTGCAAAACAAATAACGCCGTAAGAATATCGATGTGGTATTTATCAACACTGACAGCGGGATAGGCCTTTGCCATTTCGGCCACTCGCTCGTCCCAATAGGGCATCGTGATGGATATTCCGTTCGATTTGGTGGCTGACGTCAACCGACCGCTGCGCCGTTCTGCAAGGTCGAACGCATATCGCAGAATCCGGTCTACACCCGTACGGGTCATCACCGTTTCCTGCATCACGATTTCGCGATCAGTACCGGGAAACATTTTGCCGCCTATTGAAGAATATTCTCCCTCGGTATTCTCGCGCACGATCATCATGTCGATGTCGCCGGGTTTGCGGCCAGCCAGTGGCGATGGCACCCCGGGCATGAGACGCGCAGGGCGCAAACTCACGTATTGGTCAAATTCACGCCGGAACTGGATCAACGAACCCCACAGCGAAACGTGGTCCGGTACCGTATCGGGCCACCCTACCGCGCCAAAAAAAATCGCATCGTGCCCTGCAATCTGATCCTTCCAGTCATCCGGAAGCATCTTGCCGTGGGTTTGGTAGTATTCACAGGATGAGAATTCGAAGTCGGTAAACACCATGTCAAATCCGTATTTCAAGGCGGCGGCTTTCAGCACCCGCACTCCTTCGGGCATGACTTCTTTGCCGATTCCGTCGCCGGGAATCACCGCAATTTTCATCGTACTGCCTGACATCTTAGTCTCCTTAGTTGTTGCGGATCGCGGCAATCACCGCCTCGGTTATCTGATCGGTTGTGGCGCTGCCACCCAGGTCGGGTGTATGCAGGTCCCGATCGGCCGTCACCATTTCAACAGCATTCATCATGCGCCTGGCCGCGGCAGTCTCACCCAGATGATCGAGCATCATTGATGCGCTCCAAAAAGTGCCCACCGGATTGGCGATGCCCTGCCCGGTAATGTCGAAGGCAGACCCATGAATGGGTTCGAACATGGACGGCGTCGCGCCTTCAGGATTGAAGTTCGCGGTTGGGGCAATACCAATCGAGCCCGCCAACGCCGCAGCCAAATCCGAAAGAATGTCAGCATGCAAGTTGGTGGCGACCACCGTGTCGATGGATTTCGGCTTCATCGTCATCCGCACTGTCATGGCATCTACCAGCATCTTGTCCCATTTCACGTCCGGATAGTCGCCGGCGACTTCCGCGGCCACTTCATCCCAAAGCACCATGCCGTAGCGCTGCGCGTTGGATTTAGTGACGACCGTCAGCAACTTGCGCGGCCGGGACTGAGCCAGTTTGAAGGCATAGCGCATGATTCGCTCGACCCCAACTCTTGTGAATATTGACACCTCGGTAGCCGTCTCATGGGATTGCCCTCGATGACTGCGCCCGCCCTGGCCGGCGTATTCACCTTCAGAGTTCTCGCGGACAATGACCCAGTCCAGATCGCCGGGGCCCACGCCTTCAAGTGGGCTCTTTATGCCAGGCAGTATCCGCGTAGGCCGAACGTTGGCGTACTGATCGAGCGGCTGGCAGATTGCCAGCCTCAGCCCCCATAGTGTGAGGTGATCGGGCACGTCCGGCGCGCCCACCGCGCCAAACAGAATGGCATCAAAGGCCTTGAGTTGGTCAGCACCGTCTGCGGGCATGAACGTGCCTTCCCGTTTGTAGCGATCGCTACCCCAGTCGAAGTTCGTCACATCCAGCTTGAATCCGCCATCGCTTTCGGCCAGCGCTGTTAGTGCACGCAGGCCAGCATCAATCACTTCAATACCGATACCATCACCCGGGATGGCCGCAATCTTGTAAGTTTTCATCATCAGTTTCCTTAGAAAAATAGTCCCATCGGCATCCGTAACAACAGCACGTCAGCCATCATCCACCAGAAGCCAGCCACCACCGCAACGGCGGTGATCGCGCGTATCAACCAAGTCTTTGCCGGGCGACGCTCGTGTTCGGCAAGCACCATCATCGAGCCGAATGCAGCCAGCCCCGCGACAAAAAATCCAAGCACAGGAATGAGGAATACCCACAAACCGAAAATAATGGTGAGCAGTATCCGGCGCGTGGTCGATGCTGCAGGGTCGCCATTATCCGACGGGCTCCCCTTTCGCAGGAGTGCGAAAATAACCAGGCCGATGGAGAACACCACCAGCAAAACTGAGATGGTGGCGGGAAATACGGCGCCCATGGGTGACATGGCGTCGGTAGCCACGTAGGACATGATACCGAGCGCAGCAAACACGACGGCAAGCAGGATCGTGCCCGCATCGGGGCCTCTGGGTGCGTCTGGGGTGGCTGACTTCGGCTGGAGATTCGCCGGGTGTGCCTCCGCATCCATCGCTCGCTCGGTCAAAGGCTGCACCTCGCGTTTGCGGGCACGCCATTCGGTAAAGAACGGATAGCCCAGTGTCAGGATGGCAGCAAAGATAATGCCTATACTGATTGGCCGACCGAAGAACATGCCGCTGATATTACCGGTGGCATTGCCAATCAGGTAACTCTGCACGAAGCCCTGTTCGGCGATCTGACCCAACACCAGCCCAAGAACGATCGGAGACGGGGCGAACCCGTAGCGGTTGAGCACCCAAGCCATCACACCAAGACCAAACATCATTTGGGTATCCTGGATGTTGGAATGAATGGCGAAAGAACCCACGACCGTCATGAAAGCAACGGTGGGTACCAGCAGCGATTTCGGAAACGACACCACTGATTTGTACGCATACCGCCCAATCAGCAACCCTGTGGGCAACATCAATACGGTGGCGATCAACAGCCCGAAGATGAAGGTATACACAACCTGGGCTTCGTCATTGAAAAGCCTCGGCCCGATCTTGATGCCCTGAACTAATAAGGCACCCAGGATAATGGCATCCGGCGGTGTGCCAGGAATACCCAGAACCAGCGTCGGGATAAAGCCGCCACCCACGGTGGCATTGTTCGCCGCCTCGGTGGCAATCACGCCATCCGGCTCACCCTTGCCGAAATTCGCGCTGTTTTTGGATGAACGCCTCGCCTCGGTATAGGACACCAACCCGGCAATCGAGCCACCGGCGCCAGGGAGGATGCCAACGACCGTGCCGATAACTGACGACCGGACAACGTTGAATTTTGAACGCCAGGCGATACCCATCGCTTCGCGCAACCGCAGGCCGCCTTTAGCGACGTCGGCGTTGACTTTCAGGTGAGCGGCACGAGTTGAAACCAGGTCGAGGATAACCGGTACGCAATAGAGACCAATCAGTGCCGAGGTGATGTCGATCCCGCCCAGAAACGCTTGAACGTCGAAGGTATAGCGCACATCGCCACCGACGACGGCAACACCCACCATCGACAACATCAGCCCGAGACAGGCCCCTATGAGCCCTTTGAGTGTGTTGCCGACAGAGAGCGCGGAAATCAGAGTAAGCCCGAAAACAGCCAGCCAGAAATATTCGGGCGGGCCGAAAACCAATGCGACCTTTGCCAGCGGCGGCGCAAGTAGCAATAGCGCGATTGCGCCGACCAGACCACCGAAGACAGATGCCAGGTTCGCCAATGTTATCGCCAGCCCTCCATCACCCTTACGGGCCATAGGATAGCCATCAAATGTCGTCGCAATAGCCGAGGGAGTTCCGGGCGTATTAACAAGAATAGCCGCGAAGGCCCCGCCGTAGATTGCCCCGGTATAAATCGCGCCAAGCGCGATCAAACCGGAGGCGGGGTCCATGGTAAATGTGAACGGAACCAGCACGGCTACCGCCATCGTGGCCGAGAGCCCCGGTAGCGCCCCAATGACCGTGCCGAGAATCACACCAATTAGTGCGAGCATGAGATTAAACGGCGTCAATGCATCGAGAAAGTAGCCAAGCAGTTCCATACGACTGCTCCTTAGTTGCCGATACCAAGCGCTGCAGCGCTCTTGGCGTATTCAGCCTTCATCTTTTTCATGAATTCCGGCATCTGCTCATAGCCAATGTCGGTCAGTACAAAACCGCCGTCCTCCATTTTCTTGATAAAGTCAGGGTCCTGATTAATCTCGGTCACAATATCCGAAATTTTCTGACGCATTTCTTCGGAAGCTGAATCCGGCACCGCCACCCCACGATAGGCACCGCCCACGATGTCCAAACCGAGCTCCTTGAAGGTCGGAACGTCCGGGAAGGCAGGCAGACGCTTTTCGGATGCAACCGCCAGCATGCGCATAGCATCACCTTGGTTAGCTCCCGAGGTAGCATAATTGAAGCCGGCAGTGGTCTGGCTGCCCAGTACGGCCGTGACTGAAGGCCCAGTACCGGAGAACGGTATGTAGGTCGTCTTCACCCCCGCAAGCTCATCAAACTGCAACTGCCCCAGATTATTTGCCGACTTGGCACCGGACCCCGCAAGGGTCACAGCCCCCGGGTTCTTTTTGGCGTAGTCGATCAGATCCTGGAGGGTCTTGTACTCGCTGTCCTTGGTGACGAAGATCGCGTTTGGCGTGTAGTGGAAGTAGTTGACCGGGGTCAGCTCATCAGTCTTGTAGCCTACAGAACCTTCCATGGGTTGCAGAACCGTGTGGGGCAGGTTAATGCCCATAATGGTGTAGCCGTCACCCGGGATCGAGTTCAACTGCGACCAAGCCTGCGCACCACCCGCGCCAGATTGATACTGGATGATCACGTCCTCTCCTGTATGCTCCTTCCACTCTGCCTGCTGGAATCGCGCGGAGAGATCAGACTCCCCCCCGGCGTTGAACGGAATAATGTAGGTGATCGGTTTGGTTGGGAAATCGGATTGTGCCAAAGCGGGCACAGCCACCATGAGCGCGAGACTTGTAGCTATTAGGTTTTTTTTGATAGACATCTGTTCCTCCCAGATTTTATTTTGCCTGGCATGGGTCATGCCATTTAGGCCTTTATGAAGAGAGGAGATTTGCCAGTGGAGGCCGCTCGCCAGTTCACGAGTGCCGCAATCCCTCGCCCCCCTGATCGCGCCGCATTTGACACGGTGCGCCAGCGCCACGGGTCAAAATCCCGAAGCACTAACACAGTAATTCATTTTTTTTATGATTGTAATTTCACAAATAACAAAACATTATTGATTTTTGGGAACAGTTTATAAGAGAGATGACGCCAATGAGCAGCGACGGTGATATGCAGTTCTTTGTCTGTGTTGCTCGCCGCCTCAACCTGTCCCATGCGGCCCTGGAGTTGGGCCTCACCGCCTCTGCCGTCAGCCGACGACTCACCCGCCTCGAAAATCGTCTCGGCGTGCGCCTGCTGAACCGCACAACGCGGCGGTTGAGCCTCACCAGCGATGGCGAAGTCTTTCTTTTGGCCTCACACGACATCATTGGCCGGATCAAGGAAACGGAACAGTCGCTATCGCGAGCCAGCGCCGAGCCGCAGGGACTGTTAAGGGTGAATGCTACCTTCCAGTTTGGCCGCGAATATATTGCTCCGGCCATATCCCGTTTTGCCCGCACGAATCCGGAAGTTCAGGTACAACTGGAGCTATCGGATGCGCCGGCGAACATGGTCGAGGAAGGCTACGACCTGAACATACGTTTTGGCATGCCATCGTCTTCCCGCCTGATTGTGACACGGCTCCTGCCCAACCAACGGGTACTGGTCGCCGCGCCTTCCTACTTGCGAAAGCACGGGACACCGACGCGGCTTGAGGACCTTACCCAACACCAATGCATCATCCTGCGCCAGGAACGCAAGGCCTATGACATCTGGCGCTTCGATGACGGTGAGCACGTCCGTGCCACCGGCCAGCTATCCACGAATGACGGGGAAATCGCCGTGAGTTGGGTACTGGAAGGCCACGGCATCATGCTGCGTTCGGAGTGGGATATCGCGCGCCATGTGCGTACAGGACGATTGCAGGTGGTATTGCCCGAAAAGACTCATGAGGCGGGCATCTATGCGGTCTATCCAGAGCGGTTGAACCTGTCCGCCAAGGTGCGCCTGTTCATCGACCTCTTGCGCGAAACGCTCCAGCCTAAAGCGGATGAGCTGTCCTTAAGGCAAGTTGAATAACTCAAAAATCGCTTTAGCAGTGATTGTCCCAGCCCTCTCAAGTATTTCTGTTTTGCTAATACCTGGCGCTATGAGCTTGATTGATCAGCAATAGATCTCACCTTGAACTTAATCACAGAATAGTGTAACATATTGTTTTTATTTATTATTTTAATTATTGAGATTTTTTAAGCACAAGGAGAACATTATCACTATTAATCAAGGTGATCGTATTTTTCATCCCGGCTATGGCATCGGCGTAGTTAAATCCATTCGCAAAAGGAGTTTTTTTGGTGAAAACGAAGCCAAGTTTGTCAAACTCTATTTCGAACGCGACAACCTAACTTGGCTAGTACGCGCTAACGATATGCCGGACACCATTCGCACTCCAATGAGTGCCATGGAGGCAAGAAAAATTATTAGTCATTTAAAAAGCTGGCAAGGCAAGTTCAGCGAACAATGGAAAGTTCGCGCAACGGCTAACCAGGCAGCTTTCGATGATGGTGATCCTTTTGGTTACGCTGAAGTCGTTAAGGGCCTGACTGTCATGCAAGAGCAGAGCACGCTGAGCGCGACTGATCGCAAGCATTTAAACCTTGGCATAAAGTTTCTTTGTGAAGAGTTGGCGAACGCCTTGGGCAAAACTCAGGATAGGGTGCGTCAGCTCATTGACAAGGCTACCTCTTCACAGCCTTCGGTGGCGTAGCCCACTCGGAATCAGGTTTGACAGGCATATTTTATGTTTAACCAGCGCCCTTAATATCGATCCACTTATTCTCAGCTGATCTGAAGCAAACACACTGTAAAAGCTAGAGGCGCTGTTACCGTGGAACGTCGACCTGGAAAGGCTTCAACAATGTGTCGCAGTTCGACTGATAACAAGTGGGTTTGATTTAAGGGCGCTTACGGAGAAGGCTGGTTTTAAACCAGATTATAAAGAAACACAATCGCAATACCCGCCGGCGTTACAAACTTCAGTATCACCATGAAGGCTTTGTAGGTGCCGCCTTTCAGGCCGATATCTTCAGCCAGCCCCTCACGACGGATGGCCCATCCTGCAAACAGGGCGATAGCAAGTCCGCCCAACGGCATCATGACGTTAGAGACCAGAAAATCGAGAAGGTCGAATACCGTTTTGCCTTCAAAAAAGCCGATAAATCCCAGCGGGTGCACATCGCCCCACAGGTTGAAGGACAACACGGTACCGATACCTATAAACCAGGCAGCGAAACCCCCGGCCAGAGCGCTTTTAACCCGGTTCGCGCCTTTGTGTTCCTCAAGCCATTCGACGACGGGCTCCAGCATGGAGATCGCAGACGTTATGGCCGCCACCAGTAACAATGCAAAAAACAGGGCACCAAACAAAATCCCTCCACCCATCTGACCGAAGGCCAGTGGCAGGGTCACAAAAATCAGACCGGGCCCGGCGCCTGCTTCCAGTCCATTAGCAAAAACCAGCGGGAAAATGGCAAGCCCGGCAAGCAAGGCCACGCTGGTATCCAGCACCGCGATGGTCATGGCGGTGCTGGCAATATTGATGTTTTTAGGCAGGTACGAGCCGTAAGCCATCAGCACACCTATCCCAATACTGAGCGTAAAGGCCGCGTGGCCAAGGGCGATTAACACACCCTCCGTTGTCAGACGGCTGAAATCCGGCGAGAACATGAAACTGACAGCACGGCCAAAGCTGCCGCTGTTCATGGCGTAAAACACCATCACAATAAGCAACAAAAACAGCATTGGCATCAGCATGCTGACCGCTTTTTCAAGACCCTTGCGTATACCCCGGCCAACGATAAACACCACAATCGCCATGAAAACCGTGTGCCAGAGCAACAGTTCCCAAGGGTTCGCCAACAGGTCGTTAAATTGCCCGCCTATGGCCTCTGCGTCAGCACCCACAAACGAGCCGAGCGCCGCTTTACCGATGTAAACCAGCGACCAACCACCGATCACCGCGTAAAAGGACAACACCAGAAAAGATGCAACCACGCCGTTCCAGCCGATGATGCGCCAGCCTTTGACTGTACCCTCAGTTTTTGTCAGGGTGCGCATAGTCGCGACGGGGCTTTGACCGCCCCGCCGGCCAATCATGATTTCTGCGATAAGCACCGGCACACCAATAAGAAAAATACAGGCGAGATAAACCAGTACAAAGGCACCGCCACCGTTTTCACCAGTGATGTATGGAAATTTCCAGATATTGCCAAGTCCAACGGCCGAGCCGGCTGCAGCCAGAATAAAAGCCATTCTGGAGGTCCAGAGACTACTGGCCTGCTGATGAGGGTGAACTGTTTCACTCATTGCGTTCTCCGTATAATTGTTTTTGTCGTCATTATTTAAAGCCTCTGTGAAAGAGGCTCTGATTGCTTGTTGTTATTGGATTAACGAATTACTGCATAACTCTGCGAATCGCGCTGGCAACTCTTGGCAACACCAGGTCATTCAGGCCTGCTACATTCATCCGGCTACTTTCCAGCATGTAGATGCCGTGCTCTTCCTGTAACTGTCGAACCTGTTCCGGTGTAATACCCAAGAACGAGAACATGCCGCGCTGCTGGGCAATAAAGCCAAAGTCTCCCACCGGGGCCAGTGCTTCCGCAAAAGCGTGCCGCAGGCTAAGTATGCGTTCACACATACCGCTTAATTCGCTCTGCCATACGGCGCGTAGGGCATCATCACCCAGAATGGTTTCGACGATGGCGGCACCATGGGCCGGGGGCATGGAATAGTGGGAACGTACAACGCTCAGCAGTTGGCTGGTGGCCGCGATGTTGGTCACGCCGGTGGCAGAGATCAGCATCAGCGCACCGGTGCGTTCCCGATACAAGCCGAAGTTCTTGGAACAGGAAGCCGCAATCACCATTTCCGGTACCTGGCCTGCCAAATAACGCACACCGGCTGCGTCTTCCTCAAGACCCTCACCCAAACCCTGGTAAGCCATATCCACAAAGGGCAGTAGTCCCTTGCGCTGAATCAGTTGGGTAATGGCCCTCCATTGCTCGAACGTCAGGTCGGCACCGGAGGGGTTGTGGCAACAGCCGTGTAGCAGCACCACATCCCCTGCTCTGGCGCCTTCCAGCGTCTCAAGCATGGCGGGAAAATCTACCGTTAATGTCACTCGATTGAGATACGGATATTCGCGAATGTTCAGGCCGGCACCGCCCAGCAAAGGCATGTGGTTTGCCCAAGTGGGAGTGCTAACCCAGACCGTAGTGTCCGGCTGACACAGCCGGAGAAACTCCGCTGCCATGCGAAGAGCTCCGCAACCACCCGGCGTTTGAATCACCGAGGTACGGCCATCGCGGATCAGGCTGTTAGTGTTCCCCAGGATGAGGCGCGCCATGGCCTCGTTAAAACCAGCGGCTCCGGCCGGCCCGACATAGCTTTTGGTCGTTTCTCCCTCAAGCAGGCGCCGTTCGGCGTCATGTACCGAAGCCATGATGGGCGTATTGCCTGCATCATCTTTGTATACTCCAACACCCAGATCGACCTTGTCGGGCCGGGTATCATCGCGAAACATCTGCATCAGCTGCAAAATCGGATCCTGAGGTAACTGCTTCAGCGACTCAAACATGGTCTGCCTCCTTACTGTCGGCCTGACTGGTTCGAATCAGTGTCGGGCGGCCGGTATCCAGAGCTTTGATCAGCTGCGTCTGTTTTTCTTGCACGGCTTCTGCAGCCTGTTCGCGCACCGGGCCGTAGCCCCGTACTTCACCGGCCAGCTCCGCCAGTTGCAGGAAGGTATCGTAATTGCTGGCCCCCAGCCCACTGACAATCCGTACCACAAGTTGCTGGTAATCTTTCAGCTGCGCCCGATCCATCTTTCGGTCGGCGGAATAGCTGAACGGATCGATAGCCGTGCCGCGCAGTATCCGGAACTTCGCCAGCAACTTGAACGCCTGGAACATCCAGGGTCCGAACTGGCGTTTCTTCGGCCGGCCCTGGGCATCTGTGCCGCGGTTCATGATCGGCGGAGCCAGATGGAAGTGAACCTTGAAGTCGCCCTCAAAGGTGTTATTCACTTCCTTCATGAAGTCGGTTTCCGCAAACAAACGGGCCACTTCGTATTCATCCTTGAACGCCATAAACCGGTACAACTGCTGGGCTACGGCACGGGTCAGTAACTGGTTAGTCTCGCCCAAACGTTCTTCAGCTTCGCGCACCTGCTTTACCATGTCCGTATAACGATCGGCCCAACGACGGTTCTGATAGTTCACCAAGTGCTTGTGGCGAATGTTGATCAGCTCATCCAGTCCCTGCTCCGGTTTTACCTCCTCTACCCGTGACTCGCCAGTGTTCAGCAGATCTGTGATAACGTTCACGTCCGTCGCGGCCACACGACCCCAGCCAAAGGCTTCCTTGTTACGTTCAATGGCAACGCCATTCAGCTCAATGGCTTTCATCAGCGCGGCTTGTGACAGCGGCAACAAGCCGCGCTGCCAGGCGAAGCCCAGCATCATCACATTGGAAAACACCGTGTCGCCCAGCAGTTTCTCTGCAATGCCATTGGCATCCAGCTGTGCGAAATTGTCATCACCTACCGCGTTACGGATCAGATCCAGGCGTTTGTCTGCCTGCATGTCCGCATCCCGGAAAAGCACGTAATCCGCAGTAGGCAGCTCGGCTTCGTTGGCCACCACACGGGTGTGATTGGACCTGAGAACGCTCAGCGCTTTCTGGGAGGAAGCAACCACCAGATCACAGGCAATCACCGCATCGGCCTGGCCGTTACTGATACGCACCTGGTGCAGTTTGTCCGGAGACGGCGCCATGCGGACATAACTCAGTACCGTGCCACCCTTCTGCGCGAAGCCGGTGAAGTCCAGCACCGAGGTGCCTCGGCCTTCAAGATGCGCTGCCATAGTGATGAGCTGGCCCACGGTCACAACGCCCGTGCCACCCACACCACCCACCAACAAATCGTACGAGCCCGTAAGCTCCGGCAAAACCGGCTCCGGGATATTTGTCAGTTTGCCGGTAAGCACAGAGCCGGTGTCCATACCGCGGGATTTCCGCAGCTGACCACCCTCGATGGTCACAAAACTCGGGCAAAAACCATTCACGCAGGAAAAGTCCTTATTGCAGGACGACTGGTCAATCTTGCGCTTGCGGCCCAGCTCGGTCTGGCGCGGCACCACGGAAAGACAATTCGACTGCACCGAACAGTCGCCGCAACCTTCACACACGTGATGGTTGATAAACGCCCGTTTGGCGGGGTCCGGATACAGGTTACGTTTGCGTCGACGGCGCTTCTCAGCCGCACAGGTTTGGTCGTAAATCAGCACAGTACAACCAGAAATATCTCGCAGCTCTCTTTGCACCTTGTCCAGCTCTGTGCGGTCGTGAAAGGTTACGGCGTCCGGAAAAAGGTGTTTTTTACCGTCGTACCTTTCCGGTTCATCACTGAGCACCACAACCCGCCGCACGCCCTCGGCGGTAACCTGCTGCGCAATCATCGGCACAGTAATCTGACCGTCTACAGGCTGGCCGCCGGTCATGGCCACCGCATCGTTAAACAGAATCTTATAGGTAATATTGATGCCGGCCGCAACCGCCTGGCGAATAGCCATAGACCCGGAATGAAAATAGGTGCCCTCACCCAGGTTCTGGAATATATGGGGATTGCCGATATAACGGCTCTTACCAACCCAGTTAACCCCTTCGCCGCCCATCTGGATCAGCGATTCCGTGTTACGGCCCATCCAGGACGCCATAAAGTGACAGCCAATCCCAGCCAGCGCTTTGCTGCCCTCCGGCACTTTGGTAGACGTGTTGTGGGGGCAACCCGAGCAGAAATACGGTAGGCGCTTTACACCACCCGGATCCTGAGCGTTGCTCATGCTGTTTATAGCCGCCAGACGCTCGCTGTAATCCTTGCCGAAGAAGCGGCCAAGGCGGGCGGCCAGAAAACCGGCGACTAATTTGGGGCTTAACTCACCGACATAAGGAATCAGTGGGCGGCCCAGTTCATCCTGTTTACCGGTAATCAGCACCTCGCCGGGGCGGTCCGGTTCCGACATAGCCTCTTTGATCTGGCTTTCGATAATGCCCCGCTTTTCCTCGATAACCAGCACTTCTTCCTTGCTGTGCACAAAGTTGAGAATGCCGCGGCGCTCGATCGGCCAGACCAGACCCACTTTGTAGATATCCAGCCCCATCTCACGGGCCCTGTCTTCGTCAATACCCAGCAGATCCAGCGCTTCCAGCAGATCCAGGTGGCCTTTACCGGTGGTAACAATACCAAAGCGCGCCTGAGCGTTATCAAACAGGCAACGGTCAATGGGGTTGGCCCGGGCAAACGCCTGCACCGCCGCCAACTTGTGCTCAATGCGGGTTTCCAGTTGGGGCCCCGGCAGATCTGGCCAGCGGTAATGCAGGCCGGTTTCAGGCGGGGTGAAATCGTCCGGGGTTACAAACTCCGGCAACGGCGGCAGCTCCACCGACGCAGCACTTTCCACGGTTTCCGAAACTGCCTTGAAGCCCACCCAGCAGCCGCTGTACCGCGACAACGCAATGCCCCAAAGGCCAAACTCCAGATACTCGGCAATGTTGGCCGGGTTGATCGTGGGCATGAAAAAACTCATAAACGCGACATCAGACTGATGCGGCATGGATGACGACACACAGCCGTGGTCATCGCCTGCAATCACCAGCACGCCGCCGTGGGGGGAGCTGCCGTAGGTGGTGCCGTGCTTTAGCGCATCCCCGGCGCGGTCAACTCCGGGCCCTTTCCCGTACCAGATACCGAACACGCCATCCACCGTGCGGTCATCATCGGTCTCTACCTGCTGGGTACCCAGCATGATGGTCGCCGCAAGGTCCTCATTAATTGCAGGTACGAAATCGATGCGGTTTTCATCAAGATGTTTTTGAGCTTGCCAAAGGGCCATATCATAAGCACCCAAAGGTGAGCCCCGGTAGCCACTTACCATGCCGGCCGTGTTGAGCCCCAGTTTGCGATCCAGCGCGGCCTGCATCAAAGGAATGCGAACCAGCGCTTGGGTTCCGGTGAGGAACACCCGGCCAGAGTCACGCAGGTAGCGGTCTTCAAGCGTGTAGTTGTCCAGCTGCGGGCTGCCCGTCTCGGCGTTACGGTCTTGAGCGATATCAGGTTGAGAGATGTCAGTGGACATGGAGCCCTCCTCTTGTTGATTTTATGATCAGAATTCTA
Organism: Marinobacter sp. M3C; assembly: GCF_023311895.1. Classification (GTDB taxonomy): domain Bacteria; phylum Pseudomonadota; class Gammaproteobacteria; order Pseudomonadales; family Oleiphilaceae; genus Marinobacter. Next base: position 2,250,069 of record NZ_CP092284.1, read on the forward strand.
GAGGGAAGTTCGCAAAAGGTGCTTGCGTATTGGGCAGGAATTATCTTGGTTTGCGAAACATTATTTGATAAAAGAAAATAGAACCGAAGATTCTTTGATAAAAACCAGGTGTTACTAAATGAAACAGGTGGAACTGGACAGACTCGACCAGCACATCCTTGCGATATTGCAACAGGATGGACGAATCAGTAACCAGCAACTGGCAGAACAGATCGGGCTATCACCGGCAGCCTGCTGGCGGCGGGTACGATCGCTTGAGGAAACAGGCATCATAACGGGATACAGCGCGCAGCTCGCACCCGAGCGCATCGGCCAGGGATTGTGTGTACTGGTCAACCTGTCACTTCAACGACACACCATAGACAGCACGGCGGATATCGAGCGGCAGGTGAGCAGCTATCCGGAAGTGCTTCAGTGTTTCGCGGTGACCGGTAATGCGGATTTCGTGTTGCGGGTGATCGTGCCGGATATGGCCAGCTATGACCGCTTCCTGAACGAAAAAATATTCACCTTGCAGGGTATTGCACAGGTTAACTCCAACTTTGCACTGCGTGAGATCAAAAATACCCAGACGATACCGTTAGGGAGTGCCGAATAGCCAGGCGCTTAATCTGGGGCTAATGTCACTAAAGCAAACACTGCACAATCGTTACAAACTTTTTCATCAAGCAACCGATTGCCCTTTAAATAACGCTCTATTGATCACGGACGTTGGTCACAATAGAGCGTCATAATCACAGCTAACAGTAATGGCTAAGCCCCAGGAAGCCTCAGGCCAAACTTTTATTTGAGCAGCGAGGGTACCCAGGTGGAAAGTGCCGGAAATGCTACCAGCAGCAGAATCACCGCCGCGAAGGCAAAGTAAAACGGCAGTGAGGCTACGATCGCCCTCTCAAAGGGCACGTTGGCAATTCGGGCCGCCGTCATTAGCGTCATCCCCACGGGTGGCGTAACGTTGGCAATATTGAGCACCACAATCATCAGAATCGCAAAGTGCAACGGATCCACGCCCAGCTGAATCATTGCTGGCACCAGCACAGGCGCCACAACGACAAGCGCCGGCAGCACATCCATCACGGTACCGACCAGCAGTAGCAGCAGGCAAACCAGAAGTAGCTGGATGAACATCGAGTCACTGAAGCCGATGATGAGCCCCGCCGCATCCTGGGCTATGCCCGAGCGGGTCACAAACCAGCCAAGCACTGCCGAGGTCGCCAACAGGAAGAACACCACGCCCGAGAAGCGCACGGTCACTATCAGTGCATCCCAGATTTTCTTCCAGGTGAGGTTGCGGTAAAACACCACGCCAATAACGATGGCATAAACAGCGGCAAAGCCCGACGCCTCGGTGATAGTGGTCAACCCAGACAGAATCCCGCCAAGAATGATCACCGGCACGAACATAGCCGGCAAGGCCACCAGAAAAGCCAGCCCTGCCGCCTTGAGCGGCGTAGGCGCCTGTTTGGGGTAGCCGCGCTTCCAAGCCAGAAAAAAGCTCACCGCAAGCAGCGCTACAGCCATCAGAAGACCGGGAATGATACCGCCGGCAAATAGGTCAATAACCGAGATATCGCGCAGCAGTGTGGCATAGATCACCATGACTATGCTGGGCGGAATAATCGGCCCGATAATCGAGGAGCAGGCAGTGATCGCCGCAGCATATTCGGCGTCATAGCCCTGCCTTTTCATTTCGGGGATCATTATCTTACCAATCGCCACGGTATCCGTGATCGCCGCCCCGGTTAGCCCTGCGAAGAATACCGACACCGAAATATTGACGTGCGACAGCGCTCCGCGCACCCGGCCAAAAAGCGCATTGTTGAAATCGATCAACTTCTGGGTCAAGCCGCCCTGATTCATCAGCTCGGCGGTAAAGATGAAATAAGGCACTGCAATAAGCATAAAGCCCGAAACGCCGGCAAACATGCGGTCAGCAATGATGCTGAGCATCTGTTCTCCACCCATGGAAAAACCGCCAGCCAAACCGGAAAGAGCCATCACCACGGCCACCGGCATGCCGATAAGCAAAAGCACCACAAACGCAACAATAGCGAATATCATGAGCGAATCTCCGTATCTTGGGTTCCGATAAGCTCATCGATCAGCTCGTCGTCATCGATGAAGTGCTCGAGTAGAGCAAAGCCCTGTGCCAGGTGCAGCAAAATGATGGCGCCACTGATCGGCACTACGACGGTGGTAAACTTGGCAGAAATCTGTATTTGGTCAGAGACCATGTAAACCTGGTTTGCGCTCGCAAAGTAGGACCAGCCATACCAAAGCAGCAGCATCCCAAACAGGGCGATAATGACCAGACATATGGAAGCCGCAAGGGTCAGTAGCGCCCGGGGCAGACTGCGAACCAGTAATGTCATGGCCACATGCTCGCCGTAGCGCAATGAGATGGTCATAGAAAGAAAGCCGATCCAGGGTAGAAAAAGTCTCGCTAATGAATAGGTCCAGCTCAGGCTGCTGCCAGTGGCTAGCTTATAAATAAAAGCCGTGAAAGAGATGCCTAACATGATAAGCACGCAGGCTACAATCGCCGCCTGATTAACCCAATCACTCAGGCGGCGAAGAGGCAGAAGGATTTTCATTAATGCACCTTAAAAACAACATCGACCGACCCGAAATATTCGGGCGGCCGATCGATGAGCGGGCAATGTCAGTCGTTGCTGGCCAGGCTTATGCTCCAGCCCTACTGACCCGTTTTAACTGAACCATAGTTGTCCATGTCTGACGACTTCACTTCTTCACCAACACGCTTCACCTCTGCCAAAAAAGCATCAACCTTTTTAGCATCGATACCAAAATCGTCGACGATCCAGCTCTTCCAGGCAGGACGCGCAATATCAGCCATGCGCTCGCGTTCCTTAGTAGGCATGATGTAGCAATCCTTGAAGGTCTTGCAGGACTCCTGCCAGCCTGCTGTTGCCAAGGCTGCAGACATGCCATGCCCTATCGCAATGGCTTCGCGCGCCGAGGTAACAATCGCTTCTTTTTGCTCCTCAGTCAGCCCCTGGTACCAGTCCTCACTAATCAACCAAGCAGCGCTGTTGTATACGTGGCCAGTCAGGGTGGTGTAATCGGTCACCTCGTGGAAGTTATAGGTCGTGTTGAGCACCGGCGCGTTGAACTGACCATCAGCCAGACCGGTTTCAAGTGCGGTGATGACTTCACCCCAAGGCAACGGCGTGGCAGACGCACCCAGCGACTTTATGATCGCAACGTGGCCGGGATTCTCCTCGGTGCGGATATTAAGCCCTTTAAGGTCTTCCACCGTCTTAATGAGACGTTCGTTGTTTGTAAAGGCCACAAAACCGCCGCCGTCATCGAAGGTGCCCAAATACCGCATATTGGTTTCTTCAACAGTGTTGGACATAAAATCCGCAAACCAGTCACCGTCGAGAAAAGCCCAGGCCTGACGCCAGTTGTCAAACACGAAGGGTGCTGTCATTAGCTGATAATCACTAAAATAAGACGACATAGCGCCGGTAGTGATAATGGTTGACTGCAGAGTGCGCCCGCCTTGAACTTCCTTAGCGGTGTCGACCTCCGAGCCCAGCTGGCTATTGCCGAAGATCCTAACTGTTATCTCACCGTCCGTGCGCGTCTCGACCAGATCCTTGAAGCGCACCAACGCGGGATAGACAGAGTTGTTGCTCATGTTTTCAGGCAAAATAGTGGCAATTGCCATTTCTTTAGCCTGAGCCTGTACGGCAGCCATGGCGAGCGGCAAAGCAGCAACCAAGGCGATACGTGAAAACGTCTTTAATTTCATATGCGTAGAATCTCTCGTTGATGTTTTTGTGCTTATTATCCAACGCCAGCAAAACTGGTCGTTAAAACTGTAAACCCATACACTCTTCTTTAATTCAAGTGATTCTGACTTACCAAAATTCTCGAATAGCTTAAAAGCCATATTTTATATTAAAAACTAATGATTTCAATAAAGCCTTATTTTATTCGGAAGACATCTTCTGAAAGTTTAAATAAGTATTATCCACTAAATGTATGGCACTGAATATCGGGAGTCAAACGATATAAAATAATATCGGATATAAGTGCAGCTAATAAATTGGAAGTGATCATTTTGGTCAAGGATTGAGTAACTCCAAATTTTCCGCCGTTTTGGTAGAGTTCATGCACACTCATCCTACACCGACAAGTATTTTTACCCACCAGCAAATTGCTGAACGCGGCCAGAAAAAGTAGCCCATTGGTTTTGACAAACCTAGACTACCTACATCTTCAATTGCATCCAAAAGATCAGCTTATCACTCCGCTCCAAAACAATTTTCCAGCGAGTCTTGCGCTTTTTGGTGTGGCATTCTCTCGTTGGTGGTTGAATTCTGTTTATACAATATTTTAAGACAATCCACCGAGATAGGATATTTATACGGCCGCACCTTTCTCAGCAGAAGGAGCACTTACAGAGATATCAAAATCTACAATCTCTTCAATAAACTTAGTCTCAATAATTGATAAAGCTCGTTGTTTATGCCAAAAGATATGGACAGGTATGTCGGCAACACCCTCTTTTGGCGGCAAACGTCTAAGCTTCGACTCTAGGTAGGTCGACGCAACAAATTGATCAGGTAAAGCACCTATGCCATATCCGGTGTAAATTAAACGCACCGCCTCATCTAAATTATTGGTGTAGGCGCTAATACGACCTGTTAAGCCATGGGTTTCTTTAAATACAGTAATTGGAAAGAGGACCTCGCCAACATCTTCACTCCTGAAAGCGATAAAATCTTCTTTTAGTAGACTGTCAAAACTCAAATCTTTTTCTACAAACAAAGGATGATGATATCCGCAGTATAGATAATAGCGCTGCTTAAATAATAACTTTTGATTAAGGGTTTCTGGGGTGTGGCTAGCTAAACAAATACCAACAGCAGGATTCTTTTGTTCGATATCATTTAAAATATCTCTACTTAATTTCACTGTCAAATCTAAAGTGATGTTCGGATATTTTTTTTTGAAATATACCAAAAAATCATTATATTTTGGATTGTGAATTCGGCTAGCTACCAAGAGCTTAATTTCGCCTTCTAAAAGATGAGAATTAAAACCCTTCACAGCCTCGATAGAGGTAATTTCTGTAAATATTGTTTGGGCAACTTGCAAGCAGTAATGGCCAATAGGAGTAAGTTTTAGAGGCTTTGTATTACGTATAACAAGCTGGCTTCCAATTTGCTCTTCAAGCTTTTTAAGGTTTTGACTGACAGCGGACTGGGTAATTTTTAAGCGATTAGCGGCAACACTAATACTTCCCTCTTCATATATAACGATTAGCACATGAAGCAATGTCCAATTCAAACTATCTGCTAGTTTTTTTTGTATCATAGTATTTTTAGCATTTATGCTCTAAATATATTGATAACTAAAAATGCAAAAGCTTACCAGGATTCGCTAGAGCTTAATATTTATGTGACCCAACCCCACAGGGGCTCAGCTTGCTTTCCGTCACTGTCTTTAGAGAGACGCTGGTCAAAAGCGTGTCACTCAAAAACCGTAAGACTGACTCCGTGAAATTAGAATTTTATCGGTTTTCAAGTTTGCAGTCCAATTATATGAGCAATAAGCACACTATGGAGCTTTTCCCACCCTTTTGGCGGACTCTAGGAGCATGAAAGCAGCCTATGGCTGCACGCCAGTAAGAAGCTAGCCAGGCCAAACACAGAAAGCGCCGGTTTTTCTTAGCGGCGTACTGTGCTTTGGCAAAATTCGTTCTTTGCACGGCAGCTCCCCCCGTGCGAAAAAGTTACAAACTCGCTCATACCATAAGGTCCAAACTCACGGCCAAAACCGGATTGTTTAACACCGCCGACATCTTAAGTCTGCTGACTGGAATGGCCTTGATACTTCTCATCTGCCTCGCCTTTAGCAGGATTCGTTACTTGATAGCTTGTCATGATGCCTCTTTTTTATAAGTGACTGATAGCTCCATGATTTTATGGCACTAACTTGCGAGGATCGGTAATCACATGTAGTAATACAGTCCTTCGATCTTTTATGACAACCTGCATCGCTTCGGCCACACTCATCTTGATATCTTTATCATTATCAACTCGTATGCCATGTGCACCAAAAGCATTGGCTAGCGCAGCAAAATCGGGATTATGCAACTGCGTACCGGACACCCGATCAGGATAATTTGCTTCTTGATGTTGACGTATAGTGCCAAACTGTTGATTATCCATCAAAATTATTAACACAGGCGCCTGATAACGGATTGATGTGGATAACTCCGCTTCATTCATCATAAATTCGCCATCACCGGTGACTACTACAGATAGGCGTTCTGGCGACTCTAATGCTGCAACGATACCTGCCGGCAAACTATAACCCATAGCGCCATTTCTGGTGCTTAACTGGCTTGGAAAAGTGTGAGTAGGTAGATAACGCTGCGCCCACAAACAGTGATTACCAGCACCAAAACTATACACGGCGTCTGCAGGCAATAGCGCTGTCAACGCCCTGATGACTTGCGTCATACTCGCGTATGATTGCTCAGCGCTAACACTTTCACTTTCTTTCTCTGATAGATCACAATCTTTTCTTTGCTGTTGATGGCAATGTTTAAACCAATCGTCACGAGACACCGAACTTGGCAACGATGCTCTGCCTATCACTTTGATAAAGCTAATGGGACTGGCGACAACATGTTCAGTGACTGAGCCGCTGTGCCCCCGCAAACTAGTATCTAAATTAACGATATAATTCGGCTTTTCAAAGGACTGCCGTAAACGATAACCATCGCTAGCAACGTCACCCAAAACCGTTCCTATCGTCAGCAGAACGTCAGCATCTTCAATTAATGCAGCACAATCGTCTGAACGCCCATACCCCAGATATCCAGCATGCGCAGGAGAATCAAAAGTAACTCGATCCGAGGCACGCCAATCATGAATCACTGGTATGTGGTTAGCTTCTGCGAACTGCGTTAATTGGTCAGAAACTTCCGACGTCCAGTTTTGGCCGCCAGCAAAAATTAACGGCTTGGCAGCGTTTGATAACGCTTCAAGTATAATATCGAGCTTGTCGTCGGAGACACCTCCTTCGGCAACGGGTATCACGGGATGCAGTTGTCCATGGAACTCCTGCCGGATAATATCTTCAGGCAATCCGACGACAACGGGACCAGGCCTACCTTCCATGGCAGCGTGAAAGGCTTTAGCCACAATCTCGGACGCTCTTGAGACCTCATCCAATATCAATACACGCTTACATTGACTAGAGAACCATTGATTGAGGTCAAACTCTTGAAAAGACTCTCGATTTCTATCGGAAACGGGAATCAGACCAACAAATAATATCAGAGGAACACCGTCTTGCCATGCGGTATGAATACCGGTATAAGCTTGCGCAGCGCCCGGCCCACGCGTAACCATGGCAATACCGGGAGTACCTGTAAACTTACCGTGTGCGTCTGCCATGTACGTACAGGCCGCTTCATGACGGCACACTACTGTCTGAATTTCCGTATTGTATAGACCATCTAATACCGATAAATAGCTCTCGCCTGGGACCACAAACGCGCGACTAACTCCATGTAATTGAAGGCTGTCTACGATCGCTTGACCACCATGAATGGTATTATTCATTATTGTTACCTTCTCTAAATACGAGCGATGGTTGTTTGCCAGTATGCTTCAGCATTTTACTCAGCGGCGATTATGGTAATTTCCACCAATAAATCTGGGTGCGCTAAAACAGACTCTCCGCACGCTCGAGCTGGGGGCAATGTGTCTTCAAACCACTGATCCCACACCTTATTCATCGCCGTAAAATCATTCATACTTTTAAGCCAAATCGTTGCTGATAGCATTTTTGATTTATCACTGCCCACTTCTTCCAGCAACTTTTTGGCTTTATTCAAACACGTTAATGTTTGAGCAGATACATCCTCATCGACAGCCCCGACTTGACCTGACAAATAAACTGTCTGGTTATGAACAACAATTTGGCTCATACGTTCATTACTTTTTAGTTTTAGCATAGTCATTTTTTCCATTTTGTTTAAATATTTTAATTACTAATTAGAAAATCGTTGAGCATTAAAAGGCTTAACATCAACAGTTAAGGGTTTATTATTAATTAACTCCTCAATGATACGACCTGTAATTGGCCCTAACGTAAAGCCTTGATGGCCATGCCCGAATGCAAACCACAAATTATCGTGTTCCCCGGAAGCTCCAATAACCGGCTTCATATCAGGCATACAAGGTCTAGACCCACACCATGGATCGCTCTCTACTTCATCATTTAACGGCAAAATATTTTTGGCGAAATCCAATGCAGCTTGAAGTTGTCCAAAGTCTTTTTTCGCATCCAATAAGGTGATTTCTGCGCCAGTGGTAACACGAACGCCTTGCTGCATTGGCCCCATCACGAACCCTTTATCCATATCTATCAAACTGTGATTGATAGCATTTTTATCGGTAGTTTCAAAGTGCTGATGATAACCACGCATCGGAAATAAGGGTAGATTATATCCCAAGGGTTTTATCAGCTGGCTAGACCAAGGGCCTGCAGCAACAACTAAATGATCACTATAAAAAACCTTATCATCGGTCACCACTTGCCAACCATTGCCGTCCGGCAGAATTTTTTTGACGCTACATTTACCTATCGTACCGTGCATATCTTGATAGCTCTTAGCATACGCACCCACTAACGCACCTGGGTCTGAGACTTGCCAAGAATTTAACCAATGAATTGCACCAATAAACCCTTCAAAATTTCCGTTAGGTTCTAGTTCTTTCAACTCTGCAAGGGAAAGAACTTTATGCTCAACCGCCTGTTCACACGCATTTTTAGCTGCTGTAACGGCAGCCTTAAACTTATCTTCCGTTCGGTGCATTTCGATCCAACCGTCACGTCTGATCAAATCCTCAACGTCAGCAGCCATGATCATTTTCTGATGCTCACTTGTACAGTGCTCAATTAAAGTCTGCCACTCTTTTTCTATTTTTTGGACCGATAAGGGTGCAGAAAACCGCCAGTACTGTAGTAGTGCGTGTCGATAACGGAAGACAGCAGGTAAGCGATAACGAATATCGGTATTTTTATTCGGCAGTATTTTTATCAGTTCAATCAGCCGCCTAGGAAAGGGATGAACATGAATCGCTTCTCGCTGAATCAATCCTGCATTGCCATACGACGTTTCTAATCCCGGTGACTTCTTGTCTAACAGAAGAACCTGAGAATTGTTCTTTTGTAGATGCCAGGCGATAGATGTTCCAACCATACCAGCACCAATTACGATGACCTTATATCGCATATCATCTCCTCTTCACGATAGGTATATAAAATACTATGTGTCTCTCAATATTATAAAGATTTGATTAACACCCGATTTTTCGCCGATCGGTAATTTAGTGAAGGCATCTTAAACAGAAAAATTATCTAAATTAATGGCTTGCTTAGAAAAATTTTACTTTCCGTTTCTAACTGGCTATTAGTTTTAATCCTTTGAAATAAGTCCAGATAAAAAAGCCTGTAGGTTTTCATTGAGCTTTTCTATACAGTAACCGCCTTCTACTAAGACAATCACTGGCTTATTCAGTGCTTTCAGCTTTTTTGCTAGCGTTTTAAAACCCTGTGTACTGACATGACATTTAGCTTGTGGATCGTCTTTATAGACATCGAATCCTAACACATGAACGACAACGTCTGGATTAAACAGCTTTACAATTTCGATCGATTTATCTACATAATGAAAAAATCCAACTTCATCGGTACCGTGCGGCATCGGGAAGTTGACATTATAACCGTATCCATTCCCATGCCCTCTTTCGTGCTCGTGACCTGCAACTACGGGATAAAAATTAATAGGACTGCCATGCACCGAAGTATATAAAACATCTTTACGGTCATAAAATATTTCTTGAATACCCTGACCATGATGCATGTCGGTATCTAAAATGGCGATTTTTTTAAATTTCTGGCGTAAGTGCTCAGCGATAATTGCTGCGTTATTTAGATAACAAAAACCACCTGCTGCGCTTTTTCTAGCGTGATGCCCTGCGGGCCTCGTCAGGCATATTTGAATATCATTTTGATGCATCTCATCATTTAATAATGAATCAGCAGCATTAAGTGCCGTTTGAGCGGACCAATAAATAGAGGTCCATGAATGCTTGCCAATTGGGGCGCTACCATCAGCTTGATACTTGGCCGCTTTTGCCAAAATACCAAGCCCGGAATTGTTGTTTGGAACATAGACTGTGGTTTGAACCTCCTCTCCCATATCCTCACCCGAAGCCATCCATTCTTCATAACCATGCTTTAAAAACTCAACATAGTCGAAGTCATGTACTACTAAAATCGGCTCGATCCCTATTTCTTTCGCAGTCGTTACTTCTAACCCCATCATCTGTGGAGCTTTTAATAGCTCAGTCAACCTCTCAGGTGTTTCTTGGGGCTGGCGCATTTGCCCTCGAGAAAAGTAGCTTTTAGGATGATGAAGCTTTTGTTTTTCGTGACTGTATATTTTCATTTTCTTCGTTCCATTGTTTCTGTCAAAATCTATTTTATAATTTTTATTATAAGTTTTTCTTACTTACGAAAACTCTAGTAACAGTCTTAGATCTATATCATTTATATTATGATATTCAGTAGAAAAATTTAACTATAAAATATTTTGAAATTTTATATAAGTACTATCCACTAAATATATGGCACTGAATATCGGGAGTCAAACGATATAAAATTATATCGAATATAAGTACAGCTTATACATTGGGAGTGACAGCTTTAAGAAGAAACATGTAATGCTAAATGAATGGTATCGATATTTTCAATTTCAAAACTGCGTAGTTTGGCATAAAACCGCTCATTACCAGTTGTAAATCGTCGGCTTCTTGGCTTTGAATTGACCAGGGCAAAATGTAGATCACCAATAGTCCTGCCAGCGCCGGAATAGTATTAGCCCATTAACGTCGACTCAAAATTGACCAACCTGAGTCAACATAGCCGCCTCGCGCAATAATCAGGGCAGCGGCCGATGTTGACTCAAGAGACACTTTCTTTTGGTCATACACGCTCTCCAGTCTCAGGGTATTATTCCTTCGCTGGGCTGGTCACATCCATTCAGCCACTTCACGGTCAGGCTAATGCACTTTCCAGCACCTTGGCGACATGCAAGGCGGTTTTATTGGCGCCATCGTGAATTTGATGTCGACAGCTGGTGCCATCGGCAACCACAAGATCATCGGCCGCCGCCTTACGAACCGCAGGGAGAAGTGAAAGCTCGGCCATCTGCATCGAGGCCTCGTAGTGTTCACGTTCGTATCCAAAGCTGCCGGCCATTCCGCAGCATGAGGTTTCGATGTTTTTAACCTCTAGTTCCGGTATCCAGCGAAGCACCTGCTCGACTGGCCGGAGAGCATCAAACGCTTTCTGGTGACAGTGTCCGTGTAGCAGCACTCTGGGCGTTTCGAGGGCTTTTAGCTCAAGCTTCAAGCGACCTGCCTCTTGTTCTTTGACCAAAAACTCCTCAAACAGGAAGGACGCCTTCGACAAAGCCACGGCCTGCTCACCGTAGCCATACTGCAAAAACTCATCGCGTAGGGTTAGCAGGCAGGATGGCTCCAGCCCGACAATACTGATGCCCCGTTCAACAAACGGCATCAGGTACTCGAGTGTGCGCTTTGCTTCGGCTTTGGCCTTGTCCACCTGGCCGGAGGCAAGATAGGTTCGGCCACAGCATAACGGTCTCTCGCTCGGAGCTTTGTTGACGTGCACATGGTAGCCGGCGGCAGTAAGAACCCGTTGTGCCGCTTCCGCGTTAGAAGGCTCAAGGTAGTTATTGAAGGTGTCGACAAACAGCAAAACTTCTTTTTCATAGACTGCGCTACCAGGCTTCGCAGCAGCGCCAGCCAGATAGTTACCGCAAAAGTTCGGCAAAGCGCGCTGTTCTGCCAAGCCTAAGGTGCGCTTAATCCAGTCTGACAAAAAAGGCACCCGTTCAACTGCAGCGATGACGCTTGAAAAATGCCTGGCGTATGCAGCGTAACGAGGCATTTCAGCCACAAATCGATCTCGAAGTGAAATCCCGTGTTTTTTTGACCAGGCCGAACGTGCCTCAATTTTCATCTTGGCCATGTCTACACCGGTTGGGCAATCACGTTTGCAGCCCTTACAGGACACACACAGATCCAGTGCCTCTTTGACATCGTTGCCGGCAAGGCCGTCTGACCCTAATTGCCCGGACAACGCCAGCCGCAATGTATTGGCTCGCCCTCGTGTCAGGTGTTGCTCTTCCCGGGTAATGCGAAAACTGGGGCACATGGTGCCGGCGTCGAATTTCCGGCAATGGCCGTTGTTGTTGCACATCTCAACGGCTTTGATCAGCCCGGATGTCGGATCGCCCGCACTGCCCGGCGCACTTTGTTCGCCGGTTAACGGATCGCGAAGTACATCCCAGCCTGACCAGTCGAGCGCTGGCGTTATTGGTATGCCCTTATACCCTTTATTAAACCGGAAGTAGTCTGGATCATCCATTCGCGGGGTATCGACTATTTTGCCGGGGTTCAGCAAATTCTCAGGATCGAAAAGCTGTTTAATCTCCTTGAATGCCGCATTGAGCTGTGGCCCAAACTGCCAGGCCACCCACTCTCCGCGACAGATCCCATCGCCATGCTCGCCGGAAAAAGCACCTTTGTATTCGCGCACCAGCGCTGACGCTTCTTCGGCGATTGCACGCATTTTTTGCGCTCCGTCACGACGCATATCCAGGATCGGCCGAACATGCAAAGTGCCAACACTGGCGTGGGCATACCAGGTCCCTTCCGTGCCATGTCTATGAAATACTTCGGTGAGCTTACTGGTATATTCTGCAAGGCTTTCAAGCGGTACTGCGCAGTCTTCAATAAAGGAAACAGGCTTGCCGTCACCTTTCATACTCATCATGATGTTAAGGCCTGCCTTGCGCACATTCCACAAAGCGGCCTGTTCAGCGGCGCCGGTCATGCTAACGACACAATCGGGTAAACCCAGATCCCCCATCAGCTCATTGAGCTTTGCCAGATCGCCTCGCAGTTTCTGCGCGTCTTCCCCGGAGAATTCAACCAGCAGAATGGCTTTGGGTTTGCCAATTAGCGCTTTCTCGATCACGGGCCGGAACGCTGCATTTTCAATCGCAAGGTCTATCATGGTGCGATCCACCAGCTCTACCGCTGATGGATTGAGAGTAACGATGTGCTGGGTCAGGTCCATGGCCTGATAGAACTGAACGAAGTTAACTACGGCCAGCACTTTGTGAACCGGTAGCGGTGCAAGCTGAAGCTTGATTCTCTGTGTAAGCCCCAGAGTTCCTTCAGAACCGACTAACAGGTGTGCGAGATTAACCTGGCCGTCCAGGTTATAAGGACGCGAATTCTGGCAGTTGAAGATATCAAGATTATAACCACCCACGCGACGCAGAACCTTGGGAAAACTCTCCATTATGTTGGCGTTTTCCCGCTCTGCGATGTGCTGCACCTGCTGGGCTATTGCGCGAATTCTTTCATTGACAGGTAGGTTGCTGGTCAAACCAAAATGCCCTTGCGAACCGTCCGCAAGTAAGGCGTCGATACCCAGAACATTGTGGACCATGTTGCCGTACTTGATGGACCTTGAGCCACAGGAGTTATTGCCCGCCATACCACCAATGGTGCATTGGGCGGCCGTTGATACATCAACCGGGAACCAAAGCCCATGGGGCTTGAGCCAGCGGTTTAGGTCGTCAAGAACCAGACCGGGTTCAACGACCACTGTCTGTTTCTCTTCGTCAAACTCGACAATCTGATTTAACCAGCGGCTGGTATCCAGAATGATCGCCTCGCCAACAGTCTGGCCGCACTGGCTGGTGCCCGCCCCGCGCGCAAGTACCGGAACTTTTGCATCCCGTGCTATATCAACAGCTAGTTGCAAGTCCGCCTGATTGCGGGGTATCACGACACCGACCGGCATAATCTGGTAGATAGACGCGTCCGTGGAGTATCGTCCGCGTGAGGCGTCGTCAAAAAGCACATCGCCCGCAAGTTCATGTGCCAAACGAGCGGCAACATCAGACATCGGTTTTACTCGCGCATTTTGCGATTGTATCTTAGGCTCTGAAAACGAGTTCATCGTTTACTCCTGATCTATGCCGTTATAAACACCGCTATTAATTGACGTGGTGCGGCCGGTTCTGGGAGAAGTACTCCAGCGCTGCCAAAACGCCACTGCCTTTGAGGTTCACTCCAGACAACTTCAGACCAGCCTCGCAGCCGCCTAACGCGGCAATCAAAGTCAGATCATTGCAGTCGCCGAGGTGTCCTATTCGGAACATCTTGCCTTTCGACTTGCCCAGCCCCATGCCCAGCGACAGATCGAAACGCTCGTAGATCAGGCGCCGAACCGCATCCGCATCCACGCCCTCAGGCATGACGACCCCCGTCAGAACCGGTGAGTAAACATCTGGCTCTTGGCACTGAACTTCCAGCCCCCAGGCTTCAACGGCCGCACGCACACCGGCAGCCCAACGCTGGTGACGCGCGAACACCTGTTCCAGACCTTCGTCAAGCAACATATCCAACGCTTCATTCAGGCCGTAAAGCAAGTTCGTGTTGGGCGTGTAAGGCCAATAACCGTTTTTATTGGCCTCAAGAATCTCGTCCCATGCCCAGAAGCTTTTTGGCAAATTTGAGGTTTTACTGGCAGCGATGGCGTTATCCGACAAGGCATTAAAACTGATACCCGGCGGCAGCATTAAACCTTTCTGGGAACCAGAAATCGTTACGTCGACGCCCCACGCATCGTGTTGATAGTCTGCACAGGCCAGGCCGGAGATGGTGTCAACCATCAACAGTGCTGGGTGGCCAGCGGCATTCATGGCTCGACGCACTGCCGGGATATCGCTTGTGACACCTGTTGAGGTCTCGTTGTGAACGACACAGACCGCCTTAATGGTATGTTCTGTATCCTGTCTCAGGCGATCTTCAATCATGTTGGCCTGCACACCCGCACGCCAGCCCTCATAACCGGGAAGCCCCAGAAATTCTGGTTCCAAGCCAAGCCGACGTGCCATTTTTTCCCACAGTGTTGCGAAGTGACCCGTTTCAAACATCAGCACCCGGTCACCGCTAGACATCGTGTTAATGAGAGCGGCTTCCCAGGCACCGGTTCCGGATGCCGGGTAGATAATAACGGGCTGGGTCGTTTTAAAGATGACCTTAACCTTCGCCAGCAACTCCAGCCCCAGGGCGCCAAATTCCGGCCCGCGATGATCAATAGTCGGGAGGCTCATGGCGCGCAGAATACGGTCCGGTACCGGAGACGGCCCGGGTATTTGAAGGAAGTGCCGGCCTGATGGATGAAAATCAAGTTTCAACATAGGAAATACTCCGCACGTTTATGGTGTCTATAAATTCTGAATTTTGAATTCACATATGAAGCGCATTATGGGTAAATATCGAAGTAATGAACTACTTGATACAACCCTCCTGGCGGAGATTACTAACCTCCTCTGCGCTCAAACCAGCGCCATACAAGATTTCATCGGTGTGTTGCGCAAAGAGGGGCGCCGGGTAACGAATCTGTGAGGGTGTACGGGAAAATTTGCTGGGAAAACCGATCGTTTTCATCTTGCCGATCACCGGGTGGTCGATTTCCTCGACCATGCCTCTGGCGAGAAAATGCTCATCCTGCACGGCCTGGGCGAAATTGTTGATCGGTCCGGCGGGCACGCCTGCAATGTCGCATCGATCCAGCCAGTGCGCCGTTTCACGAAGGGACAGGATTTCTTCCAGAACACGTTCGAGTTGCTCGACATTGCGTCCACGGTCGCTATTGGTCAAAAACCGCTCATCGGCAATTAAATCGTCCCGCGCGATGACATCCTGGCAGAAGCGCTCCCAGGTTCGCTGGTTAGCGCAGCCCAGCATCATGTAGCCATCCTGAGTTTTGACGGCTTGATAAGGGGCGGATACGCGATGACGCCAGCCGGTGGCTTCCGGCACGGTGCCTTCGGAGAAGTACGCCGCCGCCTCCCAACTGAACCAGGGCAGGCCACATTCAGTGATGGCTATATCAATCTGTTGACCTTCACCGGTGTTCATTTTGTGTATGCACGCCGCCAAAATCGAATAGACCGCCGTAATGCCAGCACCGATATCGTAAACGGCAATGCCGGTTTTTACCGGCCGCCGACCTGGCTCGCCCGTCATCGACATCAAACCGCTCATGCCTTGGGCCACCAGATCAAAACCGCCTTTATTACTGTACGGACCCGTTTGACCATAGCCTGAAATAGAGCAGTAAATTATGCCGGGGTTGATCATTTTAATGGCCTCATAATCGATCCCCAGAGATTTCGTCACTCCGGGCCGATAGTTCTCGACAATGACATCTGCGTCGTTGGCGAGCCGATAGAATATCGCCCTCGCCCGTTCATCTTTCAGGTTTAAAGAGATGCTTTTCTTGTTTCGGTTGATTTGGGAGAAACAAGTGGATTCGTCGTTAACGTAGGGCCCCATTTGTCGGCTGTCATCGCCACCATTGGCCTTTTCCACCTTAATGACTTCTGCCCCCATGTCACCAAGCACCATGGTGCAATAAGGCCCGGCCATGATTTGCGAGACATCCAGAACTTTTATGTTTTTCAAGGGAAGCATGTGTTTTCTCCATGTTGGAAAAGCTGTTCAGTAAGCAACCTATTTGCCGGTCCATTCAAACGGCGTCTTGGTGACGAACTTATTGACCGCTGCTTTGAAGTCGGCACTGGCATAGCAGGTTCTCACCCAGTCATCACTGACATCCGCAGCCGTCCGTCTGTGTGCGAGCACGCGGTTGATAATTTCTTTGGCGGCCTGCACCGTCAAAGGCGCTCGCTGACTGAAAGCCTGCGCTTTTTTGTCGACCTCATCCCTGATGACATCGGCTTCAAAAACCTCGCTGACTAACCCAAAGGACGCGGCCTCCGGTGCCTCGATCAGTTTTGCCGCCATCAGAATCTCCTTGGTTCGGGGGATACCCACGAGATCCATCAGGCGTGAAACGTTGGTGACCGACAGGCAATTGCCCAGGGTTTTAGCAATCGGTACCCCGAACTTCAGCGAGGGCGTGCAATAACGAAAATCGCAAGCAAGCGCAATAGCTGCTCCACCGCCGACACAAAAACCTTCAAGCAGCGCGATGGTCGGCGTTTTCATGGTTTCCAGGCTATGGAGCACACTGTCAATACGGCGTTCATAAGCAATGCCCTGATCACCGTGGTCAAAATCAGCAAATTGCTTGATGTCCGTTCCGGCTACGAATGCTTCCCCACCGTAGCCATAGAAAACGACAGCGCTTACCTCAGCTTTCCCGTCCATCTCTTCACAAATCCGCTCCAGTGAATCGTACATACTCCACGTCATTGCATTGCGGTTTGCTGGGCGATTGAAGCCAACCCAGGCCACCCCTTGGCTTACCTTGCAGTCGACACTGCCTTGGTCAGGTTTATTCATTTCATATCCCCTTCAGCTATTAGGTGCCATAAACCAGGTTCACCAATGACAATGCAAAGGCTGGAACATAGGTATTTATGATGAGAATCGCGAACAGCACACCCAGAAACCAGAGGTTGGTGCGCGAAGTCGCCCAGATATCAGATTTCGCAATGGAGCACGAAGCAATCAATACGCTCGCCACAGGGGGTGTTTGTTGGCCTATGGCCAGATTCAATGTAACGATCAAACCGAAGTGGACCGGGTCAATACCCACCGCGAGAATTAGCGGAAGAACGATTGGAACCACCAGGATGATGGCGGCGGCAGAATGCAGGAATATGCCCAGAATCAGGAAGACGACATTGAGCAACGCCAAGATGATGTACTTGTTGTCGGTCATGTCACTGATGGAATTGGCGAGCTGCTGTGGAAGCTGAGTCTCGGTGAGATAAAGCCCCACGACAGCGGAGCTCGCCACCAGAAGCATAACCACAGCCGTTTGAACGCCCGCATCGAGACAGGATTTGTAGAAGATACGCAGGTTGAACTCACGGTAGACAACGGTACTGATGAAGATGGCAACAACAACGGCCAGTGCAGCACCTTCGGTCGCAGTTACGATCCCGCCAAATATACCACCCAGAATAATAACCGGAATCGATAATGCCCAAATCGCACCCTTGAACGCTTCCCAGAGCTTTTTGGCCCGGAACTCACCTTCCGACGGAAAGTTATTCTTTTTCGCCAGGTAGTAACACATGGCGGCTAAGCCCAGAGCTCCCAATATCCCGGGCAAAATGCCGGCGACAAACATTTTAACCACAGAAACGCCGGACATTACGGCATAAAGAATCATGGGGATGGATGGCGGCAGTATAATCGCCAGGCTCGCCGCCGAGGATGAAATAGCCGCCGAGAACTCCTTCGAATAGCCCTTCTTTTTCATCGCCGGGATCATAATACTGCCGATAGCAGAAACTCCCGCGACAGCTGACCCCGAAATTTCTGCAAAAAATATTGAGGCGCCTATGGTAACCATAGACAGCCCGCCCTTTATAAAACCAAGCATTGCCGATGCAAGATCAATCAACCGCCGCGAGATACTAGAGGCGTTCATAATGGCACCCGCTAATATAAAGAGCGGAATCGCAATGAGCGGGAACTTCGTCGCACCATCAAACATTACCATCGCGACATTGGGTAGTGCCGAGACTCCATAACTACTGACAGTTGCAACAGCACCAACGATACCTAGCGCTATCGCTACAGGCACGTTGATCAGAATCAGACATATCAGACCAACAAACATGAAAAAAATGATCATTTTATTATTCTCCTGGGCTCGCTCAAGGCTACTATTTAGTAGTTATTGAAGCCTTGTCGTAGGTTAGGCCCGCTTCTTCCAGTTCATGGTCTATGAACCCATCACCTTTGGCGCTGGCGATCACTTCTGGCAGATGTAAGAGCTCGGCGATAATAAAGAGGACAGCCCCAATAGGAATTGCAGATTGTGTTAGCTGCACGGACACACTGGTTAAACTGATAAGCGTTGACCCCTCAAGGATCAGGACGACTTGCGTGCCGGTATAGGCGAGTAAAACAAAGAAACCGATGGTGATTGCCTCAGCGACTAACGCAATGGGCAACCGGATTGCGGGGGGGAAATAGTTAACAACGGTCGGGCAACCAATGTGAGCACCCTTGGCTGCAGCGAGTGCGGCACCATAATAAGTCAGCCAGGCCAAACCCACAGAGGCGACTTCGTCATACCAACTAAACGGTGAACCAACAAGTCTCGAGAGAAAACCTACGGTAACAACCGATGCCAGAGCAATCATTATGGCAACGACAATAACTTCAAGAAACTTGAAATAAGCGTTTTTAAAATTTGTAAGTGAATTCATTTATATCCCCTGAAACACGAGAGCCGGCTAGTACCTACGTGCAACACATGATCCGCGCAGTGATCGCGAACCATGCACAACAGACAGGAATCGTCCTTTATTACTTGCGGAGCTGACTAACCTTATCCAGCATTTCCTGACCGCCTTCTACTTCATCAGCGAACTTTTTGTAGATCGCGTCTGAGCCGGCAACAAATGCTTTCTGATCTGCTTTGTTTACCTGCATCCCTTCAGCTTTCATTTTTTCGACCAGACTGTTATCAAGCATTTCGCCTTGTTCAAGTGCAAAGGCTTCCACTTCTTGAGCTGTCTCAATCAGCACATTTCTGACATCCTCAGGCAGTCGGCTCCAGCGGGCGCCAGCCAATACATAGGCGGGTGTGTAAACGTGATTGGTTATTGACAGGTAATCCTGAACCTCGTGGAATCGTTGGGAGTAGATTTGGACCAGAGGATTCTCTTGGCCGTCCATCGCGCCTGTCTGCAACGCAACGAAGGCTTCGGAAAGTGCCATTGGGGCAGGACTCGCACCATAGCTTTGAAACATCTCAACGCGCCACACCCCGTTGGGGGTCCTTAGCTTGATGCCATCCAGATCCGCAGGCACAACGATAGGCCGGACATTGTTGGTTATTTGCCGAAAGCCGTTCTCCCAAACGCCAATAACTCGGTAGCCTTTGTCTTCTGCAGCCTGGTAAAGCACGTCCCGCACGAGTTCATCCCGTACGCGCTTCATGTGCTCCCTGTCTTCAATCAGGTAGGGCATTTCAAACACCGAAAATTCGGGTGCGACACTGCTCATGACGGACGAGGGCAAAGCGAGGTCCAACGTACCCAGTTTCAGTTTATTCAGCATCTGGGAGTCACTGCCTAACTGACTGGAACCAAAAGGTATGACCTCGGCCTTACCTTCCAGCTTTTCATTGGCAATTCTTGCGAATTCGTTGACTGATTTTTCGAATAAAGATCCCGGACCCCCTACATGACCAAACTTGATCTGGGTCTCTGCTGCCTGCGCGGCTTGTACACCTAGCGCAAACACCGAAGCGAGCAATGCTGTCTTCAAGATTTTCATACTGGTCTCCGATATTTCATTGTTTTTATTTGCAAGCAAAACCGTCGATAGTTAAATCTCTCCAAAATGACCGTGTTGCCGTCTCATACCACCTTTAAAGATGATCGGCGAGCCTGACCCATCAATTTCTGCACCAAAATCCATTGTTCCGGTAAGACGTTTGGGCCAACCACACTCCAAATATGAATTCATAATTCATAATTCTATATTATACTTTAGTCTAATTACGACGCGGGGCCAGTGCCAACACGCTTTGGTGCATAGGAGAGATTAGATAATTCCGCCAAATAATGGGCACACTTAAGCCGCAATCCTCTTTCTGAACCTGAACAAAATGAACGCGGTCATTTTTCGCTTTAAAAACGAGCCATGACCGCTCTCAGTCTCAGTCGGGAGCGGTTCCTGCCTTAAAACCTGCAGCTTCAATGCCGGCAATCGCTACTTGCTCATCCTCATCTGAAGAAGCACCGCTAATCCCCACTGCTCCGATAACCTCGTCGTTTGGATCAAGAATCAATACACCGCCCGCTACCGGTACGAAATGGCCGTCCGCAGCAGCCGCAACTGACGCCAAAAAAGCTGGCCGTTGCTCGTTGCGCTCCCCCACCGTTCGGCTGGAAGCACCATTCCCTAAAGCAGCAAACGCCTTGCCTCTTGAGACAGGAAGACGCAGCGGTGCACAGCCATCTTCCCGTTCGGCGGCAATCATGTTGCCGCCCCCATCCATAACAAATGCCGTCAGCGGATCCATATCCCGGGCTCGCGCCACAGCAAATGCACCGTCTACGATTTGGCGCGCCTGCGCCCGTGTAATTTTTACGCTGGATCGAAAAACTTTACCTGCCATATAATTTCCCTGGATCATTCAAGGTAAGCAAATCCACATAGAAGTTCCCGGTCGCGGGAGATGGCGCAACACTCACGTTCCCAGAACATACAGAACGAATGGAGTACCATCACCGCAAAAGGGCATTTAAGGCCTCTGAGCCTTGCAAAGCGCCGCGCTGTACCTTATTTTGAATTCTGAATGCAGCGCACAGTTTAGTTACAGGATTCCATCCTGAGATACAACTGCCGCACGAAAATTGCCGGCAACTCACTACTTGTCTTAAGAAAAGGTCATATGGAAAAGATACAACATAGAGTTCTTTATCAAGAAGCTGCAGACAGAATCAGGGAGTTGATCGAACTCGGTACACTGGCGCCTGGAGAGAAAATTTCCGAAAAAGGGCTCTGCGAAAAGTTCGGCATCTCCAGAACGCCCCTCCGCGAAGCGTTGAAAGTTTTGAAATCCGAAGGTCTGATTGAAATGCTGCCGAATCGCGGTGCCCGGGTAACCCGCTTAACCGCGAAGGACGTCGAGCACACCTACGACATCATGGGTGCCCTGGAAGGGTTGTCCGGTGAAACGGCCTGCCAATACATCAGTGATGCTGAAGTCGCTCATATTCAGACGCTTCACAATAAAATGGTCGAGCATTTTCATCGTGGTGAACTCAAGGAATACTTCCGCGCCAACCAGCAAATTCATGAATGCATCATGCTGGCGTCAAAGAATGATGTACTTCTGGAAATGTATAACAACCTTAGCCAACGTATTAAACGAATCCGCTATTCCGCGCAGATGACCGACGCTTACTGGCACAAAGCAGTGAACGACCATGAACACATGATTGAGGCTCTTCAGAATCGCGATGGGGAACGTCTTGGCAACATTCTCCGGAGTCACTTAGGTCATAAGCTGGAGGCCGCCAATCTGACGGGGATGATAACCGACTAATCCAGAGCAACTCTCCCAGCCACTTCGCCTCTGAGCCGTCGCGGGCACACCAGGGCGTTAACCGGGCCGGTACCCTAAATGCCGGGAAATCTCCTCCCCGGCTTTCCTCAACTCACCGATCCATTCATTTTTTCTCCGCTCGATCGGCGCGGAAATGGACAGCCCCGCGCTCACATTTCCGGACTTTTCGAAAAGCAGGACGCCAATACAACCCACGCCAATCTCAGCTTCTTCGTTATCCAGTGCATAGCCCTGACGAATGTCGGTCATACAGGCGTCCGCTAGCGTGTTCAATGAGGACAGCGTATTGCGTGTATAGGCAGGTAGATTGGTTCGCCGGGCGTAGCTCTCAATCTCATCCTCTCCCGCAAGGCCCAGCATGAGCTTGCCTACAGCGGTAACATGCAAAGGTGCGCGGCTACCTACGATCTGGTTTACATGCATCATGCGATTCGGCGTCACCTTTTCAAAATAAATCACTACATCACCTTCCCTAATCGTGAGATTGATAGTTTCGCCCAGTCGGTCACACAATTCCCGCATGTAAGGCAGCGAGACCCCTCGCAGGTCAATATCCGAATGCAGACAATTGCTCAACTGCAGCAATTTCTGGCCCAGACGGTACCGTAGCAGACGGTTTGAAAGTGCCGTTGAAGGAACTGACCTGGCATTTTGTAAGCCATTTCGTCTCAGACATTTTCACGGCGACCGAGGAGGAAATCATCGACGCCATGAAGCTGACCTGGAAACGAATGAAGATTGTTATCGAGCCCAGCTGCGCAGTTCCCCTGGCCGCCATACTGAAAAACCCCGAGATCTTCCGGGGTAAACGGGTGGGCGTGATCATCACCGGCGGAAATGTGGATCTGGACACACTTCCCTGGACCTAAAAAAAACATCGATTAGGAGGCATACCATGACAACATTTATACGCCCTGAAGAACTGGAAGTTGGTTACAACATCCCCGCCGCCATTGGCATGGACGAAAGCGAGATTCAGACCCCGTGCCTGATCCTCGATCTGGACGCACTCGAGCACAACATCAAGAAAATGGGCGATTACGCCAAAGCACACGGCATGCGCCACCGATTACACGGCAAGATGCACAAGTCCGTTGATGTGGCACGACTGCAGGAAGACCTAGGGGGCGCCATTGGGGTCTGCTGCCAGAAACCCTCTGAAGCCGAAGTGTTCGCCCGCGCGGGTTTCAAGGACGTGCTGGTGTCCAACCAGGTGCGTGATCCACTGAAAATTGATCGCCTTGCCCAACTGCCAAAATATGGCGGACGTATTATTGTGTGCGTCGACGACGTTGCTAACGTTTCGGATTTATCAATGGCGTGCCAAAAGCATGGTACCGAACTGCACTGCTTCGTCGAAATTGACTGCGGTGCGGGCCGTTGCGGGGTGAACTCCACTGAGGATGTGGTCACGATCGCCCAAGCCATCGATGCCGCACCCAACCTCACGTTCACCGGAATCCAGGCGTATCAGGGCGCCATGCAGCACATGGAGTCTTACAACGAGCGCCAGGCAAAACTGGATGCAGCCATTGCCATGGTGCAAGACGCAGTGGATGGTTTGACGGCGGTAGGCCTGAAGCCGGAACTTGTCTCTGGCGGTGGCACCGGCTCTTACTATTTCGAGAGCAACTCGGACGTTTACAACGAACTGCAATGTGGCTCCTACGCGTTTATGGACGCCGACTATGGCCGCATTCTGGACAAAGACGGCAAGCGCATCGATCAGGGCGAATGGCAGAACGCACTTTTCATTCTGACCAGCGTTATGAGCCACACCAAGGCCGATAAAGCTATCTGCGATGCGGGTCTCAAAGCTCAATCTGTGGACAGTGGCCTGCCGTTGATCTTTGGCCGCGACGACGTCGAATACGTCAAGTGCTCAGACGAGCATGGCGTCATCAGTGACCCCCAGGGTGTACTCAAGATAAACGAAAAACTCAAACTCGTACCGGGGCACTGCGACCCGACTTGCAACGTCCACGATTGGTACGTCGGCGTTCGCAACGGCAAGGTCGAAACGCTCTGGCCCGTCAGCGCCCGCGGCAAGATGTTCTGATTCAGCCTGCGCCAGCCCTCCGGACGCGATTCGGAGACTGGCTAAAATGACAAAGGAGACTAACGATGGAAACCTCGCCCAAAGCATTAACTCAACCGCACCAGATTTTGATCGTAAGCGAAGACGCCTGCCAGAAAGTGATTGGCCGTCGTGAAGCCTTTCAGGCAGTTGAGTCGGTATTCTCATCTACGGCCAAAGGGAGCGCCTACAATTTCCCCGTAGTGCGGGAAGCGATCGGACATGCCGGCGCCCTCTACGGCTTCAAATCCGGTTTTGACCGCGAAGGATTGGTCCTAGGTGTAAAAGCGGGCGGCTACTGGCCCGGCAACGCCGCTCAGGGGCTAACCAATCATCAATCAACCGTGGCGCTGTTCGACCCGGATACCGGACAACTCAAGGCCCTGGTGGGTGGCAATTATCTGACCGCCGTTCGCACCGCCGCGTCGTCCGCTGTGTCGATTGCCCATCTAGCCCGAAAGAATGCCAAAGTGCTGGGCATCATCGGTGCAGGCTTTCAGTCGACTTTTCAGCTACGCGCAGCGCTGGAGCAGCGCGACTTCGCGAAAGTAGTGGCTTGGAATGCCCACCCTGAGCACTTGGCTCGGCTGGCGGACGTGTGCAAGGAACACGGCCTACCCTTCGAGGCCGTTTCCCCGCAGGCACTGGGGGCTCAGTCGGATGTTATCATCACCATAACGTCAGCCTCTGAACCTCTCCTACAAACCGACTGGATAAAGCCCGGCACGCACCTCGCATGCATGGGTACGGATACCAAGGGAAAGCAAGAAGTCGATCAACAACTTTTGGCGCAAGCAACGGTCTTCACCGACGAAATTGCCCAGTCGATCAGTATCGGTGAAGCCCAGCATGCTGTGGCGGCAGCGATCTTGTTCGTCGAGCAAATCACGCCCATAGGAGAGGTTATCAACAGTTCCCATCCGGGCCGGAAATCAGAGCAGGAAATCACTTTATTCGATGGCACCGGTGTCGGACTTCAAGACCTGGCGGTTGCCTCAGCAGCCGCGAGTCTTGCCGAAGCGCATGGGCTTGCTCAGCGAGTCACGCTTTAGATTGAGCCTGCTTCAAGCATACTGATAAACTCCGCGAGGACGTTTGCCAGCCTTCATAAAGCGTAGGCTCTCGTTGTCGTTTTCGAGTCCTGAGGCTCGCCGGTGCTGCTCCAGAAAAGCCATGGCATCGGTCCGAAGCGGCAGCTTGAGTGCCACGTTTATTTCCCAGCGCTTATAACCCAGGTCCGCCAGCGTGTTGTCTTTCTCGGCCAACAGCGTCAGCGCCATGCGCCGAAACTGTTGGCGCCGGGAATAGCTACCCACCAAGGTAGCGGCGTGCATTCTGATTGTCTGATCATTCTTATGGGAGCCTAGCATCGCTGTTCCTCCTTGTATGAGTTTTTAACCCAAATGAATGGTTGAGGTCTGCAAACGTGCCTACCTCATTGGTTTATGCCAGCATGATGGCGGCTTCTCTGCATTCAATCAAACGAAAAGAATTTAACTCTGCCTTCAGATATACTTAAGTCAAATGCCAATGCTTTTTTAGGAGATGTAATCAGGTGACGATGCCGCTGCTCGATAATGAGGTGCTCAGAACGTTTGTCGCGATTGCAGAATGTGGCACGTTTACCGCTGCGGCAAAAGTCGTCCACCGAACGCCGTCGGCGTTGAGCATGCAAATCAAGCAACTTGAAAAAATCCTGGGCAAACGTCTGTTTATTCGCGAGCCGCGTCAGGTGCGGTTAACCAACGACGGTGAGGTGTTACTGGCATACAGCCGTCGGCTATTGCGACTCAACCAGGAAGCGGTAGAGCATTTCATCGCACCCGCGCTGGAGGGCAAGGTGGGTTTTGGTACCTCAGATGATGTGGGTACTCGAATTCTACCCGAGGTACTCGCCCAGTTTGCGCGTTCCTATCCGGCTGTGTTGGTGGATGTTGTTGTCGGTTCAAGCAAGCAAAATCTGACAAAGCTGGACGCGGGAGAACTCGACATGGTGCTGGTGACTGTGTCCGAACGCGTCAGGGGCATTCGTGGCGAGGTTGTGCATGAAGAACCACTGGTTTGGGCAGGCAAAGAGGGTTCGTCTGCGCATCTGGACAGGCCCCTGCCGATTGCGGTGGCTCACGAGGGATGCGCATGGCGCCAGATGACATTACTCGCCCTGGAAAACGCTGGCACGCCATACCGGATCGCCTACACCTGCGAGCACTGCTCCGGCCAGGAAGCTGCGATGATTGCAGACCTTGCCGTTGCGCCTTTCCCCCTGAGCCTTGTGCGGTTACCGCTCAAACAGATTGTCAGCGACGACCTGCCAGAGATAGGCCGTTATCAGCTGGCACTCGTGCGCAGAGGCTCCAATCCCCTCAATAACGCTTTGGCTGCCCACGTGAAAAGTGCCTTTCAGAACTTGCAATGATTTTGCCTGGTCAATAATCAGACGTTCACTAACACTCAACCGAGTAAAAAGTTCCCGCTCTTGCCGGCACCTGCCAATAGTGGTTCTTCAGCGTCGTCCTTTAGATTAACCCCCGACAGCTGACGGCGACAGGCCTCGCGCATCAAATAAAACAGACTATGGCAGGCCATCGGGTAGCTCAAACCTTCCAGGCGGATATTAGAGATGCAGTTGCGGTAAGCGTCGGTCAGGCCGACCTTGGGTGCGTAGGTGAAGTACAAACCCAGGCTGTCTGGTGAGCTCAGGCCAGGTCGCTCACCAATCAGGATAACCACCATACGCGCGCCGAGCCGTTCAGCCACTTCGTCGGCCACGGCTACCCGGCCCTGGCTGACAAGTACGACGGGCGATGAGCTCCAGCCCTCAGCCAGGGCCTGTTCTTCAATATGCTTCAGCATCGGCATGGCATTGCGATGCACTGCCAGGGCCGAGAGGCCATCTGCCACCACAATAGCCAGGTCGTAACCCGCTGGGTTGTCCGCACGATGCTGATTCAGTAACTGAGCAGATTCATCATCCAAACGGCGCCCCAGGTCTGGACGCTGTAGGTAGCTGTGGCGGTCACTGGCGGCGCTGTGTAGCAACAGACTGTCACGCCCGTGCTCGGCAAGTTGAGCGCTAAGCCCAACGTGATCGAAGGGCAGGTGCACAGCATCACGGGCCTGAGCATGGGCGTACTGGAACTCCAGTTGCGCGGCTGTGGGCATGCTGGTGCCGGCGCGACCCAAGGCAATCCGTGCCGACGTGAGGTTGCGCAGTTGCCGCCAAGGGCTCTGGTTCCTGTTCTGGTTATCAGTGGTCGGTTTGTCCATGACGTGCTCACTCATTTCAATTGCGCTAGAGCCTTGCGAAAAGCCGGTGGCAGGCTGTTGCCAAAGTGCACTTTTCCATCAGCTTGGGTAAAAATACCCATTTTCGCCAGCCATTCTTCGAATTCTGGCGCAGGTTTCAGGCCCAAGGTCTGGCGTGCATAAAGAGCGTCGTGGAAGGACGTCGTCTGGTAGTTGAGCATGATGTCATCGGAGCCAGGAATGCCCATAATGAAGTTGATTCCGGCTACGCCTAACAGAGTCAGCAGAGTGTCCATATCATCCTGATCGGCTTCGGCATGGTTGGTGTAGCAAATATCGCAACCCATAGGCACACCCAACAGTTTTCCACAGAAGTGGTCTTCAAGGCCTGCGCGGATGATCTGCTTACCGTTGTAAAGATATTCCGGGCCGATGAAGCCGACCACAGTGTTAACTAAAAACGGGTTGAAATGCCTGGCGACAGCATAAGCTCGGGCTTCGCAGGTCTGCTGGTCCAGACCGTGGTGAGCGTTGGCCGATAACGCACTGCCCTGACCAGTTTCGAAGTACATGAGGTTTCGCCCAAGCGTGCCGCGGTTTAATGACAGCCCCGCCTCGTAACCTTCCTGCAAAATGTTCAGACTCACACCGAAGCTTGCGTTTGCCGCCTCGGTGCCAGCAATCGACTGAAACACAAGATCCAATGGCACGCCGCGGTTAATCACTTCGATGGAGGTGGTAACGTGAGCCAGCACGCAGGCCTGGGTGGGAATTTCGTAGCGCTGAATCACCGCATTGAGCATCTCCAGCATGGCGCAAATTGAAGAGGTGCTGTCAGTGGCCGGATTGACCCCTATCATCGCATCGCCATTACCATAAAGCAGACCGTCAAGAATACTCGCCGCAATCCCTGCCGGATCGTCGGTGGGGTGATTGGGCTGCAAGCGTGTCGAAAGCCGACCACGCAGGCCAACGGTGCTGCGAAACCGGGTCACTACGCGGATTTTCTGTGCTACCAGGATCAGGTCTTGCACGCGCATGATCTTCGATACGGCGGCGGCCATCTCCGGCGTCAGGCCCGGTGCCAGAGCGCGCAGACTTTGCTCATCAGCGGCGTCGCTCAGTAGCCAGTCGCGAAAGCCACCCACTGTCATGTGGCTAACAGCGGAAAACGCGGCTTTGTCGTGAGTATCGATGATCAGTCGGGTGACTTCATCGGTTTCATAGGGAATTAATGCTTCGTGCAAAAAGCGCTTCAGCTCAATGTCTGCCAGGGCCATTTGTGCCGCAACTCGTTCGCCATCGTTTAACGCCGCAACACCCGCCAGAAAGTCCCCGGAGCGAGCTGGACTGGCCTTGGCCATAACGTCTTTCAGGTCGTCGAAGCGGTAGGTGATGGCACCGACAGTATGGGAAAAACTTGCCATATCAGCCTCCGTTGTAAATAGGAAGGAGTGCTACTGATTGGTGGTTGCGCATCAGAATGCCACCTTCTTTAACAGATTTTCCAGACGGTTGCCGATCTCAAGACCTTGCCCCTGGGCACGCTTATCCGACAAACCGGTGAGCAATTCCATGACCCTTTCGACTTTCCCATGAACCGATCCCGGAGGCAAGAGTAGGTCATTTCGAAATGGTCGAGGTGGGTTTCCGGGCCGACCCTGCGAAGGCTGCAGTAGCAGTGCGAGCCGCAGTGAATAACTCCTGAAGCGAAGCGCAAGACTCGCCCGAGGTGATAACTCGCTGACGAGCCACATAGCCTGAATCTATTCTGCTGCAGCACATTCGATAAAAACTGCACGAAAAAAGCATTCTCGGTCATCCGGCCATCCAGTGAAATTCTTCCGGTGACGGGTTGGTTACGCTCAAGGGCCAGAAACACTTCCGCAGTGCGAAAAGCAACACCCTCCAGAACGGCCTGCACCATATCGGTCGCCGTTGTGTGCAGCGACAGTCCCATCCAGCTCCCTCTCGCGCTTCTATCCCAATGTGGACAGGCGAGACCAGAAAGAGCAGGCACGAAAATCAGCCCTTTGGAGGCTGCCGAATACACACCACCCTCCAACGCAAAAACTGGCGGCTCTCCGGATTTCTGCCAGCCAACGGTCTGCGTTGCTCAGCTTGCTACCGTCAAAGTGGTTAATTCCGAGCAGAAAAGCACCTGTGCCAAAGGTCATTTCGAGGTCGCTCGGACGAAGCCCATAAAGTGGAGCTTTTTCGAGCCATGCAACGCGGCACGATCGATGCTTTTCAGTCTGACGACGCTACCATGGCCTCGCCCGTCGACATGAAAGGCAAACGCGTTTTCGGTGTACCAACAGCGGGTAAGTTCCTGTCACAGTACGGATTGATTCCAGTGACTGTGCCCTGGGATGACGTTGAAGTAGCACTGCAGACCGGCGAGCTTGATGGCGTGGCCTGGTGCGGTTTCACAGAGGCCTATGAAGTTGGCTGGGCAGACGTTTGCAACTACGCACTCACCAATTCGATAACCGGTGCATGGTGTGGCTTTTACTTTGCCAACACTGAAAGCTGGAACAAGGTGCCGCCACATCTGCAGGCGCTCTTCCGGTCCACAATCGACCAGTCACACTATTACCGCAACGTATGGTACTGGGCGGGAGAAGCAAAACTCCGTGTAGAAGGCGGGAAGCTTGAGCTCACGTCACTGCCCAAAGAAGAGTGGGACAAAGTTACCGGCGACGCCGAAGTATTCTGGGACAAAATAGCCGACCGCCGGTTAAGGAAATCGCAGCCGTCAGTCGTCGGAAAAAGCGACGCATTGAGATGCTGTTGTATCCGTCTCAGCTCAAGATAAAAACCTACCGACCGGACGGTAGATTAATAGTTCGACGGAAAGAGTGCACGCAGCGTCTCTTCGTCCCGCTCTTTCTTGAACGGGTGGTCAGTGCCGACCAGACGTGCGCGACTCGCCGCTGGCCTGTCTTCGATAAGCTCGAACCAACGCTTGATATTGGGAAATGCCGCCAGTGGGTTATCGTCGCCTGAAAACACACGCTCCGCCATGTTGATCCAGCCCCAGGCGGACATGTCAGCGATAGAATAGTCATTGCCAACGATGTATTCCCGGCCGTTCAAGTGATCTTCCAGTACTTGGTAGTGACGTTCGGCTTCCCGACGATAGCGGTTGATAACGTAGGGTAGTTTTTCCGGAGCCGCGAGTTGAAAGTGCACCGCCTGACCGGAGAAGGGACCAAGGCCCGTGCCGATGAAAGAAAGCCAAGACAGCAGTTCCCCGCGATCTTCTGGCGCGCCATTAAAGCGCCCGGTTTTCTCGGCGAGATACAGTAAAATGGCGGTGGAATCGAAAACCCGCACGGCGTTTCCACCCGGGCCGTCGGTATCCACAATCGCGGGCACCTTGCCATTGGGGTTGATGGCTCGGAACTCGGGGGTGTGTTGCTCGCCTTTACTGGTGTCGGTCGGTATTACCTCGTAATCCAGACCGGCTTCTTCCAGGAAGAGCGCGATCTTGGCCGGATTGGGGGTCGGATGGAAATAGAAACGGATCATATAAGAAGGCTCCATCTCTGGCTGGCTGATTTTTTCGCGACCAGAGGCTATTATTGGTTTGAGTTTTTGATCACTCGCTCTAAAATAATTTAGGTAGCTCTTTAAAACAAGGGCGCACACCTGAAAATAGCGTGTTTCAACCCATCCCGTTTTCAGTCAAGAGTCAACTCCACCTCGCCTATTGCCTCGAACACTAATCGAGCACTTTGGCCGCGCTGCATTTCCAGCACGCCATTAAAGGTGCCGGTAGTGATCACTTCACCTGCCTGAAACCCCACACCACTGGCGGCAATACGGGTGTTGATCATCTGCATCAACAATAGTGCGGGATCGCCGCCGGGGTGTTCACCACGGCCCGACAAGGCGATGTCGCCATCTAGCGACAAGCGATAGGCGGCGTCCTTCATCTGCCGCAAGTTTCCACCATCAACGCCGCTGCCCAGCACGAAGCCGCCATGACTCAGTCCATCGGCGAGTTGCCATAATGGCGGCACATCGGGCCAGCGTTCAAAACGGCTATCGACCACCTCGATCGCAGCGTGCAGGGTGGCAACTTGGGCGGCTATCTCCTCCAATGTGTAGGGTGCGCCCCGCGCCGGTAAGTCGCCCCCCAGCACGACGGCCAGCTCCGGTTCGAGAAACACCCTATGATAGTCTTTCCGCGCAAGGCGCGCCGGCGAGTGGCGGCTGTGTTCACTAAACAACCGCGAGAATCGTGGCGCTTCGCCTTTGATAATGCCACCGAGTTTCCAGCCTGAGGGCGTACCTAAATACGCCGACACCCGCTCCTGAATGCCATAGGCGTCCTGCACTTCGGTCAGCGGAATATCCTCGGGCAGCGGGATCTGAGTGTGTCGCTCGTAGGCCTCGATCAGACGTTGGGCGCCGGCGGTTATGATCTCGTCATGCGTCATATTCAGAACCCCTTGGCGTTGCCCCGTGGACGCGCCGGCTGTGGTGTGTCGCACTTGAGAAACTCACCGTAACCGGCCTCGCCCTCGGGCTTGCCGGCCCGGGATACGACTTGGCCACGGCAAAGTGTCAGCATTGGGCGGCCGGTCAGCTCAAGCCCCTCGTAAGGGGTATAGTCCACGGCATGATGCAGATCGGCGTTGCGTATGGTGCTTTTCGCCGTCGCGTCCCACAATGTCAGATCGGCGTCGCTGCCGATCGCAATGGTGCCCTTGCGTGGATAAAGCCCGTAGATTTTGGCGGGGTTGGTCGCGGTCAGCGCCACGAAGCGGGTAACGTCGATACGCTCTTTCACCACCCCTTCAGAAAACAGGATCGACAGGCGTGTCTCGAGACCGGGAATGCCGTTTGGGATGTGTTCAAAATGAGCATGTTCACCGTTTAGCTTCTTACCCTTGGGGTCCTCGAAGCGGAACGGCGCATGGTCCGATGAAAACACCTGGAAAACTCCAGATTCGAGCCCTTGCCAGACCGCTTCTTGGGCTGCCGGGTCTCGGGGTGGCGGGCTGCATACATACTTGGCACCTTCGAACCCGTCGCGATCCAGATCCTTAGCCGTAAGCATCAAATACTGCGGGCACGTCTCACCATAGACGCGTAACCCCCGGTTCTGTGCCCAGCGAATCTGCTCAATGGTCTCGGTGCCGGAAACGTGCACGATCAGTACCGGCACATCAACCAGCTCTGCCAGTGAGATCGCGCGGTGGGATGCCTCACGCTCGCCAATGCTCGAATGTGCCACGCTATGATAATAAGGCCCGGTGTTACCGCTCTCAGTGAGGATCTCGGTCAAATAGGCGATGCAGTCGGCGTTTTCCGCATGGATCATCACCATGGCGCCTTCGCGACGCGCCAGCGCCAGAACTTTGAGAATCTCGCGATCGTTGAGCTTGAGGTCATCGTAGGTCATGTAGATTTTGAAAGAGCTGTAGCCCTCCTTGATCAGCGCCGGTAGCTCGTCTTTCAACACCGTTTCGGTAGGATCGCTGACGATCATGTGAAAAGCGTAGTCGATGAAAGCTTGGCCATCGCTGCGCCGATGATAATCTTCTACCGCTGCACGTAGGCTCTGTCCCTTCTGCTGGGCTGCAAATGGCATCACAGTGGTGGTGCCACCGCAAGCCGCCGAACGCGTACCGGTGTAAAAGCCGTCAGCCATTACCGCGCCATCGCTGAGCGGTTGATCCAGATGGCAGTGCGCGTCGATGCCGCCGGGCAACACCCATAACCCTTCAGCATCGATGACTTCAGCGGCCGTGCCCAGCTGATGACCGAGTGCCACGATGCGCCCCGCCCTGATGCCGATATCGGCGTAGTAGCAGTCTACAGCGGTAATAATTCGGCCGTTTATAATCAATGTGTCGAAGTTCTGCATGATGTTGCTGCCTTTATTTTCGTTGTGAATACTGTCCTGGCGGCACGTCTTATCCCGCCAAAAAATACGTTCGATACAGATTCAGCCTTTGTTTCAGAGCTTCGACTGTCGATTTTTCAAATAGACAAGCCAACCGCCGCTTGCCGTGATATCGACTACGGCCGGCAGGCTCATCGCCGACGCTCTTAGGCACATGCTCAATGACCCCGATCCGTCTTCCAGCGCGAAATTTATGGAACCGCCAGCCAGCGCCTGACCATTAACAAACATACGCACTTTAAAATCGTTGTGTTTCTGCATGAAAGCCTCCCTTTAGATTTGAAAAATAGCAGCGGTGATGCGCGGCCCGATCACCCAAGGCTCTATGGGAAATCCTCACGCTAGCGGTTGCTACTAGTAATCGCTTCGCCGGTATGCCGAACGTGATCAGATAACAGACGTTGAGCGAGTTCACCGTTGCGATCCTTGAGCGCCTCCAGAATGGCACGGTGTTCGTCGGTAGACTCCTGCCAGCGGTCGATACTATTCAAAGCCAGATAACGGGCCCGCTCAAGGCGACCAAGCAAGTGCCGGTGAGTTTCTTCCAACACCGGGTTCTTGGCCCCGGCCACTAGCAGGGCATGGATACGTTGGTTGAGCGTAAAATAAGCGGCGCGATCGCCTTTCGCTTGAAGTTTCTCTAGCCGCTCCTGCATTGTTTCCAGCTGCTTGAGGTCGGTGTTGGTCATTCGGCTCGCGGCTAGCTCCGCGGCAAGGCCTTCGATACCGGCTTCAGTCTCGAACAGATATTCGAGCTCCTGGGAATCGATGAGTGTCACCACAGCGTTTCGGTTGGGCCGCCTTGCGACCAGACCGTCGCTGGCCAGCATGCGGATCGCTTCGCGGAGCGGGGTTCGAGAAATCTGAAGTTGTTCGCACAGCGCCGGCTCAACGATGCGTGCACCGGGAGCCAGCTCACCATGAACGATCATCTGCTGCAGTATCTGATAAGCTCCCTGTGCCAGAGAAGTAAATTGAATGCGGCGCGGATGAAGCACCGTTTCAGCGGTGTCAGATGTTAGGGGAGTGTTGTTGGTTGTGCTCATTCGCAGAACCTCCTGATAAATAGTTAAATGAGATCCCTGAAGAGGCTTGCTGCGGCAGCACTCAGCATGGCGGCCGCGAAGATCGAGTTGGCATCGGTGTATTTGAAATCGCGGCCCAACGTAAAGTTCGTATCTGTGTCGCAGATCAGCTTCAGGCGATCCGGCCGATACGCAAAAATGACCGATGCGGTATCGTCATTGAGATCGATACGGCTTGCCTCGATCGGCATACCAGCCAGCGGCGAAACCACGGTCTGGATCACGGAATATAGCTCGTAGTGCGAATAAGCACTTTGCATAAACGCTTGGTGATCAAGTGAATGGTTCATCCATAGGTTGGCGGCCCACCAATGCGGCAAGCGAGGAACCAAGGCCTTTGCATGGTTTGGCCGGGGGTTGGGTGTAGCTACCAGCGGAGGGCGTCTTGACTGCCATGTCTACCATGGCCTGAGCCTGAATCACGGCACAGGTCACACCGTCGAGGACCGGTACCGAAATTCGGTCGGCCACTGAGCGGGCCAGACCGGCAAGAGGGGCACCGGCGAGAATCAGCACGTCGGCGCCATCTTCTTCTACCGCGCGGCGGCCGAGTTCGATCAGGCGCTCGCCCTGGTTTTCCTGTACCCGGCCGATATGCTGCAACGGCTCGTCCAGGGCGCGGATGCTCGCCAGACGCCCTTCTAGACCGTAGGAAGCGATGCATTCGCGGTACCAGGCCTGTATACGCTGCGAAATGGCGATGACCGAGAAGCGTCCACCGTGCTGGCAAGCACTCATCAACGCTGCCTCGGTCATGCCCACCACAGGAATCGGCATGATCTCGCGCAAGGCTTCAAGGCCAGGGTCGCCGAAAGCGGCGACTACGATTGCATCGTGCTGCTGGTAAAGTTCCGCGGCGATTTGCATGGCAGCGTAGCCGCCGATCAATGCTTCTGCCCGGGTTTCGATATAAGCCACGCCGAAACGGGCGGTGGCCATGGTCAATTCGGTTGCTGAGCGAATGCTGCGAGAGGCCTCATTCTCTATCAGGCGAGTCACGTCTGGGGAAATATTGGGATTGATGACTAGCAGTTTCATGGCAGGCTCTTTGGTTCGTATATACGAAGGTGTCTGGTTTGTTTCAATAACCAAGTGTTCTGGGCAACCAGGTCACGATGTCGGGGAAAAGCATGCATGCTGCCAGCACCAGGTACTGGAAAACAATGAAAGGCCAAGCGCTTTTCATCAATTCATTAAGGCTGATCTTCGAAATACCACACATCACGAACAGCAGTACGCCCACGGGTGGTGTCATCATGCCGACGACCAGATTCATCACGAACAGGAAGCCGAACAGCAAAGGGTCAATCCCGTAGGACAGGGCAATCGGCGCCAGCAGCGGTACCAGCATGATAAATGCGGCATTCGATTCTATGAACATGCCTACCAGGATCAATATACCCATGACCAACAACAAAAAAGTCATCGGATCAGAGGTGAAGTCCTGCAGCCAATTGGCCAACTGCATGGGTATTAAGTCAATGGTGAAGGCGAAGGTTATGGTCGAAGCGAAAGCGATCAAAGCACCGACCATGGCAGCCGTTACCGCAGCTTTGAACATGGCCTTGGGCAGATCGGAAAGCCGTAATTGGCGTGTGACGAAAAAACCCATTATTAGCGAATAGACCACGGCAATCGCTGCGCCTTCGGTAGCGGTGAAAGCGCCGGCAACGATGCCGCCGACGATCACAACGGGCATCAAAAGGATTGGCAAAGCGCGCCAAGTCTGGATGAGGACATGCTTCAGCCCCATGCTGCCTTCGCTCAGGGGATAGCGCCGACGTGCTGAAATGAACGAGGCAAGCCCCATGAAACCGACCGCCAGAATGATGCCCGGCACCACACCGGCCATGAACAGTCCGCCGACCGAGACACTCGAGCCTGCCATCAGCGCATAGACGATCATGACGTTGCTGGGTGGAATGATGGCCCCGAGGTTGGCGGCAGAGGCCACCACCGCGCTGCTGTATCCTGTGCCATATTTCTCGCGCATAGAAGGTATCAGGGCGCTGCCCAAGGCACTGGCACTGGCCACGGCGGCGCCGCTGACGGCAGCAAGCACCATACCCGCAACAATCGCCACGTGGGCCAGACCGCCGTGCACACGGCCGACCAGCGAGTTAGCAAAGTCAACCAGGCGTTGCAGAATGCCTGCGGCGACCATCAATTCACCGGCCAGCATAAAGAGCGGGATCGCCATTAATGGAAAGTTGTCGATGGAGTGCATCATGCGCTGGGGCATGACCGAAAAATCCATATCACCGATGAAAAGCCCGACCAGCGAGGCCAGGCCGAGGGCAAAGGCAAGCGGCATGCGCAGCAAGGCGAGAACTAAGAAAGTGATGATAATGGCTAAAGTCATGAGGTCTCTCCTTCCTCACTCGCGGCGGGAGCGCTGGGCAACGGTTCGATTTGAAAAATTTGCACGATCAGGTGCAGCAGACTGTGCCCGGCACTAATCAACACGGCGATATAAAAAACGGCCGCGGTCACCGGAATGGTGGGCATCAGTTGTTGCCATTTGTCCCCCACCGCTCCCAGCGACAGCCATACCAAGATCAACATCAAAGCGGCGCTGGCCAACGCCATTAAACGAGACAAATACTGCTGAAACGTCTCGGAAAATAAGCTGGCTACCGCGTCAATACCTACGTGTATGCCGATCTTAATGCCGTGTGGAATGGCCAGAAAGATCGCCCAGACGAAGAACAAGCGCGATAGCTCATCCGCTGAGTCGATTGAGGTGGATAGCACGAAACGAGCAAACACCTGGGCCGATACCAGTAGCGTCATCAGGCCCATGGCCAGAATGATTGCATAATAGGATGTGC
Source organism: Marinobacter sp. M3C (assembly GCF_023311895.1). Classification (GTDB taxonomy): domain Bacteria; phylum Pseudomonadota; class Gammaproteobacteria; order Pseudomonadales; family Oleiphilaceae; genus Marinobacter. Next base: position 2,287,470 of record NZ_CP092284.1, read on the forward strand.
GATCGATCGCCAGTATCGCCACAAGAAAGCGACGTTGCGCCGGGCTGGAAGAATGCGCTTCCAGCCAGGGCGTTTTAGGTTTCATTTGTTCAACGCTGCTTGCACGCTTTCGACTATTTCCGCGTCGATTTTTTCTTTCAATTCATCGACCACACCTTGGGTTGCTTTTCTCAGCTCTTCGCGAGCCTTCAACGAAAGGGAGGTGAATTCCATGCCACGATCGATCAGCTGCTGACGTGCGGTGTCGGCTTCCTCGGCAGCTCTGCTGCGCTGCCACTCAACAGCGACATCCATGGCTTGCTTAACAGCTTGCTGTTGGTCTTCGCTGAGAGATTTGAATTTTTTCAGGTTGGCAATGATAACGATGTAGTCGTAGAAGTGGCGGCTATCAGAAAGATACTTTTGCACCTCGTCGAGACGCCGTGTGGCGATGACGCTATAAGGATTTTCCTGACCGTCGATTACGCCCTGCTGGAGCGCGCCGTAAACTTCCTTTATGCCCATGGACACGGGGTTGGCACCCAGGGCGCGGAAAGTATCGAGGTGGGTCTGGTTGGGTTGCAGGCGAATCTTGAGCCCTTCAAAATCCGCTTTAGATGCAATCGGTCGCACATTGTTGGTGATATTGCGAAAGCCAAGTTCCATATAGCCAAGGGCGGTAAAGCCCTTTTCGGCCAATTTCTTATCGAGCATATTGCCCACTTCGCCGTCGATGACGCGAAAGGCATCTTCGCGATTGTCGAAGGCGAACGGCAGGCTTAGTGCCTCAAATTCTGGCACTATTCGCGACAGGTAAGCTATGCCCACCCAAGTGCCCATGACGGCTCCGGAACTCACCTGATCGATGTTCTCGCTTGCGCCGCCCAGTTGCATGTTGGGAAAGAGCTGGGCGGTAACGTCGCCATCGGTGCGGCTGGCCAGCTCTTTCTTGAAAATCTCCATGGCCTGACTGCTGGAGTGATCGCTCGGGAAGTTTCCTCCAAAGCGCAGGTTTTCGGCGCTGGCCAATAGCGGTGTGCTGAGCCCTAGAGCCATTAACCAAGTACAGCAGTGACGAGTTAGACGTGTTGTTTTTATCATAGTGAGATTTCCTTCGCTGCGGTTTTTTGAAACGATCTTGCTATACGGGCAAGAAAAACGATGCGTTGAAAAACCATAAGCCAGTTTTCTTAAATTTCAAAATACAAAATACTATTTTTTTAATTAATCTTTAAAATTAGTAATTTAGTTTTTTAAAAAATGAACTTTTAGAAAATATTGACGATAATCGAACGATGGAAAGGATGACCTTAAATAGCCAAGCGGAATGTCTGAGGGGCTCGGCCGTCGCAGTCAGAGCAACGGCTCATCAATAACAGCATGGAAACCGAAAAGTTAACGCAGCCAAGGGGTCTTGGGGTTTATTGAGTGGCAGCCGGAGCCGTCACGGCGAACTCACGGCCAGGAAACATAAGTATGGGGATCGGGGAACTTCAATAGGGGACAGATTTGAAATCTGTCCCCGGTTTCATCTGCTCAGTTGACAGGGTTCTTCGACAATTCGATGGCGATACTCACTTCCACAACTCCGAAGCTTACCGTAATGCGGACGACCCGCCCATTGCCCGTAACTCTTCGGTAAATTCGGGCGTAACCACCAGCATTATTAAGGCCAACCGATATCTAATCGAAGTGGGTGCGTTCAGCCAAGCACACCGGTAATACTCAACATCCATGGCAGAAAAACCGAGTAGAGGAAAGCCGATAGCGCCATTGCAAGACCGGAGAACGCGCCCATCTGGGCGCTGACCTGAAACGCCCGGGCGGTGCCAATACCGTGGGATGTCATACCCATGGCAATACCTTTCACGCTGTCGTCTCGAATACCCATTAAATCGAACAATTTCGAGCCAATAACGGCGCCAATAATGCCGGTCACCACCACCAAAGCTGCCGTGAGCGAAGGCAGGCCTCCGATCTGTTCCGATATCGCCATACCCACCGGGGCCGTTACTGATTTGGGGGCCAGCGACAACTGGGTTTCAAGGCTCGCGCCCAGCAGCCGGGCAATGGCCACCGAGCTGAACGCGCCAACGACCACCCCGGTTACCAACGCCACGGTGACCGGCAGCCACACCTGTTTCAGCTTGTTGAATTGCTGGTACAGAGGAATCGCCAGCGCTACGGTGGCGGGGCCCAGCAGAAAGTGCACGAACTGGGCGCCATCAAAGTAATCATCGTAGGACGTATCCGTCGCCAGCAGAAACAGTATGAGCGCCGTGACCGATGTAACCACCGGGTTGAGCAAAGGATTGGAACCCGAGCGCAGGTAAAGGCGGTGCGCCAGGCTGTAGGCCACCAGGGTCATGGTCAAACCCAGAAGGGGTGACGCCGACAGATAAACCCATATTCGTGTCAGATCCGGTTCAATCATGGCTCGGCCCCCGCCTGGCAGTCAGCCGGGTTACCCACTGCATCACCAAAGCGGTGACCGCCATGGTAATAATGGTACTGAGCAAAAGGGTGACACTGATGGGCAACCACTCGTTGCCAAGGCGGCTAAAATGCACAATAAGCCCCACACCCGCTGGCACGAACAACAGCGAAAGGTGACCCAGAAGAGCAGTAGACGCGGGCTCAACGGCTTTGGCCATCCGGCCCCGTATCATCAACGTTATAAAGAGCATGACCATGCCCATGACCGGACCTGGCACCGGCAACCCCAGCAACCGAACGCTAACTTCACCTGCCAGCTGGTAAATCAGAAGCAGAGTGATTCCATTAATTAACTGCATTGAATGTCATCCAGAAATATCAGGTTTGGCGAAAAGCAGACGGCGTAATGGAAGCACGGATCAGCCCATGCTCCTGCGTTTCGATGGCTCTGAGCGCTTCAGCAACATGAGCCACATGCGCCATAGCCGCCTTTTGGGCCCACTTGGATTGCCGGCTGATGACTGAATGGTAGATCTGGCGGTGATGTTTGTCGATCTGCTGCTTGAATGCATCCCGGTGGCTAAGATTGGCCACCGACGCCTGCACCGAGTTCAACATGAGGTCTTTCAAGCTGTTGAGCACGTGAATCAGCACCGGGTTATGGCAAGCGTTCACTATGGCCCGATGAAAAGCATGGTCGAGGTCCGCATTGGTGAGCGGATCGGCTTTCTCCATTGCTTCGAAGGCTTTGGTAATCTGGTACTGGTCTTTTTCTGTGGCGCGTTCTGCCGCCAGATACGCGGCCTTTCCCTCCAATTCCTGTCGCACATCGAACAGATCATAAAGGGTGCGGGAGTGCTCCATGAACATCTGCATCAAGGGGCCGTTGCCCTCGGGCTCCGGCACCATATGCGACACGAAGGAACCTTTGCCATGCTGTGTTCGGATGATGCCCCTGCCCTGAAGCTCATGAAGGGCTTCCCGAACGATGGCGCGAGAAACCCCAAAACGGCTTGCCAACTGCCGTTCGGAGGGAATCATCTGCTCTGGCGCAAGACTGCCGTCGAGAATCAGTTGTTCAAGGCGGTACGCGACCGCCCGGGACATGGGAATGGGTTTTTCCTGCATCACTGAAATCAACTGGTCAGACCAGCCTCCCATGAAAAAAAGTTTAGGTTAGCGGATAGCGCGCCTGACAAAGAATATGGCTGATGCCTGCGTGCCTGTCCACAAAAACTGGTCTGACCAGTTAGCAAAAAACTAGACTTGAATGCCGTTTCGAACCATAAACTATGTGAAAGTCACCTTGTAATGTGAAGTGCTCACGAATAATTCGTTTGGCGCTCATCCTACAGAGTGGTTCCAACAACAACAAAGCCCTGCATCTGGAGTTTCTTCGATGACTGACAACAACCACAAGATCGAGAACGAAGGCGCGGTACATCGTCGCGGCTTCCTAAAAACCCTCGCGGTGTCCGCCGCCATCAGTGCAACATTGCTGGCCAGCAGCGTTCAGGCAGCGACCACCTGGAAAATTCAGTCCGTTTGGGACGCTGGCACTGTCGGTTATGACCTGTTCAAAGGCTGGTGTGACGGCATGGAAGAAAAAAGTGGCGGCGAGCTCAAGTTCACCTGCTTTCCTGCCAAAGCGGTTGCGGCCGACAACAATGGCCTGTTCGATGCCGTGCGTAATGGCGTACTGCAAGGCATGAACCCGTTTACTATATACTGGTCTGGCAAAATCCCGGCCTCGGTATTTATGACGTCGTACCCTGGAGGTCCTGATCAACCACACCAGTGGGACACCATGTTCTACGCCTTGGGCATGCTGGAAAAAACCCGCGAAATCTATGAAAAATTCGGCCTGTTCTATGTCGGCCCTATCCAGCACGACGCCAACATCATTCACTCCAAAGAGCCAGTTAACAGCCTTGAAGACCTCAAAGGTCTAAAAATGCGCCTTCCCGGTGGCATGGTGGCGGAAGTGTTTGCCGAATTCGGCGTGTCGTCGGTCAGCCTGCCCGGCTCAGATATTTTCCCTGCATTGGAAAAAGGTACTATCGATGCGGCCGACTATGTGGGGCCCGCCGTTAATTGGGAACTGGGCTTTGCTCAGGTCACCGACAACATCTTGATGGGCCCTCCGGGCGTCATGTCGGTTTACCAACCAGTAGACCTAATGGACCTGACCATCAACCTGCGAGCATGGAACGCCCTCGACCCGAAACTTCAGCAACTGGTTGAAGACGAAGTCCGTATTTATTCCCAGAAGCACTATCTCGCCATTCAAGCCCGTAACATCGAAGCTATGAAAAAGTTCAAGGAAGCGGGAACCACCGTATCCCGCCTGAGCCAGGAAGACCTGCAAAAATTCCGTCGCGCGGCGATTCCGGCTTGGTTCCGTTGGGCCAACAAAGACGAAGACGCCCGAGCCATCTTCGATATTCAGCTCGCATACATGATGAATGACATCGTTGGTTACGTTAGCGAAGACGACATCAAGGGCCTGAAGTAACACGCCCGCACAACTCAGGGGAGAGCGCTCGCTCTCCCCTATTTTTTTCATTACAACATCTGGGTATAACCAGAGGTAGTTCATCATGTCTGATCTGGAAGGCTTTGGCTTTGTAATGCCGCATTGGCTGTATTGGGGCTGGCTTGCGGTAATGCCGCTTATCATGATTGCACTGGATCGCCCGCGCCGTGCCAACCCGAAACTCGATACAAAAACCGACATTCCGGTTGGCGGGGAACTTCAGGAAGAGCCCTCCGCACTTGCCTACCGGCCCTCAGACGAAAACCTGTTTACCCGTTCAGTAGACTGGATGAGCGACAAAACAGGCCTGTTTATTTCATTCTGGACCGTTAATGCGGTGTGCTTCTATTTCTTCGAAGTCATCATGCGTTACGTCTTCAATATGCCGACCATCTGGGTGCATGAGGCCAGCTTCCTGCTACTGGGCATGCAGTACTTGCTTGCGGGCGGTTTCGCCCTGTTAAACGGCTCCCACGTGCGGGTAGACGTGGTCTACAACTATTTGCCTGTGCGCGGACGGGTGGGCATGGATATTTTTACATCTATGTTCTTCTTCATGTTTGCGCTGGTACTGATACTAACCTCCTGGACCTACTTCACTAATGCGTACTCTATGGGCGAAACCACCGTTGAAACCTGGGGAATTCAGTACTGGCCGGTCAAAGGCGTTATGTTGCTGGGTTCGGTGCTAATTCTACTGGCCGGTATCTCAAAACTGCTGAAAGACATTTCAGTCTTTATTCGTCTTGGCCGGGAGGCATCTGAATGACCACTCAAACAGCCAACGCCAACCCTGCGCCGAAGAACCCTCTTATCGGTAAATTGGGCACCTGGCTGATGATCCTGGCAACTCTCGGGATCGGTTTTATTATTTGTATCGAAATGATCAACATTCTGTTTTTCGACCCTTACAGTGACGATTTTTTCCTGTTTCGCTTTGCTGGAAGCCTGTCCAATATTGAAATCGGGCCACTGACCTACCTGATGTTCGGCTCGTTAATGGTTGCCCTGATGATGGGCTTGCCGCTGGCGTTCGTGACCGGTGGTCTGGGTGTGATGTTTGTTTACCTGGTCGGCGACGCGGCGATGCTCAACATTGTGCCAAGCCGTATTTTCCCGATGATGACCAACTCTGACCTAGCGGCCATTCCTCTGTTCATCTTCATGGCCTCTATGCTGGAACGAGCGGGGCTGATCGAGGAAATGTTCAGTGTGGTCTATAAATGGATGGGCGGCCTGAGTGGCGGCCTTGCGGTAGCCACTATTTTGGCCTCTACCATTCTGGCTGCGATGGTCGGTGTTATCGGTGCCGCGGTGGTTACCATGGGCATCATTGCTTTGCCTGCCATGCTAAAACGCGGTTACGATCACAAGATCGCACTGGGTTCGATCATGGCTGGCGGCACGCTGGGCATTCTGATCCCACCCTCAATTCTGGCCATTCTTTACGCCGTGGTTGCCCAGCAATCCGTAGGCGAGCTGTACCTCGGTTCAATCGTTCCAGGCATCATGTTGTCATCCACCTATATCGGTTACGTGCTGATTCGTAGCTGGATTAACCCAAAACTCGGGCCGCCGGTGCCACTGGAAGAACGCATTTCCATGGGTGAAAAACTGCGTCTGCTGAAAAGCCTGATCGCGCCTCTGATTCTGGTATTTCTGGTGCTGGGCCTATTGTTTGGCGGCGTGGCAACACCGGTGGAAGCTGCGGGTATTGGCTCATTCGGCGCCATGATTGTGGCCTGGAAACACGGCGCACTGTCTATTGCTGCGCTGCGGGATGCGTCTGTTACCACCACCAAAGCCTCTGCCATGGTGCTGTGGATCATGTTCGGCGCCTCGGTGTTTGTAGGCTTCTACATCCTGCAAGGTGGCCAGGTGTTCATCACTGAAACCATCCTGGGCATTGGCCTGTCTCCGTACGCCGTGTTGTTCCTCCTGATGCTGCTGTTGGTGGTTCTGGGCATGTTCCTGGACTGGGTGGGCATCCTCTTGCTGGCCGTGCCGATCTTCATTCCTATTGTTGAAGCACTGACCTTCGACGGTCTGTTCGGCTTGCCAGGCATTGATAGCTCAGACGTGGTGCTCTGGTTCGGGGTGTTGTATCTGGTGAATATGCAGATGTCGTTCCTGAGTCCGCCCTTCGGGTATGCGCTCTTCTATATCCGCGGGGTGTGCCCCCCGGAAATCTCGATGGCAACCATCTTCCGGTCAGCACTGGTGTTCCTGGGGCTGCAGGCACTCGGTCTGTTTCTGTGTATAGTCTTCCCGGCCATCGTCACCTATCTGCCGAATCTGGTATACGGCTGACGGCTGGCACCTAAGAAAATCGAGGCCGCTAACTAGCGGCCAACTCAACCATTTAAGGAAAATATAAAATGATCACACTGAAAAGACTGGACCAGCAAGACGCCCGCCTGTTGATCGAAGGCGCCGCCGCCAAGGCTCGGGAAATCGGCATCCCGATGTGTATTGCCATTACCGACGAGTCCGGTAACCTGATCGCTTTTGAGCGTATGGATGGCGGCAAAATCAGCAGTGTGATCGTCGCTCAAGACAAGGCTTACACCGCCGCCGCCGCCCGCAAGGCTACCCACGAATACAACGCCGCCTGCGTACCCGGTAATCTGGTATTCGGTATTCATACCTCGCAGGGCGGGCGTTTGTGCGTGGTCGGTGGCGGTCTGCCTGTTGTTGTAGACGGCGAAGTGGTTGGCGGCATTGGCCTAAGCTCCGGTTCACCGCAACAGGATATGGATTGTGCCCAGGCCGGTATTGATCACCTCAATTCTGGTCGTGCATAGCGCTTCATTGTGAACAGCACTGTACTGGTAACAGCACTTTACGGTGAACATAACGTAGTTATAAATAGAACTGCCCCGTAAACAGGACTGCCCCACACAGGGCCGGAGTTGCGTAATGAACATTGACAGAAAACCGTTAAACACTGCCGCCAGCAAGCCTGGCAAAGCCGAGTTGGCAAAGATGTTTCGGGAATTCATTGATCCACAATTCGTCATTACCGACGAAGAAACGCTCAAGCCCTACGAGTGTGACGGCCTGTCAATGTATTGCGTTATGCCGCTGCTGGTGGTGCTGCCAGAGACCGTAGAACAGGTGCAGCAGGTAATGCGCCTGTGCCACCAGTACGGAATTCCGGTGGTCGCCCGCGGCGCTGGCACCGGCCTGAGTGCGGGCGCCATGCCCGACGCTGGCGGTGTGGTGTTGTCGCTCGCCAAGTTCAACCGCATTCTGCACATCGATCCGCTTGCGCGTTCGGCGCGTCTGCAATCCGGCGTGCGTAACCTGGCCATCAGTGAAGCCGCCGCCGACTATGATCTCTACTACGGTCCAGACCCATCCTCCCAGATCGCCTGCACCATCGGCGGCAATGTGGGTGAAAACTCCGGCGGTGTGCATTGCCTTAAATACGGGCTAACCACCCACAACATTCTCAGCGTCGAGATGGTTACCGTAGACGGTGAGCGTGTGGTGATCGGCAGCGATGGCCTGGACAGCTGTGGCATGGACCTGCTGGCGCTGATTACCGGCTCTGAAGGCCTGCTGGGAATCATTACCGAAGTACAGGTAAAGCTGTTGCCAACCCCGGAAATTGCGCGGGTCATTATGGCTGGGTTCGGCACGGTTGATGAAGCAGGCGCGGCTGTCGGCGGCATTATTGCCCAGGGCATCATCCCCGCCGGGCTGGAAATGATGGACAGCCATGCCATCATAGCCGTAGAAGCCTTTACCGGCGCGGGCTACCCGGTGGAAGCCGCCGCCCTACTGCTGTGCGAGGTAGACGGTACCAAGGAAGAAGTACAGGAACACATCGAAAAAGCCGAAGCCCTGTTCCGGGATTTTGGCGCCACCTCCATTCGTACCTCAAAAGACGATGCCGAACGGGCTCTGCTATGGAAAGGCCGCAAGAACGCCTTTCCTGCCATGGGCCGAATTTCTCCGGACTACTACTGCATGGACGGCACTATTCCCAGGGCGCACCTCGGTCAAGTACTGAACGAGATGCAAGACATGTCAAAGCGATTTGGCCTGCGCGTCGCCAACGTATTTCACGCCGGTGACGGCAACCTGCACCCGCTGATCCTGTTTGATGCCAACAAAGAGGGCGAACTGGAGCGCGCAGAAGCCTTTGGCAGCGACATCCTAGAGCTTTGCGTTAAAGTGGGCGGCTGCATTACCGGCGAACACGGTGTTGGCGTAGAGAAAATCCGCCAGATGCCCATGCAGTTTACGGACCCCGAAATTGAACAGCTAAATGCCGTCAAAAGCGCCTTCGACCCTCAGGGAACCTTGAACCCGGGCAAGGGCGTACCCACCCTGCGCAATTGCCAGGAATACCGAGCCATTAACGCCAAACCACAGGCCCCGGAAATGCAGCATGCCTGACATCACCAAGCACCTTCAGCAACAGATCAACGAAGCCCGTAGCCAGGGCCGCAAACTGGCCATTGTGGGCGGTGGCAGCAAGCAGTTCATGGGCCGCAAGATCAACGCCGAGCAACTGGACGTTGGCGGCCATAGCGGTATTGTTGACTACCAGCCGCTGGAGTTGGTTTTAACCGTTCGCGCTGGCACGCCGCTGAGCGAAATCGAAACCGCACTGGCCGAGAAAAACCAGATGCTGTCGTTCGAGCCGCCGTACTTTAGCGACCGCTCCACCATCGGTGGCACCCTGGCCTGCAACCAGTCCGGCCCGGGCCGACCCTGGTGGAACTCGGTGCGTGACCAGGTACTGGGCGTGAATCTGATTAACGGCAAAGGCGAGAGGCTGCGTTTTGGCGGTCAGGTGATGAAAAACGTTGCGGGCTACGACGTCTCACGCACCCAGGCAGGCGCCATGGGCACGCTTGGCGTCATGACAGAAATCAGCCTGAAGGTTTTACCCAGACCGGCAATCACCCTGACCCTGTCACGGGAAATGGAGCATTCCGAAGCCATACGTTTTATGAGCGCCCGGGCCGCCGAGCCCAAGCCTTTGTCCGGCGCCTGTTGGCTGGATGGTACGCTGTATTTACGACTGTCCGGCGCCCACTCTGCGGTGGAAGCCACGGCCAAGCAGTGGGATATACCGGTAATGGCAGACGGCAACACCTTCTGGCAACAATTGCGCAATCAGCAATTAGAATTCTTTGCGGGCGAGCAACCGCTTTGGCGTTTCTCCATAAACTCCACCGCGGCAACGCCACCGCTAACAGGCCCCTGGCTGCTGGACTGGGCTGGCTCCCAACGCTGGTACCGTGGCGATGGCGAAATGGCCACCATGGAAGCCCATGCCGAGAAAGCCGGCGGACAGGTCAGCCTGTATCGCGGCGGTGACCGCACCGGCGAAGTCATGCACCACCAGCAGCCCGCCCTGCAAGCCATCCAGAAACGACTGAAACATTCCTTTGATCCAGACGCCCTTTTTAATCCCGGGCGGCTCTACAGCTGGTTGTAACCTAGCAGGTGCTTAATGAAGACCAACCTTGTTGCTGAATTTCAGAACACTGCGGAAGGCCTGGAAGCCGAATCCATATTGCAGGCTTGCGTCCATTGCGGTTTTTGCACCGCAACCTGCCCGACCTATCAAGAACTCAATGACGAACGTGACGGCCCTCGGGGTCGCATCTACCTGATTAAGGAGCTGTTGGAAGGCGCTGAAGTCACCAGCAAAACCCGCGACCATCTGGACGGCTGCTTGACCTGCCGCGCCTGCGAAACCACCTGCCCCTCCGGTGTCCAATACGGTCGTCTGATAGATATTGGCCGTGGCGTGATTGAGGAAAAGCTGGAACGCCCGCGTAACGAGCGGTTAATGCGGCTGGCATTGCGAAAAATATTGCCGTACAGCAGCCGATTCGGGCCGCTGCTGGCGCTTGGGCAAACGTTCAGGCCCCTGCTTCCAGAGGCCCTGAAATCCAAGGTGCCGCCGCGACGCAAGGCCTCACCCTGGCCCACTGCCAGACACCCTCGGGTGATGATGGGGCTGGCCGGTTGCGCACAATCCTCCGCTGCCCCCACGACCAATGCGTCAACGGCGCGAGTGCTGGACAAGCTTGGAATTACTCTGGTAGAGGCTCCGAAAGCCGGATGTTGCGGTGCCGTCAGTTATCACCTGTCGGCCCATGAGGAAGGTTTAAACTTCATGCGCAACAACATCGACGCCTGGTGGCCCGCCATTGAAGCCGGGGCCGAAGCCATTGTAATGACCGCCTCCGGCTGTGGCGCCATGGTGCAAGACTACGGCCACCTGCTTCGCGACGACCCGGTGTACGCCCAAAAAGCCAAGCGCGTCAGTGAACTGATGAAAGACATCAGTGAAGTGTTGCTGGCCGAAGATCTGGAAAAGCTCGATCTGCAGGCATCCGCCGACAAAATAGCCTTCCACTGCCCCTGCACCCTGCAGCACGCCATGCAGAAAAATGGCCTGGTGGAACAGGTTCTGACCAAAGTCGGTTTTAACCTGGCCAAAACCAAAGACAAACACCTGTGCTGCGGTTCCGCGGGCACCTACTCGATCATGCAGCCGGAAATGAGCCAGAAGCTGTTGAAGAACAAACTCGCAGCGCTGACCCTGGACCAACCTGACCGCATCGTCACCGCCAATATTGGCTGCCAGCTGCATCTGGAAACCAAGGCAAAGGTGCCGGTACAGCATTGGGTGGAACTGCTGGACCGATGAGTCCACTCCACTGCTTTCAATCGATTTATGCTATGATTTGAGGTCAATTTTTCGAACCTGTTAACCATGAATCTGAACACACGCCAAGAAGAGCAGGCGGATATCAGAGAGAACCTCGGTGTCCGCGCTTACAAGCTGCTAAAGAATGACATTATCAAGGGTCAGTTCCACCCCGACGAGAAGCTACGTATGAGCATCTTGAAGGAGCGCTACGACCTCGGTATCGGGCCGCTACGCGAAGCCTTGTCGCAATTGGTAGCCGAGCAATTAGTCGTGGCCATCAGCCAGAGAGGCTATCGCGTTTCTCCAATGTCGCTTGCAGAATTGCATGATATTTACGATGCGCGCGCAGAGCTGGAAGCCATGATGCTTGGCCTGGCGATTGAACGGGGTGATGACAACTGGGAAGCGGACATATTGGCCCGAAACTATCAGCTCGCTAAACTGAGTGAAACCCATACCCCCGGCTCACTGCTGGAAGTATGGGATGCCCGCCATAGCCAATTCCATATCGCTCTGGTTTGCGGCTGCCGTTCTCCTCAGCTTATGAAAGTGCGCGACGGCCTTTTTGATAAAGTTCAGCGCTATCGCCATGTCTGGCTAAAAGAAACTGTTTTTTCCAGCGAGGCCTTAGAAAAAAAACGCCAAGAGCACGCTGCGCTTGTGGAGGTTACTCTTGCACGCCGCAAAGAAGAGGCCGAGAAGATGATGCGCGAACACCTGATGACGCCTGTGCCGATCATCACTGCAGTCATGCAACAGCAAGGAACTGCCTGAAACCAGTATTCTGCAATAATGGCCCGTTAAAAATAAAAAAGGGGAGAACAATATCGTTCTCCCCTTTTTTATTTTTACTACCTGCAAAGCAGGCGGTGCGTTTTTTAAAACAACAAGCCGGGTAGCCACAGCGCAATGCTCGGAAAGGCGACAACCAATGCAAGACCGAAAAGCTGCAAGCCAACGTAGGGCATCGCCGAGTAATAAATATCCACATTATTCAGACATTCGAATAAGTCGCTTTTATATACAGTCTATCCCTACTTTTGGTGGTCTTGCACCAGGCGGCATCATGTCCATTCGGTGTCAAAGAGCCCACCCGGGTTTCGCGCACTTAAAATTATTTTGACGTTTTGTTAAAATGTAGATATTTTGTCTAAATGCTTCTTGCACCACCAACCGCCATTATCTGTTTAGGAGTTTTGACGATGAGCCATTTTAATTGGGACGATCCACTACTGCTGGAACAGCAGTTGACTGATGAAGAGCGCCAGATTCGCGACGCTGCCCATGACTACTGCCAGGAAAAACTCCAACCGCGGGTTTTGTCAGCGTTTCGCGAGGAACGTTTTGACCGCGAAATCATGAGCGAGATGGGCGAACTCGGCTTGTTGGGTGCAACGGTCTCACCGGAATACGGTGGCTCGGGCGTTAATCACGTTTCTTATGGATTGATTGCGCGCGAAGTTGAGCGCGTTGACTCCGGTTACCGCTCGGCCATGAGCGTGCAGTCATCGCTGGTGATGTACCCCATCGAAGCTTATGGCTCGGAAGAGCAGAAGCACAAGTACTTACCCAAACTTGCCAGCGGCGAACTCGTTGGTTGTTTCGGTCTGACAGAGCCAGACCACGGCTCCGACCCAGGCTCGATGATTACCCGTGCGGTGAAAGTCGACGGTGGCTATTCTCTCACCGGCGCCAAAATCTGGATTACCAACAGTCCGATTGCCGATATCGCAGTGGTATGGGCAAAATCCGCTGCCCACGATAACCAGATCAAAGGCTTTATTGTTGAACGCGGCACCAAAGGATTCAACACGCCGAAAATCGAAGGCAAAGTGTCTCTTCGTGCGTCTGTTACTGGCGAGATCGTGTTGGACGATGCGTTTGTACCAGAAGAGAATTTGCTACCGAACGTCAGCGGCTTGAAAGGCCCGTTTGGTTGCCTGAACAAAGCCCGCTTCGGTATCGCTTGGGGCGTAATGGGCACGGCTGAATTCTGCTGGCACGCAGCACGTCAGTACACCCTGGACCGCAAGCAGTTTGGCCGTCCATTGGCTGCTAACCAATTGGTTCAGAAAAAACTCGCCGACATGCAGACCGAGATCACCTTGGGTTTGCAGGCAGCGTTGCAGGTGGGTCGCTTGATGGATAGCGGCAACTGGGCCCCAGAGATGGTTTCGCTGATCAAGCGCAATAACTGTGGCAAGGCACTGGACATCGCTCGTCAGTCGCGTGACATGCACGGCGGCAACGGCGTTTCCGACGAGTACGGCGTGATTCGCCACATGGTGAATCTGGAATCGGTTAACACCTATGAAGGCACGCACGACATACATGCGCTGATTCTGGGCCGGGCTCAAACCGGCATCCAAGCCTTTTTCTGATTTTTCTAACGGCAGGTGTGCACCATGGCAGGTCCCTTAAAAGAGTTGCGCGTACTTGATCTTAGCCGCGTGTTGGCTGGCCCTTGGACAACCCAGATTCTGGCGGACATGGGGGCCGAGGTCATCAAGATCGAGAAGCCCGATAGCGGCGATGATACGCGCCACTGGGGGCCGCCCTGGCTCCAGGCCGCGGATGGCCAGGAAACCCGCGAGTCTGCTTATTACCTCGCGGCCAATCGCGGTAAACATTCACTAACAGTGGATATCAGTCAACCTGAAGGTCAGGCGCTGATTCGCGAACTCGCTTGCCAAAGCGACATTCTGGTCGAAAACTTCAAAAGCGGTGGTCTTGCGAAGAAGGGGTTGGACTACGCCACGCTCTCGGCGCTCAACCCGGGCTTGATTTATTGCTCAATCACGGGCTTCGGGCACACCGGGCCTATGTCAGAAATGCCGGGCTACGACTACCTGATTCAGGCCCAGGGCGGATTGATGAGCATTACCGGGGCGGCAGACGGCCAGCCTGGCGCCGGCCCCAAACGCGTTGGTGTAGCGGTGGCGGATTTAACCACCGGCATGAACGCCACCATCGCCATACTGGGCGCGTTATACCACCGGACACAAACAGGCGAAGGGCAGCATATCGATATAGCGCTGCTGGACGTACAGGTGAGCTGGCTCGCCAATCAGGCGCAAAACTACTTCTGCAGTGGCAAGCCCCCGGTACGTACCGGTGATTACCACCCCAACCTTGTCCCCTATCAGCCGTTTCCTACGTCTGACGGCCAGCAGATCATTATTGCCATCGGGAATAATGGACAGTTTCAGCGCTGGTGCGAGACCATTGGCCTCGGCGAGATTGCCCAAGACGTGCGTTTTGCGACCAATGCTGAGCGAGTGAAACACCGCGTTGAGCTCATCGAGATTTTAGTAAGCGTGACCAAAACACGCACGCTCAAACAGTGGACGGTGCTTCTCAACGAGATTGGCGTGCCCTGCGGTCCGATTCAGGACATCGCCCAGGTATTCGATGATCCGCAGGTTAAGGCGCGCGGAATGCAGATAACACTCGATTCCGCTTATGGCCCGGTGAAAGGGGTGGCCAATCCGATCAAATACTCGAAAACGACGATTGAATACCACAAAGCGCCGCCAGCGCTGGGCGAAGATACAGACGCCGTGCTTGAGCGTGTGTTGCAAAAATCCGCCAGTGAGATAGCAGCGCTAAAAACGAAAGGCGTGGTTTAGCGCCTGAAGCGTTTGCCGGCTTAAATAAAAACAAAGGAAAAGACCATGGAAACATTGCCCGATATTTTAATACCAAAAGCCTTTATTGGCGGTGAGTGGCGCGATGCGAAGACGTATTTTTCTGTCACAGACCCAGCCAATGGCAAGGTATTGGCGGAAATACCCGATTTAGGCCGTGAAGAAACGCTGGAAGCCGTAGCAGCGGCAGAAGCCGCCTGGCCGAACTGGAAGCGGCGAACCGCCAAAGAACGAGCGAACCTCTTGCGCGCCTGGTTTGAAGCCATCATGGCTCACCAGGAAGACCTCGCCCGGCTGATGACCTTGGAGCAAGGCAAGCCAATTGCGGAGTCACGGGGTGAGGTTGCCTACGGGGCTTCCTTCGTGGAGTTCTACGCTGAAGAAGCAAAGCGTATGGCCGGCGAAACCTTGCAAAGCCACGGTGTTGATAAGCGTATTCTGGTGTTTCGGGAATCAATCGGCGTTGTCGCGGCGGTAACGCCCTGGAACTTCCCGCTGGCGATGATTACCCGCAAATGCGCCCCGGCGTTAGCCGCAGGCTGCACAGTCGTGATCAAACCCGCAGAAGCGACACCCCTGACAGCTTTGGCACTTGTTCGTTTAGCGGAACTTGCCGGGCTTCCTGCCGGCGTCATTAACGTGATCACGGCCAGCCAGCCGGCCGCCGTGGGCGATGTGTTGACCACCGATCCCCGCGTACGCAAATTTTCGTTCACAGGTTCTACGGCGGTCGGCAAAAAGTTACTCGCCCAGTGCGCGGGTACCGTTAAAAAAGCGTCTATGGAATTGGGTGGCAACGCACCATTCATCGTGTTTGATGATGCCGACCTTGATGCTGCGGTAGAAGGTGCCATTGCTTCAAAGTACAGAAATTCCGGACAGACTTGCGTCTGTACCAACCGTTTTCTGGTTCAGTCCGGCGTTTATGATGCCTTCATCGAAAAGCTTGCAGCACGCGTCAAGCAGCTAAAAGTTGGCAATGGATTAGACGCAGGTGTGTTGCAAGGGCCGCTGATCAACCAGGCCGCGGTAGAGAAAATCGAAGCACATATTGCTGATGCACTGGAAAAGGGCGCGCGTTTGATATGCGGCGGCAAAGCCCATGCCCTGGGCGGCACCTTCTTTGAGCCGAGCATTATTGCAGATGCCACCAGTGACATGCGTGTGGCCCAGGAAGAGACCTTCGGTCCGTTAGCACCGGTATTCCGCTTTGACACCGACGAACAGGCCATCGCTATGGCGAATGCCACGAACTCTGGCCTGGCCGCTTACTTTTACGCAAAAGATTACCGGCGTATCTGGCACGTTATGGAAGGGCTGGAGTACGGCATGGTGGCCGTGAATGAAGGTATTCTGTCAACGGAACTGGCGCCTTTTGGCGGGGTGAAAGAGTCAGGGCTTGGGCGTGAAGGTTCCCGTCACGGGCTAGACGAGTTTACCGAGTTGAAATACGTGTGTGTGGGCGGTCTTTAAGCACCGCTGCCGACTGATAAGGAAAACTTGATGAATAACGCGCAATTGAACGAACTGAAAAACAAATATGTCGCCAACGGCGCCGCCAGCCCCGCCACACAGTTTGCGGATCGTGCAGAGAATGCCGTGATTTGGGACGCGGATGGCAATCGTATTATCGACTTCGCCGGTGGTATCGGGGTATTAAATATTGGCCATTGCCACCCGAAAGTTGTGGCGGCGGTACAGGCCCAGGTAGCAAACCTGATGCACACGTGTCAGATCGTGATTCCCTATGCAGGGTATGTCAAAGTTGCCGAGAAACTGAGCCAGTTGGCTCCAGTGCGCGGCCACGGCAAAGTTATGCTGGTGAACTCCGGTGCGGAAGCTCTGGAAAATGCGGTTAAGATTGCGCGGGCAGCAACAGGCAAAAACAACGTTATCTGCTTTGACGGCGGCTACCACGGCCGTACGCTTTTTACGATGGCAATGAACGGTAAAGTAGCCCCCTATGCCGGCGATTTTGGCACCATGCCGGGCAACGTGTTCCGTGCGCCCTACCCGGTGCCGTCTCTTGGCGTCAGCGAAGAAGAAGCGATTCGCAGATTGCACACAACGCTAAAGACCGATGCTAACCCACGCGACACAGCCGCGATCGTTATTGAACCGGTTCTGGGCGAAGGTGGTTTTCATCCCGCACCGGCGAGTTTCCTCAAAGCGATTCGCGACATCTGCGATGAGCACGGCATGCTGATGATCGTTGATGAAGTTCAGTCTGGCTTTGGCCGTACCGGAAAAATGTTCGCCATTGAACACAGTGGCGTACAGCCAGACCTGATAACCATGGCCAAGAGCATGGCGGCTGGCATGCCTATCTCTGCGATTGTGGGCACCGACAAGTATATGGACGCCTCTGGCCCGAACTCGCTGGGCGGAACCTACTCTGGAAGCCCCGCATCCTGCGCAGCCGTATTGGCCGTGCTTGAGGTGTTTGAAGAAGAAAACATTCTGGCGCGAAGCATGGCCCTGGGCGAGAAACTTGGGCAGCGCTTCACACAATGGCAGGAGCAATTTACCAGCGTTGAGAATGTGCGACACCTAGGTTCCATGGCGGCCTTCGATCTGGTCACAGCAGACCATAAACCAAACGCGGAACTGACGGCGGCCATGTGCACGCTAGCGCGCGAGAAGGGACTGATTCTGATTGCTTGTGGCTTCTACGGCAACACACTTCGTTTCCTGATGCCGGTCACCATTGAAGAAGAGGTACTAGACGAAGGCCTGGCAATCGTTGAAGCATGTCTTGCGGAGCTTGCAGCTTAAGCTCTCGCACCTATACAAGCTATTCCAGCGTTAACTATCCGGCTATAGTAGAGACATTTCCCGGAGGCAAAACATGAACATGTCTGAAAGAGGGAGTGGCACCAGTGTTTACTCCTGGAAGATGTCGGCGGTGCTGTCCGTCGCCTCTATCATTGGCGCAGTGGTCAGCTTCGGCGATGTCTCGCCAATTATCACAGGTTTGATGTTACTAGCCGCTGTTGGCTGGGCCTTTACCGCCAGGGACAACAGGCGCGAATTGGGGAAAAGCGAAGCCTAAACGTATTAGCTACGCATCAGCTCATCGAACGCCAAGCGAAACGCGCTCATTGCGCTAACCTGCAGTTTACTGAATTACCTCGAGCACGCCGGCGATTTCGCCGGACTCCTGTTCAAGCCGTTGAACCTGCCTTGAAGACGAGGTTACTATTTTTGAAATAGTGTCCTCCAATTTTTTATGTGCAAACGAATAACAACGCGTCTTCAGTATGGCTTGGGGAGTTCAATGTTTTTTCTACTCTTCAAAAACTCCGTCATCTCCGCTACTGGCAACGGCCGGCACAGCAGGTAGCCCTGAAGTTGATCACACCCTTCCTCCGCCAGACGAGCCGCTTGCTCGGGCGTTTCGACACCCTCAGCGGTTGACTGTAGCCCCAGACTTTTAGCAATAAACAGAACAGCCGAAACGATCGCGGCATCTTTCGGGTCTACCAGCATATCTCGCACGAAGCTTTTATCGATTTTGAGTTTGCCTATGGGCAGCTCCTGCAAAAGGCTCAAAGAAGAGTAGCCGGTACCAAAATCGTCCAGTGAAATAGTGATCCCTTTTTGACGCATTGCGTTCAAATCGCCGATGACTTCCGGCCGAATTCTCATCAGAGCGGTTTCTGTAATTTCGAGCTCCAACTGCCCAGCGCAAAGCCCGTTATCCTTCAACACCTGCTCGACAATCGTGACAAGGTCTTGGCGTTGTAACTGTATGGCAGAGACATTGACGGAAACACTGGCATCGGTGAACCCCGCGGCATGCCACGCGCTCAATTGACGCCCCGCCTCACGCAGAACCCACTCACCCAGCGGCAGGATTAAGCCGCTCTCCTCGGCGACAGGAATAAACCTGTCGGGCGGAATAATGCCCTCAAGCGGATCATGCCAGCGCAGCAGCGCTTCAAGCCCAACGATTTTGCCTGTTCTGGCCTGTACCAGCGGCTGATAATAAAGCACCAGCTCGTTGTTTTTTAATGCGCGCCTTAGCCGGCCTTCCAGCGATATGTGTTCGAGCGCCGCAAGATTGTAGGAAGCGGAATAAAACTGGTAATTGTTGCGCCCCTGCTCTTTGGCCTGATACATGGCGGCATCGGCGCGTTTTATCAGGTCATCCACATCGCTACCGTCCCCGGGGAACAGTGAAATCCCGATACTGCAACCGCTGTATATTTCGTTATCATTAAAATAAAACGGCAGCCTCATTATATCCAGAATACGCGAGGCAACCTTGGCCGCATCCCGGGAGCTGCCGACGCTCGATAGCAGAACGATAAACTCGTCGCCACCCAGGCGAGCGAGCACATCCGGCGCACTGTGAGAGACTTCCTGGTGGATAACGTCTTCCGCCCGCAGGACGACTTGAAGGCGAGTAGCCATTTCCATGAGGAGTTGATCGCCCACCTGATGCCCTAATGTGTCGTTCACTCGCTTGAAGTTGTCCAGGTCAAGGAACAATACGGCCATTCTACGGCTCTCACGGCGGGCAAAAGAGATCATTCGGCGAAGAGTCTGATGAGCCTGAAATCGATTAGGCAAACCTGTCAAGCTGTCGTGATAGGCTAAGCGTTCAACCTTGACCCGTGACTTTTCCAGGTTGCCTGCCATCTCCTGAAAGCTCAACGCCAGCTTGCCCAGCTCGTCGTTGGTCGATAACGCGATCTTCGGCGCCAGGTTTCCGCGCCCAATCTCGCGAACGGCGCCCATCAGCTGCTTCAATGGACGAACCATAAGAACATTCATGGAAATTAACAGCGCAAAAATCAGCAGCATTATCGTGCCAAGTACAATCCAGCCAACAATACTCCCCAACCGCTGACTTTCTTTAAGCAGCTCTTCCTTCGGCAGTATGCCGATCAGCAGCAGGCCCTCGTGCAAACGCCGGGTCGCTAACAGACTGTCCGCCTCTTGATAAAGCGCAGGCACCAACTGATCGCTTTTCCCGGTTTTTAAAGCCGCCTTCAACAGCGGCGCTGATATGGTCCGGCCCAGCTGGGAGGGGTCCTGATGGAAAAGAATCTCGCCGTTTTCATTAATAATAAGTGTATGACCTTTTTCGCCAATCCGGCTGTTGGCCATCTGCTCCGCCATAAAACTCAGCCCCATGGTGACGACCAGATAACCTCGCAGCGCCGGCTTGCCGTTTAGCGGGTCTTGAGTAGTCAGGTCGATCAGGCGAACGGGCCGAGCGACCTGTAGCGATACCGTATGGCTGTCAGGGGGAGTGGAAACCTGGACAAATGCATCGCCCTTGAACCGGCTGAGTTCTTGAAAGAACGGTGTATCGCCTTCTTCTTCGGTGATATTGGGTATCGGTATCAGGGTGGTACGAGCGTCTTCATAACCATCTGGTAGCAGGAAGCGGATCTCGGTGTAATCGGGATAGGCGCGCAAATAGCTGGAGAACAACTTCAACAACGAAGGCAGCATCAATACATACCGTTCTTCCTCGTCTTCCGTCAGCGCGTACGCACGCATCAACGAGGCATCGGCAAACAGTTTGGCGTTCGCCTTGGCAACGTCCTGATGCATCTGGAAATTGCGCGCCATTTGATCCATTAACGTTGTCATCTGGATCGAACTGCGCTCTACCGCGGTTGAACGTAGCTGTTCATAGGCAAGCCACCCTGTTATCAACAGCGGAATCACCGCTAGGGGTACAACAACCAACAGTACCTTGGCGTGAAGACGCATGTAGTAATACCCGATTCAGTTTACGAGGCGCGAAAAAATCGCTGCACGGGTTTTTTGCGTCCGGACGGGCAGGCGGTGGTAGGTTTCCGACTTTTCCAGCGCCTTATCGTTTGGGTAGATAACTGGATCGTTCTTGAACTCAGCCGGAAGCAATGCTTCGGCGGCCCGATTCGGCGTGGCAGAATAGACAAACTGCGCCAGCCGCGCCGCGATCTCCGGCTCGTTGAGAAAATTGATGAATTGTTTGGCGGCGGCCTTATTGGCAGAGGCACTGAGAACACTTATATAATCGACCCAGATATTACTGCCCTCCTTCGGGAGGACAAACGCAATTTCGTCATGGTGTTCCTGGACCATCGAGGCATAGGAGTTATACATCATGCTCATGGCGACCTGACCATTCACCAAAGCGGAATTTGCATCCCGGGAAACGGCTTTGTAGGTTTTAACGGCCGGCGCCTGCGCCTGGAGTAGCGCCTCGGCTTCCTTGAGCTCTTGTATGTCGGTGCTGTTGAGCGAATAACCCAATGCCTTCAGTGCCACGCCAATCAGGTCTCTGGTGCCGCTGATCATCGCCACCCTGCCATGCAGTTCCTCAGCGGGCTGCAACAAATCCATCCAGCTTGTAATCGGAAAAGCTACCAGGTCCTGGCGGTAGGCTATACCCAGCGTTCCCCAGAAGTAAGGCACGCCGTACACTTCGGCCTCCTCGTGGACAGTGCGCCAGCGCGGATCGATATATGCCAGGTTGGGAATATCCATTTCATCAATAGGTTCAAGCCAGCCACATTTTGCCAGAATCCGAATCGAGGGACCATCGATAATCGCCAGATCAAAGCCTCTACCCCCCGTTCCAAGCAAAAGTTCATCCCGGGCGGCATCAGACTCGAAATAGGTTTGTTTCACCGTAACGCCGGTGCGTTGCTTGAATTCCTTCAGAATCTGCGGATCCATATAATCCGACCAATTAAGGAATAACAGTTCCGTTGGCTCTGATGCATGTAGCGGACAGCTGAGCACAATCAAAGTAAACGCCAGGCTCAAGGCCTTGCATTTGCCTATGCAGGCTTTGTTTTTATTCATAATAACAGGCCAATAAGATGAGGGTTCGGCGATCAGTAGACAATCCGAGAGAAAATGGCCGCGCGATTCTTATGAGCCCGAGGTGGCAAGCGACGATAGGCTTCCGAATTTTCCAGCGCCTCGCCACTCGGGTAGATAACAGGATCATTCCTGAAATCCACCGGCAACAATGCTTCAGCGGCTAGGTTAGGCGTCGCATAGTAGACGTACTGCGCAAGCCGCGCGGCTATCTCCGGCTCATTAAGAAAATTGATGAACCGTTTGGCTTCAGCCTTTCGGGGGGAGGCGCTAAGAACGCTCAGATAATCGGTCCAGATATTGCCGCCCTCTTTGGGAAGTACAAAAGCAATATTGTCGTTATATTCCTGCAACATCCGGGTATCGCCGTTGTACATCATGCTCATGACAACCTCGCCGGTTAACAACGCGGAATCTTCGTTCAGGGAAAGATAGCGGTAGGTGTTAACCGCCGGAGCCTGTGCTTCCAACAGCGCCTCGGCCTCTTTCATCTCATCCTCGTTGGTGCTGTTGAGCGAGTAACCCAAAGCCTTGAGAGCGGCACCGATCATATCCGCGCTGTCGCCAATCATGCTGATTTTACCGTGCAGTTCCTCTACCGGCTGTAACAGGTCCATCCAGCTTGAAACGGCGAAGGGAACCAGATCCTGACGATAAACAATACCAATCGTACCCCAGAAATAGGGCACGCCGAAATCTTCGGCTTTTTCAAATTCGATGCGCCGACGTGGATCAATGTGCTTCAGATTAGGGACACTCGACTCATCAAGGCGCTCGAGCCAACCGCGTTTCGCCAGAATTCTGATGGAAGCGCCATTGATGAGCGCCACATCGAAGCCTTTACCTTCGGTGTCGAGCAGAAGTTCGTCCCTGACAGTGTCAGAATCGAAATAGCTTTGCTTTACCGTGATACCTGTGAGCTGTTCGAATTCCGCGATAATTTCCGGATCCATATAATTTGGCCAGTTCAGGAACACCAGTTCCTTCGATTCTGCCGCTTGCGCAAAAACAGCGGTAAAGAGCAAAAAAAATGTGATCACTTTAGCCTTACGAAAACACATGACGTTCCCCATCGATCACAAACAACAGTCCTGTCGTTAACTCATTTCAGATAATAATCTACGGTTGTATTCAGCCACAATTGGCGATATTCCGCCGTTGAACCTGTGGGGCCATTGTCAGCCATAGTAACCCACACGACCTGAAAAAAATCAGCGCCTCCTGAAACTTCGCCATTGCCCGCCCGTAGCTGTCAGTAGCACATCCTCAAAAGGTTCCAACTGGGTGGGCACAACCAACCGTTAGGAGTGCGCCAAAGACGACGGTATGAAAACCGGAGCGTTTGAATATACCTTGGGCGCCAAAGAAGATGGCCCCATCAAGAAAGATGGCAAGCTGGTGATGTCTACCATCACCGCGCAGTAATTCTGTCGGGCACGTCAAACCTGAAAGACGAATTTTACAAAAATTAATCCAATCTGCCTAACTTAAAAAGTGGTACCGTTATGCTGTCTGCCGAAAGGCTCTAAACTGCTCTGAAGATTGTGCGTTAAGCGCTTCCCGCTCAGAGCTCCAACTCTGAGCGGGGTACTTCGTTATGAGCGACATTGAATTTTCTGTGCTGGAAGCGCAGCAGAAAATCCATGAACTGATTGCACAGCACCACCCGCTAGAACAGACCCTAGATGCAATAGCCGACTGGGTCAGAAGCATGATGCCCAGCGCACTGGTGTCGATCATGGGCTTTCATCCGGACACCAACAGCTTGAGCCTGATGCCCAGCGGCCGGTTTTCTGACGATTATTTTCGGGCCATGCAGGATATTCCGGTATCTGAGAACGTGGGCACCTGCGGCACGGGTGCATTCACCAAACAACTGGTTGTTACCGACAACATTCAGCAGGACACCCGTTGGGACGGTTTCCACGACATCGCCAAGGCAGAGGGCGTACAAGCCTGCTGGTCTATGCCAATTTTAACCTCTGACAATGAACTCTTGGGCACCTTTGCCATCTACCATCCTGCACCCGCTAGCCCGACCGCAGAAGCTCGGCGCAATCTAGCCCGGGGCGCTGCTCTCGCAGCACTGGCCATTCTTCGCCACCGAGATGCTGAAGACCATTTGGTTCTCTCCGAGTGGCACCAGTCTCTGATCGATAACCACCCTGATTGCGTGTACACCTTTGATCTAGATGGCTACGTTTTAAGTTGTAGCACGGCGGTGGAGCGCGTTACCGGTTATACCGCCGATAGCGTACCAGGGCGGCACTTCGAATTCTTCGTTGAACCCGACTACCGCGCACTGACCCAGGTGGCGTTCGACAGAGCCCGAAACGGTGAGGCCCTCACCTACGAAACCGTGGCCAGCCACGCATCCGGCCACCCCTATCCCATGGAGATCACCAACTTCCCGGTCACCATTCGGGGTGAGATCGTTGGCGTTTACGGTATCTGTCGGGACATTACCGAACGCAAAAATCAGGATGCCGAACTGCACTTACTCAAACGCGGCATTGAGGCAAGCCCCAACGGTATCGTTATGGCAGACGCACGCAGCCCAGGCCTGCCGGTGGTCTATGCCAGCCCGGCGTTTTCCGAAATAACCGGCTATACCCACAGCGAAATCGTTGGGCATAGCTGGCACGTTCTTCATGGCGAAAACACGTCACCGGAAGCCGTCGAAGCCATAGAGCGCGGTTTGCGCCATCAAACCGAGATTAACGTTGAGCTGATTAACTATCAGAAAGACGGCACGCCTTTTTGGAACCATCTGCGGGTCAGCCCCGTGTTTGACACGGATGGCCTTTGCACTCACTTCATTGGCCACCAACAGGATATTACCCATCACAAACAGCAGGAAGCGAAGATTACCTTCCAGGCAACCCATGATCTGGTCACCGGCTTGCCTAACGAGGCCTCGTTTAAAGAGACACTGCGTGATGCTCTTGCGGCCGATGGTGAGCGTGGGTCGTTAGTTGCCATGTGTCTAGGGCTAGATGGGTTCAAGCCCATCAATAAAGAACTGGGGCATCCTGTTGGCGACCAGATACTCAGGACCATTGGCCAGCGCCTGACCGCTCTGATCATGCCAGAGGTGACCGTCGCCCGGCTGGACGGAGATGAATTTGGCCTGTTGGTACCCGGCTACACCTACCGGAACGACGTCATTTATCTGGCCGAGCGCATCCTGGAACACCTTGCACAGCCGATCGACGTGGATGGCCAGATGGTTCACATCAGCGTCAGTATCGGAATTGCCTGTAACGGCGCGCATCCGGGCGCACCCCAAGAACTGCTTCAGTTTGCCGGCCTCGCCCTGGAACGAGCCAAACGGCAGGGACGAAACACTTGGCAGTGGTACAGCAGTCATAAAATCGAGCGCAGCCAGAACAGCGTGAACCTGAGGCATGATCTTCACGCCGCGCTGAATGAAAATCAGTTTGAAATCTATTACCAGCCCCTGGTGGACGCCGTTACCGGGCGCATACGCAGCGTAGAAGCATTGGTGCGCTGGCATCACCCTACCCGGGGGATGGTCGCCCCCGGTGAATTCATTTCACTGGCCGAGCAGACCGGACAGATCGTGCCTCTGGGCCTTTGGATTCTCAGGCAGGCCTGCGCAGAAATGGCGGATTTCAATGCCAACCGGGAACGGGCATTGCGAGTTGCCGTCAACATCTCCTCTCTACAATTTATTCGTGACGGCTTTCTTGACGACGTCCGCCGGGTGCTCAACGAAACCGGCATCCCACCCCAACTACTGGAACTGGAAGTGACCGAAAGCGTCTTGCTGGACGGCACGGCACCCGTCATTGAACTGATGGAAACTTTGAAAGCCCTGGGCGTGCGCGTCGCTCTGGATGATTTTGGAACGGGCTATTCCAGCCTGAGCTATCTTCGGGACCTGCCCGTTCACAAAGTGAAACTTGACCGCAGTTTTGTGGAGAAAGCCGCAACCGATCACCGGTTTGCGGCCATCGTCCAGGGCGTCATCACGATGGCCCACCACATGGATATGATCGTGGTTGCAGAAGGAATAGAAACACGGGAGCAGCAGGAAGACCTGGCCCGCAGGCACTGCGATATTTTGCAAGGGTACCTATTTGCCCGACCAATGCCTTTGGCTGAATTGAAGAAACTGCCTGATCTTTTGCCGGTAGATGCCTTGAAGGGAAGAAGTTGAAAGGAAAACCGGGACAGATCTCATTATTCATCCTGTTGCCTTTGCTCAAGACTGTTCGTTTCATTCCTGGCACCCGTTCGTCGTTACCCGAGCTCCGGAAAACCAAGTTTATTTTATGAGTTTAAATCGTGGTGAACCACATTTTGGTCAGTCAATCATCTGCTCTCCCTGGGTAGACGACAGAATAAAACCTACCGTATTTGGCCAGTCCAAGGAGTGTCGCGTGATCAACATCGATCTCGAACGGATCAAACAGGTTCGTCGGGATATTCCGTTCCGCAAGGATACACTGGAAACGTACCAGGCCCTTCCGGTACGGCGATCTTGAGGCCCAGCCGAGCTGCACCTTGAACCAAGCCGTACCTGGCGGGTCACTATGACTGAGCAGGAGGAAGGTCTGGCTCCGGTTCAGTGGCGCTCTGCTTTCAGCTTCCTGTCAGTTACGCCTGATATTGTAGAGCCTGCATCGAATATCAGAAGGAAAATTAATAATGGAAAATTTGATCTCAAATTCATCTTTTACTAGACCTGTAGCATTAATCTGGCCGGCCAAGCTGCGCTTAACCCACTGGCTAATCGCGCTGTCTCTGCTTGGCGGGGTAAGCCTTACTCAGCATGGTGAGTACGGACATTCTGAACTGGGCTGGATGGCTCTAGGGCTTTTGTTTGCCACTCAACTTAGATCTAACCAGGCGACTCTTTCCAGCCTGGCACTGTGGTTTATTACTGCTGTTTTGGTAGCTATTAATCTGAGCGGCTCAATAGCGCCCAATCAAACTATGCATATATCAGTTACTCTGATAGGCGTTCTACTTGGTGCATTTTATTTTGCAACAGTTGTCCTCGAAACAATTAACTGGTTAAGCGTCAGCCAATCGAAGAAAGATCCCGGAAAACCATTAACAGTATAAGATAAATTGCACTAACCTGGCTTTCCATTCGATATCAAATGCAGAAAATTTTTTCGTATAGGAAGAGATTTATTGTTATCGCAATTATGACTTTTAAGCTATAAAAAAGCCCCACCTTGGTACCCATTACCAACCAAGGCGGGGCTTTCTGAAAAAATACTTACAACGTTATTAACGTACTCTCTTTAGTTTTGCGGCATCGGTATGAATAAAGTCTTTGCCATAGATATTGAGTTTTGTTGTTTGTGCGTAAGATAGGGTATTGGCACCGATGTCCATAGTCATGGAGAACGCTTGAGTCGTGGCATTTTCATTCATATATGAGGATTCTGAAATACCTCGATCAGGCGCGGTCAGCGTCATTTTTTTTCCAGCCTTACCCTCTGCTACAACGCAAACCGCTCTCGGTACGCAGTAGGAGTTGTACACCATCTGATTTTCTTTATCGTAAATCAGATAACCACGTTGATCATGAAACTTAGCATCATCGCGTTGTCTAAACACTTCTTGCTTGTAGTAGATTGCAACGAGAGACTGGTCGCTAGCATTGACGGCATCTGCGGCGGCTTCAAATGTTCTTACTTCGTAGAACGGCTCTACAGCTTGACCACCTTGCCCTGCAGCGGAATCTGTTCTTCCGGGTGCTAGGTCAACGCCAGGGCTAACCGTCTTCCATGAGCCGATGAGGGGTTGTAGTGGTCCGAAATCAGGTTCTTCTGCTGCGGCGAATCCGTTGAAGGACATTGATAAAGTAATTGATGTCAGGAGGATCACCGGTAGGGATCTAAAAGTTTTCATCTTTATTTCCATTTAAATGTTATTAGGAAAGGATACCTGGAGTTCGTTTTGGTGAGTACAACTCAGGCCTGAAACCAGATTTGATCTTACGTAATAACTGCCTGTGGCTCTATGGGAGCTGTATCCTTATGTAGCTCTAAGCGATTGTTTTTTTACGCATGGGATATATATCACATACCTGAAATGGACATTAGAGTATGCGCAATCAAGCCCCCGGAGATGCAAGGTAAACTACTAATGAGACTCAATATTGAAGGCGTAATGATCGACGCAGGGAAATGGGACTTGATTACCCGGCTATTTTTTGTACTAATATTGATCACTAGCATAACGGACATAGTGACCAGTTTGTGGCTGGAGATAGACTCCTTACACATTGTGCAAGAGTTTGTTGTTTGTGTATTAACACTATCGTTGTTGCTAATGTTGTTTTTAAATAGTCGAGCCCATGCAACGCGAAATAGGCAGTTACGGAAAGAACTGGATGAAGCCAAAATTTATTCAGCGCAGGCATCTAAAGAGCTAATTTCTGCCAAACGAATTTTTGGTGAGGAAATATCAAATCAGTTCTCAAGCTGGGGCCTGACAAACAGTGAGTCAGACATCGCCTTGTTTACCTTAAAGGGCTTTAGTGCCAAGGAAATTGCTGACTTCAGAAACGTTTCTGAAAAGACCGTTCGAAATCAGTTAACCAGCATTTACAAAAAATCCGCCACCACAAGTAATGTCAGTTTTATCGCGTGGTTTATGGAAGATTTGTTGTAAGAAATCTGACCATTCCCTACATCAACGTCCAACCGTTTTTCTTCGAGATTACAAATGTGCAAAAAAATCACCTAACAACGGTCATTCGGCGCCCATCCGTCTAAGGCATCTGCTAAATTAACGACTAAACACCCACACCAAGGAATTCGTCATGGCCATATGGGTTGACGCCGACGCCTGCCCGGTGCCCATTCGCGAAATTATCTGCCGCGCGGCAGCGCGCTGGAAGGTAGACATCACGTTCATTGCCAACCACGTTGTTCCATTGCCACCGGGTCCGTTTATTCACACCCGCCAAGTGATGCAGGGGTTTGACGTGGCAGACAATGAAATTATGGATCAACTTAAAGCAGGGGATCTGGTAATCACACAAGATATCCCGCTGGCCGCAGAAGCCATTGAAAAGGGGGCAGATGTATTCAACCCCAGAGGCCAGGCATTCACCAAAGAGAATATTCGCCAACGCCTGGCCATGCGCAATTTTATGGAAGAGATGCGCAACGCCGGCCAGGTTACCGGCGGCCCTGCGCCCTTCGGCCAGAGCGACCGCAAAGAATTTGCGGACAAACTGGACCGCTGGCTGCAACGCAATCGATAGTTTTTTGTCGAAAACGGAACCGGGAGACTCCTATGCGAGTTTTAGAGCAAGCTGTTATCAGTTTTGTCTTATTGGCCTGGGCCCGTTCACCCACAGACCGGCGAAATCTGGACCCACGAACACGGCCCCGCGGCGGCTATGTCCGGTTTGGCCCTGACGGCGCTTTGTGGCTGCTGAGCGATGCCCGTAAGGGCAAACTTTACCGTATGGCACCCGCACAATAGTGCGGGTGGGCTTATTCCGCCCTGATCCATTCAACCCGCAACTCGAACGCACCCGCGCGCTTGTCGCCCAGTAGCAAGCCAATGGCTTCTACATGTTCAACATCCAGAGGTGGGCCGGAAAGCGCGCGGCCACGAAAATGCGGACTGAGCTGGGAAATCAGGATAACCGGCTCTGTCCACTCGCCTGCGAGTGTCGGGAACTCGGCGGTATAAGCAATGGGTGATTGGCCATAACGGGCGTCGGTGTATAGCCTGAGCTGGTAATTGCGACCATCGCCTTTCACCCGCAGTCGCAGCGAATGAAAGGCACTCACGTTAAACTGGTGGCCACTGCTTTTCACCGACGAAAAACCACCGTTGTTCTCCAGCGATATCTGTCCGGAAAAAATCAGCTGGCCGTCCACAATTGCTGGTCCCCCGCGGGATTCGCCACCCATGACGCCGTCGTTAACCGCGTACCACTCAGGCGCGGGCGAGGTCGCAGAAAAATCCACCAAGGTGTAACCACTATTCGCTTTTGTATTCACTGGTTTGTGCTCCTTTAAAAAGATCACTAAGACGCAAAACGTACATCCATAATTAGTCAGAGTCACAGAAAAAGAGCAGTAAGCGCTGAACAGGCAATCAAGCCCAGCGTCAGCTTGCGAAACAACTGCTCGGAAGCCAGATGAAACAAACGGCTACCCAACCATGCTCCGAACATCATCGGTATCAACGCGATAGCACAAAGCGACAACCACGCCATTTCAACCCGGCCCTGTTGCACCGTATAGAAGGCTACCAGCACGCTATCAATTAGCATGAAATACACGATCAGGGTGGCCCGCACCGTAAACGCCGGCGCAGACGTACGCATCATCAACAACACCGCAGGTGGCCCGCTCATACCGCTGATACTACCAAACAAGCCAGACAAACTGCCCGCCAGATAGTTGTGTCGGACCGAGGCTGCTATCGGTTCCGCTTTTAGCCGGCTCTGCAGGGCCATTAGCCCCACGAACACCAGCACTGTGATGGCTACCAGTGTCGCCAGCGTGTCACTGGGCAACAGTCGCATCAGAACAAAACCAGCCAAGCTGCCAATAATCGCGGCCAACAGCATCTGCCGCACCATTACGCCAAGAGCGTCTTTATAAACGCTGCGAACCAGCGGCAGCGCGATCATAAGATCCGCCAGCAACACGACGGGCACGGCGATTACCGGACCATACAACGCACTGAACACCGGTGCCATGATCATGACCGAACCGAATCCGGAAAACCCGCGCACCATACCGGCGACAAAACACACCACTAAAAGCAAAATAACGCTGAATCCCGAGTCCGGGAGCGCATTGGATAAGCTAAGAAGCACGAAGTTATCCTACCAGAGGAAGCTTAGAACCAGCGGAATAGACACCACAGCCAACAGGGTTTGCCCGCTAATGATACCTGCCATCAGCGGTGCATCACCGCCTAGCTGGCGCGCAAGAATGTAAGCTGAGGTGGCTGTGGGCAAGGCCGCCAGCAGAATCATGACCTGCACCAGCAAGAGCTCAAAGCCTAGAACATAGCCGATGCCCGCAGCAATCACAGGCATCACCAGTAACTTAAGAATTGACGACATCACAAATGGCATCGAAGCGCCGCGTAACACGCTCAGTTGCAGGCCAGCACCCACCGTCATCAAACCCATAGGCAAAGCCAGGCTGCTCAATGGCCCCAGAGTGCCTGCCAACAGCGGGTGAAAGCCCAGCTCGAAGTAACTCCAGGTAATGCCCAGCAGCGACCCGACAATCAATGGGTTGGTAATGATCATCCGCAGCACGGGCAGAAGCTGTATCCGCTGGCCAGCAGTCGTCAGCGAAAACATAACGATGCACAGCAGATTCAGCATGGGCACCATAATAGCCACCACGATGGCGGTCAGTGCCAGGCCCTCATCGCCCAGCAGCATGCCGCCTGCCGCCAGTGCGACGTAAGAATTGAAGCGAATAGCGCCCTGAAACACCGACGAGAACACCGGGCCACTCCAGCGCCAGAAGCGCTGGATAACGGCCAGTATCAGAGTCATCGATGCCAGTGTTGCGCCTACCAGCACGGCAACATCTGCGTAAACCGACGGCGCCATGTGCGCCTGCCCCAACTTGTACACCAGCATGGCGGGAAACAAAACGTAATAGGTAAAGCGTTCTGCCTGGGGCCAGAATTCCGGCCCGGGGAAATTCCAGCGGCGAAAAAGGTGCCCCAGGGTGATCAGCAGAACAACCGGCACCAATGCATTGAAAAAAACGTTCATTGCCCAGCCCTGAAAAATGAAAAAACCAATGCAAAGCTTGCTATAGATTTACAGACAGAACAACCGGTACCTTTCAACACTATTGAATCAGACTGTTATCAAGATATGCGCTATAACAGAGGATAGCCGTTATTAACAGGCTTTCGTTTTTCGGGGGAAAGTCATCAAAAAACTCGGCAGGGCTGATTATTCGTCGCTGAAGACGGCACAGTCACGACCGCGTTCCTTGGCCAAATAAAGCGCCGTATCTGCACGTTTTAGCCAGCTATCAGCTGGTTGTACCCGGCACCCAGGCCGCAACACCAAATGACGCCGTCACTTCTGCTGCATCTGGCGTTTTCAGTTGGTTTTTAATGGCTTCTTGAAGGTTGCTGATAAACGCACGCTGCTGCTGTGAATCAACGCCGTACACCAACAGCGCAAACTCTTCTCCTCCTTAACGGTAAAGACGATCACCTTTGCGGATATTGTTGGTGACAATCGATGGTATTCAGAATTTCTAGCAATCGAAGCTGCTTCACACCCTGGTTTGCGAACACAAAGGCGCTCATTGATAACATAATGATTGTTGCGACAAAGGAATCTAACGGGATTACATCAAAAATATCGGACAGGGCCACCAGAGCTATTCCGGCGACAAAATTAATCAGACAAGCCTCGACCGGTTTCACCAAAAAAACATGGCCGCAAAGACCGGGTAAACCCACAAAAAACTGCCAACCCCGTTCACGATGGCTATCACCACGACGCCAATAGAGATAAATATCGCGGCTACAAAGCTCGCAATTCGGGTTTTTTCGGTGCGGAAAGCATAAGCCACCAGCCCGGCAATACCCAGTACCAAGGTCATATCAACCATCGCCGCGACGACGTTTCCTTGAACAAAGCGTATAACGGCGAATGGCAAAACGCCCAGTACAGCTAAAGTGCCGAGTAGTAACAATGACGATAGACGAGATTTTTTACAGCTGTTTAAGCATAGCGCCCTCGACATTAATTGCGTCACCATGTACAGAAACACGACGCTAAATCTACTGGTAACGCTGTAATATCCGCTCCAGCTCACCCGCGGCGCGGGCTTCGTCCAGCGCTTGCTGCAGGTCTGCCACAATGGCGGGGTCGGTTTCATTGCTGAACGCCAGGTACATGGGCGTTTCACGGAACGTAAGAACCGGCTTCAGGCCGCTAACACCAAATTCTTTCTTGGCCACCAGTGGGCCAACCAAGCCGTCTGTTACCCAAAGGTCAGCCTGGCCCAGCACCAAGCGGCGGGTATTAACCTCACCCGAGGCCGCCATAATCACGTTAAAGCCCTGATCGGTTAAATAATCCGACATAACATCGCCTTTGTAGCCGGCGATTTGAAGGTCTTTGGCGTCGTTCAGCGAATTCAAGGTAATGTCAGAATCTGGAGCAGCGAACAAGGTCCACTGAATGGACGCCAGCGGGCCCACCCACTGGAACTGATTGGCGCGCTCTTCGGTTTTTGCGGTACAAAACAAAGCGTGATTTTTTCGGCCCTGAACCCAGTTGTACGCGTAATTCCAGGCCCGCATTTTCATCATGTAATCATAATCAACCCGAGCCAGTGCGGCTTTAACCATGTCAGTGCAAATACCAGTGATGTCTTCTTCATTGTGGGCAACCGCTTTGCCAGAAAAGGTGTCGTTATAGGGCGGGTATTTTTCAGTAAAAATGTACAGTTTCTCCGCACCTACAGCGGTCGCCGCCGCGCTGAATAACAGCAGCGACAATAAACCGTAGCTAATACCTTTCACAGCACGAGCGGTCAGAGAATTCATGGCGGTCGGCATTCAACATGTCCTTATCACTGGTTTGGGCGCACGGACTGCGCCTTAAGTACCTTGGAATTGGACACCGTAACTACTGGTGATTGCAACCCAATCCGCCCAAACTTCTGACGCCCATCAAAGAAATGCCGAGCTAAAACTTATAGTTCTAGCTTAAGCACCGGTTAAGGCAGAGGTTGCAATGAATCTAATAAGGCTGGCATTGCCAGATTTACTGCAGCGGGCGCTGGCCAATCTTTTAGACAACGCCCTGCTGCACTGCCCCGCTAACGGCACCATTGCCGTCAGCGCCAGCAGCAGCGCAACCTCGATTCGCCTGAGCGTAACCAACAGCGGTGACGCCATTGCAGCCAAACACCTGCCACGGTTATTTGAACGCTTTTACCGTGGTGATCAGGCACGCTCGCACAGCAGTGAAACCGGCGGCTTGGGGCTGGCCATCGTGCAGTCCATAATGGCACTGCACGATGGCCAGGCGAGCGCCGAAAACAGCGCCCACGGGGTTTGCTTCAGCCTGGATTTCCCGCCTTACTAAGGAATTAACGCCAGCTCGGCATCACGCTCTTCGCGGCTTGGGCGCAGTTGCGGCAGGCCTTTTTGTTGGCGGCGCTGGCCCAACCAGTACAACAAAGGCGCCGCAATGAAGATCGATGAGCTAGTACCCACCACAATGCCAAACAACATCGGCAGCGCAAAACTGGCCACCGCGCTGCCGCCGGCAATGCCCATGGGCAACAGGGCCAGCAGGGTGGTAAGCGAGGTAAACACGGTGCGCGTCAGGGTAGACGATATGCTCTCGTTCAGCAGTTGCAGCATGGGCTTGTCGGGCGTGAGCCGCAGATTTTCCCGAACCCGGTCAAACACCACCACTTTGTCGTTCACCGAATAGCCGATCAGCGCCAGCAAAGCCGCAACCGCCGTTAAGTTAAATTCAAGACCGGTCAGCGCAAAAAAGCCGATGGTTTTTGTCAGGTCCAGCGCAATGGTCAAGGTTGCGGCGGCGGCAAAATGGGATTCAAAGCGAATCCAGAGGTAGCCCAGCATGCCAGCACCCGCCAGCAGAATCGCCAGAATCGTAGCATCGGAAAAACCGCCGCTGACTTTCGGCCCGACCATGTCTACTTTCGGGAATTCGGCCGTTGGCGAAAGAGTGCGCACCGCGGTTTTCAGGGAGTCCACCACGCCTTCTGCCTTGCTATCGGAATCACTCGCTGAAGGATTCAGCACCGGCAAGCGCACCAGATACTGGCCTGCATCCGCCGGGCCTGACTCCTGAATCGCCGCACTGCCCAAGCCTGCAGTAGCCAGAGCCTGGCGCAGCTGCTCTACGCTGGTGTTTTCGGCCCGCACTTCCACCAGGGTACCCCCGGTAAAGTCCACGCCGTATTGCAGTCCAGGACCAAAAAACAAAACGATGGAGCCAATCGACAGCAAGGCCGATAACCCCAAACCTATGAAACGGCCGCGCAGAAAATCAACACCGCGCTCCGCCAGCCGGTCCAGCGCTTTTATGCCCTGAATAGTTAAAGGCTGGCGGCCCATGGCCCGCACCCGCCATTCCATCAACAAGCGGGTGACCGCAATGGCCGTGAACATCGACGTCAACAAACCAATGCCAATGGTGACGGCAAAACCGCGCACCGGGCCGCTGCCGAACATAAACAGCAGGCTGATAGCAATCAGCGTGGTGACGTTGGAATCCAGAATTGTGCTGTAAGCGCGGCTAAAACCCTGGCGCACCGCCATAGGGGCAGAGAGGCCGTTACGGGTTTCCTCGCGAATGCGCTCGTTAATCAGAATGTTGGCATCTACCGCCATACCAATGGTGAGAATAATACCGGCGATGCCCGGCAGGGTCAGCGTGGCACCAAGCACGCTCAGCACACCGAACACCAGGCCTACGTTCACCGCCAGGCCCACACAGGCAATCGCACCCCAGCGGCCATACAGGCCCAGCATAAAGGCGAATACCAAAGCAGCACCCAGCAGCCCGGTGCTTAAGCCCATGGCAATGGCGTCACTGCCCAAGTCTGGCCCCACGGTGCGCTCTTCCAGCACTTTCAATGGCACTGGCAAGGCGCCACCGCGCAGTAACAGGGCCAGGTTGCTGGCTTCGGCGCTGGTAAAGCCACCACTGATTTCACCGCTGCCGCCGACAATGGCACTGCGAATCACCGGCGCGGTAATCACTTTGCCGTCTAGTACCACCGCAAGCGGCCGGCCGATGTTAGCGCGAGTCATCTCGCCAAACTGGCTTGCGCCACTGCTGTCCAGCTTGAAGTTCACCACCGGTTGCCCATTGTCAGAGTTAAAGCCTAGCTGAGCATCGCTAATGTGCTGGCCTTCCATCGCCACCCGTCGCTCCAAACTGTAGCGTTCGCCTTCTTCGCTGCCCGGCAAATCCATTACCGGTTCATTCTTGCTATTGGCGACCCAGTGAAAGGTCATTTTTGCGGTGGTGCCGAGCAGTTTACGAATACTGCTGGGGTCGGCCACGCCGGGCATCTGTACTAAAATGCCATCGTTGCCCTGGCGGGTGATGCTGGGTTCTACCAACCCGCTTTCGTCCAACCGCTGACGTACCACTTCCAGGCTGCGCTCAAGCGCATCATTGG
Source organism: Marinobacter sp. M3C (assembly GCF_023311895.1). GTDB lineage: Bacteria > Pseudomonadota > Gammaproteobacteria > Pseudomonadales > Oleiphilaceae > Marinobacter. The sequence continues at coordinate 2,323,767 of NZ_CP092284.1, forward strand.
TTAACGCGGCAATGCGGCTTTCAGTCAACGTCAATCTTAATTGGCCGTCTTCTACCCCAACGTCGAAGCGTCGAGTGCCGTCTCTATTGTCACGAGCCAACGCACGGGCCACGGTGGCGGCCGCTTGCAGTTGCTCGGGCTTCTTGGCCATAACCACCACCGCGCCACTCTCAGCCTTTGGCCTGACACCGGTCACCCCTGCGTCTACCAGCTTTGGCCGAAGCTCCTCAGCAATGGCGCGCATTTCAGCATCAAACAGCTCGGCGGTGTCGGCCGCCAGCAACAGGTGCGAGCCACCTTGCAAGTCAAGGCCTAAAGATATTGTGGTACTGGTGTACCAGGCGGGAAGTTTAGCGGCGATTTGCGTTGGCAACAGATTTGGCAGGGCGGCTATCAGCCCTAATAATATAACCAAGCCATAGACCAAAGCCCGGGCTTTCAAAGATTTCATGGCATATCCTCACAGGCGACGCCTGCCGGCAGCTTTAACAGCGGAGGGCAGGCGTAATAACGGGAATTTCAGACAGTGCGAAAAACGGTCGTTATGGCATTAAGCCAAAGGAGGAGCCCGCAGAAGGGGCCAGAAGCTGGGGTGATGGCGAACAACATGCGCGGCAACAGGATGGAAAACCACCACTTGGCTGCTGAACTGGGGCAATAGCAGAGAAAGCACTGACACCAGTGCAAAGGGCGTTGGCGAACTGTCACCGTTGGCGGGCGTTGGCGCCACGAACCGCAAACGACTGCCCTGATGGCTGGCCACCAGAGCCTGATCGCTGTGGTTGATATAACCGAAATCAGAGTTTGCAGCCGGGGCAGAAAAACCACTCAGCAATAACCCGAGAGCCAACACCGCCAGCAGCAATGACAACCCGTAACCGAAGCGGGCAGATGGCAGCAAAGTATGGCAAGGGCGTGGGTGCATGGGGGTGTCTCGCTGGTTCAATGACTAATATGAGGCCGGCGCGGTGAATCGTCAACTCAGTGTTTTCACTATTGTCATAAGGCTTCAATTAAAGACGGCTGGACCGAACGGGGGAACTCCCCGCACCGTTGCGAGTCACACTGCGCCAACTGCTGTCATTTTTGAGGAGTAAGGATGCTTTCCGTGAATCTGGGGCCACTTAGCTTGCCCATGGGCCATCTACTGCTGGTATTCGCCTTCGTGGTGGCGCTGATAACCGGTGCTATAGCCGGGCGCAAAGAAGGTGTCCCCATCGCTGGCACCCTGGCAGATATTTTTCTGGTCGCCCTGCTGACAGCGCGCATTGGCTTTGTTGCGCTTTACTTCGAATATTACCGCGATGACCTGCTGGGCATTATTGATATTCGCGATGGCGGTTTCAGTGTTCTGGCAGGCGTTGCCGGGGCCTTGGTTTTTATCGCCTGGCGCATGCGCCGGCACGCGCGAATACGTCGCCCACTGGCCATTGCCATGACAGCGGGCCTGATCAGCTGGGGCGCAATTGCTGGGCTAATCGCCGTGATGGAGCAACAAACCGCCAGCTTACCCCAAGCCAGCCTCGCCACTCTTGATGGCAAGCCCGTACAATTATCAGAACTGGCTCCGGGCACGCCCATGGTGGTGAATCTGTGGGCCACCTGGTGCCCGCCCTGCATTCGCGAAATGCCCGTGTTGGAGCAGGCGCAGAAAGACAATCCCGGTGTGGCCTTTGTTTTTGTAAATCAGGGTGAGCAGCCGGAAACGATTCGCCGTTTTATGCAAGAGCAGGACTTAACCCTGAATAATCTGATAACCGATTTCGGTGGCAGTCTGGGCCGCAATACAGGCAGCCACGGCCTACCCACTACCCTGTTCTATAACGCCGAAGGCCGCCAGGTAAATGCCCACATGGGCGAGTTGTCTAATGCCACGCTGGCCCGCAGGCTCGAGCCGTTTAAGGCTCCTTGAGCCGTAACCAATCTATCTGACACTTAAGGAGAAACCGCCATGGCTTCACCCGTTAGCTCTACATCTGTTCGCTCTACAAGCACCACCGATGCGGCTCGCGCACGTGCACTGCGGACATCGGGCCGCTGGCAACCATTGTTAGTGTCGGCTTTGGCCGCAGCTACTCTGGGCGCCAGTGGCATCGCCTTCGCCCAGGACAGCTACCCACCTGCGGTGCAGCTGTTAATTGACCGCGGCGTGTCCATTGCTGACAGTTTCGAAGCACCCGGCGGCCTGACCGGCTATGCCGGCGATATGCAGGGCCGGCCAGTCGCGTTTTACCTGACGCCTGACGGCGACCATATTATTGTGGGCCCGATGCTGAACGCCAACGGCGACAACCTTACAGAGCCAAAAATCCAGGAACTGGTACAAGGGCCGCTGAATCAAAAAGCCTGGGCACAAATGGGCGATAGCGCCTGGGTACTTGACGGCAGCGCCGATGCGCCGGTCATCGTGTATACCTTTACCGACCCCAATTGCCCTTACTGCCACCGCTTCCGCCAGGCTGCAGAACCCTGGATTGACGCCGGCCAAGTGCAGCTACGCCACGTGATGGTGGGCATACTGCGCGAGGACAGCCTGTCTAAAGCCGCCACCATTCTGGGTGCAGACGACCCCCAGGCAGCCCTGCGCGACAACCAGCAAAGTTACAACAACGGCGGCATAGAGGTGAATCGCGAACGGGTCAGCGCTAATAGCAAACGCATCACTGCCAATAACCGTTTGATGGGTGAATTAGGGCTTAGCGCTACCCCCAGCACCTATTACAAAGATGAAAATGGCCAAATCCAAATGCAACAAGGCTTACCGCTCCCCGAAGACATGCGGGCGGTGATGGGAAGTGCCCAGCCCTGATGGTTTCGCAGTGGTGTTTTCATCGTCAGTGAGCCGTGCTTTGATACGGTTCGTTGTTTGCCCCGATCCGCAAGCAGTTCAGGTTTAATGGATAAGCCCAGTAGACATATTTGTCACTTCACGCTGTATACCCACAGGAATTTTTTATGGCACTGACACTGAACATTGTGACCTGTAGCACGCGCCCCGGCCGCATAGGGCCGTCGATTGCCCAGTGGTTTTTGGAGTACGCCCGTGAACATTCTGCGTTCGACTGCCGGCTGGTGGACTTGGTCGATTTCGAACTTCCGGTTTACAACGAGGCCAATCACCCCAAAAGCGGGATTTACGAACACGAACATACCCGCCGCTGGGCCGCCAGCGTAAGCAGCGCTGACGCCTTTGTATTCGTTTTGCCGGAATACAATTTTTGCCCACCGCCGTCGTTCGTGAATGCGCTGAACTACGTGTACACCGAGTGGAATTGCAAGCCCTGCGGCTTTGTCAGCTATGGCGGTGCCGGCGGCGGCGTACGCGCAGCCCTGCTGGCGCGGCAACTGGTCACCACCCTGAAAATGATGCCCATGGTGGAAGGGGTGATGGTGCCCATGGCCTGGAACCAGATTGATGATAACAAGGTGTTTCACTCCAACGAACTGATTGACCCGTCTGCCACTGACCTGCTGGTGGAGCTTGAAAAATGGGCCAAAGGCCTGAAAGCCATGCGGTAACACCGCATTCACCCGCTTTAAAAATGCAAAAGGCAGAGCTTCGGCTCTGCCTTTTTTGATATTTTTGATAGCACCGGGTTAGGTCTACCGAGTCAGATCAGGTCGTTCACCACGCTGATACGCACCGGCAAACCCTGGCGCACCGAGGCGCCACTGACGTTTTCCAGCCAAGTGGCGGTTCCGCTTTTACGGGTGGGGTCGGCAAAGCCCAGATCGTTCAGGTTCACGCCAGCGCCCAGGTATTCGTTGCCCGGGCGCTTCTCGCCATCAATCACATGGGTACCCGCGCCCAGTTCGCGGTGACCGTAGCCATGCTCGATACCCAACGCTCCCTCATGTACGTGATCGCCCACCAGAGCCAGGGCAACCACCCTGCCACCGGGGCTTTCGATGGCGATGGCGTCACCGTGTTTCACACCGTATTTTTCGGCATCTTTGTAGTGCAGCAGTACCGGGTTATAAGGTTTGATCATGCGCAGCCGTTCCAGACCAATAGCATAGGAGTTCATCAGGTTGGACTTGAACGAGAACGCCAACAGTGGCCAATCTTCCTGAGTAAAGTGATCCCGCAGCGCCGAGCCATCCCAGAACCTGGGCGGATGAAACATAGGCGTACCCACAAGGCGTTTACCGCTGTAGCTGTCGATGGTGGTGCCCACCTCTTCGTTGTACACGCACAGCGGGCGAGTCCAGGTGTAGCCGAGTTTCTGGCTGTCATAAGCCTTTTTCATTTTCTCGAAGCGACCACCGCGGGAGTACAGGTGCGCCACCGGGCCCACTTCGTCCGCCGCCAGAGTGCCTTGCAAGCGCTCCATTAACGGCTCAATACCGGATGCGTGGATGTCCTCTGCGGAGGCATCTGCCAGTGGTTTACCTGCCAGCGCAATGTTCGCCGCCGCCCTTAAATAGTAGTCTTCAGCGCGGTTCAACGGATGGTTCTTGCCGTCGGCACCGGCGATGGCGTTGTCGCCAAAGCCCGGCAAATCAAGCCGTTTGGCCAACTCGATAAAAAAGCTGTCCATACTGACCGGCTCACCGGCGGCGGTTTTTGCCTGGCGTGGCTCAACCACCGGCCAGCAGGCGGTGGTCATTTTGGTCACGGTGCCACTCCAGGCGCCGGTGAAGCCCCAGACTTCGTACATTACCGAATCCGGCACAATGTAATCCGCGTAACGGTTGGTTTCGTTGATAAAACCGTCTACCGCCACGTACAGGCCAATGTTTTTCGGATCTTTCAGCTTGCTTTCAATCATCTCGGTCAGGCCCGCCTGGCCGTAGAGCGGGTTTGCCATTACTCCGATCATGGCTTTGATGTGATACGGGTAGCCGTCAATACCGGATAACAGGTGCTCGGTCAGAATCGGCGGTGCCAGCTTGCGCCAGGGGGCTTTGGCCGGATACGGCGATTCACCGTTGGCCACATGGCGTTTGTATTCTGAGGTTTTCTCGTAGGGAAAACGCGAACGCGACAAAAACACACCCTTGGGGCCAACCTGGCCAGGAAAGCTTTCCAGGTCGTAGCGCGGACCATTACCCATACCGTTGTACTTGCCACCGCCGTGGGCCATACCACCCTTCTGATTGTAGCTGCCGGCCAGCAAGTTGAGCATATTCACGCCCCAAGAGGCGTAAAAGCCCGAGCCGGACATCATGCCGCCGTGGGCGTCTGCTACGGCCTGGCGGCCAAAACGGGAAAAGCGCTTAGCCAGGGCCTTTATGGTACCGGCCTCTATGCCACAGTAGTCGGCGTACTCTTCAATGCTGTAAGCCTGGGCCTGTTGGCGCAGTTTGAACAGCGAGCTGCGCACGGTAGTGGTGCCACCCGCGGTATCTACCTGGCGTTTCACAAACAGCTGGCTGCGGCTGGCAGCTTCGGCGCTTTCAAGATCGCCGGCGTTATTGACTACCACCGGATGATCGTTTTCAGATCCTGCTTCAGCCTGACCAAGGTCAGACAAACGCAGAAAGTAGCCAGCCCTTGGGTGGCTGTCGTCATCAATCACCAGGTGGGTGGCGTTGCTGTGGCCCGCTTCACCGGCGGCGCTGGCCGCGGTGTGGCCCGGCAGTGCCAGGTAATCCGCCGCGTAGCCGTTATTTTCCAGCATCCAGCGAATCAGGCCCATGGCCAGCGCGGTGTCGGTGCCCGGCAGAATGGAAATCCAACGGTTGCGATCGCTGGCGGCGTGGGATGCGGCCGCGTTCAGGGCCGGGTCTACCACCACGTATTCCAAAGAGCCAGTGCTGCGGGCTTGCCCCAGCAAGCGGCCCTGACGCTTGAACGGGTTACCGGCCTGGCTGGGTGCGGTACCAATAAACAGGGCAAATTTTGTATTGGCGAAGTCTGGTTTCACGTGGGCGTTTTTAGCCAGATCGTTCATCAGCGCGCCAGAACCCATGCGGAACGCCAGGCCACAATAAGCGCCATGATGGCCGTAGTTGCGGGTACCAAAGGCGTTAAAGGCAAAGCGCTTGAGCAGTGCGGAACGGCCGTAGTCGGTGGCCTCCATCATCAGCAGCTGGTTGGCTTTGGGACCGTATTCGGGGTTATTGGCGTCCAGCGGGGTTTCAACGTCGCGAATGGCGCGCAGGCCGTCTACCGCGCCTTCCGCAAATAGGTCACCGCCTTCCACAATCTCGTCCAGCAGCTGCTCGAATGAAACGGTCTGCCACTGGCCACTGCCGCGAGGACCCACCCGCTTCAGGCACTGCAATACCCGCTTGTTGCTGGTGAGCTGAGCCATGGCGGCGTTGCCGCGGGCGCAGGCGGTGGAGCGGTTGAGCTGGCCCCGATCCTGAAAACTACTCAGGCCCTTGAGGGCGTCCAGCACCGGGATATCTTCGTCCAGATGCTCGTCCGCAGACAATGGGTGGTAAGGGTTACCCGACACCCGCAGAACTTTTTCTTCATTGTTATCAATACGCACCCGCACGCCGCACTGGGTGGTGCAGCCGTAGCACACGGTAAAGGCAATGCGCTGGTCCGGGTTGAGTGTAATCTCGCCGGTTTGCGGGTCTACGCTGTATTCTGGCGACAAGCTATTGCCGTGCAGGCGGTCGGCGGTTTTCTTACCGGCGGTACCGTTCATCAGGCCCTTGCCCATTTTTTCCAGCGGACCGTAATAGCCGGCCCCAAACGCTGCTATACCGCCAGCGGCGGCAGCACCTTTGATCAGATTACGACGATTCTTGTCCATTTCTAAACTCCTTAAGACGCCGGCTGCGGACGTTATTGCGGCGGCAGCCTGGGCCGAAAATCAGCGTGCGCGCACCTGCATGCCTTTTTTCCAGGGCACCAGGATGTCGATAATCAACAGGGCCGCCAGCCACAGGCCAAAGGTGCCGATAATGCCCATAAATCCGTAAGAGCCGGCTTCGATGGCGTATTGGTAGTAACCAGCCGTGTTCTTGGCCACGGTCTGCACTTCCATCAGCACCATCCAGCGGAAGGTCCAGCCCACGTGCAGCGCCAGTAAACCTACCAGCCAGCCAAAACCCAGCCAGCTTTGTTTTTTCAGCAACACCGCCGCTGACAGTACCAGCGCGATACCGGCCAGCAGGCCCCACACCGCAACGGCGGTCCACTGGGGCGAGTTTTTAACAGAGGCAAAAGCTTCCTGAACCGACGGGCTGTAGCCGGTAATGCCCTCGGTCAGCCACAGGGCCGCAACCACTGCCGCCAATATCATGCCGACAAAGATCACCGTCAGACCCTGGCGGTTCACGTCTTCGTCGTTGCCGGTCATCAACCGGTTCAGCAGCAATACCAGACCCGCCGCGGCAACCAGCCCGGTGATCACAAACATCACGGGTAGCCACTCGGTATGCCACAACGGACGGGATTGCAGAACGGCCACTTCGGCGCCGGTGTAGAGCATTATTCCGAACGAAAACACCAGCGCGCCCAGACCCGACAAAATCAACATCCAGCGGGGTGAGTGCCACTGGCCCAAGGCGATCCAGCCGGACAATCTAGCCATCCAGCCCTCTTCCTGAGCCTGCTCCTGCATGGCGGGGCGCCAGGCCAACCAGGCGTAAGCCACCACCAGGACCAGGTACAGCGGCAGTAGCAAACTGCCAATAGACATCCAGGACCAAGGCGTTATGTTGGCGTAGAAGTGCCAGAATCGCAGCGGCTGGTGCAAGTCTGCCAACAGGGCTACCGGACCCACCAGGGTGCAGCTAACGCTGACCAGCAAAGCAATTTTAGCTAACAGTAAAAACCGCTGTTTACCTAGCAGCAGGCCAGGCACGGTGAGCATCAACGCCGAGTAGGAAATGGCGATCATAAAAAAATACTGCACCGCCCAGGGATACCAGGCCATGGCGTAGCGCGGTGTTAAAACCTCAATGACCATGGAATTCATAGCCCATCTCCTCACCTTTTGGGCCGCGGACATCCCAGAGTGCCGGCTTGGCGTCGGGGCGTGATATGAAACGGTCATCCATACCCAGATAGAACACATGGGGAGAGGTGCCCTGCTCGGGTTTCAATACCATCAGTTCTTTTGAGTGCTCAGCAATCATCTGGCTGATCTGGCTGTTTGGGTCACGAATGTCGCCAATAATGCGGGCACCGCCCACGCAGGATTCCACACAAGCCGGCAACAAACCTACGTCCAAGCGGTGGGCGCAAAAGGTGCACTTGTCGGCGGTTTGGGTGTGTTCGTTGATAAACCGGGCGTCGTACGGGCAGGCTTGCACGCAGTAGGCGCAACCCACGCAAACGTCGTTATCCACTACCACAATGCCGTCTTCACGCTGGAAGGTGGCTTGCACCGGGCACACCGGCACACAGGGGGGTGAGTCACAGTGGTTGCATAGCCGCGGCAACATGAATGTGGCTATGTCGCCGCTGTCTTCGTGCTCTACTTCGTACTGGGACACAATGGTACGAAAACTACCCAATGGCGCCTCGTTTTCAATGTGGCACGACACAGTGCAGGCCTGGCAGCCAATACAGGCGCGCAAGTCAATCAGCATGGCATAGCGTTTTGAGGGGTCGCCTTCACGCCTTGGTGGTTGGTGGTTGATGCCCGCAGAGGCAATGCTGCTCAGCGGCACCAGAGCAGCGCCCGCAGTAAGCTTGGCAATTTGCCCCAACAGGGCTCGGCGCATGGTGTCCATGGGCTCTCCAGCGGTTCGTCAAGTCTGTCAGAGGTGTTTGGTGAGCAGGCTAACATTCACTGCCGGGATTGATTTGACCGTCATCAAGTTTTGGGAGAGTTGATGCGACAGATAGGCACATCTGGCATAGTACTGTTGTATTTTTTCAGCCTAAGAGGCCCCATGACTGCTATTCAAAACAAAGCGTTCAATGCATCTGCCAACCCGGTGCTTGACCTGCTTAGCCGCCACCGTTCCATTCGCAAGTTTACTGACCAGAAAATTCCGGCCGAGCTGCTGTCTAATCTGTTGCACGCCGGCCAATGCGCCGCTACCTCCAGCCACGTGCAGGCTTACACGCTGATTCACGTCGTCGATACCGTCAAGCGGGAGCGCTTGGTAGAGCTGACCGGTGGCCAGGGCTACGTCGCTTCCGCCTCGAACTTTTTCGTGTTCTGCGCCGATATGAAGCGCCCGACCGAAGCTGCCGCAAGAGCTGGCGCCGAAATAATTACCGGCACCACCGAGCAGTTGCTGGTGGCCAGCATAGACTCAGCAATGATGGCGCAGAACCTTGTGGTGGCAGCAGAATCTGAAGGGCTGGGCATTTGCTACATCGGTGGTATCCGTAATGACCCGGCCGCTGTTAGCGACCTGCTGGACCTGCCCGATCAGGTGTATCCGGTATTCGGCCTGTGTCTGGGCTATCCGGACCAGGATCCCCAAGTGAAGCCACGCCTGCCACTTAGCGTCATCGTGAAAACGGACAGTTACAACAGCGAACAGGACAACGCGCTGATTGATGGCTTTGACGCCACTATGGAAACCTACTACAGCGAGCGCCTCGGCGGTAATAAGTCCAGCAACTGGTCGAAGCAGCTTAAACCCCTGTTCACCAGCAAGCTGCGCCTGCATCTGAAGGAGTTTCTGGAAAAGCGCGGTTTAGGCCGGCAATAGGCGGCACGTCGGAATGGTAAATCGGGGACAGATTTGAAATCTGTCCCTGGCTCCTGATGTGATGCGTATCAGGGCGTGACCTTTTCCCACACTGTCAGTTCTGACAGGCTGTGCTGATATTTATTACGGGTTTCGCGAATCACGAATGGCAGGCTGCGCGGCGCGCTCATCAAACGGAAATGCGGTGCTAGCAAGTCTTTCAAACCGTCCAGAGTGCTGTAATTTTCACCGTCTTTCTTGTAACCACCAACCCATTTGTCTCGCGGAGTGTATTCCTCCAGCCAGGTATAGGGCGATGCAATCACCAGTACACCGTTGTCGTTCAGACGCTCGTGAATGCGGGTCAGAAACTTCGCCGGATCGTACAGGCGGTCAATCAGGTTGCCAGCCACAATCAGGTCGTAGTTGTTAAACAACGGCTTCAAGTTACAAGCGTCGCCCTGATGGAAGGCTACACGCTCGGCAGACTCGGTCAGGCCCAATTCCTCTAGGGTGCGCTCGTGGTAACTCACCAGGTCACCCTCTTCCGGGCGGGCATAGCGAATCACTTTCTGCTCTGCCATCTCCACTCCTTTCTGGATGAAATTGGCTGAAAAGTCGATGCCGTCCACATGCTCAAAGCGGGTAGCCAACTCAAAACTGGTGCGGCCGCAAGCGCAGCCGATATCCAGGGCGCGGCCATAGCTTACGCCACTTTGGTCAGCCGCTGAGCGCTCGTCTAAGGCCGCAATACCGGCCATCGCCAGTTCTTTGGGGAAGTTGGCTTCGCCGTGCCAGTTTTCGCCGAAATTGAATTCCGAGTACTGGGCAAGAATGACATCGTTTTCGTAATATGCGCTGGGGTTCTTCAATTCAGCCTCCGAAGCCACATAGCGGAATCCCGCATGCTGGAAGAAATGGCGGCGGAACGCATAGCGGGCACTGAGCCGCGCCTCGTTACCGCAAGAAATCCACGACCCGCCTTTAATCAGGTTGTGGCGATTATCAAATGTGGGTGTGGTGAAATCATCGTACAACGGATGCACCTCAAACCCTGCAAATGGATACATCGGCGTTTCAGTCCACTGCCATACGTTACCGACAACATCAAACCATTGGCCGTGGCGGAAGCGCGTAACCGGGCATGAAGACGCGCCGTGATCCAAATGCAAGTTGGCCGCAGCGGGCTCGGCGCCCACCTCCGCTACCTGAGCCACTTCGGCCAGGCGGTGCCATTCGTCTTCAGTGGGCAGCCGCACAGGCCGGCCGCTATCCACGGTTTTCCATTCGCAGAAGGCTTTAGCTTCGTGGTAGTTCACCTCCGCTGGCCAATCCCACCGCATTTCCACTTCTTCGGTCATTAACCGCAGAAACCATTGATTGCGCCACACCCAGAAAGTGGGGTGGCTGGCCTTAGCAAATGCGCGCCAGCCCAAGCCTTCTTCGCTCCAGTAAGCCTCTTCGCTGTAGCCGCCGGCTTCAACGAATTCCAGAAACTCCTGATTGCTCACCAAATATTTTGACGCATCAAACGCGTCTACGCTGGCTTCATGGCGGCCATATTCGTTGTCCCAACCGTAATACTCACCGTCAACTGGCAGGCCCAAAGCCACATCGCCCGCCGCCACCGGCAGCAGCTTGTTCTGAGGAGCTTCCCCGCTTTGAGTGTTGGGCGCCCACTCTGGCTGCGGCTGCAGATACTCCAGCTTTTGCTGGCGAATCAGCACCGATGAGGTTTCCAGGTGAATGCGCTCGTGATCGATGCCCATCAAAATCGGCCAGAACGGGCTCTTCCAGCCCACCGGCAACTGCAAGGGCAAGGTGCGGATAAGATCCACCACCATCGCCCGAACTTTTTGGCGATAGGCCATAACTGCCGACACTTTAGGCCAGGCGTAATGGTCTTCGTTCAAGTCGTCCCAGCTCATTTCATCCACGCCCACCGCAAAGGTCGACTCCATCGCAGGATCAATACGCTCGGGCAAAATTTTTGCCAGCACCAACTTATTAACAAAGAAGGTTGCTGTATGGCCTAAGTAAAACATCAGCGGATGACGCAGAGGTATCGACTTTTTAAAGTAAGCGTCGTCAACGGCCAATGTTGTAAACAGGGATTCGTAGGTGTCAAAAGTGTCGCAAAAACAACGCTCGATTTCCTCGCGCTTTTGCTGCACGTCACCTTCGGCCAGATTAACCGTGCGGCTAAACGGCTCAGCCGGCTTGGTGGCAGGGTCCGGCGCGGCAACCAATTCAGCGGTTTTTTCAGTCACAATTCTCTCCTGATTCCTTTCTAATTCTGATTATTTCAGCGGGTTAGCCTTAATCTCTCAAATACCCTCAGGAAAACGACCCGCGAGCAAATACTGACTGGGTGAAATGTACGCTAATGCCCAGGAAACAGCTTCATTCGACGCGGACATTTTCTGCGTTAGAGTACAGATTCCACCGCCTGCGTTATCTGTTTGTCGCTAGGGCGCACGCTACTTGAGAAAGACTCCACTACCTGGCCCTGATCGTTCAACAGGTATTTTGTGAAATTCCACTGCGGCGGCTGGCTCTGTTGATTGATGTGAGCGAACACAGGCGTTGCGTTTGCACCGGTAACCGGCCCGGGGGCTATCATAGTGAAGGTAACGCCGAAATTTTTGAAACAGATAGTGGCCGCTTCCTCTTCGGTGTCTGCCTCCTGGCGGAAGTCGTTGCTGGCAAAACCAACCACCACCAAGCCCTCTTTACCGTAACGCTGATGCAGCTGCTCAAGGGCGGTGAACTGGTTGGTAAAACCGCAAAAGCTGGCAGTATTCACCACCAACATCGGCTTGCCGGCAGCCAGTTCGCATAAATTGACGGTATCTTTGGAATGAAGTTTCGGCAGATCGTGGTCCAAAAATGCCGGACAACCCACGGCTTCTTCTGCCACAACCGGGGCAGCTCCCCACAGCAAAAGCAGTGCAACGCTGACTGGCCATCTGAACATAATGCGTCTCCTGTTATTCTTTATAATAGTAGATGAAGTTACGCGATCACGGCCGCAACGGTTTTCTGCGTCGCCGTTTTTTGCCGCCGGGAAATAAATAAATCCTCAGGAGCCAAACCATGACACTACCCATTTTTCACGTATTTCTGTCCCACGGACTGGAAAGTGGCCCCCGCAGTACTAAGATTCAAGCTATGAAAGCGGTCGCGGAAGAATACCCGGGCGTGGTGGCCGAAGCGGTGGACCATCGCAGCAGTAAAGACCCGACAACCCGCCTGAAGCAGATGCAGGCAGCTATGGAGCGAGTTGGGGCTGCCCCCCAGCGTACCGTTTTGGCAGGGTCCAGCATGGGCGGCTGGGTGTGTGCGCAAACAAGCGCCATGAATCCGGTACTGGGCTGCTTTTTATTAGCCCCCGCACTGGCACTCGTGGGCTATCCACAACCCAGGCCGCAGATTTGTGCCACGTTCAGCCAGATTATTCATGGTTGGGAAGATGACGTTGTTCCGGTAATGCCTGTGCTGGAATTGGCACAACAGCAAGGCATCAGCGCCCTTGTACTGAACGATGGCCACCGGCTCGAAAACAGCGTACAGCGAATAACCCAAGAGTTTGAACGTTTTTTGCAAACATGTCTGGAAGACCGTAATACGCCTTAATTCCAGCATGTTATTGACCAGGAAAAAGATAGTAAGCGAAGCTCAAGTTTTTATCTGTAAACTTGCGCTTCACCCGTTGTTTTGCCAGTCTAAAGACAGAAGAATAACCAATTCAGAAAAAGAAGCGGAGATTACGCGATGAGCAGCATGAGTAAATTCAAGAAACTGGCAGGCATTTCTGCACTGACGTTCGCGGCACTGACCGCAGCCAACTCGGTGAACGCTGCCAACTGGCGTTATGCTCACGAAGAATACGAAGGCGATGTTCAGGACGTTTTCGCTTACAAATTTAAAGAGTACATCGAAGACAACTCCGACAATACGGTGCAGGTTTATCGCTTCGGTGAACTGGGCGAGTCTGATGACATTATGGAGCAGACCCAGGCCGGCATTCTGAATTTTGTAAACCAGTCGCCCGGTTTTACCGGGGCCCTGATTCCAGAAGCGCAAATTTTCTTTATCCCGTATCTGTTGCCTACAGACATGGGAACGGTGGTTACCTTTTTCCGTGAAAGTAAGGCTATCAACGAAGACTTCCCTAAGCTTTACGCAGAAAACGGCTTGAAGTTGCTGCAGATGTATCCGGAAGGTGAAATGGTCGTCACGCTCGACGAACCCTTTACGACCCCGGCAGAGCTGCAAAATAAGAAGATTCGCGTGATGACTAACCCGTTGCTGTCGGAAACCTACTCCGCTTTTGGCGCCACGCCTACGCCCTTGCCTTGGGGTGAAGTTTACGGCGCGCTGCAGACCAATATGCTTCAGGGCCAGGAAAACCCGATTTTCTGGATTCAGTCCGGCGGTCTTTACGAAGTGTCACCTAACCTGGTTTTTACCGGTCACGGCTGGTTCACCACCGCAATGATGGCCAACCAGAACTTCTACAACGGCCTCTCAGACGCAGACAAAGAGTTAGTGAACAAAGCGTCTGATTTCGCCTTTGAAGAAATTCTTGTTCATATCGACGGCCTGGCTGATGAAGCCCTGGCAAAAATCCAGGCTAGCAGTGACGAAGTCACCGTTACACGCCTGACCGAAGAGCAGATCGACGTGTTCCGCAAGCGCGCCCCGCAGGTTGAGGCGAAGTTTGTTGAGATGGCCGGCGAGAGTGGTCAGCAACTGTTGAACCAGTTCAAGCAGGATTTGAAAAACATCAAAAAATAACAGCTCGTTATTCTTTTTGTATTCATGGCCCCGCGATCATTTGCCTGCGGGGCTTAAAGACTAACCCCGCCCAGCCGGGGCTTTTCCCCTACCGGCCGGGATTTTGCCATTCCGGAGCATAGCCCATGACCGAAAACTCCCCGGATTTAGACGACACCGGCCATTATGACTCGGGACTGCCCGGTTTTCTGGGCACCATCGATGAGTGGATTGCCAAAACCGAGGCGATAATACTTGCAGCCGGCATTATTTTGATGGCAATGAACACCTGCGTGAACGTGATTGCTCGCTTCATATTCGGTGAAGGTATGTTTTTCTCGGGCGAGATCAACCGCATACTCATTATTCTGGTTACCTTCGCCGGCATCGGCTACGCCGCCCGCCACGGGCGCCACATTCGCATGTCTGCAATTTACGACGCCTTTCCCGCTAAGGGCCGAAAAGTACTAATGATTATTATCGCTCTATTTACCGCAGCGATGATGTTCTTTCTGTGCTACCACTCCTACGGTTACATCGTTACTTTGTACGATCGCGGTCGGATTCTACCCGCGTTGGGCATAGACATCTGGATGATCTATGTTTGGGCACCCATCGGTTTTGCTGTTACCGGCATTCAGTATTTGTTGACCGCCGTCAAAAACTTAACCAGTAAAGGCGTGTACTTATCCACCGGTGTGGTGGACGGCTATGCAGAGACCGAAACCGAAGTTTAAAGCAGCCTGAATCAGGCCAGACTCTGAGCAGACCATAAAAGGCAAGAATCATGGCAACAATACTGATGGTCATTATGATCGGGCTCCTGCTAATGGGCTTTCCGATGATGATCCCGCTGACAACCGCTGCTGTTGTTGGCTTTGTAATGATGTTCGACGGCTTCGGCCAGATGGGCACTTTTATTCAGCAGATGATGGGCGGCATTCGCCCAGCATCGCTTATTGCGGTGCCGATGTTCATTCTGGCCGCAGATATTATGACTCGCGGCCAGTCCGCGGATCGCCTGATTAATATGGTGATGGCGTTTATTGGCCACATTAAAGGTGGACTGGCTATTAGTGCGGCCACTTCCTGCACCCTGTTCGGAGCGGTGTCGGGGTCTACTCAGGCCACCGTGGTAGCGGTGGGTTCACCGTTGCGGCCAAAAATGCTGAAAGCGGGTTATTCCGATTCATTTACCCTGGCGCTGATTATTAACGCCAGTGATATCGCGTTTTTGATTCCCCCCAGTATTGGCATGATCATTTACGGGGTTATCTCGCAAACCTCCATTGCTGAATTGTTCATCGCGGGTATTGGCCCGGGCCTGATGATTCTGGTCATGTTTTCACTCTACTGCTTATATTACGCCTACAAGAACAATGTACCCACAGAACCGAAAGCAACCTGGGGCGAGCGCGGGCGCGCAGTGCGCGAGGCTCTGTGGCCGTTGTTTTTCCCGGTCATTATTGTCGGTGGTATTTACGGCGGTATTTTCAGCCCCACCGAAGCCGCCGCGGTATGCGTGTTGTATGCCTTCTTGCTGGAATTTCTGATTTTCCGTTCGCTGAAACTCCCGGATATTTACCGCATTGCCAAATCCACAGGTCTGATCACCGCCGTGGTGTTTATTCTGGTGGCGGTGGGCAATGGCTTTTCATGGATTTTGTCGTTTGCACAGATCCCTCAGGCCATTCTGGAATCGGTGGGAATCAATGAGGCCGGCCCGGTTGGTGTGCTGGTTACCATCTGTGTCGCGTTCTTTATTGCCTGCATGTTTGTGGACCCGATTGTGGTGATTCTGGTGCTGACGCCGATATTTGCGCCGGCCATTCAGGCCACAGGGCTAGACCCTGTGTTAGTGGGTGTACTCATCACCTTGCAGGTGGCCATTGGCTCTGCCACCCCGCCATTTGGCTGCGACATATTTACCGCCATCGCCATTTTCAAACGGCCCTATATGGATGTGATTCGTGGCACACCGCCGTTCATTGCGATGTTAATCGTTGCGGCTGGATTGATTATCGCGTTCCCGCAGATTGCACTGTTCTTGCGCGACCTGGCCTTTCCGGCCTAATCAGGAGACAACGGAATGTTCAAACGCATATTAGTCGCCATCGATGGCTCAAAAAACTCAATGACCGCTTTGGATAAAGCCATCGGTTTGCAAAAGCTGATTCCTGACGTCGAAATCTTTTTGCTGTGCGTGTACAAGCACCACAGCCTGTTTGAGGCATCTTTGTCCATCAACCGCCCTGACAGCATGGACATCCCCGACAAGGTGCTTTCAGAGTACGCCAAGGAGGTTGTGAATCACGCCAAAGAACATGCCAAGGAGCAGAACGCCACTCATGTGCGCGGTTTTGTCAAAAGCGGACGGCCGTCCAAAGTCATCGTACAGTTCGCCCAAGATAAAGAAGCTGACTTGATTGTGGTGGGCACCCGCGGCACCCATAGCGACAAAGACGGCATATTATTAGGCAGCGTATCGCACCGGGTAACCAGCCACGCCAAGTGCCCGGTGCTGGTGGTCTGACTGGCCCTGCCTCAACCGCTGGAAGACACCTCCACGCGGTTGCGGCCATTTCGTTTCGCTCGATAAAGCGCCTTATCGGCCAGCCCCATCAGCTTTTCTGGCTGGAGGGTGTCGTCCGGCCAACTGGCCACCCCTACTGAAATCGTCAAAGGCCGCAAAACTACACCTTCATATTCGAGCTTGATGTCCTGCACACGCTTGCACAGCGCCTCCGCTTTTACCTGCGCCTGGGCACTGCTGGCACCGGCCATAAGCACCACAAATTCTTCGCCGCCGTAACGGCACACCGTATCGCTTTCACGTAACGCTGGCGCCAATTCACTGGCGATACGTTGCAGCACCAGATCGCCAGCTTCATGGCCGTAATCGTCGTTGAAGCGTTTGAAGTGATCCACATCCGCAATCAGTAGCGTCAGCGACCGCTGGCTGCGCCGACACACGGCTATCTCGTGCTTCATCAACCGATCGAAAAAGCGGCGATTGTGCAGCCCTGTGAGCGCGTCTTCATAGGAAAGTCGTTGTAAATCCTGATGCAGCAACACGCCAGACAGCGTAAGCCCGATTTTCTGGATAATCTGATCCATTGAGAAACACAGGCGAGCGATGCCATATTCAGTTGTGTTGGCAGAAAAGTATTCCGGTATTTCCAGCTGCAAAAAGCCAATAGTGTGACTCCCGCTCTCAGCCTTTTGCACGTTAATCCACAAACACAGGTTGTGCAGAGCTCCGGGTAAATCGGTATCGTCTGGCGGCAAGTCGCGGATGTCCGCAAACAGACGAGTGGGCGGCGGCAGGTTTATTAAGCCATCAAACGCCTCTGGCAGCGGACTGGCGTTGGTGAAAGGGCCGGAAGAGTTAGAGTTGTAACCCCAGCTCACAACCTGGCGCCAGCAGTCCTCAGGTGAGTAAGTACATAGCGCATCCGGCTGGTACAGGGCACCCCGCAGTGGACTGGTCAAGTCAGGAAGTTCGAGCACCAGCAATTTCATCGCCTGCGCTAACGAAGTGCAGCTCTGCAGACCGGCGACAACGTCATCCGACAGGCGGTTTTTCTCGTTTTCAAACGTCAACAGTTTTACTCGCCGGCGTTCACGGAGGGTCAGCGCCTCGGCTTTGGCCGTGCGTTCAGCCACCTCCTGCTCAAGACGCGCATTCATTTGCTGAAGCTGAATCTGTATATGACGGTAATGCGCCACCGAAATACTGATAACCGCCAGCAGAAATAACAGAACACCCCAGCTGACGGGCACTCTTACCCAAGGCAGAAAACCGTGAGCCACCGCCATATCGGCCATCAGCAGAAGACAATAAACACCAAATACCGCCAGCAACAGCCGCTGATCACCAGACATCTGGCGAATGCCGAACACCGCCATGGCCGACATGATGACCAGGGACACCAGAAACAGCACGTCAAACACGGGGTAGGTAGATGCCAGCGTGACCAGACCCAAAAGCGATGCCCCCAGCGCCAACACCAGGTACAGCAGGTGTAGCTGCCACAGACGTTTGAGCAGCGGCGCCGGCTTTGGGCCAAGCCACTGCGCCAACATCACACCCAAAGCGACTGGCACCATGTAATAAGAGCCGGCTTCCAGGTACTCCCACATTAGTGGCTGGCGCCATAGCAGTTGGCTCGCATCCGTACCGGAGAATAGAAGGAGCGCTGAGCTGGAGGCAAATAAAGCAATGCCATTAAAGCCCTGATCGTCTTTGCGTACAAAGGCAAAAATTGCGGCTAGTAGGGCCAGAAGCGCGCACATTCCTGCCACGATCAGTGATTTTAGCGAATTTTTTAGAATATAAGGTACCAGAGCCTGCTGCTCCATAATGGCCACTTCGCCCCAAAGACCAATATCGATGTAGTTGGAATAAATTCTGAAATACAGGGGCTTGTCGTGGTAATCCGGCGGCAGTGCAATGGCATGCCAAGGCCAGCCGGCAAACTCACCACGGCCTTCGGCATCGAACTCACCAAACTGGTAAATCTGCCGGTCGCCTTGCCAGACCTGAACAATCAGATCAACACTGAATATATAGAGCACCGGATCGTGCCAGTCGCCGGCCGGCAGTGTTACTCGGTACCACACGTTATTACGACCATTCCGGTCGGGCGGGTTTGAGGGGAAATCGATGGCGGACCACTGATCCAAGGCGGACGTTTCTGTCCATGTAGGGACACCGTTGGCGTCTATCGAGGAGTCGCCCCAGCGATATTCCCAGCCTTCGGTGACCGGTTGACTGGCAGCAGAGGCAACTGAAGAAGCTATCGCCAACCAAAACAGGACAGCAACAATGAGGCACGGGAGTGTCAGGCGGAGGGGTGCAAATAACATCGAAAGAAGCGGCCTTCCGGCTGTGGTGATCACATGATTGTAGATCATTGCCATGTCTGAGACCTACTTTTACGACGCATAAACGGCTGCGAGTTCGCTTTTGCACTCATCGGCCTGCCTGGCCGCTATTGCCAACAGGCAGGCCGCTTATAGCAGGTCGGATTAACGACCTGACTTCAGCTTTTCCCAATACTTGGCATAAACCTGAAGAGCCTCGTCACCGATATCGGTCTGGAACTCCGCGTTTACCATGTCGGCCGCCGTGGGGTAGCTCGCGCGATCGTTGGCAACCGCATCGCCTAGCAGTTCACGCGCAGGTAGCACCGGTGTGGCGTAGCCAATATCTGTACTGATCAGGGCAGCAATTTCCGGGCGCAGCACAAAGCTGATGAACTTGTGGGCGGCATCTGGGTTCTTCGCATTCTTCGGAATGACGAAGCTGTCCAGCCATACAATAATACCTTCTTTCGGATACACGTATTCCAGCGATTCCAGGACGTCTTTGCCCATCACCGCTTCACCGTTCCAGATCATGCCAATATCCACTTCGCCTTCCAAAAACGGCATGCGCGGGGCATCGGAGTTGAAGGTTCTTACCGAAGGCATCAGTTCGGTGAGCTTTTCATAGGCTTCTTCAATCTGCTGCGGATCGGTGCTGTTACCAGAGTAACCCAACACCCGCAATGCCACGTGAAACACCTCGCGCATGTCGTTGGTCAGAATGACGCGGCCGCTAAAACGCTCTTCCCACAAATCAGCCCAGGCGGTGACCGGCTCACCGTTAATGGCGGCGGTGTCTACGCCCAGCCCGGTGGTGCCCCACATGTAAGGCACGCTGTATTCGTTGCCCTTATCGATATCCAGATTGATCAGCTCCGGGTCGAGCTGGTCAAAGCCCTCAATCTTGCTGCGATCAATCGGCATCAAAAGGCCTTCGTTGCGCATTTTGCTCACGTAATACGTAGACGGCACGGCCAGATCATAGGCGGCGCTGTCGTCCAGCAATTTCAAACGGGCGTACATGGCCTCGTTGCTGTCATAGGTGGTGTATACCACCTGTATACCGGTTTCTTCCTCGAAGCGGGTCATCACCTCCTGAGGCATGTATTCAGACCAGTTGTACAGGTTCAGTACCTTGGGCTCTTCCGAGCTGCAGCCCACAAGGCCAGCCGTCAGTATTCCCGCCAATGCCAGTTTTTTCATTTTTTGTTCCTCATCAATATCCATTGCGACAACAACAGCATCACCAGTGAAAACACCAGTAACAAAGTGCCTAAAGCATTCACTTCAGGTTTCAGGCCCACACGCACCATGGAGTAGATGCGTAGGGGCAATATTTCGTAACTGGGTCCGCTAACAAAGGTGCTGACGACCACGTCATCCATAGACAGTGTAAAACCCAGCAGCCAACCCGCCAGCAGCGCCGGCATAATCACCGGAATCAGCACGGTACGAGTCATGGTGAAATCACTGGCGCCTAAATCGCGCGCAGCTTCCGGCAAACGTTCGTCAAACCCGCTGAGCCGTGCCATGACGGTAATCACCACGAACGGCAAGCAGAACGTGACGTGGGCCAGCAGTAACGACACATAGCCCAGCTGGATTCCCGCCAGCAAAAACAGACCCAGCAAGGATATTGCCAGTACGATTTCGGGAGACATCATCACCACAAACAACATGCCTTTCAGCGCTTTTTTACCGCGAAAGCGATAGCGGTGCAGCGCCAGCGCAGTCAACGCGCCAATCAGGGTAGACACGGTAGCGGCCGTGAGCGCCAGGAACAGCGAGTTACCCAAGGCTTTCATCATGGCGTGGTTGTTAAACAGCGATTCATACCAGCGCAGGCTAAGCCCGCCCCAGCTATAGCCTGTGCGCGAATCGTTAAACGAGAACACCACCAACACAGCGATGGGGATGTACAGCAGTAGGTAGACCAGCGCCAGGTAAGTCCGCGGTAGCCAGCGCATCAGGAACTCTCCTCGCCGAGGCGCTGTTTGCTCAGGCGATGGGCAAACATCAACAGCGCCATGGTCAAGGTAAGCACGATGCTGGCAGCAGCACCAAAGGGCCAATTGCGGGCGTCCAGAAACTGGTTTTTGATCACGTTGCCCACCAGCAGGTTACGCGATCCACCGAGTATGTCAGGCACAAAAAACAACCCCATGGCCGGCAGCAACACGAGCATAACGCCGGCCAAAACACCCGGCAAGGTGAGCGGAATAATCACATTTGTGAAGGTGGCAAAGCGCCCTGCGCCCAGATCGTGGGAAGCCAGCAGCACGTCCTGACGTAAATCATCAAACACCGCGTACAGAGGCAAAATCATAAACGGCAGCAGCAGATACACCAATCCAATGATCACCGCGCCTTGGGTGTACAACATTTGCAAGGGTTCAGAAATCCAGCCCAGCCACAGCAGAGCGCTGTTCAGCAGGCCGTTGGCGGCCAGAATCAGCTTCAGAGCGTAAACCCGCACCAGCGAATTGGTCCAGAAGGGTATGATCAATAAAAATATCAGCAGCATCTGCCGGCGTTTCTGCACTTTGGACAACGCCCAGGCAAACGGATAGCCAATCAGCAGGCATATCGCGGTGGTCAATGTCGCCATCCACAAGGAGTGCAAAAATACATCCAGATACAGCGGATTGAACAACTGGCGGTAAGCATCCAGGTTCAGCGGCAAGGCGATAAACGTGGATGGGTCGCGGGTCATCACGCTGGCGCCCACCACCAGCAGGTTGGGCGCCAGCACCAGAAACAGAAGCCAACCCCACACCAGCACCAAAACAGCGGTTTTAAAAGGCTGTAGCCTAATGCTCAGCATCATCGGCCGCCTGCTCCTCTTCGTCGGTCAGCGGTTGGTCTTGTTCCTCGGCCAACAGCCATTCCCAGCCGTCTACCCAGCTAACCCGAACTTTCTCGCCAATGTTGTAATCGAAGGTTGGGTCGTCTTCATCAAAAAACTCGCTGGCCATCACCTGGCTGCCGTCTTCCAGCTCGATCACCGAATCCAGAGTGCTGCCTTTGTAATTGCGCTCCACAATCTCGCCGGCAACGCCCTCGCTGTCGTCTGGTGCCAGCACACGGATGTCTTCCGGGCGCAGCAATACGTGCAGTGACTGGTTTATGGTTACACGGAAAGAGGGTTTACTCAGCACCCGCTTCAGGCCGAACACATCCACGCTGATCTCGCGATCGCCAATGCTGGTGACCTGTCCCGGAAAAAAGTTGGTCTGCCCCACAAAACGCGCGGTGAATAAGTTGGCCGGGCGCTCGTAAACTTCCCGCGGTGTGCCCAGCTGTTGGATATAGCCGTCTTTCAGCACCACAACGCGGTCTGACATAGACAACGCTTCCTCCTGATCGTGAGTTACGAACACAAAGGTAATGCCCAGTTCACGCTGCAGACGCTTAAGTTCTACCTGCATGGTGCGGCGCAGCTTGTAATCCAGTGCGGACAAGGGTTCGTCCAGCAACAGCAGTTTTGGCCGCTTCACCACCGCGCGAGCGATCGCTACCCGTTGCTGCTGGCCGCCAGACAACTGATGCGGCTTACGCTTGACGAAATCTTCCAGCTGTACCATCGCCAAGACTTCGTCTACCCGTTCGCGGATTTCTGCTGTTGGGCGTTTTTCCATTTTCAAGCCATAGGCCACGTTGTCATACACTGACATGTGGGGAAAAAGGGCGTAACTCTGGAATACGGTATTTAGGGGGCGCTGCTCGGGAGGCTGGTCTGTAATGTCGACTCCGGCGAGGGTAACGGTGCCGTTATCGGGAAGCTCAAAACCTGCCATCATTCTCAACAATGTGGTTTTGCCGCATCCGGAAGGGCCTAGCAGGGTAATGAACTCACCGTCAAAAATATCCAGCGTGAGCGAATCCAATACGGTTTTACCGTCGAACTGTTTGCTGATTGTGCTCAGCGAAAGTAACGTTTTTTCCATCAAATCAGCCCAAATCGAAACGGTGTCACCGTGGGTGAAAGCAAAAAGCAAAAGGGGCGTGAGGATAATCCACAACGCCCGCAGTTGCATTATTTTTAACCAGTTTTTGACCCTGCCAAATCCTGGTGTTCCGCCTGTTTATTCGTTAACGACCGAGTTCAGATACGCCTTGTCAGAAATGTTAGTCCATTGGCGCACCTGCTTCAGGTACTCCTGCTGGGAAGTAATGATTTCTTTTGCCAACGGATCTGCGGCGCTGGCCTCTTTCAACAGTCTTTCGGTGACATCGCGCAGAGCGCTGATGACTTCCGGCGGGAAGACTTTGTGGGTAACGTCCGGGTAATCCTGCTGCATACGGCTCCAGGCCACGCCGCTTTCATGGGTGCTCTGGATGTACATGTCATAGGCCGCAGTGCGCATGGCCACACGCAGAATTTCCTGCAGGTCTTCTGGCAGCTTGTTCCAGGTTTTCTCGTTAATCAGAAATTGGACTTCAGCGCCGGGTTCCTGCCAGCCGGAATAATAGTATTTGGCAATCTGGTGAAAACCCATCTGCAAATCCAGAGCCGGGCCTACCCACTCAACGGCGTCGATAGTGCCCCTTTCAAGAGCGCTATAGAGTTCGCCCGGCGGAATGTTGGTTACCGCAACACCCAGCTCTGACATCACTTCACCCGCGAACCCCGGGGTGCGCATTTTAATGCCCTTCAGGTCATCCAATGAGGTGATTTCATCACGAAACCAGCCGCCCATCTGGTTGCCGGTGTTGCCACCGGGAAACGACAGCAGGCCAAAAGGCTGGTAAACCTTCTGTGCCAGCTCCATGCCGCCACCGTGATAGAACCAGGCGTATTGCTCTGGCGCTATCATGCCAAACGGCACGGTGGTGAAGTACATGGCGTTAGGAATGCTGCCCTTGTAGTAATAAGAGGCCGTGTGGCCCATGTCGTATTGGCCGTTGCGCACCAGGTCAAAAATGCCAAAAGGCGCTTTATGCTTGTTGGACGAGTCAATACGGATCTTCAGCCGTCCGCCCGACATGGTTTCTGCCATCTCTGCCATGTGTTTGGTGGTGTCCCCCAATATGGGCGAGTTGGGGCCCCAGGTTTCCGCCAGTCGCAGGTTATAAGTTTCCTCAGCCAATGCTGAAGATGTCGCCAGGGTTGCGGCCAAGGCCAAAGTGGCCACGATCAGTTTGCGCATTGTTATGTCACCTTATTGTTGTGTTTAAACTTTGAAGTTTCCGATCAAGTGTCGCAAAGACTCACTCAAACGTGCCAGTTCATGGCTGGCCTCGTGGGTCTGGCCAACCCCAGTATCGCTTTGCTGTGCCGCATCGACAATACGCACCACGTTTTGATTTATCTCTTCGGCCACCTGGCTTTGTTGCTCGGACGCGGTGGCAATCTGGGTGATCTGGTCGTGTATCTGCCCAACCGAGGTTTCAATGGTGGCTAAAGCCTGAGCAGCATGGCTGATACGCTCGATGGTTTCAGTCGAACGCTCCCGCGACTGGTTCATACGCTCGGCGGCGGCACGAGATTCAGTCACGAATCCGTCAATCATCTCGCGAATCTGGTCCGCCGATTCGGCACTGCGCCGAGCCAGCTGGCGCACTTCGTCAGCCACTACCGAAAAACCACGGCCGTGTTCGCCGGCCCGAGCTGCTTCAATAGCCGCGTTCAACGCCAACAGATTGGTCTGCTCCGTCACCGCATGAATCACGTCCAGCACTTTCTGAATATTGTCTGAGCGCTCCGCGAGTGAGTTAATAGTGGTGGCACTGGCCTGGATTTCGTCGGAAAGCTGATGCACGGCTTGCTGCGCCGAAGCGATGGTCTTACCGCCTTCCCGAGCCATGCGATCGGCATCGGATGCGGAACTTTCAACATCGTTGGCGTTGCCGGAAATCTGCTGGATAGTCGCCACCATTTCATGGATCGCAGATGCAATCTGATCGGTTTCCGAACCCTGCCGCTGAACCGAAGCGCGGGTTTCATTGGCCACGCTGCTCAGCTCTTCCGCAGCGGAAGCCACCTGATCGGTGGTAGCCGATACCTGCCGAATGGTTTCCTGAATTTTGATCACAAAGGTATTAAAGCGGCGTCCCAGTTCCGCCAGCTCGTCGTTGCCCTCGGCGGGCAGACGCTTGCGCAGGTCACCATCGCCGTTGGCGATGTCTTCCATCAGGTCGCTTACAGTCTTCAATGGTCCGGTCACCGTGCGCCCCACAAACACACCAATAAACACGGCAAGCAGCACAATAACCGCCGTGGCCAGGGCAATAAACGCAAGGGCTTCAGCCAGCTTGGCATCGAGGTTGGTTCTTATAACGGCCAGCTGCCGATCGATATCGGTCACGTAAACACCGGCACCCAGCATCCAGTCCCAGTCGGGTATGGTCACGGTGTAAGAAACCTTTGGCTCCTTCTCACCACTGGCCGGATTCGCCCAGTCATAGCCAAGAAAGCCATCGCCGTTGGTCGCATCAAATAAAGACCGCACAACACTAATGGTGGTCGGGCTAGACACAACACCTTCTTTACTTGGGTCAGGGGCATAAGCAAGATTTCTAAACTGGCCAGGGCCGGTGCGCTCGTAGGCGTAAATATAGTTATTGCTGTCAAAACGGATGGCCCGCAGCTGGTTTGCGACCGCCTCCTTAGCCTCACGCTCGGTCAGTAAGGGGTTGTTTTTAGCCTCCAGAGCTACGATCTTGGCTACCTCTACCAGCGTTTTTAGCCCGTCTTTCCGGGATTCAAGCAGGCTCTCTTCCAGCTGCGCAAGTTGGCCAAGTTGGCGTTGTTCGTTGCTACGGAGCTGTTCAAAGCTGATGAAACTAATCGCCGCAGCAGTGAGAAAAACAGGAATCAGAGCGATAAGTAAGAGGCGTGTGCGAACGCGAAGGCGGCTTAGCAGGTCCATTAAAATGCATCCTTTCATTAAAATTGACTATTAATTTTACCATCACATTAAGTGGCTTAGCCTGCAAAGCCAACCCTTTTTAGGTTGGGCGGGCGATAATCCGGATCGCGACGCCAGCGTTCGCCAACCGACTTGTGAAGCCGGGTTTCGATGTCTGGTACCTGCAAAGGCCTAATCAGCGGGCGGGCGAAACGGAATACGTGGCGCCGCGAGTTGTGCAATTTGGCGCGGGCATCGGGCTTGAGTGCTTCAAACAGATGGTTTTCTACCCCCAAGCCGCTGGTTTCTGCTTCTTTTAACATCCATGCCAATGAATAGTCGGCGGCACGCAAACCCTGATCGTCTGGCTCGTAACCTCCGCCAATATCGCTATGGGAGCCGGCAAACCACACCTGTTGCAAGTCCAGCCCCGGTCTCGACAGCCAAAGCGTGGGCTCAAAATCTTCCCGACGCTCGTCGATTGCCAGAGCATGGCGGGCAAAGCTCACGTTGCTACCCAGCTTGGTGTCGTAAAATTCGTCTTTACTGTCAAACAGGCCCATCAGCGAGAAGGGTACCCCCAGAGCACCAACTGTATCCCAAACGCCTACAAACCGGACCTGACGCGAGGGATGGCTGTGGGCTGCGCGGAACGCAAGCGACTGTATGCCGTCAGGGGCATAGTCTTTACCGGGCTTTTTATAGTGTTCAAACGCCTGCTGGATACGTGCAGCATCTACTCGCGCAACAATGCCGCAGTTGTTAATCAAGCCACACAGCGCCCGCACCGTGTAGGCACCGCGGCTGAAGCCAAACAGATAAACTTCGTCACCCGGCGCGTAGTTCTGAACCAAATAACGATAGCCATCAAGAATATTTTTATGCAGGCCCTGGCCCGTCACCCCGCCAATTAACGCATTGTGATACGAACCTATGCCCCAATCATAAAACACCTGTTGCGAAATACCGTCCGCGGCCACTGGTGTTATTGCTCTGGCCAGCCGCAAAACGTTGGTTGGAAAATCCTTTTGCAGGTCTTCTTCAGGCCGGTTCCAGGTGCCGTCTGCACAAATAACGATCCGTTTGGCCATAGTACTGTTCTCGTTAGCCGTGGGGCTTATGCCTGCCATTTAGTATAGTCAGGCCCTGCCAGAACGTTTTGTGACGGCCGCCTCTGTTTGCGCTATTGCGGGTATATTTTAAACGCTGCCCCGATACTGAGCGTTTTGGAAAATGGCGAAGTGTTTCGCAGCCAACATCCGGTTTTCGCCATGAAAACGGCCAGAGTATCCTTCCGCGACTACTTGAACACTAAGCAATATCAGGAAATGGGAATAGTCGGCAAACCCGGATACACTTTGAGTTGAAGATTAACAGTGGCATAATACCGGCTTATTCAGTTTTAGAATAACCTTATTTCAAACCGAGGAGTTGCCATGAAAACCGTTCAGGATCTGGTGGCAGAGGCTAAATTGCACGTTTCGGAAACAGCGCTAACCGAGGCTGATGAAGTCATTAAAAAAGCAGACTTGTTGATTGACGTGCGTGACGGCGATGAATACCGCCAAAGCCACATACCTCAAGCGATTAACATTTCCCGCGGTTTGCTAGAGTTCAAGTTCAGCAACGACCCCTCGCTGGAAAATCGAGGCCTGGATATCGTGCTTTACTGCAAGAACTCCGGGCGCTCAGCGTTAGCTGCCAAGGCATTGAAAGATATGGGCTACATGCACGTTCAAATTATTGCGGGCGGCTTTGAGGCCTGGCAGGCCGCGGGCAAACCCCAAGCCAAGCCGGAAATGCCCAGCTTCAATTAACAGCCGGGCGTTAACAACGGCAAAGCGCAACAAGAAGGGCTAACGGGCCTTGGTAACGGCCATGGTCAAGCGAGAAATGCAGGTTTTTTTGCCGTTCTCGTCTTCGATCACGATGTCCCAGACCTGAGTCGTGCTGCCCAAATGAATGGCGGTTGCTGTGCCATAAACCCAGCCGCTGGTTGCGGGACGCAGATGATTCGCATTGATTTCAAGCCCTACCGCCACGGTACCCGGATCACGCAGGCAGCAGTTAGCGGCCATGCTACCCAGGGTTTCGGCCAGTAACACCGATGCGCCGCCGTGCAGAATGCCAAATGGCTGAACTGTGCGCTCATCAACGGGCATGCGGCCCTTGAGGAAGTTGTCACCCACTTCCAGAAATTCGATACCCATGTGACTAACGGCGGTATTCTGACAGCTTTTGATGATGTCTTCTTTGGTCGGAATTCGAGTCCATATCGCCATGGTTCGCGCCTTGTGTGAGTGAGTATTTTTGTGACCTGTAGGATTTGACACTAGTCTATCCAGATAGCAAGCGAACAGCCAGACTGCGAGCGCCCACAAGTACCCTGCAAGCTGGCATTGGTGCCAACAAGAGAGTGACCCTCATGCGTGCATCAGGATTTTTCTTGGCGGCTAAACCACTCGCACCAACGCCTGTTTCAGCCAGCCAAGGCGCCCTGTTTCGGTAATTTGACGGCGCATACCCGGTACCGGGCGAATCATAAACAGATCTCCGTTGCGCCCTACCAGGGTTTTGGGCACCCCGGTTTGCTTTGCCAGTCGAGCGTGCACGGCCATGTGTTCTTCTTCGCCGTGTACCGGAATGGCAACGGCAGGCTGAACCCAGCGATACATAGCCTCAAGCTCCTCCTGCGCCGGGTGGCCAGACGCGTGTATCGGCAAGTCACACTGCTCGGCGGTAATCACCTTTACCCCCATTCCCTGCAGTTGGCCGATCAGCGCGGCGATCAACTCTTCATTACCGGGAATGGCGCGGGCGCTGAAAATGACCGTGTCACCGGCTTCCAGCTCAACATCCGGGTGACTGCCATTAGCGAGACGGCGCAAGGCCGTGCGCGGCTCGCCCTGGCTACCCGTTGCCACCACCAATACCTCGTGCGGCGGCAAATAGCCCAGGTGGGCAGGATTGATTAACTCGTCGGCACTGTGCCACAGGCCTGCGGCTTTTGCGGCGGAACTCATATTCACCAGCGAGCGGCCCAGCAGCCCCATATAGCGCCCGGTTTGACGGGCAACGGCCGCCAGGGTGTGCAGGCGGGCAATGTTGCTGCCAAAACACGCCACCACCACACGGCCGTCTGCGCCTTTCACTGCGTTTAACAGGCCTTTATGCAGGGCACCTTCAGACACCGAATGGCCCTTGACCGTCGCGTTGGTGGAATCACACACCATGGCGGCTACGCCCTCGAGCGCCAAATCCGTGAATGTCTGTTTACTATAGCCATGGCCAATCAGTGGTTGGTCGTCCAGCTTCCAGTCGCCGCTGTGGAAAATATTACCCACCGGCGTGCGAATCATCAGCGCGTTGGGATCGGGTATGGAATGGGTCAGCGCCAACCACTGCACGTTGAACGGGCCGATTTGACGCCGATCATTGGTTTCCATCACGACAATGGGAACCCGGTGCAGCATGTTGAACTCGGCCAGTTTGCGACGCAAAATTTCTGCGGTAAAACGGTTGGTATAAATCGGGCATTGCAACAATGGCCACAGGTAAGGCACGGCACCCACGTGGTCTTCGTGGGCATGGGTAATCACCAGGCCACAGAGCATTTCGCGGCGATCAGCAATAAAAGCGGGGTCTGCCATTTGTACCGGCGGTTCGCCGTGATGGTGCATGCTGCCGTCTGCCGTCAAACGGCCCGGTTTTGGAAAGGTTACGCCGCAGTCCACCATTAGCCAACTGCCATCGTGGCCATACAAATTCAGGTTCATGCCAATCTCGCCGGTGCCACCAAGGGGTAAAAACCACAGGTCATTGGAATCCGGCGTCATGATTAAAAATCCCTCAGGTTGAATTTTCGCCGTTATGGCACAAACTGTCATTGTACGGATAACACACCGTAACTCACTTATTGCTTAACAAGGGCGGATGTTTATGAATATCCTGATGGTTTTGACGTCTCACGATCAACTGGGCGACACCGGCAAAAAAACCGGTTTCTGGCTGGAAGAGTTCACTGCGCCTTATTACGTATTTAAAGACGCTGGCGCTCACATCACCATTGCCTCGCCTAAAGGCGGCAAGCCGCCAGTCGATCCTGCCAGTGAAGCCGAAGGCGCTTTGACTGACAGCACAAAACGCTTTTCAGAAGATGCACACGGCAAAGAATCCCTGGCCAGCACCCGCAAACTCGCCGACGTGGACATGAACGATTACGACGCCATCTTTTACCCCGGCGGCCACGGCCCACTTTGGGACTTGGCCAACGACAAGCATTCCATAGCGCTGATCAAACGCGCCTACGAGCAGGATAAAGTCATCAGCGCGGTGTGCCATGCACCTGGCGTGTTCAAAAACGTGGACGTAAAGCCCAACCAGAATATCGTCGGCGGTCGTAAAGTCACTGGCTTCTCCAATTCCGAGGAAGAAGCGGTTCAGCTGACCAAACTGGTGCCTTTCCTGGTAGAAGACATGCTTCAGGAAAACGCCGGCGATTACAGCTGTGGCGAAGACTGGGCACCTTATGTGGTGGTTGACGGCAAACTGATTACCGGCCAGAACCCGGCTTCCTCAGAAGGCGCGGCCAAGGCTGTAGTACAGACTTTGCTCGAAGGCTAAAACTCGTAATGCCTAGCCCTGGCTTGGCCGTTTGCTTCGCCGGGGACCTCTCACCCCCATAATTTCCCGCCAATTAAGCATCAACATCCGCTAGTCTGTGCTAACGTTTTGACGAAAATCTCAACAGGCTGACTTTTTTCATGAGCAATCCAAAACATACCCTTTTCTGGATGACGTTCTTTCTGGCGATTGTTGCCGTCGTCGGCGTATTGATTCACCAACCGCTGATAACCGCTTTCATGGCCAACTGGGTCTTTAACCTGTTGATTGTCTGCGTACTTCTTGTTGGCATAGGGCTTACTTATCGCCAAGTGTTCGTATTGTTTCCCGAGCTGCGCTGGATTTCCCAGTTCCGCACCGGCCAGTCAGGCCTGTCAGTGCTTGAAGAACCCCGCCTGCTTAAGCCACTGGCCAGGCAGCTGGGCGAAGATTCCAAACGTGATCGTTTTACGCTTTCTACCATGTCGCTACGCACGGTTCTAGATGGCATTTACTCCCGCATGGACGAGCAGCGTGAGATCACCCGTTACTTTATCAACCTGTTGGTTTTTCTGGGGCTTCTTGGCACCTTTTGGGGCTTACTGGGCACCATCAACGCAGTGGGTGCGGTGATTACCAATCTGGACATGGGCCAAGGTGATTTCAGCAAAGTGTTTGCGGACCTCCAAGCCGGGCTGCTAACGCCCTTGCAGGGTATGGGCACAGCGTTCAGTTCGTCGCTGTTCGGTCTTGGCGGCTCCCTGATACTCGGCTTTCTTGATATCCAGGCCGGCCATGCCCAGAACCGATTCTATGACGGACTGGAAGAATGGCTGACCGGCGTTACCAACCTGTTAGACCCGTTCACCAGCAATGAACGTCAGCCATGATTGGGTCCAGGCGCCGAAGCAGAAGCACCACCAACGTCTGGCCAGGGTACGTAGACGCCCTCTCGGCCCTGCTGATGTTGGTGATATTCATGTTGCTGGTTTACGTGGTAAGCCAGCTTTTTCTGTCGCAAACGCTTTCTGACCGCAACTCCGAACTGGCCCAGCTGAACCAGCGGCTAAGCGAGATATCTCAGCTGTTAGGGCTGGAACAGGGCACAACGGCGGCTCTGGAGCAGCAAATGCTCATGGTTCAAAACAGCTTCAGCGACAGTCTTGCCCAAAATGAAGACCTGCAGCAACGGCTGGAAGCCTCCCGCGATCAATTAATGCGGCAAACCGCCGACGCCGAAGCCCGAGCTGAAAGCCTGGCGAGTATGAACCAGGATCTGGATAACAAGGATGAGCTTTCCAACAGCCAACAAAATATGATCATGCGGCTATCCAACCAGATCGCATCGCTGCAAAACCAGCTACGACAAATAACCACTGCCTTAAAACTGCAAAGAGAAATGACCGTCGGTAAAGAAAACGAGCTGGAAAATGTCAGCCGGCGCCTTAACACCCTATTGGCGGAGCGAATCAACCAACTGGAGCAGTACCAGTCTGAATTTTTCGCCCGGTTGAGGAACATTTTGGCCGCCAATGAAAACATCCGCATTGTTGGCGACCGCTTCCTGCTGCCATCCGAGTTGCTGTTCGCTTCCGGTTCGGCCCTTCTCGGCGCAGAAGGCAAACGCGAACTCGACAAGCTCGCCGGAGTGCTGCTGGATGTGGTTGAAACCATACCCGCAGACCTAGAGTGGATTCTGCGCATTGATGGCCATACCGATCGAATTCCCATCAATACACCGCAGTTCCCTTCCAACTGGGAGCTTTCAACCGCACGCGCTGTCGCGGTAGTGCGCTACCTAGCCGATCAGAGCGTGCCGCAAAACCGCATGGTTGCGGCGGGTTTTGGTGAGTTCTTCCCGGTGGCAACCGGCACCACGCCCGAAGCGCTGCAGGCAAACAGGCGTATCGAAATCAAGCTCACCGACCGCTAGCCCAAACCATGCTCAAGAAGAGCATTCACGGTAGTGGTATAGGGTGCACCGATGCCAAGTGCTTCCGAACGCCGAAGTACCGCTCCTGCAATGCTGTCCAGCTCCAGAGGCCGGCCTTTTTCTTTATCAACCAGCATGGATGTTTTGATCGCGTTAAAGCTGCTAATCAGCGCGAACATTTCATCCAGGTCTTGTTGCCCAAGGTTAACGCCATCTGCCCGCGACGCTGCAACGGTTTCAGCCATCATGGCATAAACCAACTTGCCAAATTTCGGATGCTGGGTAAGGCTTCGGGTATCCAGACCTGTAAGGGCAGAAAGCGGGTTTACTCCATTATTGATCACCAGCTTACGCCAAAGCTCATGACGGATCCGCGGGCTGACGGTAGCGGGAATGCCGGATTTGTTAAACGCTGCTTCCAATGTCTTCAGCAACAGCCTGCGGGTATCTGGCTGCGGCGCAGCCTCCGGCCATTCGCCCATAACCACTTGGCCGACACCTTCTGCTTCTATCATGCCCGGTTCAACAATGTGCCCTCCAATACGCACCGCAAGGCCCCCCAAGGTTCGATTGGCACCAATCGCTGCGGCGATCATGGGCTCGTTATCAACACCATTTTGTAGCGACAGCAGTGCTACTGAACCCTTCCCCAACCATGGGCCTAGCTCGTGTAATACAGATTCCGTCGCAGTAGACTTCAGTGCCAACAGCACCAGATCAAAGTCGTCTGCTCGATATTGTTTAAGCAAGTGGGCATGGTCAAAAACAGGTAGCCGACAATTCCATTCGTCACCACCATATCGCACCGTCAGGCCACGGTTTTCTATCGCGTGTAGGTGTTCACAGCGAGCCGTAAGAACTACATCGTGCCCGGCCCGGGAAAGGCGTGCCGCGTAATAGCCGCCAATACCTCCAGCACCAACCATCAGTAACTTGAGCATGAACCCTATCCTGTCGTTTTTTTTACAGCTTAATGCATCCAAACATAGCCTGCGAGAGACTCACGACCGGCATTTAGGGAACTGCCGAACACCCTCCGGGGCGCTTGCATACCACCAAGGCTGAAGGCCGTATTGAGTATACAAAGAGTTGGATCGCTCAATGGTGAGGCCTCATTCACTCTGGCCGCAACATTGGTCTCTGACTTCGACAGCACTGTTGCCCAGCGCTGTTCGTCTTCCCACTGACGGATCATGTTACGAACATCAGCGTCGTAGGGCGACGGCCTTGCTTTACCAACATCGGTCTCGCCAATCTCATCGAAACAGATAATGAGCATACCAAGCTCTCGGCAGGTTTCCAGGCACTGGCCGATACGCCGATAATCGATCTCAGTCATGCCAAGATTGAGTCGCAACTCTGCAGCCTCAACCGATGCTGAACAAAACAGTGCTCCTGCGAGGGCTTTAAGACCAGCGGATTTTCTGACCGTTAGAACCGGCTCGCACGCGTCTTCTTTCAATAACCCGTATAGCTGTAGCGCAACGCCATCGCCCCCCTCCGAATGGCGTATTTCTGGCGCGCTTAGCCCTGCTCCCAGTGAAATAAGCACCAGACTGTCTACATCCTGATTGCGAATCAAACGGCGCAGGCTTGATTGCCCTTTCGGCTGGCTAAACACCTGTGCATCGCAAGACACATAGAGCACGGGAAGTTTTGTCACTATGCCTCCGGGGCGGTAGGAATTCAGCGAAAAACGGAGGCGCTGGCTAGCGCCCCAATTTTTTTGCCGACTGGCCGGCAATGCCAAAATGCTGTTTTGGCATCTCAGTTATCATTACCCGTATGCGCTCCATGGGCGCATCCAGGGAGCGGGCCATGGCCTCACTCACTGCCTGAATCAACACCTCTTTTTGCTCATCCGTACGGCCTTCAACGATATAAAGCTGGGCAATTGGCATACCACCTCCTTACTCGAATCGGGCTGAAACGGCACCCAGGCCCTGATAGCGAACGGTGATATTGTCACCTGTCTCCACGCTAATCGCCGCCGTAATACCACCGGTCATAATGAAGGTGCCAGCAGGAATGTGCTCGCCCCGCTCGGCCAGCATATTCGCCAGCATCGCCACACTAGAAGCCGGATGGCCAAGCACAGACGCTCCGGCACCCACCTCAACCACTTCACCATTTTTCTCAACCACGACACCCAGCGTTTTCAGATCTACATCGGCCACATCGGCCATCTGGCCACCGGTGATAAACCGCGTGGAGGACGCGTTGTCGGCCACTACGCTCACCAAATCGAACTTGAAATCCTTATATCGGGAGTCGATCACTTCTACCGCCGGGATCACGAAGTCCGTGGCCGCCAGTACATCACCGATATGACAACCCGGGCCCTTGAGGGGCGCCTTGGTGACAAAGGCAATCTCCGCCTCGATTTTCGGATGGATCAGTTCTTTGGTATTCACCACGCCACCGTCTGGAACACTGAAGTAATCCGCCAGAAAGCCGTAAATCGGGGTTTCGACGCCCATCTGTGCCATTTTGGCCCAAGAGGTCAGCCCCATTTTCATGCCTACAATCTTGTTGCCACGCTCTTCCTTACGACGGCGAATTTCCCACTGCACGTCGTAAGCATCATCGAAGGTCATGTCCGGGTAATCGTTAGTAATCTTCGTTATTTCATAGGCTTCCAGTTCAGCGTTCTCGCAATGAACAGCCAAGTCTTCGATTTGTGCCCGTGTCAGCTTGTTATTCTTGACTTCACTCATTAGATCAACCCCTTTTCTTTTGCCATGGTCAGTGCCAGATCTTCAATCATGTCTTCTTGCCCGCCTACAGTGCCGCGACGGCCCAGTTCAACCAGAATGTCACGGGCCGAAATGCCATACTTTTTCTCGGCACGTTCAGCGAACAACAAGAACGAGGAATAAACACCTGCGTAGCCCAATGTCAGGGCATTGCGATCCACGCGGATCGGTTGGTCCATTATCGGGACAACCAAGTCCTCGGCAACATCCATGATTTTGTAAAGATCAACACCGGTTTCTACACCCATGCGATCCAGTACGGCGCAGAACACCTCCAGCGGCGTGTTGCCGGCGCCGGCGCCCAGACCTGCTACGGAGCCATCAATCCGGGATGCACCCGCTTCAATCGCCGCCAATGAGTTGGCGATTGCCATGCCCATATTGTGGTGGCCGTGGAAGCCCACTTCGATATTCGACGGCAGCTCAGAGCGCAGTAAACCGATACGTGCAGTGACATCGTCCGGCAACATATAACCCGCCGAGTCGGTGGCGTAGATACAGTTCGCGCCGTAGCCGACCATCAGTTTGGCCTGCTCCAGAATTTTCTCTGGGCTGACCATGTGCGCCATCATCAGGAAACCAACGGTGTCCATGTCCATTTTGGCGGCCATGCCAATATGTTGTTCAGATACGTCGGCTTCGGTGCAGTGGGTGGCCACACGGATGCTAGATACCCCACAGTCCCGCGCCATTTTCAAGTGGTCAACGGTACCGATTCCTGGCAGGAGCAGCGCGGAGATTTTGGCGTTTTTCATCTTCGGTACCACGGCGTTTAAGTATTCCTTATCGCTGTGAGCCGGAAAGCCATAGTTCAGCGAACGGCCACCCAGGCCGTCACCGTGGGTTACTTCTATTAGCGGCATACCCGCTTCATCCATCGCAGTGGCGATGTTTACCATCTCATCCAGACTGATCTGGTGACGTTTGGCGTGCATACCGTCGCGTAGACTCATGTCGTGCAGCGTGATTTTTTTACCGTTCAAGTTCATTGTCATCTCCCCACGCTTAGCCGCGTGCCGGCAGTGTGATGGTACCGTTGGCCGCTTCTTCCGCGAACATCTCGGCGGTACGCAGGGCGGCTGCCGTCATGATATCCAGGTTGCCAGCGTACTTGGGCAGAAAGTCGCCCAGCCCTTCCACCTGCATGTAACAGGTGACTTTATTGCCATCGTAGACAGGGCCGTTGACCAGGGTGTAACCCGGAACATACTTCTGCACCTCTTTCACCATTGCGTGCACAGATTCGGTAATGGCGGCTTGGTCTGGCTCACTTTCAGTGAGGCAGTGGATGGTGTCACGCATCATCAACGGCGGCTCTGCCGGATTGATAATGATGATCGCCTTGCCCTCTTTGGCGCCACCTACCTTCTCCACGGCACCGGCAGTGGTGCGGGTGAACTCGTCGATGTTCTGGCGCGTACCAGGGCCCACAGAGCGCGACGAAACGGTGGCGATGATCTCGCCATAAGCCACGGGCTGAACACGGCTTACCGCTGCAACCATCGGAATGGTCGCCTGACCGCCGCAGGTGACCATGTTGACGTTCATTTCCAGGTTCTTGGCGTGATCCGCCAGATTAACCGGCGGCACACAAAACGGACCAATAGCGGCCGGGGTAAGGTCGACCATGATTACGCCCAGCTCGTTTAACTTGCGACTGTTCTCGGCATGCACGTAGGCGGAGGTCGCGTCGAAGGCCACCCGGATGTCGTCGTCCAATATATGCGGCAGAATACCATCCACGCCGGTGGCACAGGTTTTGATGCCCATATCAGCAGCGCGTTTCAAGCCTTCCGATTCGGGGTCAATCCCCACCATCCAAACCGGTTCGATCCAATCGGAACGCTGTATCTTCATCAGCAAGTCAGTGCCGATGTTACCCGGGCCAATGATCACCGCTTTCAGTTTTTTGCTCATGCTGTTTTATTCCTGTAATCAACTCGGCGAATCAGATGAAACGGACAGACGCGCTGCCGATACCACCAATATCAACTCGCATGTGGTCGCCGGCCTTCACAGGTTCCAGCGGTACCAGCGAACCAGACAAAATAACCTCACCGGCTTTTAAT
The DNA here is from genome assembly GCF_023311895.1 of Marinobacter sp. M3C. Classification (GTDB taxonomy): domain Bacteria; phylum Pseudomonadota; class Gammaproteobacteria; order Pseudomonadales; family Oleiphilaceae; genus Marinobacter. The sequence goes on from NZ_CP092284.1 coordinate 2,361,184, forward strand.
GAAATACCAAACTCTCCCAGCGTGTTGGCCAACCAGGTCACGCAGTTCACTGGTGACCCAAGTGCAGCAGCACCCGCTCCAGCGCTGAGCATGGCACCGTTCTTTTCAACCACCATACCGCAGGTGACCAAATCCACTTTACGTGGGGAGATCGCCTGGTCGCCCAACACAAACAGACCGCATGAGGCGTTGTCGGCAATGGTGTCCTGAATGGCAATTTTCCAGTCGCGGATGCGGGAGTCGACAATTTCAAAGCAAGGCATCACACATTCGGTGGCAGCCAGTACATCGGCGTTGGTAATACCAGGCCCGATCAGATCTTTTTTCAGGATGAAGGCAATTTCGCCCTCAGCTCTGGGTGAAATCAACCGGTCACTGATGGGCACGACTTCACCGCTGTTGAACACCATGTCGTTAGTGAGATAGCCAAAATCCGGCTGGTGTACGTTCAGCATGTTCTGCACAGCCTTGCTGGTAACACCGATTTTCTTGCCGATCACAGACGCACCGGCCGCCAGGCGCCGCTCAAGCATGCGCAAAGAAATGTGATAAGCATCATTAACCGTGATCTCTTCGCCGCGGCCAGTAAGCGGGTCAACGGCTTCTCTGGCCAGCATGGCCTGGTAAAGTTCGTCGCCCAGTTCCTGGATTCGTTTCTGTTCCATTAATATGCTCCTGAAGCCATCGTGTCAGCTTCGCTGAGAAAGTCATTTACCAGTCGCGCAAAGCGATTAGCGTGTTCAATTTGGGTCCAGTGGCCGCAACGGCCAAAAACATGAAGCTGAGACCGCTCAAGCCAGTCAGCCAGGGTCAGGGATGCTTGCAGCGGGATTATCTGATCCTCACGCCCATGGATCACCAGCGCTTCGTGGGATAAACCACGAATGTCCTTTTTCGGGCTGGCCAGACTGTCTACCCAGCGCTGGCGCGGTGACGGAAACATGGCGGCAAACGACTCCTGAAAACCAGGACGAATGCTGGCCTGATAGCGCAGCTCGGCCAGTTCGTCATTAACCAGACTCCGGTCAAAGGCAAAGGTATCGAGTAGCTGTCGCATGGCTTCAAGGGAGGGTTCGTAACCCCACACCTCGTCCAGCCCACGGGTGATCGGAAAGCTAACGCCCGTGCTACCCATCAGGACCAGGCGTCGAACCCGTTCCGGGTGGCGAATGGCAAGCGCTAGAGCAATTCCGCCACCAAAGGAGTTGCCAACCATGTCCACCTGCTCCAACCCCAACTCGTCCATCACGCCCAGCGCGTGGTCAACCCAGCGGTCACGATTGTAGTGGCGATCTTGCGGGCGCTCGCTGTAACCGAAACCCAGCATATCCGGCGCCACTACCCTACGCTGGCTGGCAAGTTCGGGCATAACCAGGCGCCAGTTGGCCCAAGCTGTCACACCTGGGCCGGAACCGTGAATCAGCAACACCGGAAAACCCTCACCCTGGTCGTGCAAATTCGTCCGGTAACCGGCCGCGACAATTTCGCGACCGATCTCTCCACTTGCTACCATTGCAGAACTCGTCGTCATAGCCGCCTCACAGCTTGATGCAGATGTTTTTCATCTCGGTATAGAACTCAAGGGAGTGCACTCCCCCCTCACGACCAATACCGGACTGTTTGCTACCACCAAATGAGGTACGTAAGTCCCTCAGGAACCAACTGTTCACCCAAACTATTCCGGCCTCTACCTGGCCCGCGACACGGTGCGCGCGGGTGATGTTCTCGCTCCAGATTGCAGATGCAAGCCCGTACGGGAGGCTGTTGGCGAGCTCAATCGCCTCCTCTTCGGTATCGAAAGGGCGGATATGGCAACAAGGTCCGAAAATTTCGTCCGTCACTACGGCGGAATCATCGGCCAAGCCTGTCCAAATGGTGGGTTGCACCCAAGCACCACCAGCAAACTCATTCGGCATGTCAGGTACACCGCCACCGGTGATCACTGTGGCACCATCGTCCACCGCTTTCTGATAATAAGAGAGCACCTTTTCCCGGTGTTTCAGGCTGACAAGTGGGCCCATATTGGCATTGGGGTCGTCAGGGGGGCCAACTCTTAGCTCTTCTGCACCCACTTTGAGACGGGCGACAAATTCGTCAAAGATAGAGCGTTCAACGTAGATGCGCTCGGTCCCCAAACAAACTTGCCCACAATTCACAAACGCAGAGCGCAGCGTGCCCTCAATTGCTTTGTCCATATCGCAGTCGGCGAAGACCAGCCCGGCATTTTTACCTCCCAGTTCCAGGGAAATATCACGAATACCCTTCGCCGCGGATTTCATAATAACTTCGCCGGTGCGGGTTTCGCCGGTGAAGGTAAAGCCGTCCACCAACGGGTGCTCAGTCAAGAAAGCACCAGCTGAGTCGCCGCCAAAACCGTGAACCACGTTGAATACGCCATCTGGCACGCCTGCTTCTTTCATTACCTCGCCCAGAAGCGCAGTGGTGGTGGGTGTTTCTTCTGACGGTTTAACCACAACAGTGTTACCGCACGCCAGGGCAGGGCCAACTTTCCAGGTCATCAATAGCAGTGGTAAATTCCACGGGCTAATCACCCCTATCACCCCTTTAGGGCGGCGTACCGCGTAGTTAATCGCCCCGGTGCCGTCCGGCGTCAACATTTCAAACGATTCTGTTGGAACGTTTTTGACCATGTCAGCGAATACTGAAAAGTTCGCTGCACCGCGGGGAATGTCGATGTGACTGGCCATGGATTTCGGCTTGCCCGTATCCAGGCATTCGGCTTCGAGGAACTCATCGAAGCGGGCATTAATGCCAGCGGCGACCTTGTGCAAAATGGCGCTACGCTGGTCCACGGTCAATTTACCCCAAGGCCCACGTAGTGCGGCTTTTGCCGCCTGCACGGCCGCATCCACTTCTTCGCGGCCAGCCTCGTGAACCTTGTTTATAACCTTGCCATTTGCCGGATTCACGTTATTGAACAGTTTGCCGCTGGCGGAGCCTACGTACTGCCCATTAATATAATGTTTAATTTCTTTCATTTTTTAGCCTCACTAAGCCCAAAAATAGTTAGGTCAGAACCGTCAGAAAACGTTCGTTCAGCACCCGGTCGTGGTAGAAAATGGCTTTGCCCAGCTCTTCGGCATCCCAGGTCACCGGCTCATGGTCGGGGTAGTGGTAATCGCCTCCGGTAAACACTTCGTTTCGGTTACCGGAGGGGTCAAAGAAGTAAATGGTCTGGCCGTGAGTCAACCCGTGGCGTGTGGGGCCAATATCGATGGAAGTGTCCGTCATGGACAGCAAATCGGCGGCCTTAAGCACGTCCTGCCAGGTTTCCAGGAAGAACGAGGCGTGGTGGAACTTGGCTGGCTCTTCATGATAAATAAACGCAATATCATGTGCCTTGGTACTAATCGTCAGAAACTGCGCAACGCGCTTGCCATCGGGCGCTATGACCTGCTCAGCCAAATCAAAACCGAGCACATCACGAAACAGATTCAGGGTTTCATCCAGATTCGGTCCGTACAGCAGGCAATGGTCAAAGCGGGTTGCCGCCATTCCCTCAAGACCGCGCGGCCAGGCTTCAGGGTTGCGATTGCCAACACCCCATTTTCCGGTCTGCTTCTTGGTGGCATAGATTTCGAAGGCATGTCCGGTCGGCGCGATGAAACGCACGCGGCGACCACAGTCTTTAAGCTCACCTTCAGGCATATCTTCTATTTCACAACCAAATTCAGCGAGCTCTCCGCGTAATTGATCTACGATCTCTTCGCTAAGACATTTGAAACCCATGAAATCCATGCCAGGCTCATCCGCTTCCCGAAGCACAACGGAAAACTTGTCCACTTCCGTCCAGCCTTTTAAATACACGCGGCCCTGGTCATCGCGATCCATTTCGATCAGGCCTAAAAGATCTTTGTAGTGTTTAACGGCTTCATCCATATCAAGTACGCGAATCTGGACGTGCCCGGGGCGCATTACTCCCTTTTTCATGACGTTCACCTTATTGCTTTTGTTGTTGTGTGTTCGCTATCAAGCCCAACGATTGATTGGGGTTGGCATTCAATAATCAGGTCGGTCAGCGGATAAACCCGACAGGCCAATACTTCGCCCTGATTTATGGCTTCCGGGGAGGCATGTACCCGGCTCATTTTTCCGCACTCATAGTCGCCGCCAAGCACCGTGACTTTGCAGAAGCCGCAGCCGCCGCATCTACAGCCCACCGGCACACACTTAAGCCCCTTCTGTTCCATCGCTTTGAGAACGCTTTGGCCTGGCTTGCAGCGGAATTGTTCACCGCTAAACTGCTCTGTAATCTGGAATGACTCGCCCATAGCACAGCCTCCCTCAGATTTTTTTGAACAGCGCAGAACGTTGGGCATCCTCCGCTCCGTCTGCGGCAGTGAGGAACTTCTCCATAAAAATATCGCGTTCGAACAAGCGGCCCTGCATTAATGCGGTGACCGCTGCGTCAATCATCGGAGGCGGGCCGCAGAGGTACGCCTTCTGACCAGAAAAGCGGCCGTCGAAATGAGCTTTTGCCGCATCGTGAACGTAGCCGCGAAACCCTTGCCAGTCAGTGTCCTCGTCGGCTTGGCTCAGGGCAGGCACGTACGTGAAGTTATCGTGGTCACGGGCCAGCGTTTCAAAAAGCTCTCGGTTGTAGAGTTCTTCCGCGTTGCGCGCGCCCTGAAACAGCACAATCTGCCGTTCATCATTCTGTTCGAGAAGATCCAGAATCATGCATTGGGGGCTTGATAGGCCCGAACCGCCAGCAACAAACATCAGGTCGCCTGGTTGCGAACTGCGCACGAAAAACTGACCATAAGGACCAGACAAGTTTAGGGAATCGCCTACGCTCAGCTGCTTATGAACGTAGCTAGTTGCGCCGCCGCCTGCGACCAACCGCACGTGCAGTTCTACTTCATCTGCTCGGCTGGGGGGGTTCGCCATGGAAAAGGCTCTTTGCCCGTCCACGCCAGGCAACTCAATGTTGATGTACTGGCCAGATTGGAAGGTCATGCCTCGATCCAGCTTGAGGTGTACGCCTTTGATGGTCGGCGACAGATCGACGATTTTCGTTACCGTCGCCTGATAGTCCTCTACCGGATAGCCTTCGAAGTCTTCATCAACATCAATATCCGCTTCGATGGTGACATCACTTTCAACCGTGGCGCAGCAGGCCAGAACCTTGCCGTCATCACGCTCGCTGTCCATTAGCGCAAATGGTGAAGCTTCGCCCACATTGACATCGCCCTCGATCACCTGAACTTTGCAGGTTGCGCAGGTTCCATGGCCGCAGGCAAATGGCAACCAAACGCCTTGGCGCAATGCCGCCTGCAGAATAGTTTGGCCCTCTTCAACTTCAATCTGTTCGCCTATCGGCTCGATGGTAACGGTATAGCTCATCGCTTAGCCCTCAGGATGCCGAGCCCTGGAGTCCTTCCAGGCCGGGGGTGGTCACAGTCAGCATGCTCTTATGATCAATACCGTTATCAGCCAGGCTGGCCTCAAGATCCGGCTTGAAGTCTTCCTCATTCAAACGCCACTCGGCGCCGAGAAAGTCGGCTCTCTTTGCATCCGGATGGCCGACGACGGCTGGCTTAAGCATCTCGCTCACAAAGGCCCGGAAGCTCATATCGGGCGCAACCAGCATTGCAAACGGCGCGCAAAACAAAAGGTGGTAGGGCCAGTAGACATACAACAACTGCATGCCATTGAAATTCTCGACGCGGTCTTTGGGCTCTGCGTGATACTCGGAAATGGCGTTAACACTCATGGTGCTCTCCTTTTTGTTATAAGTGCCCGCCCCGGCTACAGCCAGAAAGGCGGGCAAATCCGGTCAGGCCGCAGCCGTCTTGTCACGACTTGCCGAGAGGGGCTTCAGACCTTTGATATCCAGCCAGCGCTGGTGATCGGGCGATCCGATATATTCCATATTGTCGACGCCAGGAACGATGTGGTAATACTTTTCAACCACTGTCGCTACGTCCGCACCGCCGCAGTTTCCCTGATAAATCTGGTGCACGGGCATCCAGGCCTGGATGTACTTTTCAGGCTCATTCTTGAAAATGTCGCAGCAACCATCAGAACAGAAGTGATAACGCTCGCCTTCGTGCTTGATCTGGCGATGACTGAACACCGTCGGGTCGTCTTTCTCGGTCATAATGGTTGGTATCTGACACACCTGGCAAAGCTGGGGAAGCGTGTTGTTATAAAAACGATTCCCTTCCTTCTGCTCTTTGTCCCAATGCTCGAAGCGGTCACGGTAGTACTTGTCGAAAGTCTCGGGATACTTCTCGGACAACCAGGCCATCTCTTCTTCCTGAGGCATCCAGGTATGGAAGTTGGTCGCCTGGCTGTACTGATAGAACGTGGCCCAGGTTTGGTGGCTCGAGTGATTTTTGGCGGCGTTGGCAACGTCCTGATACTTGGGCGGGCGAATGCCGTAACGCTCAAGATCCTTGAACAGGGCGCCACCACTTTGCTCATAGTACATTTCCCAGGCTTCAGCCCAGGACATCACCTTGTTGGGCAGCATGTAGTCCATCATCATGCCCACCAGGCTCAGCAGGCGGAAGCCGCGCCAGAACCACTTATCGATCCACTTCTGAATGATGGGCACGTTGTCTTCGTGCTGTTCCAGAATGAACTTGATCACCTCCAGGCCCAGCGTCATGTGGCGGGCTTCATCCGACTGCGCAGAAAACCCGAATGTGACCGTTGCCATATCACCGTTGTAGGCGGCACCGGACATAAATGGCACAAACAGCAGATTGGTCAAAACGTATTCAAACGAAAAGGAAATTGCCGTCAGGAACTCAAATGGGCCGGCTGAACGCGCATCATCGAAAAAGGATTTGGGAACCGACAGGAACCAGACCCGGTCGTGCTGATACGAGGCATCATGCAGGCCGTTAAAGTGCTTGTTGTAGTGGCTCATTGCGTGCTGTTGAGTTTGCGCATGGCGCAGCTCGTCAATCGCTTGCATCTGGCAGGCAACTCTCGCACCGGCACCGCTAAACTGGCGCCCCACCCTTGCGTAACCCTGGTACGCAGCGTATTCAACCGGCGATATGCCAGAAAGGAAAAGCTTTAGAGCGTTTACGTAACGGGCGTCTGTAATATTCTGTTGGCCGTTATTCTGGGCAAACGCATCAAAAATGGCGTATAGCTTCTTCTCTTTCTCGGCCTGATACTTCCAGTAGGTATCCATGGTCAGGCGGAACGGATCTTCCCATTGGTCCCAATTAATGATCTTGATACCTTCAAAACTCTCATCCGGGTAGATGTCTTCGTGTTTCTCGTAAGTTGGCTCCCACGCCATGTCACGCGTGAGATACTGGTATTTGTCTTTAAGGTTCAACTTCTTATTTTTGCTAGCCATGTCAGATCTCCCGATCAGCTCCACGAAATAATGAAATGGTCGTCGTCTTCGTCGACATTGCCGCCAATACTAATAACCTCAAGCAGCATTTCCTGAACTTCCCAATCCCTGCCCAGTGTCTCTTCCATGGTTTCTCGGTTGATCACCAGACGCTTCTCGGCGGTAATGCGAATCATCGCCGGTGAATGCTGCACTTCGGCCTCCGGATTATCTTTAACGATCGCCTCTAGCAGGTAGCGGGCGTTATCGTTGTCCTGAAATGCCATAAATACTTTCTGGCTCATGCCTGAACTCCTGTGCTCTGAAGACCTACTTTTTTAAGACGAACTGAAAGCTCGGCACGGAGTTCATCCAGAACGTCTAATCCCGTTGTGGCCTGAGCGATGGGTTTGAGAGCCTCGTAGACCATAGGCTCCCACTGATCAATCCAGCTCTGGACTTGCTCACGATTACTGTCACTTTCAGCCACCACGGTTTTAATCATGGCGTTGGTCCAGCGTAGAGACTCCTTGTACCAGTCGCGGTGGAACTCGGTAAGCATGGATACAGTTTCAGCGCCCTGTTCGCCAAACCACGCATCCATCCGGTCGTAGACCAGCGGATACATGAGCCCATCAAGCAGTACGTTCTGCACTAGGGTGATTTCGAACCAGTCATCGATGACTAAAGTGCCTTCTACCAATTTCCGCAGAGGCTGCCACAGTTCGTCATCCATCCAATAGGTTTTGGACTCATCAAGGGCAGTGCCGGTGCTGCCATCAAGCAGCAACGCAATACGAGTCAGGTACTGGCCCATACCCAGGTGATCCGTAGCGGCAAACATGTGCATCTGTGACACGGTGGTTGCGGTCGAATCGCCGGCAATCTTGCTGTTGTTCATGTTGGCGCCTAGCGCAACATGGCGGAATGGCACCAAAAGGCGTAGAAGCTGTTTTTGAGTTTCCTCAGGCAGGCGGGTAAGCAGGTTACGTTTGTCACAAAACGCAAAACTGCTCTCTGCAGCTTCCTGCATTTTTGCCCGATTGCCCACGTAGGCGCCGTAAAAAAACTGGCGCGGGTCGGTCACCGAATACCAGTCTTCCATGCGCAAGGCTGTGCGTGTGGGGTCATTCAAGGTGCGCTTCGGATCCCAAAGCGGGCGGTAATGGAAGTTGGTCGTGGCCGCAAGGTCGAAGCTGGCTTCCTGATAGCGAGTTGCCGGCTTATCGCCAAAGCGACGCGCAATAGCCGAGTAGGTATTGCGAATGGGTTCCACCGAGGTGGTTTTAATCTCAACACTCATATCTGCCTTCCCATCGTTGTTTTTGTGAGTTAGATGTTGGCGTTAATCTTTGCGGTAATTAGCGATGTCCTTTATCACCAAAACGCCACTTGACCATATCCTCATCGACCAAACGGATCTGATCGGAGCTCATGTGAATAACATTGTTGTGCTTGCAAAACAGCTGGAATGCGGCAGTGGGTAAAACCAGCTCCACGAAAAGCTCCGGATGTCCGATGGCGAAATCAAATTCCACAAATTTGTTCTCCGGCGCACTGCGCACGCGGATATAGCGGGTTAGCTCGTCAAATTTCGTAGCCTGTTCGCTCATGATTGGCCCCATTAAATTTTTTATTGGTTAGGGCAGACAAAGCAACACCTGTGCCAGATCCCAGAGTAGATAAATAACCGATTGTTTTAGTTGTATTTTTAAAAATATGGAAGCTTAATCGACTGATTTGCGGCCCAATGAAGGTCATGGCGGAGTGAACTTTTTTATCATTTGATCAATTAATCAAACTAAAATAATCAAATGCTCAGGCACAGATATCGGAAAATGAGAATTCCCCGTTTTTACCATTTGATTGATTTTTGTGACTGTTAGAGTGTTATATATAAAGCACCACTTTATGAGCCGCACTTTTTGTGTTCCCTAAATACAACAATTAGATGGGACCCGTTGATATGCCTGTGAGCCACAAGCCACAACTGAATTATTCAGATTTTCAGGATCTTACAGAACAAATTCGTTTTCAGAGCACAGAGGGAAAGATCTGGTTTGGAGAGCAGCGAATGCTGCTTATGCACTTGGGCGCCATGGCTGCATTTCGACGTGAAATGGTCAACACTCTGGGCGTTGAGCGTGCGAAGGGCTTTTTCTTGCGGCTGGGTTATCAATCTGGCATGAGGGATGCCGAACTGGCCAGAAAACTCCGGCCACAGTGCTCTGAGCTGGACATTTTTCTCGCCGGCCCGCAACTGCATTCTCTAAAAGGTATGGTCAAAGCTATTCCGCTTGAAATCGATATCGACCAGGAAACCGGCGAATTCTATGGCGAACTCGAATGGGTCGACTCCTTTGAAGTGGAGATCTGCCAGACTGAACTGGGCCAAATGGACGAACCGGCATGCTGGGCTCTTCTGGGCTATGCCTGTGCTTATACCTCCTCGTTTATGGGCCGGGAAATTATATTTCGCGAAACCCAGTGTCGGGGCTGCGGTGACGATAAGTGCATTATTATCGGTAAGCCTGCGGAGGAATGGGAAGATGCCGTTGAATTCTCGCGTTATTTTACCGAAGACCCAATCATTGAAGAGCTTTACAGCCTTCAATCCCAGGTAAACTCCATGCGCAGCAGCCTGGTGAAACAGCAGGGGCAATATTACGGCATTGGTCAATCTACCTCGTACAACAAAGTCTGCAAAATGATTGATAAAGCAGCCATGGGCAAAGTGTCCGTTCTATTGCTGGGCGAGACGGGGGTGGGCAAAGAAGTTGTCGCTCGAAGCGTGCATTTGCGCAGCGAACGCGCAGACGGCCCCTTTATCGCTGTGAACTGCGCGGCCATCCCTCCTGACCTCATCGAAGCCGAGTTGTTTGGCGTAGAAAAAGGTGCGTATACAGGCGCCAATCAATCTCGCCAAGGGCGTTTTGAGCGTGCTCACGATGGCACAATTTTTTTGGACGAAGTTATAGAACTTAATGCCAGGGCTCAAGCAACCCTTTTGCGCGTATTACAGGAAGGCGAACTCGAACGCGTGGGTGATAACCGAACACGTACGGTTAACGTGCGAGTTATTGCAGCCACAAACGAAAGCCTTGCCGCAGCGGTGGAGGCCGGTCGTTTTCGAGCGGACCTGTATTACCGTCTGAATGTTTTTTCCGTGCAAATACCGCCTTTACGCGAACGCCTTGAGGATCTTCCGCTGCTTGCAGAGCATTTCCTCGGTAAGTTTCATATGGAATATAACAAACGCACACTAGGTCTTTCAGACAAGGCCTTAGAGCTTTGCCTCCGGTATCATTGGCCTGGCAACATTCGGGAACTAGAAAACGTTATTGAACGAGGCGTTATTCTTACAGACAATAATGAAACCATTAGCCAAGAGTATCTTTTTGCCGTTTTCCCAGACTGCGCCCCCGAACATACCGAAACAGAATCTATTAATCATTCTGGCCAACTCGTAAATGACGGAAGTAAAAACGCCACCGCTGACTGGGCCAGCGAAATCTTGACTAACAACATCAGCCTGGATCACGTCGAAGCAACTCTGATGCGCCAGGCAATGGAACAGGCTAACCAGAATGTTTCTGGTGCAGCCCGACTGCTCGGGCTGACCCGCCCTGCGTTTGCTTACCGGCTAAAAAAATCGGGCATTCTTGCCGAAGGGTAAAACCAGCCATTTTTGGCCGACATGGACGTCGTCACCCCATCTTGCCTAGTGATGAAATAAACAAACCGTGCTTTCAAGACTTCATCATTTGATGAAATCGCTCTTTCCCACCTGCTCTAGAAATCCTCAGACACACCACCCTACAAATAATTTATTTAATTTTTTCATTCACTTATAAAACATACCTTAAGCATGGCATAGCCGTTGCTATTCACTGTTCGTCGCTTTACACATAAAAACAAAGACGGTGACCCAACATGCCCACTGCCCCAACGTGCCATAACGGTATCGCGTGCCGAGCCTTATTGCTCTCAAGCATTGCTTCTTTCCTGTTGACCGGGTGCGAAGCGCCCCTTGATCTTGATACCGTTCGGGAGCAATCCCAAAACGCCCTCAAAAGAACCGACTTTTACCAAGCAATGGCGCGCAACGAAGGTGTCATTGTGCTGGCAGGTAATACCGGCGCGCTATTGCATAGCGAGGACAACGGCGAAACCTGGACTAGAACGCCTTTAACCACTAATGACAGCTTTATTGCTGTGGATGCTTGTCCTGACGGCAGTTTCATCGCTCTGACGTTCAGCAACATCCTCTGGCATGGCGATGCCAGTGCAATCAACTGGACACCATACACGCTACCAAGCTCGGAGCAGATGATGACTGCCACCTGTTCTCCGGATGGCAGTTGGTGGGCAGCAGGCAGCTTCACGACATTGCAGAACTCTTCTGACCAAGGCCGTACCTGGGCCGAAACCAGCCTTAACGAAGACGCCATTCTTACCAACATTCAGTTTCTGAACAACTCCCAAGGTGTTGCAGCGGGTGAATACGGCATGCTGCTCGCAACAGAAGATAGTGGTGAAAACTGGGACTACGCGGGCTATTTGCCCGATGAATTTTACCCCCATGCGGCTTGGTTCACCTCCCGGCAGAAAGGATGGGTTGGTGGCCTTAACGGCTTCATTTACCACACCACAGACGGTGGTGAATCCTGGACCCAACAAGCCAGCGAGACTGCAGCTCCAATCTTCGGCTTTGTTAAGGGAAAAGCGGCGCTCTATGCCCTGGGCGACAACACTACCGTGTTGCAATTAACCCAAGGCGAGTGGGTTCAGCTACCTACCCAAAACCAACCGCTTTATTTACGCAGCGGCGTTGCACTGCCAGACAACCACCTGCTGTTGGCTGGTGGGCGCGGTCTTTTGCTGAATATCGAAACTCCTGAGGCCGCTTCGGCCAGCACTGATTGAGGATACACGCATGCCTGGATTGCATCGTTTTACGCATTGGCTGCACCAGCTTGAAATGTGGATTTTTAACAATCCACGCAAAGTTCTTAGCCTGATTGCCATTCTGACCGTGATGTTTGCCTTGCGTATTCCAGGTCTGAAAATCTACACCGATTTTGCCGATTTGCTTCCCCAGCAGCATCCGTATATTGAGTTGCATAACAGCATCAAGGACAGCTTCGGTGGTGCCAACGTGCTGGTGGTGGGTGTTGAGTTCGAAAACGGCGACATCTTCACCAACGAAAATCTTGCCAAGATCGACAGGATCACGCAGGCGGTAGACAACCTGCCCGGGGTCAATCACAACCTGGTTTCCAGCGTGACTCACCGCAATTCCCGCAAAATCTGGCTGACGGAAGTTGGCAGCATCAATTCGGAGCCCTATTACGACTCAACGTCCGGGGAGTACTCCGAGGAAGCCCTGCAGGCTATGAAGTCCGACGTGTCCGCCAACCCAAGGGTTTACGGTCCCCTGGTGGCACCAGATATGAAAATGGCCCTGGTCAAGGCGCAGCTCATTGAGGGCAAACTGGATTACAAAAAAACCTTTACCCAATTACAACAAATGCGGGCTGAAGAAGAACAGGCCGGCGTAAGGATCTATGCCACGGGTCAACCGGTTTTGGTGGGCTGGACCTATACCTACATGGAACAGATTCTCCAGATCTTCATTTTTACCGTTCTCGCCATGCTGGCCCTGCTTATTTTCCACTTCCGCAAGGCCTACGGCATTCTGATTCCCTTAGGTGGCGTGCTTATCTCCACCATATGGGGCCTTGGAATTATCAGCCTGCTCGGTTACAACCTGGATCCACTCGGACTGGTCATCCCCTTCCTTGTTGCGGCCAGGGCGATGAGCCACGGCGTGCAACTCGTTGAACGTTACTACGCCGAAACTCTGGAGCGTGGCAGTGGGCCAGAGGCAGCGAAGGCCACATTCGACAGCCTGTTCCGTCCCGGGTCCCTCGGCGTGGTTACCGATGCCATCGGTCTGTCCCTGATTACGATCGGCTCCATACCCCTGAATACGCATCTGGGTATCTACGCCTCCCTGTGGGCCATTACCGTAGTCTTTACCGTACTGATTGGCATGCCTTTGCTGCTGTCCATTCTGCCAACGCCAAAAAATCCGGAAATTCGAGAAACCGTACTGCGCCACATTGGCACCAGCTGTGCTCGCACCGTCACCCGGCCCGGCGCTGCAAAGGTCGTCCTGAGCGTAGCGGCCCTGGCCATGTTGGCAGGACTGCTGGCGGCGGCCAATGTGCAGATCGGCGATTCAGAGCCTGGATCGCCCATTCTGTACCCGGATCATGACTACAACATTTCGTCACGTGTGGTGAATGACCGTTTTCCTGGCTCTGAGGAGCTCTACATTGTTGCGGAAACCGACGAGAAAGGTGGTCTGAAACGACCCGAAGTGTTGGCAGCCCTGTCAGACCTGCAATCCCACATGCTAACGGACCCGGAAGTGGGCGGCAGCAAAGGCCTCCCGGATCTGGTCAAACAGGTCAACCGCCTGATGCACAACAACGACCCCCGTTGGTACCAGATACCGCACGATGCCGGTTACGTGGGCGGCCTTATGTTTACCTACATGGCCTCCAGCCCGATTCCCGGGGCGCTTGATGAATTCAACGACACCGACGATCGCATCGCCAACCTGGTGTTCTACTACAAGGACCGCCAGGGCGAAACCATCCGCCGTGCCATTCACATGGCCAAGGAGTGGATCGCGGAAAACGGCGACAGTGTTGAGGGCCTGACCATCCGCCTGGCCGGTGGCACCCTCGGCGTTGCCGCAGCGATGAACGAATCAGCCTTCGAAACTAACCTGATCGTGCTTCCATTGGTATTCCTGCTGATTTTCATCTTCGTGATGCTGTTCTACACCTCCTGGCATGCCGGGACGATGATGCTTCTGGCGATGCTTTTTGCTACCACACTGACCTACGCCTACATGGGTCTCAACGGTCTGAGTATAGACATCAACACCGTGCCGGTGATTGCAGTGGGTATTGGTGTGGGCATCGACTATTCCATTTACATGATGGACCGCATCCGGGAAGAAATGACCAAGAACGGCGACCTCCGGGAAGCTGTCAGGCGCTCTATTTCCACGACTGGCGTGGCCATCAGTTTTACGGCATTAACGTTGATGGCGGGCATTATCATGTGGGTCATTTTCTCGGACCTGCGGTTTCAGGCCGACGCCGCTCTGCTGCTGTGCGTGATGATCGTGATCAATGGCATTGCCGCCATGCTAATGGTGCCTTCCTGGGTGCTGGTGTTCAAGCCCCGCTTTGTCACGGATGTCTACGCCGACGAAGACGGCATTCTTCATGCCGACCGTCACCCACCAACACCATCTCCATCGTCTGGGCCCTCTCGGGAACAGGATGATGGGTTCGTGCCCGGAGAGCCGTACCAGGTATAAGCCCGGTATAAAACTCCAATAAACCTGTAAGAGGACCTGCAATGCAAACAATAATAAAAGGCCTGAGGACCTGGTGCTACACCCTCGCGGGTAGTGCCACCCTGGCGCTGTTACCGATGACCAACGCCGCAGCGGCGGAAGACACCCGCGTGAACGGTTACGTTGAGAATGCTACTTATGGGCGGGAAGGCGTAGGGCTTTCCAAGTTCCGAAACACACTGCAGATGGAAATGGAAAAAAAAGCCGGTGATGTGGGCGTCTTTAACAATGTAAGTTTCAACGCGACCCTCCGTGGCAGCTATGACGGAGTTTACGATCTTAATGATGATGAGTATGGGCGTAATGCGGGCGGGCCGATTCAGCTGCAAGGCACCCAAGGTTACGTACCTCATGGTGGCGGAATAGCACCCACCCCTTTCCTGGGCTTTGATACTAACCAGAATCCGAATGACGGAATGGTTGTTCTTGGAGAGCACCTGCACGGGCAAGACAATGGCGTAGCCTTCGGTGTTCCGGTTCGCCCCTGTGACAAGGATTCCCGTGGTTGTATTGACGGCTATCTGGACAAGGATACCGATGAACTGCGGTACCAGGAATTCAACGACCGCGCCGACTTCATCCGAGAGCTCTATGCTGATTTCGACATAAACTTTGATAATGGCAACATTCTCAGCACCCGCCTGGGTAAACAGCAGGTAATCTGGGGCAGGACGGATCTGTTCCGGGTCCTGGATGTGATCAATCCGGTGGACTACTCCCGCAACAACATCTACGACGAACTGGAAGATATCCGGATTCCCATGTGGATCCTGCGCACGGACTATCGCATGGGGCCCACCGAGGTGTTTGACGGCTTGGCCTTCGACGATCTGAACTTCCAGGTTGTGTGGAACTTCGACAAGTTCCGGCCCCACGACATTGGCCAATGCGGACAGCCAAACGTCATTCTCGATGCAGGGTGTTTTTTCCGCGGGATGAACAACCTCTGGGAAAACGGTGGCACCGTGGCCAATTTCGCAGGTGCCACTCCGGATGGCGGTTTCGCGACGGATTTCGGACCTGCCCAGATTGGTGTCCGCAAAGCTCATATGCCCAGCTGGAGCCTGTCCAATACCCAGCTCGGCATGAAGCTTGAAGGTGTTTATGGTGATCTGGGCTTCTCGCTGAACGCGCTGACCTACCGTTCACAGCTACCATCCCTGAGAGGTGGCATTCCAGGCCAGAATGGCTTTACTGGTGAGACCGCTGTGTGGCCGGGCCTGATTGCCTTCGACATCCACTTCCCCCGGGTCAACCTGGTTGGCGGCTCTGTAGATTATTACGCCCAGAGCGTCGATACGGTCTTTCGGGTTGAAACTGCCTACACCTCAGGCGAAGAGTTCGCGAACACCCTTCGCGAAAAACTCTATTCCGAGTCTGACGTACTTAGGTACGTCATTGGTGCAGACAAGAACATCGCCATCCCCTTTCTGAATGAAGATAACTCGTTCCTGTTCTCCGGTCAGATCTTCGGCGAGCACATTCTCGATCACGAGCGCGAGCAAAGAACCTACGGCAAAGCCGGCATTCCGAATTACGAGCATAACTGGACCGCCACACTTCTGGTTCAGGGCTTCTATATGAATGGTCGCCTGACTCCGAAAATCATCACCGCTCATGATTTCCGGGCCCAGGCCACTGCCATTGCGCCCTCTGTCGACTGGCTGGTCAACGACAATTTCAAATTGACACTCGGCGGCAATTTCAAGGTAGGCGATGGTGCTCGTGAGTTCGATGACTGTCGCTCCTGCAACCCCTGGGACCCATTCACACAGACACCGGGTGTCGCTAACCAGCAACCGGGCGAGTCTGCAGGCCTCTCAGGCTATGAACCCCTCGGTCGCTTCCAGTCCGGCCCCATCGGCATGGCCCAGAAAGAAGACGAAATCCAGCTGACTGCCCGTTATAGCTTCTGATAAAGAGGAAATGATATGAAGACAAGATTACAAAAATCCGTGTTCAGCGGTCTGATGATCGGCCTGACAGCGGGGATGCTCTCCGCCAACGCCTACGCCAGCGACGAAGTGATCAACGCGTCATTTCATCCTTACAACGATGAGACGCCTAGCCATGAAGGCCTCAGCGTCGGCATGAACATTGACCAGTCCAATGTGGATCAGTTCAAGGACGTCATTGACCCGGCTTTTCTCACTTTCATTGAGAACGGCTGGACCTCGATGACCGTCGGAGAAACCACATCGTTCGACCTGCACCCGGCCTATGTGGGGGCAACCCATGATTCTCTGGGGCAGGTGTCCCTGGGCGAACAGGTTGGTGAAATCAACGGCTGGAAAGCCGGTCGTCCGTTCCCGCAGGCACCTGATGCAAATGACCCGCGAGCTGGCGAAAAACTGGCCTGGAACTACAAGTACGGTTACAACTGGGGCGACAGCGCCGCCATTGCGCCATTTTACTGGAAATACCGGGATATGGATTCAGGCAAACTGGAGCGAACCATCAAGTTCAACTTCCACTTCCTGAACTACAAGGGCCGCGTGATTCAGGAGCCAACGCCGGAAATCACACCCAACCCGTCTGACCTGTTCCGCGCCATCTATGTGCAGGTACTGGACCCGGCGGACGTGCGCAATACCCAGCTGCTGATCCACCGCGCAGCAGATGACCTCAAGCGGGACAACTCCTGGCTCTACCTCGGTTTTCAGCGCCGCGTGCGTCGACTGGCGACCGGGCAGGTTACCGATGCGTTTCTGGGATCGGACCTGATGATTGAAGATTTCGAGGGCTATAACGGCCGTATCTCAGACATGGACTGGACCTACAAGGGTACCCGTTACATGCTGATGCCCTTCTACAATCACAATGACATGAACCTCGATACTGAAACCCATCAGGATGACGACGGTTATCAGGTGATTGCCTTCAACGGTCAGGGCGGGTGCTTCCCGGACATCACCTGGCAACTGCGCAAAGTTTACGAAGTAGAGTCGGTCCCCGTCGATGACAGCCACCCGCTGTCAAAACGCGTTCATTACATGGATGCCCAGACCTTCACCATTCCCCGCACCGTGTCTTATGACCGTAAAGGAAGTATGTGGAAAACCTTCACCATCGGCCAAGCTCACCCTGATTACCACCTGCCCAAGAACAAGGGTACAGGCGTGTCTATCGACGATTCGTTTAGCATGATCGATGTACAAGCCAGCCACTGCACCACCGGCCAGTTCAAAGGCCAGGTTGACCCTGAGCTGTCCAAGCCACAAATGTTCAACGTGCAGCACATGCGAGCAACCGGCAGCTAACCTGCCTACCATTGTTGCTCCTCTTTGAGCTCGCTTTCGCGGGCCCTTTTTTTCGTTTCGGAGGTCGAACAAGATGTCCCGAATTGAACCTTTGCCAAACTTTCCCCCCAAGCACGACCAGCTACTGGTGCTAACTGACAGCAAAGGCGGAATTACTTACGCAAGTTCAGCATTCTGCAGGCCCTGCGGTTTCTCTGAAGGCGAGCTGAAAGCAGCCTCCTTCAACATACTCAGGCATCCAAAAATGCCCAAGGGCCCGCTCAAGAATCTGTGGAAAACCGTTGGCAAGGGCGAATCGTGGATGGGCATGATCCTCAATCGCACTGCCGATGGGTCTGACTGGTGGCTTGATGCGTTTGTCACGCCCATTACCGACACAGATGGTACCGTTCTTGAGTACCAGGCCATTTACCGGATACCGGATGCCGCCACGGTTCAACGCACCGAGCAGGTGTACCGTGCCCGCAGCAAAGGCAAACAACCCCTGGCCCTGAGAACTCCCAGAATCGCGCCAAGCACCGTGCAATGGCTGGTGGGAACCTCTTGTCTTACCCCATCCCTGATCACAGGCATGGCCGGTCAGCCGGGACTGTCTGCTGCGCTGTTCGCTATGGGCAGCGCTGTTTCCCTTGGCCTGCTGTATAGCCTCAACCGGCCTCTGACCCGACTTTCCAATCGTTGCCGCCGCCTTGTCAGTCACCCGATCAAGCAACTGGTCTATACCGGCAACGCCGGTATAGCGGGGCAGATCGAACTCGCTATGCGACTGGTGGAAGTTCGGCTGGAAGTCATGGTGGCCAGGATTCGTGACAGTGGCGGACAGATTGAAGACAATGTCCTGCAGGCCAACGCGCTGCTTCAGGGAAGTGCAGATGCCTCCGAAAAGCAGCAAGCGGCCCTTTCCACTGCAGCTACGTCCATCGAGGAATTCACGGCAACCATCCGAGAAGTCTCAGAGAATACCCAGCAAGCTGCCAGCCTGAGCACACGCAACCGGGAAGCCGGAGAAGACAGCGCCCGCTCAGCGGCTGCTGCCCAAGAGAGCATTCACGCTCTGGCCCGGGAGCTGGAAGAGTCCAGCCAGACTGCGGAAGAACTGGACCAGAACAGCCAGTCCATTGGCCGGATCCTGGATGTGATCGTCGCTATTGCGGCACAGACCAACCTGCTGGCATTAAACGCAGCGATTGAGGCGGCTCGAGCCGGTGATAGCGGGCGCGGATTTGCGGTGGTTGCGGATGAAGTCCGCTCTCTCGCAAAGCGCACCCAAGAATCCACAAACGAGATTCAGGAGATGATTACCGCCTTGCAGGAGGGCTCCCGGCGAGTGGTCGAATCCATCGAAAAGGGCAAGCGCCGCTCTGTCATCAGCGTCGAGCAGGTGTCCGCGAGTGCTGAATCACTTCAGGCTATTGTGGAGGGCATTGCCGAAAGCGATGGTTTCAACCAACAGATTGCCGCCGCCAGTGAACAGCAAAATCAGACGGTATCGCAACTAAATCAGGAAATTCACGACATTCATGAAATAGCGGTCACAACCAGTGAGCAGCTTCTCGATACCGTCAAGGCTAGCCAGGCGGTCGGCTACCATGCTGACCGACAACAACTCCTTATCAAACACCTGATGCCAGCCGAAACCGGCAAAGCCACCCGATCCCTATAAAGGAAAACCCATCATGACAAACGATTCAGCGCTCCCGTTAACCGTTGTGGTTTCAAGGCGGGTCAGAAAAGGACAAGAAGCTGAATTCGAGAAACTGAGCAGCCAGATGACGGAGAGAACCGCCTGCTTTCCGGGCTACCTGGGAACCGCCATGTTCCGCCCCGGCGGATCCCGAATACCGGATTGTGTTCAAATTCCGGGATCGGGAATCACTGACTGCCTGGGAAGCGTCCAAAGAGCGGGCGGAGCTACTGGAGCACATCGAGAGCCTGTTGGTAAAGCCGAGCGAACGTGAAGTCACATCTGGCATCGTTACTTGGTTTACCCTGCCAGGCCAGAATCCGGTAAAACCGCCCCCCAAATACAAGATGACAATTGTCAGTTGGCTGGCCCTTTATCCGGCGGTAACGCTGGTCTTCATTCTGTTTGGTGATCTGTTGGCCCAAGTACCATTGTTGCTGAGAACCATGCTGGTCATGGTTTTGATGAGCCACGTGCTGATGCCACGAATGACCCGGTGGTTTTCATTCTGGTTGTTTCCCAAACGTAAGGGGCAAAGTCGTTGATCGGGGCACTATGAGCAGGTATATCACCGTGTAACAGTTTCGTCCGCGCAAATTCCTAGCAGGCTTACCTGCAACAAACACGGGAATTGCGCGACAGAATCTAGAGCTTATTTGGTAAGTAGATATCAGGCAGTTTTTCGGCCGCGTTTCAACACACTATCAATCATATCGTTC
This sequence comes from Marinobacter sp. M3C, assembly GCF_023311895.1. Classification (GTDB taxonomy): domain Bacteria; phylum Pseudomonadota; class Gammaproteobacteria; order Pseudomonadales; family Oleiphilaceae; genus Marinobacter. Next base: position 2,381,612 of record NZ_CP092284.1, read on the forward strand.
ACGCCAGTGTATTCCGCAGCCAGCAACTGTCTGATCGTTCCTTCAACATATTTTTTATCGCCACTGACACCGAGCCCCGTAACCCACCGGTTAAACAGGTTGAACACTCCACATATCAGATTCGCGTGCACGGCGGCCTTCTCATCCCAGCCCGCAGCCAAGATGGCATCGATATCTGACTGTTTAATGGTTTCAATTTTCTGTGTCAGTTTGCGCACGTAGACAAACACAGGTATCAGCCGCTGGTTTTCGGGATAAAAGGGCTTGTCTTCGCCGCGCAGGAGATCCTGAAGGAAGATATGCAAAGTATGGGAAAGGTCCGGGTACTGCTTGAACACATCAAACAGCGTGCCGTTCTTAATTGATGCCAGGTAAGTCATAGTGTTCTCCGTCTTGTTGTATTGACCATCTCAGTCTTTCACAACGACACCCGCCTGATTAGGCTCCAAAACCACAAAAGGCTTTTGCCCTGTCAGCAACAATCCTGACACCAGCCTGTGCATGCGGCATTAGTGCGGCATATTGACATCCATAGACGGAAGGCGTTCACCAAGAAACGCCAGTAGTAATCTTATCTTGTTTACTTGGCGCGCGGTCGTGGAATAAACCGCGTAAACACCAAATGAAGCGAGTTCATAGTCTTCAAGTACCGGTCTTAACTGGCCTGCGGCTGCAAACGGCTTAGCCAGAAACTCGGGTAGAAGTGCTATGCCCATACCCTGACTGGCGGCCTGGCACAGAACATCGCCGTTATTCGCTCGCACATTACCACTGACATCAACCACTGTGCGTTCCTGGCCGCGAACAAATACCCAGTTTTCACCAAATCCGGCGTAGGAATAGGTGAGGCAGTTATGGTTTTGAAGATCCTCGGGCACTTGGAGGGTACCCTGTTTTTCCAGATAGTCAGGAGACGCACAGCACACCAGATCGATTGGGCAGAGGTAGCGTGCAATCAAATGATCGTCAACTTCGCCTGTCACCCGAATTGCCAAATCGAAACCCTCCCCGGCAATGTCCACGGTCCGGTCACTAAATCTCATTTCCAGTTCAAGCTCCGGATATGGTCGCTGAAATTCGAGCAGCAACGGCGCTATGAAAGTCTGGCCAAAGTTTTGGGGCAAGCTAATTCTCAAAAGCCCTTTGGGTTTGGCGTCCTGTTCTCTGACAGCCTGCTCCGCGTCGTCCAGGAGAACGATAATGTCGACACAACACCGGTAATACTGCAAACCGGCATCGGTGACCTACAGCTGTCGGGTGGTGCGGTGAAGGAGTCGGGAACCAAGCTCCTTCTCCAAGCTTGTTATTGCCCTGGACACGACGGCCGTAGACAGCCCGACAGCCTCTGCAGCACGAGAAATGGCGCCAGTTTCAACAACCGCACAAAAGACCTTCATAGCGGTCAGTTTATCCATAGCACAGGCTCAAAAAGTTCGAATCAGAAATGAATCACCGTCCTGATGCTCTCGCCTTCATGCATCAGCTCAAACGCCTTATTGATGTCTTCGAGCGGCATTTCATGGGTAATGAAAACATCCAGGGGAATCTCCCCTTTCTCTGCCTTCTCCACATAGCCCGGCAATTCCGTACGGCCTTTTACGCCACCAAAAGCAGAGCCTTTCCAGACCCGGCCGGTAACCAGCTGGAATGGGCGGGTGCTGATTTCCTGACCGGCGCCTGCCACGCCAATGATGATGGATTCACCCCAGCCCTTATGGCAGCACTCCAGCGCAGAACGCATCAGCTGCACATTCCCCACGCATTCAAAGGAATAGTCCACGCCGCCGTCGGTCATTTCGATGATCACGTCCTGAATAGGCTTGTCGTGATCTTTCGGATTGACCATATCGGTGGCGCCCAACTGCTTCGCGATGTCGAATTTTTCGGGGTTAATGTCAACAGCAATAATGCGCCCGGCTTTGGCCATTTTGGCGCCGATAATCGCGGCCAGGCCAATGCCACCCAAACCAAAGATTGCGACCGTATCTCCCTCTTTCACCTTGGCGGTATTGAGCACAGCACCAATGCCGGTCGTTACACCACAACCCAGCAGGCATACCTTATCCAAAGGCGCTTCTTTGGGGATTTTAGCCAGCGAAATTTCCGGCAGCACGGTGTATTCAGAGAAGGTTGAGCAGCCCATGTAGTGGTAAATAGGCTCGCCCTTGTAGCTGAAACGCGAAGTGCCATCGGGCATCACGCCTTTACCCTGGGTTGCGCGCACGGCGCCACACAAATTGGTCTTGCCAGAGGTGCAGAATTTACATTCGCCGCACTCGGCGGTATACAACGGGATAACGTGATCACCCACTTCCAGGTCTTTCACGCCCGGGCCCACGGCTTCAACGATGCCGCCACCTTCGTGGCCCAGAATGGTCGGGAACAGGCCTTCCGGGTCCGCGCCCGACAGGGTGTAGGCGTCGGTATGGCACACACCGGTGGCCACAATACGCACCAGAACTTCGCCTTCCTGGGGCGGTGCGACATCCACTTCTACAATTTCCAGCGGCTGATTGGCAGCAAAAGCCACGGCGGCACGGGATTTAATCACAGGACATCTCCTTGCAGGCAGAGTTAATGTTAGAGAGTTAAAAGTAGAGCGTTACGGTTATTCCGCATATCGAGAGTTTGACGTATTCTAGACGACCGGTCTAGTATGGATGCCATGACAACGAACGACACACGCAATCTTATTATTCAAACCGGCGCTGACCTTATCGGTACGAAAGGCTTTGGTGCGACCGGCATTAATGGCATCCTGACAGTTGCTGGCGTGCCGAAAGGCTCGTTCTATCACTATTTTAGCAGTAAAAATGACTTCGGCCTTGCAATCATTGACACCTTCGCCAAGGAATACGATGAAAAGCTGAACCAGATTCTTAACGACAGTAGTCGCCCCTGCGTTGACCGCCTGCGGGCCTACTTTGATACCGGCTTTGACAACATGACGAATTGCGACTGCACCCGTGGTTGCCTTATTGGCAATCTGGGACAGGAGCTTGCCGGGCAAGACGAGATATTCCGTGTTCGACTGGACAAGGTGTTCTGTGCTTGGGAAAAGCGTTTTGAACGCTGCATTGCCGAAGCGCAATCTGCCGGCGATATTGATGCGGGTATTGATCCTTCTGATGCTGCCAGCGTATTGCTGTCTGGCTGGGAAGGCGCGATCCTGAGATCCAAAGTTGTGAAATCGACAAAGCCGATGGAACGGTTTGTCCGCGTATTTTTCACCCAGTGCCTCGGCATTGTCTAATTTTTTTAGGACACCCGCTAGTAGACTGGTCTAATTAATATTAGTTAACCTGACAAGAGTATATTTTATGAGCAACCAAAAACTGAATGACCCGTTATTTCAGCCCTTGACTATGGGGGACCTGACACTGCCCAACCGGGTTCTGATGTCTCCACTAACGCGTTCACGCTCAAGCCAACCGGGCGATGTTCCGAATGCCATGAACGTGCATTATTACAAGCAGCGGGCCAGTGCCGGACTGATTCTGAGTGAAGCCACTCAGATATCACCACAGGGCAAGGGTTACGCTTTCACACCGGGCATTCATTCCCCGGAACAAGTTGATGGCTGGAAAAACATTACCGACGCGGTGCATCTTGCCGGTGGCCGTATCCACATGCAGCTGTGGCATGTAGGTCGCATCTCCCGCCCCGAACTGCAGCCGAATGGCCAGTTACCGGTTGCACCGTCTGCCATCAAACCGGAAGGCGCCAAAACCTATATCAGTGCCGATTCCGGCATGGTGGATGTGCTTGAGCCCCGGGCGCTGGAAACCCACGAGATGGCCGGCATTGTCGAACAGTATCGCCAGGGCGCCCTGAACGCACAAAAGGCAGGGTTTGACGGCGTTGAGGTTCACGCCGCCAATGGTTATCTGTTGGAGCAATTCATAAAAAGCGGCAGTAACCACCGCACCGACGAATACGGTGGCTCATTGGAAAATCGCCTGCGCCTGCCGCTGATGGTGATTGAAGCCGTCATTGATGTGTGGGGCAAAGACAAAGTGGGCGTTCGTGTCGGCCCGACCGGCAGCTTTAACGGCATGCACGATGACAACCCCATCGAAACCTTTACGGCCTTTGCCAAACACCTGAACGACTTGGGGATCGCTTATCTTGAGGTGGTAGAAGACTCGTTCCAGGGTAATCACGCCAGCGGTCGCCCGGAAGACATCATCGACGCAATTCGAGCTGCATATAAAGGCACTTACATCGCCAACGGCGCCTATACAGCTGAAGAAGCCCGCACGCGCATTAGCGAAGGCCGTTGCGACCTGGTCACCTTCGGCCGGCCGTTTATTGCCAACCCGGACCTGCCCGAGCGGTTCCGCCAGAACGCACCGCTCAACGAGTGGGATGACAGCACTTTCTACGGTGGCGGTGAACACGGCTATACCGATTACCCAACACTGCAAGAACTCGATATCAGTGCCTGATCAGAATTTTCTGATCAAAACAGGAGAAAAGTTATGAGCAACACTAACGATCCGATTAATGGCAAGATTGTCATCATCACAGGCGCCAGCAGCGGTTTGGGCGAGTCTACCGCCCGCCACCTGGCCGACCGTGGTGCCAAACTGGTACTGGCAGCCCGCAGGGAAGACCGTCTGAAGTCTTTGGCCGAAGAGCTGGAAGCAAAAGGTACAGAAGTCTTGTGGCAGGTCACCGATGTTACCGATCGCAAACAGGTCGAAAGTCTGGCTGCAGCAACCAAAAAGAAATTTGGCCGTATTGATGTTTTGATCAACAACGCTGGCCTTATGCCCCTGGCGCCGCTGGACGCCCTGAAGGTAGACGAGTGGGAACAGATGATCGACGTCAACATCAAGGGCGTTTTGTATGGTATTGCGGCCGTGCTGCCCACCATGCGCGAGCAACACAGCGGACACGTGATCAACTTGTCCTCGGTAGCCGGGCACAAAGTATTCCCGGGCGGTGCGGTTTACTGCGCAACTAAATACGCAGTCAGAGCCCTGTCTGAAGGCTTGCGCCTAGAAGCCGGTGACGAAATTCGCAGCACCAACATTTCACCGGGTGCAGTAGCCACCGAGCTGACCAGCACCATTACCGATCCCGATGCGGCAAAAGCGGCAGAGGAACTTTACAAGGTCGCGATCAGTGCCGATTCGGTTGCCCGCGCCATTGTCTACGCCATTGAGCAGCCCCATGACGTAGATATCAACGAGATCATCTTGCGTCCTACGGCTCAAGAACTGTAAACCCGCTTTCGAGCTGGTGAAGTTCCGGGCGCCGACCCTGTTGGCGCCCGGCAATACCCCCCGTCATATCCGAGACCTTCTGGTTTACATCCAGAATGGCACCCTCAGACTTAAACGAACCCTCACAGAAGCGTTGTGGATAATCCTTTTAACACACGGAAACGTAGTGTTATAACCACATGGGGATTAATGAGGATTTTACGTTGCGCACGCTTTATTGGTTTACCAGGGATCTTCGCTTACACGACAACGCCGCCTTGCTGGCAGCGTCCAAGTCGGACATGTTGCTGTGCGTTTACGTTGTGGAACCCCGATGGTTCAAACCCGGGCCGTTGCAGTGCAAAACCATGGGCCACCACCGCTGGCGCTTTTTATGGCAAAGCCTGATTGGGCTAGAACGCAGCCTGCGCGCCTTGGGCCAGCGCCTGCACATTGCCTGGGGCGATCCGGAAACCGTGATTCCTGCGTTGGCCCACAGCCACGCCATCAGCCGAATTGTGCGTTCGCGCCAGCCCGGTACCCGTGAAGCCGTGCAGTGGCAAACTCTTCAGGACAAACTCTCGAAAATTGCGTTCACGCAATACGAAACCCTTGGCCTGTTTACCGAAAGCCTGCTGCCGATGCCCTTGCAGGATTTGCCGGCAACCTTTTCCCAGTTTCGCAAACTGATCGAGAAAAAAGGCGACAGAGGGCCTGCGCGATTGCGCATCCCAACGGTAAAAATGCTGCCGCCAGCACCCGGTTTGCCAGACGATAACCGCGGTGAATGCCCTGCCATTCAGGAACCCACTCAGCCGTCAGCGTTTAGCGGCGGCGAGCAGGCCGGCCTGGCGCGCTTGCGGGATTTTTTAGCGGGCACTCACGCGATCGACACCTACAAAGAAACTCGCAATGCGCTGGACGACTGGAATTCATCCTCCAAGTTCTCGCCCTGGCTTGCCCATGGTTGCCTGTCAGCGCGCGAGGTTGCAGACAGCATCAGCCTGTATGAGCAGCAACACACCAGCAACGAATCCACGTACTGGCTTTGGTTTGAAGTTCTTTGGCGTGAATATTTTTACTGGTATGCATTGCGGCACGGGTCTGAGTTATTTCGCCGTGACGGTGTGCAGGGCAAGCGCCGGTCTGTGACTTTTTATGGCCACCGTTTCAAAGCCTGGTGCGAAGGCAACACTTCTTATCCGCTGGTGAATGCGGCCATGAATCAGCTCCGGGAGACCGGTTACATCAGCAACCGAAGCCGCCAACTGGTCGCTAGCTGCTTTATTAACGAGCTCGAGTTGGACTGGCGCTATGGCGCGGCCTGGTTTGAACAGCAATTGATCGATTATGATGTAGCCAGCAATTACGGGAACTGGCAGTATCTGGCGGGCGTGGGCGCCGATCCTCGCGGCCTGCGGAGATTCAATCTGGACAAGCAAGCCCAGCAATACGACCCGAACGGTACCTTTGTTGAGCGCTGGAACGGCCACGCCGAGCAGCCCGTGGGGCTGCACACCGTTGATGCGGCGGACTGGCCGCTTTCCTGACCCATCGGCCTTCAACCGGGACACGCTATGGCATTTATCAGTGAACGCACCGCTCGCAGGCAGCTGGAATCGGAGTCTGACAAAGTCAAACAAGCCGATATTCAACGCCTGTTAGAAAAGCAGCAAGCGGTAGAGGAAAAGGTCAAAAACAGTGGTAAGCTCGACCGGTTCACAACAGATATAAAACTAATGTTTTCGTTGGTGCGAGACTACTATAATGGTCGTTATCGCAGCATACCGTGGAAAAGTATCGCCGCCATTGTTGGCGCATTGATTTACGTGTTAAACCCACTGGACCTGATTCCAGACCTTATTCTATCCATCGGCTTCGTAGACGATGTAGGTGTGGTTGCCTTGTGCCTGAAACTGGTGGAGTCAGACCTGCACCGTTATGCAGCGTGGAAAGAACTGCAAGAAACAAACTGAAAAGGCCCGCGTAAAAACAGCCGCTAACACCGGCTCTTTCGATAACAACAACTTGAGTATTCTGGAGTTACTGTGGATTTTGCCACTCTTATTGGCCTGGTTGGCGCGATGATGTTGATCGTCTCGGCGGTTATTTTAGGCGTGTCACCAGACGTGTTTCTTAACGTCCCGGCGCTGCTGATTGTTATTGGCGGTAGTCTTTTGGTGGTTTTGGCCAAATTCAGTTTTCAGCAGTTTCTGGGCGCATTTAAAGCAGCGATCCGCGCTTTCAAGTTCAAACTTCCGGAAACCCGCGCAGCCATCGACGAGCTGGTAGATATTGCTAATGTGGCGCGGCGCCAGGGCGTGCTGGGCCTGGAAGGGCGCGAGGTAAGCTCGCCGTTTCTTGGTAACGGCATTCAGATGTTGGTCGACGGCCAGGACAGTGCCACCATCAAACAACTGCTCAATAAAGAGCAACTGATGACCCTGGAGCACAACCGCTCCGGAGCCAAGGTATTCACCGCCTTCGCAGACGTTGGTCCCGCCATGGGCATGATCGGCACGCTGATTGGCCTGGTGCAAATGCTGTCCAATATGGAAGACCCGAAATCCATTGGCCCTGCCATGGCGGTTGCGCTTCTAACCACGCTGTACGGTGCCATGTTGGCGACCATGATTGCCTCACCTATTGCCGACAAACTGTCATTGCGAATGATCCAGGAGGCCCGCATGCAGTCGCTCTATATAGACGCGCTGGGCGCTATTCAGGAAGGCGTTAACCCGCGAATTATCGAGCAGATGCTATCCAGTTATCTGTCTCCCAAAGAGCGCGATAAGGTATCTGAAGAAGCCACCGCGGCCACGGCAGACAGTTAACCGATGGAAGACTTCCCGGAAGAAGAGAAACCTGGCATCCCGGCGTGGGTTGTGACATTTGCCGACCTGATGTCGCTGTTGATGTGCTTTTTTGTGCTGTTACTGTCGTTTTCTGAAATCGACGCGCAGAAATTTAAACAGATTGCCGGCGAACTGTCCGCAGCCTTCGGTGTTCAGCGCGATGTGCCCGCGGTGGAAATGCCTATGGGCACCAGCATAATATTTGACAACTTTTCGTCGGCTCCGGCAGAGCCGACCGTAATCAATGAAATAAAGCAGACTACCACCGATCAGAAACCGAAAGTGGATACCCTGCGGGGCGCCGTCGATAGCGCCGCCACAGCTGCCGAGCAGAAAAAAATACAGGAGCAGCTGGAACAGCTGCGCAAGGTGCTAAAACCCGCGCTCAGCGACGGCCGCATCAACGTGACCCAAGAACAGCATCGTATTGTGATTCGAGTGGAAGAAAAAGGCTCGTTTCCGTCTGGATCGGCGAAGCTCACCTGGGAGTTCGAAAGCCTGCTGCTGGAAATGGCCGAAGTACTGGCCAGTATTCCGGGCGAATTGACGATAGAAGGCCACACCGACGATGTACCCATCCGTACTGACCGATTTTACAGCAACTGGGACTTGTCCGCCGCCCGCGCCGCCTCAGTGGCCAACGCGTTACTGGCAAGCGGAGCCGTCGCGCCTAGTCGGCTGGCGGTAAAAGGCTTGGCGGATACCGCGGCACGGGTAGAAAACGATTCACCCGAGAACAGGGCGAAAAACCGTCGGGTTGAAATCATTATTGACCTGTCTGACCCCTTGGAAGAACAAGAAATTCAACTGCGCGACATCATCGACGGCCAGCTACCGGGTCAGGATGCGGTGATCGACATGCAATCCGGGCCGGTTCCGGTAGAAAGCATCACCTGGTAAACAACCGCCTATCACGGTGAACCGCGGTACCCGGTCAGTTCCATATAGCCCTCACCACTGTGGCTGCCAGACACGCTCACCGGGCTTTCCCAATAGGGAAAGAGCCCGTTATTGATATAGCGGCCGGCAGGTGCCGCCAGATTAATATCCACCTGATATTGCGGTATCTGCAGGCGCCATAGATTGGGCGTAGCACCACTGAAACCCAGCGCTGTCAGGCTAAGCGCATCAGGCGGCAATGCCACCGGCTCGCCGGACTCTGGAATCCAGGTACCCGAAAGAAACCCACCGTCCTGCTGCCGCAACTGAAACGCCATCACCTTATCGCCCGAATCCAGGTGCAGGGCAAACCAATCCCAGCCCTGCTGCCCGGTTTTCAAAAACTGGCTGCTCCACTCCCGATCAAACCATCCCCTGCCAGTCACCGTTTGGGTTTCGCCCTTGCGGGTCAGCTCACCGCTGATGGCGATGTCGACCAGGCTGAAATACATTGAGCCCTCACCGCTTGCAGATTTTGCGCTGAAGCCCTGATCGCCATGGGCTACCGGCTCGCCCTGAACTCGCAATGACAGATCGTACCCCCACTCGGGCGTGTTCACCTGCAGGCGTAAAGCACCGTCAGGCTGTTGGGTCAGTTGCCAGTCATCAAGCCAGACGTCTAGCGGGCTGGCCACAGCTCCGGCCTGGCCAATGTCGCCGCGGGCGAATTTTTCGGCAAACCTGTGTTCACCTTCAAGACTGACCGCCGCATGGGCCATCCAGGCTGCCTGCAACGGCCACTGCTCTGCGGCCGGCGGCACCGTTGCGACAGTGCGGGATTGGATAGCCTGGCGAAACTGGGTCCACTGCACGCCCACCGGCTCGCCGTCTGCGGTTTTGAGATTGGCCGTCAAATACCACCATTCAATACGGTGTTGCGGGTGCGGCCCCCAATCATCGGGAAAATGCAATCGATCCCCCGGCCCAGGCTGCAAGAAGGCTTCACTCTGACTGCCGTCGCCGGCCTGAGCCAGGCCGGCGAAACCACCGGTATCTGACTCTTGCGAACACCCGGCCACCAGCACAGTGGTGAATAACAGCAGAAAAGTCGCGGCTTTTTGCCAGAGGCCTGTGGGCCATTTCTGAGTTTTTATCATCGCTCATCACCCTGCAGGCTGGCAGCGGAAACCGGTTTTGGGCCGCTACCGCCAAGCTGGCTGCGCATCAGCAACGTGATGCTGAGCCCGACCAACATACTCACAACCCCCAGTTGAAGCCAGAACCCGGGATAGATAGCCATGGGTAAAGACCAGCCAAAGGCCAATGGATTAATTCGGTGCACCAGAACCCAGGTCAACCAGACGCCCAGGGGCAATGCCAAAAGGGTAATCGATAGGGTCAGGGTAAGCGCCAATCGGCCCAACTGCATCAGAACCTGGCGTCGTGTTAATCCCCAAACCTGAAGCAAGCGGAAATACCAAGCCCGGGTGCTGAAAAACACCCAGCCCATAATCAGCAAGGCAACCGCCGCCAACACCAAAGTGACAAAGGTCATGGCGCGGGTCAGCAAAAACGTCTGGTCAAACACCGCATCGGCCAGTTCGCGAACGCGCTTGTTATCACGCACCCGCACACTGTCTACCTGCCAAAGCCGTTGAAGGCCATCGGTTATCAGCGCAATGTCGATTACGCCTGGGCTGATCGAAAAACTTTCAAACGCCGGCACGAACTCGTTCGGCAAGAGTTCAAGATTTATCAACACTTCCCCGGCTGGGCGGCCGTAATCCGCATAAATCGCCAGCACCGGCAGTTCAAGGCGGGTGTCCGCCAATGTCAGCACCAAGGTATCCCCTACCGCCAGCGGGTAACGCCGCGCCAGCTGCTCGTTCACCATAACGCCTTCACCTGCAGCAAAGCCCTGCCAGGGCTGGTCACCGGCGGCCTGCAGGCTCCACATGGTCAGCAGCGGGCTAACGGGCCCCAATGCAAACAAGTCAACCGACTGCACCTGGCTATCCGTCGCTGGCAGTTGCGCGACCCCACGCACCACTTGATGCCAGTCACCGCTTTGCGCCAGCTCCGGCTGCGCAGCCAGCCACTGCGCGGCCGCATTCGCACTGGCGCCGGCGGGCACTTCAATAAAATAATCGGCGGCTAAGCGCTGACCCAGCCACTCGTCAAAGGTAGCTTCAAACACCGTTACCAGTGCCTGCACCGCCAACACCATCGCCAGCGCAAACTGCAGCGCGACTAAAGGCAAGGCCAGCCTGCGGGCCATAACTCCAAGCTCGGTGTGGCGCCAGCGCGCTAATGGCTCCCGCGTTTTCCGGGCAAGGGTTGCAGACAGCGCGGCAATGGCAAATGGTGCGGCAATACCGGTAGCGGTAAACACCAGCGCGACCGCGACAAACACCAGCGGCAGCGACTGCGCGAGCAGCGCCATCGCCAGGCCTGCCACAGCCAAAGGCATCGCCAACCAAGGCCACGGGCTCACTCCAAATCCAAACCCAGTTAAAAGCTTCGCCGGTAGAGCAAACGGCCACGCGGCCGCCATGCGCAGCAGCAGTGCCCGCACATTCTGCGCCAGGCACACCGCCAGCACGATGGCCATCATGGTCACTATCGGCGTTAGCCAGTTTTCGGCCTGGCCGGCGTACAACGGTGTATCGAAAAGGCTGTCCAAGGCCTGACCAAAGCCACCCCCCACGGTGCCCGCCAGCAAACGCCCCAGCCACACACCTGGCACCACGCTCAGCAGCGCCAGCAGCAAAATTTCGACCAGTAATACCCGGTTGATAGCAGACGGCGTAACCCCAAATCGCTGCAGCAAGGCAAAGCTGTCACGGCGCTGGGCCATGCCCAATTGGTACACGCTGCGCAGCAGCAAGGCCGTAATCAACAGCACCAAAAATCCCAGAGCGTCCAGATTCAGCAAAAAGCTTTCGCCCAGTTCGCCGGTGTCCGGACCTAATGAGAAACCTGTCATCCGGTAATCTGCGGGCAACGCAGATGTAGGCTCAGGCGGCACAATTAACAGGCTAAACCTTACGTTACGTGAGGCGACGTTTTGCGCCAGCGCGGCGGCTTCGCTGATGTCGATAAAGGGCTCACCGTTTAACGTCGGGACCCAGGCTGGCTCAGGTTTTTTAGGTGGTTCAAGGCGGTTATCGTCCGTCGATGGGGTAGCTCGCGCAAAGCAACCAGCGGCCAGCGGGTCTACTCCCACCAACCGGCCGGCCTGCCCCGGGCGTTCCACTTCCAGCCAGGGCATTACGCACAGGCCGGCACGGCGTAGAGTTACAAAATCAGCCACCGTCAGCGCCTGCCCATCAACGCGTTCTACCTGACTGCGTGCGGCAACAGCCTGCTCGCTCTGGCCCAAGCTGGCTCGCGCCTGAGTCGTCAGGTGGTTCACGCCGGTCCACAGCATGGTGGCCAGCATAATCATCAACGCCAATGCCAGCAGTTGCAGCGGGTGGCGGCGATAATGGCTGAACAGAGCAGAGAACAGGTTTGAAAACTGGGACGCCGGAAACAGGAACATGAACGCTAAGCCCCCATTTGAGCGAGGTCCAGACGCTGGCCACAGCGGGCAGCCAATGCCGAATCGTGGGTGGCAAGCACCAGCGCGCAGCCGCTGGCGGCTTGCTGGTAAAACAGCTCATCTGCCACTTCAAGAGCGGTGCGGGCGTCCAGACTTCCGGTAGGCTCGTCTGCCAGTATCAGTGACGGGCGCATGGCAAACACCATGGCCAAAGCCGCGCGCTGGCGCTGGCCGCCGGATACCTGATCCGGGTAGCGCTGCGCCAACTCGCCAATGCCCAGACGCTTCAACCAGTCGCCGCAATGCTGATCGCTTTGCCCTGCAAGACTGGCCCGCAGGCGCACGTTGTCCAGCAACGACAACGCCGGCATCAGGTTAGCCTCCTGAAACACCACGCCAATACGCTGGCGCCGCAGTCTGGCCCAGCGTTGCTGGCCTGCCCCGTTTGTGCTCGAATCCGCCGCAAAGTGCTCACCTGCGATGCTCACAAAGCCGGCGTCGGGCTGCTCCAAACCGCACAGAATGTTCAACAGGGTGCTTTTGCCAGAGCCGGAGCGACCCATCAGCGCCAAGGATTCGCCCTGCGCCAGAGTCAGCTCCAAACCAGACAGCACGTTCACCGTTTGCCCGGCGCTGGCAAAATGCTTACCCAGACCGCGTACTTTCAGTAATGGCTCAGTCATGCTGGCTCCCTGGCCCACCAGGCCCTTAGTTGCTCAAGATAAGACAGCAGCGCTGGAATCACCAACAGCACCAACAAGGTGGACAGGCCCAAACCAAAGGCAATGGAGGTGGCCATGGGAATCAGGAACTGAGCCTGCAAAGAGGTCTCAAACAGTAGTGGCAACAGCCCACCAATAGTGGTCAGCGACGTCAGCAATACCGCACGCACCCGCTGCACCACGGCTTCGTTCAGGGCTGCGTCAACGCCCAGCCCCGCTTCCCGCTGCTGGTTGTAAAACGACACCAGTATGATGGCGTTGTTCACCACAATGCCCGACAGGCCAAATAATCCAAACAGTGACAACACCGTTAACTGCAAGCCCATTAACCAGTGCCCAAGAATGGCACCCACCAATGCAAAGGGAATAATAGCCATTACGATCAGCGGCAGGCTCCAGGAGGCAAATATCCAGGCCAGGATCACGTACATCAAGGCGACGCCGATAATCAAGCCGGTTTTCATATCATCAATGGTTTCGCGCTGGTCGGCGGAGCGGCCTTCGAAGCTGTAACGCACGTTATAGCGGCTGACGATGGCGGGCAGCGCTTCGGCTTCCAGGCTTGCAATAACATCGCTGGTGGTGCTGACGTCTGTGTTCAGCGACGCTGACACTTCTACCGCCAGCACGCCATCGGCGTGGCGCAGGACCTCAAAGCCCTGCCGGTGATCCAACATCACCACCTGAGTAAGCGGCACAAAGCGGCCATCAGGCACGCGGATGGTGATTTGCGACAGGGTGGCAAGGCGCTCGCGCTGATATATCGGCAGCTGCACCCTCACTTCCATTTCATCGCGACCATCCTGATAGATCTGCGCAACCCGACCATCAAAAGCAGCTCTCAGTTGGCGCCCCAGATCGGTGGTGGTAAGGCCCAGAGCTTCGCCCCAGGGGCTAACCTGATAGATCAACTGTTCGCGACCCCACGGCATATCGTCTTCTGCGTCCAGCACACCCGGTAACACCGCCAGTGCCTGCACCACTTCTTCAGCAGCAAGCTTCAAACGGGTCGCATCCGGGCCGGTCAGGCGCACATTAATATCGCGACCCGGCGGACCGGCTTCACGCTCGGTAATGCTCAGGTTCTCTAACCCTGCCGGCAGCAACAGGCTCGCCCGCAACTCACTGATAAATTCTGGATTGCGCACGCTACGTTGGTCTGACGGTACCAGCTCGATCATCATTGAACCGAGCTCTTCACCACTGCGGGAACTGCCTCCCGCGCCCAGGGTACCTCCACGGGTGACCACCGAGTGCAATATCAGGTTGCCGCCCAAAGCCTGCTCAGTGGCGTTAATGCTCTGCGCCATGTCGACCATAAACTGGTCAACCCGGCGGCTGTCGGTGCCGGCCACAAAGCTGGCGTTAGCGTAGAGCACCGAAGGCTCGGGGGTGGGAAAGAAGTTAAAACCAATACGACCGCCACTCAACAGACCAACGGTCATGATCGCAATCGCCATTGCCCCGGTCATAGTCAGCCCGCGGTGACGCAAACTGAAGTGCGAGAGGCGGCGAAAACGACCTTCGCGAAACTGTTCAAAGTGGCGTTCGAAGCCGGCACGAAAGCGTCCGATGCCGGCACCGGGCGCCCGCAGCCATTTAGCGGCCGCCTTGCGGCTGACCGGCTTCACTTCAGGAATAATAAAAGCGTGGCGCAGGTGGGCAGGCAGCACCACAAAGCACTCCAGCAATGATGCAACCAGCACACAAATCATCACCAGCGGAATATCGCCCAGAATATTGCCAATCACCCCGCCCACAATTAATAAAGGCGTAAACGCCGCCACCGTGGTCAGTGATGACGCCAGCACCGGCCACACCATGCGCTTTGCGGCGCCCTCGGCCGCCGCCATAGACGGCTGCCCCATCCGGGCGTGAGCGTCGGCGTCTTCGCCTACCACGATGGCGTCATCCACGATAATCCCCAGCGCCATGATCAACGCAAACAGCGAGATCATATTAATACTGCCGCCCAGCAGCCAGAGGATGGCCAAAGCCGCCAAAAAAGCCGTAGGAATACCCACCGCCACCCACCAGGCCACGCGCCCGGGCAAGAACAGATACAGCAGCAAGACTACCAACAATAACCCGCTCAGGCCGTTGCTTGTCAGCAGCGAAATTCGGTCATCCAGCAGTTGCCAGGTTTCGTCGTATACCTCCAGCTGCAGGTTGGGTGGCAAGGTGGCGCGGGTTTCGGCTAACCATTGTTGCAGCGCATCGGCGGCTTCCAGCGAATCGCCGTTTTCAGACCGCTGCAATTGCAGCTCCACGGCTGGAAAATCGTTGCGGGTCAGGGTTAACGGGCTATCGCGGGATTCCTGGCGGATGCTGGCAATGTCTCCCAGCCGTAGCTGAATACGATCACCGCTGAGCAGCGGAATCTGGCCAAACTGTTCCGGGCTGCGCGCCTGTTCCACAGCGCGCAATTCGCGGGTGGCGTCCTGCTGGCCCAACAAACCGGCGGGCAAGTCACGGGACACCGCGGCCACACGCTCAGCGATCTGTTCCAGCGTCAGACCCAGAGTTTCCAGGCGCTCCACCGGCACATCAATGCTGATTTGTTGTTCTGGCAGGCCGCGAATAGACACTCTGTCGATACCGCGCTGTAGCAATTCGTCTTCAAAACGGTAGCTCATGTGGCGCAGTTCGTCGGCGTCTACGTCGCCATACAGCAGCAGGCGCGCCACCGGCTCGTAGCGTTCAATTCGGCTCACCCGCGGATCTTCGGCTTCTGCTGGCAGATTGTTGAACTCATCTACCCGTTGGCGGGTATCGTCTAAAGCCTGAATCGGGTCGGTGCCCTCCTGAAATTCGAGGGTGATGGACGACACACTCTGGGCCGACGTAGACGTCATCTTTTTCAGCCCCTGAACGCTGCGCAAGCGCTGCTCCAGGGGGTTGGTAATGCCTTGTTCGATGTCTTCAGCGGAGGCGCCGCTCCACACCACCCTTACGCTGACCACATCCAGCGCGAAGGTGGGGAAAAATTGCACGTTCATGCGGGTCAGCGCCAGCGTACCGCCTAGCAACATCACCAGCATGACCAGATTAGCCGCCAGCCGATGATGCACAAAAAAGCCTATCACGCCGCGGCGAGGCGGTGCAGCACCAGAACCGTTACTTTCAGGCTGTTCCGTTGCGAGCCTATCGGTCACCGGCTCTGCGCTCCGGCAATGTCCACTTTTAGCCCGCTCATGGCGTTTGGCAGATGAGTGGTAATGATGAGCATGTCCACTTGCAGTTCGGCGCTGCGCACCAGCAGGTTGCGAGCATCGTCACGCTGGGCATCATCGCTACGGGCCTCGCCTACCCGCTCGACCCGCAAGCGCTGTAGGCGTGAATCATCATCCACCGCGTACAAGGTATCGGCACCGTAAAGTGCGCTGTAAGGCACACTTATCACCTGCTTTTGCTCAGGGCGCTGCAAGGTCACTGGCAGCAAACTGCCCGGGCGCAGGCCGTCCACCACGCCCTCAGCCACCAGTATCGCTTCGGTGCCGGCAGCACTGCCAATACCGGCAAAGCGCACCAGAATAAATTCGTAGCGATCGTCTTCGGTCGTCGCCCTGAGCTGCTCACCGCGGTTCAGGGCTTGCTGCAACTCCCCAACAAACACGTCAGGCACCCTTGCCCGCAACTCAAGCCCCTGGCGCGGGTATAAACTCAGTAACGCCTGATTTTTGCTAACGCGGTCGCCAGCGGCCACCTGCACATCGGTGATCACACCGTCAAACGGCGCAATAACCTGCGCCCGTCCGGCATCCCGCTCGACACTCTGAAGGTTGGCGTCAGCCTTGGCCAGCCGTGCCTGCAGGCTGGCCAAGCGCGCCGGGTGTTCAGCCAATGTACGCTGGCGCATGCTGACGGTTAGCTCGGCGCGAGCATAGGCGTCGGTAACACCGTCTAAGGCTTCGCGGGAGGTAAGGTTGCGTTTAAGCAGAGACTCATTGCGTTCCAACTGGCGCTGCGCGCTGGCCAGAATGGACTGCTCACTTTTCAATGCACGCTGATCGTTGCCGTGGCGCAGCTGTTCGGCGTCGATTTGCGCCTGCAAATCCGTCACTTCGGCTTGCGCCTGGGCCAGGACTGGCGCCACATCGGCGTCATCCAGGGCTATTAACAGCGTGCCGGCGGCAACCGCTTGGCCTTCCGACACCGGGCGTTGCGCGATCTGCCCGGCCAAAGCTGCCGTTACGGTCAGCTGTTGCGGAGCCACGACCTGTCCATACAACGGCAACAGCGGCGTAGCGTTAATCAATTCAGCACTTTGCACGGCCACTAACCAAGCGCGCTCCTGGGCTTCAGCCTGAACGGGTTCCGGGCGGGTCATTCGCAATATCATGAACACAGCAATGGCCAGCAGCAGAACAAGCCAGGGCAAAAATCGTTTTATCATCGGGTAAAATTTCCTGTTCAAATCCACCGGCGCCGCGCCATGACATAGTATGACAAGGGCACCACAACCACTGTCAGAAGAGTAGACACAGCCAGGCCGAACACCAGGGATATAGCCAAGCCATTAAAGATCGGATCATTCAATATAAAGTAAGCGCCAACCATCGCCGATACTGCTGTTAGCGCAATCGGCTTGATCCGCACCGCACCGGCCTGAACGACGGCGTCTTCCAAACTCATGCCTTCGTCCAGCAACTGGCGAATAAACACCACCAGCAATATCGAGTTACGTACGATAATGCCGGCCAGCGCGATCATGCCAATCATGCTGGTGGCGGTGAATTCCCGCCCCAAAAGAGCGTGGCCCGGCATAATGCCCATCAAGGTTAGAGGTATGGGCGCCATGATCACCAGCGGTAGCAGATAAGACCGGAACTGGGCTACCAAAAGCAAAAAAATCATGAAAATACCCACGCTGTAGGCCATGCCCATATCGCGGAAAGTCTCGTAGGTAATCTGCCACTCACCGTCCCATTTCAGGGCGCCAGCTTCGGGTAAGTCCGGCTGGCGAATGAAAAACTGCTCGGGCGCGTCCGTTCGCTGTTCCAACTGGTCGACCATGGCAAACATGCCGTAGAGCGGCGAATCGATAGCGCCTGCCATGTCCGCGGTCACGTAGGTAACCGGCAACAGGTTCTTGTGATAAATCGCACCCTGCCAGCCTGCCTCACGGATGTCCGCAATACTGGCCAGCGGCACCAGTCCGCCATCGCGGCTGCGCAGATTCAGCGACAGCAAAGCCGGGGGGCGGGCTTTGTCGGCGTCTGACAGAATCACCCGGATGGGCACCGGATATTTGGCGTGGTCGTCGTGCAGATAGCTCACACCGCTGCCGCCCAGGGCAGTTTGCAATGCCATTACCACCTGCCTCTGCGACACTCCCAGGCGCGCGGCGCGGTCACGATCAACCACCACTTCCCACTGGCGGATAGGTGCTTCAAGCGTGGTGTCGATGTCTACTAGGCCGGTCACATCTTGCATACCGGCGGCCACAGAGCGCGCCAATGTTGCCCGCTGCTGCGGGTCTACCGCGTAAATCTCTGCCACCAGCGGCGACAGCACCGGCGGACCCGGCGGCACTTCCACAATTTTCACACTGGCGCCATAACGCTCGCCAATGGTGGTCAGCGGCTGGCGCAACGACTGGGCGATATTGTGAGATGGCTGGTCACGCCGGTCACCGCTACTGAAGTTGACCTGAATATCGCCCTGGTACGGGTCAGAGCGAAGATAGTACTGGCGAATCAGACCGTTGAAGTTGATCGGTGCCGCGGTGCCGGCATATGTCTGCCAGTTGTCGACGTCTTCCACCGTTTCCAGATAGTGGCCCATCTCCATCAACACCCGGGCAGTCACCTCAACCGGCGTGTCTTCGGGCATATCCACGACAACCTGCAGTTCAGATTTGTCGTCAAACGGCAGCATCTTCAGGATCACTGCCTGAAACACCGGCAGTGCGGTCGCTGCCAGAGTCAGCAGGATAACCACCGATGCCAGCAGGCCACGGCGCAAGCGATGGTCCCCTAAAAATGGCACCAGCACGCGGCTGAACAGGCCCAGCATGCGGGGGCTCACGCCTTCGGCCGAATTTTCAAAAGAGCTGTCAGAAGAACGGTCAGAGAAGCTTTCAGATTCGTGTTCCGGCTGCGCAAGATCGCCTTTTTTGTGACGCAGCAGGCGCAGAGCCAGCCAGGGCGCCACTATAAAAGCCACAATCTGCGACAGCACCATACCGGCCGAGGCGTTAATGGGAATCGGGCTCATGTAGGGCCCCATCAAGCCGCTGACAAACGCCATAGGCAGCAAGGCCGCCATAATCGTCAGACTGGCCATGATGGTGGGCGTACCCACTTCGTCCACCGCCAGCGGAATAATCTCTTTGATCGGGCGGCGCGAGTTCTGGATGCGGCGGTTGATGTTTTCGGTAATCACGATGCCATCGTCCACCAATATTCCGATGGAGAAAATCAGCGCAAACAGCGACACCCGGTTCAGGGTAAAACCCCAGGCCCAGGAAAATACCAGGGTTAGCAGCAACGTAATCAATACCGCAACACCCACAATCAACGCCTGGCGCCAGCCCATGGCGACCAGTACCAGCAGCACCACGCACAGGGTGGCCGATATTAGATCGGAAATCAGTTTGCGGGCTTTTTGCGAGGCGGTTGCGCCGTAATCACGGGTCACCAGCACCTGCACATCGACCGGCAGAACGCGATTGCGTAATTGCTCTATGCGCTGCTCAATAGCTCGGGTGATCTCCACCGCGTTTTCGCCCGGCTTTTTGGCGATGGCCAGGGTGACCGCCGGGAAGACTTGCCCAGGCTGGCCTATGAACGCCGAGTTGTTGTTATTCTGATGAGTACCCTTTTGAAAAGAACCCTGATGGGCCGGCCCAAAACCGGTCATCACGCTTTGGTCAGCAACCGTATTACCGCGGCTGACGCTGGCGACATCCTCCAGATAAACCGCCGCACCCTGATCCATACCCACAACCAGACGGCGCACTTCGTCTATTTGGGTTAGCAGCGTACCGGCCTGAATGGGGATCGATACATTGTTGCGGGTAATTCGGGCTTCCTGAGAACTGCTGTTCGCGGCCAGCAGGGCCTGTTGCAGATCGTCAACGGTCAGGCCAAAACCGGCCAACAGGGCCGGATCAAAACGGATATCCACCCGGTCGGGTATGCCGCCCACGGTGTATACATCACGGGTACCCGGCACCCGCTTCAGGGCCACTTCTAACATGTGCGCAAGGCGGGTGAGCTCCTCGCCGCTATGGCCGTGCTGTGGGTCATACAGGGTGAGTGTCATCACCGGTACATCGTCGATGCCTTTAGGTTTAACCAACGGTTGACTGGCACCCAGATTGGCGGGCAGCCAGTCCTGGTTGGAATACACCTGGTTATAAAGCCGCACCAGCGCCTCCTGGCGCGGTATGCCCACCTCAAATTGCACGGTAATCACCGCCTGGCCCTGGCGCGATACCGAATACACGTGTTTAACACCGGCAATTTCACTCATCACCTGTTCGGCAGGCGTGGCAATCGCGCTTTCCACTTCGCGGGCGCTGGCACCGGGAAACGCCACCATGATATCGGCCATGGTGACATCAATCTGCGGTTCTTCTTCTTTTGGCGTGACCACCACTGCCAGAACGCCCAGGATGATGGACAACAGCATAATCAGGGGGGTCAGGTGATTGTCCTGAAACAGTCGCGCTATGGCGCCAGATAGGCCAACCCCTGCTGAAGGGGTTGATGGCGCAGTGGGCGCAGGCTGCGAGGGAGAGCCCGAAGGTGACGTCGGTGGCAGCGACTGGCTCACAGCGCTTGCTCCTGCGCTGGCGGGATTAAAAGGAGTGCGCTACCGAGTAATTCGCTGGCATTGAGCACCACTTCCTCGCCAGCACTGACGCCCGCCAGAATTTCGATCTGGTTATCGGCTATTTTACCCGTGCGAACCTGACGCAGGCGCGGTTTGCCGTTACTATCCATCACATACACAGCGCGCAGCTCACTGTGCTGCACCAGACTGCTGGCCGGCACCAAAAGTGTTTGCGAACGGCTGACCGGCACCTCCACTTTTACCAGCATCCCCGGGAACAGCGAACCATTGGGTTCGGTGAGTGCCATGCGTAAGCGAAAGGTGTGGGTTTTTGCATTGGCGTAGGGGTAGAAGGTCATTTCGCCGGTTTTCAGTACCCGGCCGTCAGCCAGGGTAACGGTGGCCTGGCGCTCGGCGCGGGCGCTGGCGGCGTAGCGTTGAGGCAAGTCCACCACCACCCGCAGCTGCTCCAGCGATAAACCGCTTAACAGGGCCTGACCGGGACTGACCGACTCACCGATTTCCACGTGGCGTTCGGTCAGAATACCGCCGTAAGGCGCTTCAATACGGGTGTAACTGAGCTGTTCGCGGGCTTCAACCATACCCGCATCGGCACGCTCAGCGCGGGCCTGGGCGCCGGCCAGATTATTGCGGGCCTGATCAAACTCCTGGCCCGATACCAAACCGCGTTTGTGCACGCTTTCAATACGGGCGAACCGCTGTTTCGCATCCGACAATGCGGCCCGGGCTTCGTTAACGGCAGCTTGCGCCTGGCTCACCCGAGCCCGCTGTTCGCTGTCTTCCAGCTGCACAATCAGATCGCCAGGGCGAACAGAGTCGTCCACATCGAACGGCAGTTGCAATACCTTGCCGCTGGTCTGGGCTGACACCGTGCTTTGCTGCACGGCTTCAATCACGCCGTCCAGCAATACGGTTTCGGCCAAAGAGCGGCTTTCTACCGCCGCCGTGGCAAGCTCGCCAGACACAGACTGCGCTTGCGCGCTACAAGTCAAACCCCATAAGAGCACGCCCACAACAGCGCCCACATAAGCCCGTAACGGGCGGCTGATAAGCTGATTGTTCACCACCGGATACTCCTTGTTTCGCAGCTTGTTCAGCCGCGAACGCCAAATCATAAAAGTTATTACCTAATAACTGTAGGTTATCAGAATACGCCCCGCAGGGACACTGCAACCCGGCAAGGTTGGCTGACAAAAGCATAGCCCATGGCACCAGCAACAACGGCACACGGCTCGCCATAAAAAACCCCCGTGCGCAGCGTTTCGCACCGGCACGGGGTAAAATGGTCATCCACTGGCTATTAAAGCGGACAACCCCCAAATTTCATGCACTACCAGCGTGCAGTTAACGCTGCCCGAACAGTACGGCCTGGCTCATTGACACGCACGGCCTCAGGATTAAACGGATCACTGTTACTGCGGCTAACATGAGGCGCCCAGGTGTTATCAAACAGGTTGTCCAGGGCCCAATTGAAGGTCAGATATCCGGTCAAAGGATGGCTGCCTGACACATTGAACACGCCATAACCGGGCGAGGCTCCTGCGTCCAGGCCGGAAGCCAGGTCAATACGGTCCTGACGCCGCGCCAACTGCCACTGCGCTTCGATGCTGTGGCCATGCTGCTGCCAGCCCAGCGTCTGTATAAATTGCAGCGGCGGGATTTGCGGCAGGGGCCGGTTATCGTCGCGATTTTCGCCACGAACGGCGGCCAGGGCGCTGTTGCTGCTCCAGGTGCCGTCACTCCAGCCTAAATTAGCTTCCACGCCTAGCAAACGGGCGTCGATATTTTCGTAGCGCGAACAGCCACCTGACTTATTACAGCCTTCAACCCCATTTTCTTGCTTGTAACGCAATACAAAGTCCTCGACTTGATCTGCCCATACAACCGGCTTCCAGCGCCAATTGCCACTCTGGCCACTGAGCGCCAGTTCCAGTTTGTAGTGTTTCTCGGTTTCCAGCTGGGGGTTGCCTATCCAGCTATCGCTCGCCGTGCTGCGAGCAATATAGCGTTCCGTTACGCCAGGGCTGCGCACGCTTCGGTTGCCAGTCAGGGTCAGTGCCTGCTGTTGGGGCAGTCGCCATTCAGCACTGGCAAAGCCGCTGACGCTGTCGTCATTCGCTGGCACGGAGTTTACGCCGTATTCACTCTGATACAGCGTGGCCGGAGTGAGCCCCATGCCCCCAACCTGGTCCGCCTTGGTGGCGTCCATTTCCACCCGATCATAACGTAAGCCCGCACCCACTTTGGCCGCCGAGCCCAGTCGCATGAAGGCTTCTGCAAACACGCCCGCCCGCTCACGCCCCACACCTGGCCACATCAGCGAGGCCGCCATTGGCATGGCCCCGGTCACATTGAACAGCGTGGCGTCCCAGTCGTTGGTTTCGACGTCTACGCCGGCAGCCCAATCGATGCGACCCGTGGGACTTTGGTCCAGAATAAAGCGCAAGCCGCGGGTCTGGGTGGTGGAATTGGTCTGCATTTTCATCATACCCACCGGGCGCAGGCTGAAATTGTCCATGATGTGGTCAACATCGGCCTGCCAGGCCAGCAGTGACCATTCGCCCTTGGCCACAGGCGCACTCAATTCAAGGCGGTAAAGATCGGTGTCGGTTTTCGGCGCATCCATGCCGGAGCCGGCGTATTTCACATCACGTTCCTCCTGGCGACTGGTCATGGCTTTCACATAAACATCGTTCGCACTGCGCCACCCACCCTCTAACCTGCCTTCCGCGTTTTTATGGGCACTGCGCACGTCATTACCACTACCGTCTTCATAATCGTTGGCCTCGTCGTAACCGCCAGACAGCCTCAGCCAGGCATCGTCGCTGCCTACCGCGGCCGCTGCATTGGCCAATTTGCCGTTACCGTTATCCGCCCCACCCACGGTGACTTGGCCAGTGGTTGTCCGGCCATTGAATGAAGGGTCGGCTGTGGTGGCGACGATCTGGCCTCCGGCTACCGGCCCCCAGCGCAATGTCTGGTTATTGGTAAGCACTTGTAAGCTTGGCGCCAGCGCCGAGCTAAGGCGACTGGTGGGCGGGTCCATACGGTTGGGGCAGGCGCCTTCCACACGAATACCGTCTAGTAGCACATCCACCCGCTCCCGGCCTTGTCCACGTATAATCGGCTCTAGCCCTCGGCCACCCATACGCGACAGGGAAACAGCCGGGTTACTGGTCAAACGCTGTATCGGTTCACTGGCCATGCTGGCCAAACCAACGGCAGCGCGTTGGCCTTCAGTTACCCGAATTAACAGCTGTTCGGTTTCATCTGCCTGTTGGCTATGGGCTTGCAGCGGTAACAGAGTCAAGCCGCTCAATGTGCACGCAACCAGTCTGCCTAGTGGTTTTTTCCGCATTTTTGTTCCCATCCATCGGCGCATGTTCAAAATTTAATGCCAATGTTACCCAGCTAGCCGCCAGCCCGCCTGTGGCACGTTGCCGCAGCCCAAAGGAGGTACCTCGTGCGCGCGTGGCAAGCATATCTCTGAGAGAAACTCTATACGTATTTTCTTGTAATAACCCATGGAATATGGTGGAATTCTACCCCTTTTTTTACATATCCCTTGATACTCACACTATTCAGGCCTTCCAAGGAGGTACTTATGAACGCACGACTGGACGAAAAACTGGAACCTATTTTCCAGGACGTTTTGCACCGCAACCCGGGCGAAACCGAATACCACCAGGCCGTTCACGAAGTTTTGGAAACTCTGGGCCCGGTACTGGTGAAATACTCCGAATTCGCCGACAAAAAAATCATTCAGCGCATTTGTGAGCCGGAACGCCAAATTATTTTTCGGGTGCCCTGGCAAGACGACAGCGGCGAGATTCAGATCAATCGAGCCTTTCGCGTTGAATTTAACAGCGCTCTGGGGCCCTACAAAGGCGGCATGCGTTTTCACCCGTCGGTTTACTTGGGCATCATCAAGTTCTTGGGTTTTGAGCAGATCTTCAAAAACGCATTGACTGGACTACCCATCGGCGGCGGCAAAGGCGGCTCGGACTTTGATCCTAAGGGCAAGTCTGATGACGAAGTCATGCGTTTCTGCCAAAGCTTGATGACCGAGCTGTACCGCCACATCGGCGAATACACAGACGTACCCGCAGGCGACATTGGCGTTGGCGGCCGCGAAATCGGCTATTTGTTTGGCCAGTACAAGCGCATCACCAACCGTTATGAGTCTGGCGTGCTGACCGGTAAAGGACTAGGCTGGGGCGGCAGCCTTGCGCGCAAAGAAGCCACCGGCTACGGCACCGTGTTCTTTACCCACGAAATGCTGAAAGCCCGTGGTGACTCTCTGGACGGCAAGCGCGTGGTGGTTTCAGGCTCTGGCAACGTCGCCATTTACGCTATCGCCAAGGCTCACGAGCTGGGTGCAAAGGTGATTGCCTGTTCCGACTCTGCCGGTATAATCGTCGACGAAGATGGCATCAACGTCGAGACGCTCAAGCGTTTGAAGGAAGTGGAGCGCCGCCGCATTAAGGCTTACCTGGAATACCACCCAAAAGCCAAATACACTGAACATGGTAATATTTGGACCGTGCCCTGCGATATTGCCCTGCCCTGTGCGACCCAGAACGAACTCAACGGCAATGACGCCAAGACCTTGGTGGAAAATGGCTGTATTGCTGTAGCCGAAGGCGCCAACATGCCGACTACGCCAGAAGGCATCCAGCTTTTCCAGGATGCTGGCTTGATGTACGGCCCGGGCAAAGCCGCTAACGCCGGTGGCGTTGCCACCTCCGGGCTGGAAATGCAGCAAAACGCCAGCCGTGATTCCTGGACCTTTGACTATACCCAGAAACGCCTGGAAGAAATCATGATCGAGATTCACAAGAGCTGCTATGAGACTTCGGTTGAGTTTGGCGCGGAAGGCGACTACGTGCTAGGCGCCAACACCACCGGTTTCATCCGGGTAGCCAAGGCAATGAATGCCATGGGCGTGATCTGATCCGCTGATATGATTAACCAGGCTGCTGGCACCTCATCCTTAACCGACCGGGTTTCAACCGGTCTTGACGGTTTGGATGAAGTGCTGGACGGCCTGCGCATAGGCGATAATGTGGTCTGGCGCGTCAGCGACCTGGCTGATTATCGCCGTTTTGTTACCCCCTTCATTGAATCGGCCACGGCTGCCGGCCGCCAGGTTATCTATCTGCGGTTTGGCCAACACCCCCCTTTAGTGGCCGACAACCCTGCCGTCAACACCATTGTTATCGATGCCCTGGGCGGCTTTGAAGCCTTTACCAGCGCTGTGTGGCAGCTGATTGAAACCCACGGTCGGGGAGCCTTTTACATCTGTGACTGCCTCAGCGATCTGCTCAATGCCTGGGCCACCGACACCATGGTGGGCAACTTTTTCCGTGTGGTATGCCCGCTGCTGTTCCAGCTGGACACCGTGGCCTGGTTCGCACTGCACCCCCAGCGCCACTCCCGCGCTACCCTGGAAGAAATTCGCCGCACCACCCAGGTAATGATTGATGTGTATCGCCACGGCGATAACGTACAAATTCATCCGGTAAAGGCCTGGCGGCGGCAGTCACCCACCATGTTCTTGCCCCATCGCGAGCACAAAGGCCGCTTTACGCCGGTGACCGACAGCAGTGACGCCACCCGACTACAGGCCAGCCTGGAGCATTGCCGCAGCAACCAGCAACCGTTACTGGACCACTGGGACCGCCTGTTTCAGCAGGCCAGCGAGGCTCTGACGCAAAACAGCCAAAGCGCCATTACCCGCTATCATCAGCTGATTTTACCGCTGCTGATCAGTCCCGAAGAACGCATGCTAGCCCTGGCCCAAAAGTACCTGACGCTGGCCGATTTATTGAACATTCGCAGCCGCATGGTAGGTACCGGATTTATTGGCGGCAAGGCCACCGGCATGCTGATCGCCCGTGCGATTCTGAAAAAAGACGCACCGGCTCTGGGCAACCACTGCCTGGAACCCCACGATTCCAACTACCTGGCGACCGACGCCTACTACGGTTTTCTGGTACACAATGGCTTGTGGCCGGCCATCATGCGCCAGCGTTCCGCCGCCGGGTACTTGACCGAAGCGGATGCCCTGCGCGATGGCATTCTGGCCGGCGAATTTCCGCCCGACGTTCTCAGCGAACTTGAACGCTTACTGGATCACTACGGCCAATATCCGATTCTGGTGCGGTCCAGCAGCCTGCAGGAAGACAGTTTTGGCAACGCTTTCGCCGGGAAATACGAAAGTGTGTTTGTGGTGAATCAGGGGCCACCGGAGGCGCGACTACTGACTCTGGAAAATGCCATTCGCGCGGTTTATGCGTCGTCCATGAGCCATGACGCGCTGGTGTACCGCCAGCAGCGGGGCCTTCACCAGCAGGAAGAGCCCATGGCGCTGCTGATCCAGAGGGTCAACGGCCGTTTCCATGGGCAGTATTATCTGCCCGACGCAGCCGCCGTTGGAGTTTCGCGTAACACCTTCGCCTGGGATGCCGACATGGATCCGAAAGCCGGGATGGTGCGGCTGGTGATGGGGCTGGGCACTCGCGCTGTTGACCGAATTGAAGGCGACCATGCCTGCGTTATGGCGCTGGACTTCCCTACCCGTCAGCCGTTTCGCAACCCCGGTGAAAGTTATCAATTTTCCCAACACCTGGTAGACGCCCTGGACCTACACAGCGGTGAACTGGTCACCCGTCCTCTGAGCCTGCTGACCGAACAAATAGCCGATTTGCCCATGGCGCACTTGGCGGAGATAGACCGTGAAGCCAGCGAACGGGCGCGGGAACTGAAACTGGCGGAACCGGTATGGCGGCTGACATTCCGCCCACTGGTACGCAACACCGGATTTGTACCGCGCCTGACCCAGCTGCTCCGTACTCTGGAAACTGCCTATCAACACCCGGTCGATGTAGAGTTCACTCTGCATCTCAATAGTCACGGCGAACCCGCCATCAACCTGGTGCAATGCCGACCTCTCGCCACACTGGGCGACACCGGAGCGGTTACCATTCCAGAAAATCTGGACCACAAGCACACCTTGTTCCACACCCACGGTCATTTTATGGGCGGTAACATCAAACTGCCCATTCATCGCATTATTCGGGTAGATGCGGCGCGTTACTCAGTGTTGACGATAAGCCAGCGCCACGATCTGGCACGTCTGGTCGGCACCCTGGTAAGGGATACGCCCGAGAACCAGAAAGTGATGCTGATAGGTCCGGGCCGCTGGGGTACCAGTAGTCCCGAACTGGGCGTACCGGTACGTTTCGCCGATATCGCGCGGGTGGCTGTGCTGGTGGAAGTGGCGGAAATGTCCGGTGACATGGTGCCGGACCTGTCTTACGGTTCGCACTTTTTTCAGGACCTGGTGGAAACCGACATTGCCTACGTCGCACTGTTCCCGCAAGACAACCAATGCAGCTACCAGCCCGACTGGCTTGACAGCAACACCCGGCCTTTGAGCGTCCCGGCCGAATTACCCTTATCGGAATGTCTGCGGTGGTACGATAGCGCCGACACGCCGCTGCAACTGGCGGGCGACCTGCTCAGCCAGATTCTGGTGTGCTACCGCCAGGAATGACTTAACGCGCTAACGAGTAACCAACGCCCCATGGAATGGCTAACACTCTCCCAAACCGGCTTTCAAGGTGCCGCCCGCTATTTACTGGGCATGCGCCTGGCTATAGTCACCATCATGTTACTGGCCATTGCGGTCACCGATGCCTTTATAACCCTGAGCCACCGCGCAGAGGCTCTGTTGCTGTGCCTGGCTTATGGTGTTCTGGCCACCCTGGCCTGGCTGTGGTTCACCCGTCGCCCGCCACAATCCATACTGCCGGTCACCATGACACTGGGATTAGATCTGATGTTGATAGGCTGCTGGCTATACAACACCGGGGGCTACACCAACCCACTGGTGTCACTGCTGTTATTACCGCTAGCCATCGCCCTGGTTTTGGTGCCTTTGAATCACGCCATTGGCCTGACCATAGGCAGCGTGCTGATCTATTCCCTGCTGATGCTATGGCACCAGCCCATCAGCTCCGGCGCTGTCCCTGGCACCAGCCCGGGCATGACCCACGACCACGGTGCAAACCTGGCCCAACTGCACCTGATCGGCATGTGGATCACGTTTTTGCTGACGGCGGTTATTCTGGTGCTGGCGGTGGGCACTCTGGCGCACCAGTTGCGGCGCCAGCAACTGCGGCTGTCCCAAAGCCGCGAAACCCGCCTGCGGGATGAACAGATTATTTCGTTGGGGCTGTCATCCGCCGCTATTGCCCATCGCCTGGGTACCCCGATGAACACGCTAACACTGCTGGTAGAGGAGCTTAAAACCCTGCCACCCGACACTGACATCAGTGCCGATCTGGAACTGATGTCATCGCAATTATCGCTCTGCGGCCAGCATTTACAAAAGCTATCTGCATCCGCCATGCAGGCCAAACTGTCGCAGCTGGAAACCCTGAGTCTGGAGCAGTGGATGCAACGCCTGCAGGAATCCACAACCTTGCTCTGGCCAGAGGCGAACATACACTGGCAACGACCGTTTCCGCCGCGTAACGTGCAGGTAGATGCCACTCTGGACCAAGCCGTGCTGAACCTGCTGGCCAATGCCATTACTGCCAGCCCGCAATGGGTTGCCGTCAGCGCACAAGCCCCCGACCCAAACTGGGTAGAAATCATTGTGGAAGATCAGGGTGCCGGCCTGGCATCGGCGCTGCTGGATTCACCCGGCGCCAGCATCGTAAATTCCGAAACCGGCATGGGCGTTGGGTTGTTTTTGTCTAACGCCACCATCGGCCGCCTTGGTGGCAAGCTGAAGGCGCGCTCAAACGGCGCCGATGGACGCGGCACCACCATGATCATTGAGTTGCCGGCCGCGGAGTATTCTCTATGAACAAGCAGATGAACAAGCCGTTATGAGCAACCAACCACTGTGGTTATTGATTGACGACGACGAAGCGTTTTTGCAGGTGCTGCAACGCTCACTGTTACGCCAGAACATCGAAGCCACAACCGCACAAACGGCCCAACAAGCAATCGCAGCGCTCGCCGACCGACACTTCAGCCACTGCGTTCTAGACCTTAACCTGGCTGGCGAAAGTGGGTTACAGTTGCTGCCTGAGTTGCTAAACTGCAAGCCGCGCCTGGCCGTTCTGGTGTTAACCGGTTACGGCAGTATTGCAACTTCGGTTGAGGCCATGCGTCGCGGTGCCGTGAATTATTTGTGCAAACCGGTAACCGTGAACCAGCTGATTGCCGGTTTTGAATTCCTGAACAAAGCGCCGGAGGTACGGTCGGAACCGCCTTCGGTGGAGGAAATGGAGCGCGAACACATACAGCGCGTTCTTGACGAGCACGACGGCAACATATCCGCCACAGCAAGAGCGTTGCACATGCATCGCCGGACGCTTCAGCGCAAGCTGCAGAAGCACTCCCATTGGCGCAACTGAGAGCAAGCTTTGCGTCTATCACCACACTTAGCAATCGTTTTTCCAAAAAGCATATGGTGCAACCGACTGCAAAAGGTAACCCTGTCAGGCTATGAAATATCCGCAGCTCCCGAATCTGAGCGACAACTCACAACATCTTTCTGGCATCGCTCTGGTTGCGGCATTGAGCCAGAACACAGCCTTGTTGCTGGATGAAAACGCCCGAATCGTGTGGGCAAACACCGCATTTGAAAAAATAGCCGGGCGCTCCCTGGCCAGCGTAAAAGGCGCCCGCCCGGCGGAATTTCTGTACGGGCCAGGCACCGACATCAACAGCATACGGTTTATCCGGCGGCGCATGCTGCAGCGCACGCAGTTCGATATTGACCTGCAAGTCTACAACAGCAAAAAACACCCATTCTGGGTTCATTGCCAGTGCATTCCAGTGGGTAAAATCGAAGGCGTTGCGCCCGGCTTTATCATTATTCAGAGTGACATCTCTGCCACCAAGGCAGCCCAGCGTAGCCTGCGCATTGCCGACAGCATGTTCGAACAAAGCTGCGAGGGCATTCTGATCACCGATGAAAACAACGTCATTGTGGACGCCAACCCGGCGTTTTCACAGATTACCGGTTACTACCACAACGAAGTGATTGGCCAAAATCCGCGCATATTGAGTTCGGGCCGCCAATCTGCAGATTACTACCAGACTCTGTGGAGTTCTCTGCTTACCCGCGGTTATTGGCGAGGCGAAGTGTGGAATCGGCGCAAAAACGGAGAAGAATATCTGGAATTGCTGTCAATCCAAAGGGTAAAATTAAGCGACGGTAACGGTTATTATCACATCGCATCCTTCTCTGACATTACCGCCCTGAAAAATCACGCCAAAGATCTGGACCGCGCCACCCATTACGATACCCTGACCGGCTTGCCCAACCGCCAGCTGGCCAATCAGCGGCTTGAAGCAGCCTGCCTGCACGCAGCCATGCAGCAGCGACAGTTGTGGATAGTGTCTATGGATCTGGACGGCTTCAAAGCCATCAATGACCAGCACGGCGTTAATATTGGCGATCGCGCACTGCGCATTTTGTCAGAAAGACTGGCCTCACAACTTCCGCCCGGCGACATTGTGGCGCGCGTGGGTGGCGACGAGTTTCTGCTGGTTATTCAGCGGCCGCGCGATGAAAACAGCTGCCAGTACCTGCTGGACATTGTGCGCGAATCGATGGTCATCAATGGCGACACCCTAAAGCTGTCAGCAAGCTTGGGCGTTACCCGCTATCCCGAAGACAACACCGACGCGGAAGGCCTGATTCGTCACGCCGATCAAGCCATGTACCTGGCCAAAGAAAAAGGTCGCAACCTGATTCACCAATTCGATCCACTGCTGAACGAGCATCTGCAAAAGCGCCGTGACCAGCTTACGGATATTTCCCGCGGCTTAGCCCAGAATGAATTCGAGCTGTTTTATCAGCCGCAAATCCGGCTAAATGATAGCGCGTTAATCGGCCTGGAGGCGCTGATCCGCTGGCACCACCCCGAGCGAGGTCTACTATTACCCAGCGCATTTTTACCCGATGTTGAAAACAGTCATCTGGACGTACCCCTGGGCAAATGGGTCGTCCACCGGGCACTGGAGACTCTGCAAGGCTGGCGCAAACAGGGGTTTGACGATATCGGCGTGAGTATTAACATGAGCGCTACTTTTCTTAGCAACTGGCATTTTCTTGAATTTATCGCGGCGGAGTTAGGTCGGTTTCCCGATCTACCAGCGCATCTGATTACCTTGGAAGTGCTGGAATCTTCGGCTTTGGACGACATCCATCAGGTGCGCCAGATGCTGGATTGTTGTCGTGAACTCGGTTTGACACTGGCGTTAGACGATTTTGGTACCGGATTTTCATCGCTGACCTACATGCGAACCTTACCGGTCAATATGATTAAAATTGACCGCAGTTTTGTCAGCGGCATGCTGGACAACCCGAACGACAAAGCGATTGTAGAAAGCATTATGTTTCTGTGCCAACGTTTTGACCTTAACGTGCTGGCGGAAGGCGTGGAAACACCGGAACAGGCAAATATGCTGAAAACGTTAGGCTGCGATAGCATTCAGGGTTTCGGCGTGGCGCGGCCCATGGCCAGCGATACGGTATTGCCATGGGTGCGGCGCTGGCAACAAAAGAATCAGTGCCTGACCACGCACATAGCGGCCATTAACACCGCACCGTAGCAGCCTGGCCACCCTTGCATTGACCTCTGGCAACAAAGCCGCGGCTCAACGATAGCGGCGCTGATCCAGCGTGGTCAGGCGATCCGGATGGAACACCATTAGCCCTGTTACAAACGCGCCGTTGGCAAAGCCCTCCGGAATCATGAACAAGGGAAGATAGCTAAGGTATTCATACACCAGCTCGGCAAAGGTGTACACGCCGCTGGTCCATAGCATCAGACACATCACCACGCCGGCCACTGCCACCGAAATGGCCGAACCGAAAAATCCGCAGACAAAAATATACGCAAAGAAATTGTTGAAGTCGCGGTGGCGCTCCCACAGCATGATGGCGTAACTGACCAGCGCAGGCACCATCACTGTTATCAGTCCATTGGCAGCAAACATAACCAGCGGTTCACGGCCAGTGATCACTGTAATCATCAGTGCCAGCAAACCCGCCAATACGGCCAGACCCCAGCCCAACATCAAGGTAACCAGGGTAATGCCAAATACGTGAATAGACAGCCCCGGTGATATGCCAGCGCGCAACTGCCACACAAACCCGAGCACCACGGCGGCGCCGAAGAAAGTGTGCTGCAACGAGGTGTCTTGCCGTAGCTTATGCCAGTCGACACTGCGCACAGCCGCCAGCAAAATAACGGCGAATAGCAACGCCGTAATCACCCATTGGGTGGTAGAAAGCAGGTTCTCAGTCATACCCATGTGTCTGGCCCATCTGCGTAGTCAGCGGCGACCGGATACCTGCCGTGCTGATCTCTATCGGCTATGAATCATTGTTTTTGGCGCCCGTTACCAGCGCTTTCCAGCCCTCATGGGCGCTCAAAAATATGCCACCACTCAAGTGCTGACAAAACTCCGTGCGTTTAAGCCGGTCCATCACCGGCCCTTTTACATCTGACATGTGCAACCGCACACCGGCATCTATCAGGCGCTCGTTAATCGTCTCAAGGCTTTCAAGCGCCGAAGCATCTACCAGATTCACTGCCGGGCACACCAGCACCAAATCCGTCAGCTGTGGTTCGCGGTTCACAATATCCAACACCGTTTCTTCCAGGAATCGGGCGTTGGCAAAGTACAGGCTTTCGTCTACCCGTAAAAATGTCACCGTCGGGCATACGTCTACTTTATGGCGCAACACATTACGAAAGTGCTCGCTGCCTGGCACCCGACCAACCACGGCGCAGTGGGGTCGGCTGGTACGATATAAAAATAGCCCCAGAGACAAGGCCACCCCGGTGATAATACCAGCCTCTACACTGTGCCCCAAAGTCAACACAATGGTGGCAAGCATGGCACCGAAATCGGTGCGTGAATAGCGGAAAGTGCGCCTCAGTGCCGGAATATCAATCAACGTAGACACCGCCACTATGATCGTCGCCGCCAGCGTGGCCTGCGGCAACCAGGCAATGGCCGGGGTCAGGAACAGGGTGGCCACCGCAATACCCACCGCCGTGTAGATTCCGGCCGCCGGCGTTTCGGCACCAGCGTCAAAATTCACCACTGAACGGGAAAACCCGCCGGTTACCGGCATGCCACCAGAGATACCCGAACCCAGATTGGCCGCGCCCAGCCCGATCAGTTCCTGATCGGGGTCAATCCGTTGGCGGCGTTTGGCCGCCAAGGTTTGGCCTACCGACACCGACTCCACAAACCCGACCACGCTGATCAGTAAAGCGCTCACTGCCAACTGCTGCCAAAGCACCCAGTCGGCTTGTGGCCAGGCTAACTGTGGCAGCCCGGAAGGAACATGCCCTACCAGCTTTACCCCCTGAAGCTGCAACTGCCAGAACCAGGCCGCCAGGGTGGTTAACACTACCGCCAGAATGGGCGCCGTTTTGGTAGCCACATCGGCCAGCCGCGGTGCCATCCCTAACGCCAACAAGACAGGTTTAAGGCGAGTACGCGCCAACATCAAAAACACCAGCGTACTCACACCCACCGCCATCGTAACCAGATTGATGTCACTCGCCGATGCCCAAAGCGAACGGCCTATATTAAACAGGTTATGGCCTGACCCGGTTATCCCGAACACGTGCTTGAACTGGCTCGCTGCGATCACAATGCCGGAAGCCGTGATAAAGCCCGAGATAACCGGATGGCTAAGAAAGTTGGCCAGAAAACCCAGGCGTAACACACCCATTAAAACCAGCATCAACCCCGACATCAACGCCAGCACAACGGCGCCCATGATGTATTCAGCACTACCGGCCTGCGCCAGAGGCGCAAGCGCCGCCGCGGTCATCAGCGACGCAACGGCGACCGGGCCC
Organism: Marinobacter sp. M3C; assembly: GCF_023311895.1. Lineage (GTDB taxonomy): Bacteria > Pseudomonadota > Gammaproteobacteria > Pseudomonadales > Oleiphilaceae > Marinobacter. Next base: position 2,416,538 of record NZ_CP092284.1, read on the forward strand.
ACCGACAAGGTACGGCTGGTGCCAAAAAGCGCATATAACACCAGCGGCAATATACTGGCGTACAAGCCAATATGAGCAGGCAAACCTGCTAGCAAAGCGTAGGCCAATGACTGCGGTATCAGCATTACCGTGACAATCAGTGCTGCCACCAAATCGCTGCCTGCCTGCTGGCGATTATACTGCTTGCCCCACCGCAATACGGGCAGGTAACGGGATAGGTTCATCAGCAGCTCAGAACAGGTTTAGAGGAATTTTCAAATAGGCCTGTCCGTTTTCTTCCGCTGGGGGCAATTCGCCGGCGCGCATATTAATCTGCACCGAAGGCAGAATCAGCCGTGGCATATCCAGGGTGGCGTCACGTTCATTGCGCATAGTTGCGAAGTCGTCTTCGCTGATTCCGTTATGCACATGAATGTTGTGCTCGCGCTGCTCCACAACGGAAGTTTCATGGGCGTAGATCTCTCGGCCGGGCGCCTTGTAATCATGGCACAGGAACAGACGGGTTGTGTCTGGCAAGGCCAGAACCCGTCGAATTGAGCGGAACAATACATGGGCATCGCCACCGGGAAAATCGCAGCGCGCCGTACCGTAGTCCGGCATGAACAGCGTATCCCCCACAAACGCCGCATTGCCGACAACATACGTCAGGCAGGCGGGCGTGTGGCCGGGCGTATGCATAACCTGAGCCTGCAACCCACCAATAGCGAAACTGTCGTTGTCTTTAAACAGCCTGTCGAACTGACTGCCGTCACGGGCGAATTCCGATCCGGCGTTAAACGCCTTGCCGAAAATCTCCTGCACCTGGCAAATATGTGCGCCAATGCCGGTTTGCCCGCCCAAGTGCGCGTGCAGATAAGGTGCCGCCGACAAGTGGTCTGCGTGCACGTGGGTTTCCAGAATCCACGCCACCTGTAAATTGTGCTCGCGCACATAGGCAATAATAGCGTCTGCACTGGCCGTGCTAGTGCTGCCCGCGGCGTAATCAAAATCCAGTACCGAATCGATAATGGCACAGGCCTTAGACGCCGGGTCTTGCACCACATAACTGAAGGTATTGGTGGGCTCGTCAAAAAAATGCTGAACGGTTGGATTGGTCGTGGTCATTACTAAACTCCTTTCGAATTCGCAGATATCGAACCTCTGAATAGGCTCTAAGCATATACTACGATGGAATATATAATGAAGTGCTGTTTTCTTCTAAGCAGCCCAGCTGACAGAAGAATGTTGTGGCCACAAGGTCCAGGGCCATCAGACACAATACCTATCTTAAGCATTTTAACTGAGGCGTTACGGCCACTGAAGCATAACGCCACACCCAGCGCAGCCAATCCGGTATTATCCCCGGTCTGACTCACATACGGAGTTCGCTTTGACTGGCCCAGATCCCACACAGAAAAAGACCACAACAGCCGCTGCCCGCGAGTGGCAGGCCTTCTGGCTGGCCGTCGGATTTTTAACCCGCATACCCATGCTGGTATCGATTGATTATTCCCAAAAAATGATGAATCAGTGCAGCGTGTACTTTCCACTCGTCGGTTTGTTGCTAGGCGCCTTGTACGTCGGATTGTTTGCGCTACTCGGGCTGTTTTGCAGCCCGCTGGTCAGCGTTCTGCTGGTGCTGTGTTTTCATCTGTTCATTACCGGCGCTTTTCACGAAGACGGGCTGGCCGATAGCGTCGACGCGTTTGGCGGCGGCTATACCGTTGAAAAGCGCTTGGAAATCATGAAAGACAGCCGCATTGGCACCTATGGCACAGTCGCGCTCGTACTGGCGTTAGCGCTTAAAGTCGCCCTGCTGGTGGAAAGCCATCACATCATGCTGGCGCTGCTTTTGGCTCCTGCCATCAGCCGGCAAACACCACTTTTGTTAATGTCATTCCTGAATTACGTGACCGATCCCGACAAAAGCAAAAGCAAACCGGTGGCCGAAGGCTTTTCCCGCCGGCGGCTTTGGTGCAGCAGTGGGTTTACCCTACTGGTGGCTTTGCTGTTCAGCGCCTGGCTGCCGGGCTTATGGCTGCTGGCACCGGTGGCGGTGATTGGGGTTGCTCTGCTGTGGGGTTGGTATCTGAAGCGCCAGCTAGGCGGCTATACCGGCGACGCGCTGGGGGCCAGCGTGGTGTTTTGTGAGCTGGTGTTGCTATTGGGGATGTAGGCATTGCATTGACTCCCAATATCACGCCCTTATAGTAGATTGACTTTTAACAGGGATAAGAGAAAGGAATCAACGAACCTGTGTCACCTCCAGAAAAATCCGTCGTCGAAATAGTCGAAGTTATCCGTCGCTCAGAGCAAGGTATAACTCACCCATTTATTTGTCGTGGTGACGACGATAATACGTATTTCGTGAAAGGAGTTGGTGCAGGCAGAGACAGTCAGATCAAGGAATGGATCGCGGGCAATCTTGCGCTAAGCTTTGGTATACCTATAGCGCCGTTTAGCATTGTTTACGTGCCAGAAGAGTTAATCGAATTACTTTCAGTCGAACATACTCATGATCTTGGTACTGGCCCGGCTTTCGGCTCCGTTGAGCAAATGGTGACAGAACTGTCGTACTCTCAAGTTAGCAGCATCCGCCCGGAGGTTAGGCGCGCCGTCCTGTTTTTTGACTGGTGGATTTTTAATGCAGATCGCATGCTGACAGAGAGCGGGGGAAATCCGAACCTGTTTTGGGGGCCCGGCACCCAGCGCTTAGTGGTCATTGATCATAACCAAGCTTTTGATTCAGAGTTCTCTAACGATGATTTTTTTAAACTTCATATATTTAAAGATTGCGCACCTGGTATCTTCGATGACTTGTTAGAACGAGACCACTATACTTTAAGAGCAGAGCAGGCCCTTCACAACTGGCAGTCTATTGTGAATCGTATTCCAGAAGAATGGCTCTATAGCGACCAGGAAATGACGATGAAAACCAACCTGAACCTGGACTTATTGCTTGAAAATCTTCAACGCTTCAACAACGGGGACTTCTGGAGCAGAAAATGACTAGGTTCGCGTGTCAATACGCCATAGTGCGATTTATGCCTTACATTGAAACCGGCGAGTTTGCCAATGTCGGTGTATTGTTGTGGATACCAAAAACACGCAGCTTGAGCTTCAAGTTATTGCGTCGAAAATACGCCCGGATTACCCAATTTTTTGAAGAGTTGGACAAAGCCGTTTACCTGAAAACCATGGCTAATATAGAGGCAGAACTGCTTAGAATTCAAAGTATGCTGCTTCACAACAAAACCACCGAGTTTAGTGGTGACGGCATGGAATACGGCTTCCATAACGGCATATTTGACGAGCTGATTCGCCCCAGAGAAACCATCGCGCGATTCAGCGAGCGGCGCAGCATTCTTTCTGAAGATCCACAAAAAACCCTGCAAGAGTTATTCAATTATTACGTTGGCCGGAACTTTGTAACTAGGGAATACCAGGAAACTATTCTGGAAAAAGGTATCAAAAAACTACTTGAACAAAGCAACCTGGCTCGCCACTTTTCAAAACGGAAAGTTGAAGATCATCTGTACAGCGTCACATTCCCCTTTGTCGAACAAGACGACGATAAAGCGATTAAGGTTATAAAACCCTTATTTCTCGGGCAAGCGGACTCTACAGCAATTATCGAGCACGGCGGTCACTGGAAGCTAAAGGTGAACCAGCTGAGGAAGCGTAACTTGCTTCATGGCCCAGTTTTATTCCCGGTTAAAGGGCCTGAAGACGTTCCCCCTTCAGACATCAGGTTTCAGGCATTCGAAGAAGCACGGGATTCTCTGGCGGACGATGCCATTGAGGTGGTGCTATACAATGAAAAAGCCAGAATTCTGGAGTTCGCCGCTCATTAGTCGTTAAGCGCCACTTCAAGATCCGCTGCTGGCCTGGTTTTGTTTGGAATGCTGCTTGAAATTTTCCGCCTGCTCAAAAATCTCTTTGTACACCTCGTCACGATCCACCGGCGGGTAGCCGTGTTTTGCCAGCAGCAGAATCAGGCCAACTTTCAATTCCGCCTTGATGTCCTCGCGCTGGTTCCAATCGGTGTACTTCACCTTTTCCTGCACCACGACCTTCACCGCTTTCGCCAAGGGTAACAGCTTGTCTTCGGCATAGCTGAAGTCGTACTTGATGGCCAGGTCTTTCAAAATGTCGTAAAAGGCTTTCTCTTCAAGATCAATGCCCAGCTCCTCAAAAGAACCGAGTTCCTGCTTCAGCGCCTGAATCAAATCCATGTAGCGGTCAATGATGGTATCGGTGAAATCTTCCAGAACATTGCCGACTAACACATCGTCTTCCTTGCGCTCGTTGTAATGTGAAGCTCTTGCCGCAGCCGGTTGCGCCAAAGTATGTGCCGCCCTTGCCATCGCCTTCAGGCTTTCGGTGTTGCAGAATATTGGCATACAGCTTATTCGCGGCGTAAAACTGCGGGTAACGGCACACCACTTTTACTTCCTGCTTGGACACATCCGGAAAGTAGATAAAGTGTCGAATCACCTGGCGCAGCCGATCCTGATTGACCAGCCCTCAAACATGGTGTGCAGGCTATTAATGCCGTCTTGCCCAATAATTTCGTTGCCGGTTACCTTGCGCCAGGTATAGAAAAACTCATAGGGCGCAAACAGCGAGCCCATCTTGCTGTTCACCCCGTCGCTGATCACGCACAGGGCGTTGTATTTCATCAACTGGGGAATATCCCGGGTGTAGCGGGTGGTCAGCTGCACGTAGGCGTCGTGAAGGGTGGCTTCTTCGCGCACCGCGCTTTTAAACTCAAAAACCACCAGCGGCAGGCCGTTGATGTAAAGCACGGCATCGGGAATGCGCTTCTCGCTGCCGGTGATTTCCATCTGGTTCACCAGCTTGTAAATGTTGCGCGGGCCGCCGTAGTTTTCCGGCACTTCCGCCGCCAGCGTGAGCACTTCCCCCTCACGGGGCAGGCGCATCTTGGCCAGACCTTGGTAGTCAATCAACTGGATATATAGATCTTTGCGGCTACGGTCTTCCCGTTTCAACAAGAAGCCGTCCGCGACCAGTTTATGAATGGTTTTGTTGGATTCATATAAGTCCAGCGCAGGCAGGCTTTCCAGCCGGCGAATGATAGAAGCGACCTCCGCCCCGGTAATGTGACCGGCTGAATAACGCTGTGTCAAAAACGCCGCTAAATCGGCTTTAATCAGCACATCGGAGGGTTCGCGCACAAGTGAAGAACCGGGGCAATAGGGATAACCCTGAGCCTGCAGCAGTTCGATGATGGCTTGTTCCAGCCGTGCCTCATTAAAGCCCATTACTTACTCCGTAAATTCAACACATTACACACTTACAAACGCAATATTGCACAGACGGCGTAACAAACCAACTTGCTTCTCCATGAGAGAGTGGGCCCTGGCTTTGCGATAAAGGATCAGGGTTGCTCAGCAGATGGTTTTATTCGGCGACTTCGCAAAATGGCCACCCTCGTTTGAGCGATAGCTGAATGAAGCTGTATACTGCTTTGAGCAGAGGAGATAAAACATGAGCGCTCAATTATCACCAATCGTGTCCGAATTCGAGACCGAGGAACAAGCGGCCAGCTATGATCGCTGGTTCCGCGCCAAAGTGCAGGAAGCGATGAGCAGCACAAAGCCAAAACTGGCACATGACGAAGCCATGTCGAAGGTGCGGGCTGAGCTTGAAGAACGCAGGAAAGCCCGTGCTAACCGTCCGCTGGTCTGAGGAAGCCACCAGCGACCTGATTGAAATCATCGATTACATTGACGAACGCAACCCCATTGCGGCGTGGTCTTTACACTCGGAAATATTGCGCACCGTAGAAGGCCTTCCGGCAGCGCCTCTGATCTTCAGAGGCGGGCGAGTAACCGGCACTCGCGAGGCGGTTGTCCACCCAAATTACCTTGTGATCTATCAGGCGGGCGTCGAGTTCATCGATATCCTGAGAGTTCTGCACGCACGGCAGGAATACCCTTAAGGTTTTCCTGCTCTTCAGGCGCTCCCACGCCTCTCCCGTTGGCTCTCCCATGAACCTGATCATGAATCAGAGCACCTCGGCGATTTGCTGCTAGCCTTCGGGGATGCGGAGTTCGCCGGATAGGAGTTTGGGGAGGAGGGTGTCTCTCAACGTTATAAGGGCCTCGTTCGCTGCATCTACAGTCTTTTTTCTGCTTGTTATCGCTGAAATCTGTTTAGTGTATTCCTCTAGCGCTTGCAGCTTAGGAAACACCATTTTTTTGAATAAATAACGTTCCGATTGACCCCGGGGACTGCTGAATCGGCACCCATAGATTTAATGTCAAGTAGCTGAAGAGCCTCATAAATCCAGTACAGCGGAAGTCCAGAGTGCACCCAGAGCTTTGCGGGCTTCGGCGCGGGCGTGGAGAGGTTCGGGGATGGGGTTGCCGGCGGCCAGAGCCTTGTCGATCACCGGATCGAAATCGACGAACCAGCTTTTGAACAGGGCGTGGGCCATGGCTTCCAGGGTGGTGTTCATTTGGCGGTTGAGGTCGATTTTGTCGTCGAGAATGCCAAGGATATGAGCGATGGTTTTTTGCAAGTGCAGAGCAGGCAAGCAAGCAAAAGCTAAAGTCTCCGAGCTTCCGAATAGGAAGTCGAGCCTGATTTGCGCTTCCGCCAGACGAGTTTGCCGCATGCCATGCGAAGTCTTCCAGCCTTAATCGGTAAAAGAGGAATTTGATATCCAGCAGATCAGCGTTTGGCAAAATGCAGCATGTGTTTTGATTCTGGATTGCTCCTATAGCCTTCTCAGGTACACGAATCACTTTTCCCACAACAGACGACCAATTTGGCGGCCACGACCCAACAGTGGCTACTATCACGTCGTCTTTACAAAGCAAGTATGAAGACCACTTTTTTGCATGCTCATTTTCAACGAAGCGAGAAGCAGCCATATCGATCGAGTCTTGGGTGAAATCTGAAACTCGGACTAACGGTATACCTTGTTCTGCGAAAAACTCTTGCTTGATGCCTGCCCCGTTCCGCAGAGTAGCTACGTCATTTAACGATATCTCTTGCCAATCACTCCCCATAACCCAACCCCTCCAAATTCTCCCGAATCACCACATCCAACTTTTCAGCTTCCGCCATCTGCTGATAAAGGGTCTGGCTCAATTCAGTCATTCTCACTTCAAACGGAACACCATCATCTTCTATCGCGGCAGCGCCCACATACCGGCCAGGCGTGACCACGTAATCGTTGGCTTTGATGTCTGCCAGGGTGGTGGCTTTGCAAAAACCGGGTAGGTCTTCATAACCGCCGTCTTTGGCTTCGCCCCGCCAGGCGTGGTGGGTGCGGGTGATTGCGGCAATGTCGTCTGCGATGAGTTCTTTGTGGGTGCGGCTGATCATAGAGCCCATGTTACGGGCGTCGATGAACAGGGTCTCGCCTTCGCGGTTACGGTGGTTGCTGTCGCTGTGGCCAGCAATGGCCTGCGCTGTTTTGTTCTTGGTAACGAACCACAAGCACACCGGAATCTGGGTGGTGTAGAACAACTGGCCCAGCGCGGGTTGGTGCTGAGCTCGTCCGCGCCGCGCCAGGCTTTCATGTTGAACGGCGGGTTCGCCATGATGAAGTCGGCTTTCAAATCCGGGTGCTGGTCTTTGAAGAAGGTGTCCGCTGGAACATCACCGAGGTTGCTGGCAATGCCGCGAATGGCCAGGTTCATTTTCGCCAGTTTGTAGGTAGTGCGGTGTATTCCTGGCCGTATATGGAGATGTCTTTCTGGTTGCCCTCGTGGTTGCGCAAAAACTTCACGGACTGCACAAACATGCCGCCGGAACCGCAACAGGGGTCGTAAATTTTGCCCTGATAAGGCTCGATCATTTCCGCCAGCAGATTAACGATGCACTTAGGGGTGTAGAATTCGCCGCCGCCCTTGCCTTCGGTGGCCGCGAACTTGCCAAGGAAGTATTCGTACACCCTACCAACCAGGTCTTCTTCATTACCATCTGGCCCGGCACTGCTTTGGTCACTCACGGTGGCGATGTTGTTGATGGAATCAATCAACGCCGCCAGCTTGCTGGCTTCCAGCCCCATGCGTGAAAAGTAGTTATCCGGCAGTGCGCCTTTTAATGACGGGTTCAGCTTTTCAATGGCATAGAGCGCAGTGTCGATTTTTATCGCGATGTCGTCTTGCTTGGCCTGTTTTTGCAGTGTGTTCCAGCGGGCGTGCTCCGGCAGGTAAAACACGTTTTTCATGGTGTAGAACTCCACCGTGCCGCGTAGCTTGTCGGCGGTGTCCCAGAGGGTTTGTTCGAAGGTGCGGGTGTTCTTTTTAACGGAGGAAGACTGCTTGCTCATGAACTGCCTTTATTTACGGACGCGATATTAAGGCGCGGTAGTAACGGTTCGAATAATGGGCAGTATGATAGCGCTTACCGGGGGTTTGGCCTAACCCTCTGCCAGGCTCTCCACTAAAATCTCCTCTGAACTCGCCGCTGAAAATAGAAAAACAAGGCTGCGAATGATGGGCCCACCCACAGCCTTGTCTACGCGCTATAGCTTAACCGTCAATACTGAGTAGCTTAACGATTGATACGCGATATTTTAGTACCTTCAATACTCAGCCCGGCCATTAGGCCCTGCTGGCCGTATATAAACGCATAAGCATCGTCTTTCAGCGACGAGGTCGACAGATTTCTAGCCACGCCTTCGTCAACCAGAACGACGGTCGGACCAACGCCAATTTCCCAGCCATTGGTTTTCTCCAGATAAGACACGGCGGCATCCGTCATCAGAAACACCGCATAAGCGTAGGACTGAGCTCCGGCTTGCAAGCCCCAGGAACCGGTGATGGAATTGTAGTAATCCGTTACCGCCGAGCCTTTCAATAACACGCCTTCGCCATAGCTGCCGCCAAATACCAAGCCAGCTTTCACAATATTGGGGAACACCAAAATACCTTTGGCACTTTTTGCTAAAGTTTCAGCCACCGGATGCACTTTATACAGCGTATCCAACGACTGCATTGCATTGCGGTCAAGATCTTCAGCGCTTGCCGCCAGCGCCGGATTCGCAACGGTCATTGCCATGGCGGACGTTAGCGCGAATACAAATCCAAAAAAGGTTTTACCTAAACGATTCATGACACAGTCCTCCTGAGTGTTCACCAAACTATAGATCTGTTGGCTGAAAACTAACCGTTAAAGCTGGGACACATTGCTTTAACCATCGATTGACTTGCTTTAACCATCAATTGAATAGGAGGCTATTCGCGACAATTGACTGTAAGGCAAGCCCGTTTCTTGATGCCAGGCATTAAATGCCTCCTGCACCTGATACAGGCCTTTTTTACTGCTCGTTGATGCATCCAAAAGCTTGGCATGGCGCAGCACCTGAATAACATCGTTGGACATAATAAAGCCGTCCCAGCCGACCCGGCGCAGGAAATACTGGGCGCTGTTACCACCCAGTCGCGAACCATGGCGCTTGAACCACAGCAGCAACCCAGCTTGATCAGACGATGGCCACTGGCGCAGAAATGCACCAAAACTGCCGTGCTCGTGGACCGTGTCCATAATCATGCGGGCGTTTTCCGGCACCGTGCGGATTTTTTGCAGGTTGCGTACGATGCGTTCGTCGCAGGCCAGGGTTTCTAGCACGTCTGGCGATACTTGCTGCCAATAGGCCGGCACAAAGCCGTGAAAGGCGGCTTCAAAATCCGGCCATTTTTTGTCAATCACCCGCCATACAAAACCCGCCTTGAACACACAGCAGGTTATTTCTGCCAAATAACGGTCGTCACTGCGCTGCTCCAGCTCGCTGGCCGGCGGCGGCGTGGGTAACCGGGCGTTTAACTCTGCAACGCCACCTTTGCGCGCAATCGCGCGCTCATGAATTTCTGAAAAGCGCATAGCATTTTATCTTTTGGTGTGTGGATGGCTGGATAGTGGGTGGACATATAGATGGATTACTGAAAATTAATAGCACTCTCACATAATAGTGACCTAACTCAACTCCGCTTGGCCCTTTCTCAACTACCTTGAAGGCTAACGATCTGGAAATCGCGGCCCCACCTGACTGGGCAAGGCTAAAGCGTTCGCAGCCGGGATCAGGATCTTTCATTGGCTCTATTTATAGCTGTCGGTGTGGATAAAGGAGAAATGCTGTGAACAATAAAAACAACCCCCTGAAAGCCCCCTCTGACGATTCGTCAGATCCTGTAAATAACTCTCCAAATAACTCTTCAGACAACCCGGAACACGATCTGGCAACGCGGTTTCCTACCGCCTACACCATTCTGTTTCTGCTGATTATATTTGTGGCTGCGTTGACCTGGATTATACCTGCTGGCCAATACGACCGGGTGATGAATGAAGAGGTCGGCCGCGAGGTGGCCGTGCCTGGCACCTATAAGGTTGTTGAGGCCAACCCTCAGGGTTTCGTGGACATAATGCTCGCACCTACAGCCGGGTTTTATGACCCCGACAGCTATGTGGCCAACGCTATAGATGTTGCCTTGTTCGTCATTTTCCTGGGTGGCTTTCTGGGTGTCATGAATGCCACCGGCGCCATTGATACCGGCATACGCAGTGCCATGCGCCACCTCAAGGGCCATGAAATCTGGATGATTCCGATACTAATGACCCTGTTTGCCATCGGCGGCACAACCTATGGCATGGCCGAAGAAACCCTGGCTTTTTACGCCATTCTGATCCCGGTGATGATGGCCGCCGGATACGATGCTGTTACCGGGGTAGCCATTATTCTGGTGGGGTCCGGTATCGGCGTACTGGGCTCCACCATCAATCCGTTTGCCACCGTTATCGCCGCCAATGCGGCCGACATTCCCTTTACCAATGGCATTGTGGTGCGCTTTATTCTGCTGATTGGTGGGCTGCTTATTTGTGCCGCTTATGTCATGCGGTACGCAATACGCGTTAAAGCGGATCCATCCCGCTCTGTTGTGGCCAAACAATGGGATGCTCACCGCCGCCTTTTCCTCAGCAAGCAAAGTGAGGGAGTTGATGATTCCACACTCAACAAAACCCAGATTGTTGCCCTGCTGATTTTTGCTGCAACCTTTGTGTTTATGATCTGGGGTGTGTCTTCGCAGGGTTGGTGGATGGCCCGCATGGGCGCGCTATTTTTTGGTTCGGCCATTGTGATCGGCATTGTTGCCCGCCTTGGCGAGAAAAAACTGACCGGCAGCTTTGTCGATGGCGCCCGTGACTTGCTGGGCGTTGCGCTAGTGGTCGGGCTGGCCCGTGGCATTGTGGTGATTATGGACCAGGGCATGATTGCCGACACCATTTTGCACAGCGCCGAAAACTCGTTGGGCGGGCTGCCCGAGCTTGCGTTTATCAACCTGATGTTCTGGATTGAAGTGGGCATGAGTTTCTTTGTGCCGTCGTCTTCAGGCCTGGCCGTGTTGTCTATGCCGATTCTTGCACCGCTGGCCGACTTCGCCAATGTTGGACGCGACTTGGTTGTGACTGCTTTTCAGTCTGCCAACGGTCTGGTCAATCTGATCAACCCCACCTTCGCCGTTGTCGTTGGCGGCCTGGCCATTGCGCGGGTGTCATACGATCGCTGGCTCGTGTTCATCTGGCCCTTATTGCTGATTCTTACAGTTTTCATTTCGGTGGTCATCAGTGCTGCGGCATTGCTTTGACATCGCTCGAAGTAATAACGAAGCCACACTCATTGGAGATTAACCATGTCTGAACCAACACTTGGGGTGCACTCTGAAGCCGGAAAACTGCGGCAGGTCATTGTCTGTCGCCCTGGCCTGGCTCACCGCAGGCTCACACCGTCTAACTGTGATGCCCTGCTATTTGACGACGTGTTCTGGGTGAAACAGGCTCAGAAAGATCATGACGTATTTTCCGAGCTTATGCGGTCACGGGATATTGAGGTTTTAGACGTCAACGATTTATTGGCAGACACTTTAGACATACCTGAAGCCCGCAAATGGATTCTCGATCATCGAATCACCTGGAACGATATCGGAGTCGGAATGATTTCGGACCTTCGCAGCTGGATGGACGAGCTGCCAGGCTCAAAACTCTCCGAATACCTGATTGGTGGCCTGGAAGTGGCCGACTTACCCTTTGACCCAACCGGTCTTTTTGGCAACCACCTGGGGCACTACGGATTTGTGCTGCCGCCATTGCCAAACTTTCTTTTCACCCGCGATAACAGTGCCTGGATCTACGGTGGTGTCACACTTAACCCCATGTACTGGGCCGCGCGGAAACCCGAAACCCTGCTGATGGCCGGCATTTACCGTTTCCACCCGAAGTTCGCCGGCAAAGCAGACGTGCTTTGGGGCGACCCTACCAAGAATCATGGCCTGGCTACGCTCGAAGGCGGCGACATCATGCCCGTGGGCAATGGCACCGTGCTTGTAGGAATGGGCGAACGTTCATCACCACAAGCCGTAGGACAATTAGCCAACGCTCTGTTTGAAAAAGGCACTGCGGAACGAGTCATTGCCTGCCAGATTCCAAAATCCCGTACCGCCATGCATCTGGACACCATATTCACCTTCTGCGGCGGCAATGTGGTTACAGCGTTCAAGGAAGTAGCGGACGAAGTGATCTGCTATGACTTGCGCGCCGGTGAGGGCAAAACACACCTGTCTTTCCGCCAGAACTCACGGCCGCTGTTTGATGTGGTGGCAGAAGTTCTTGGCTACAAATCCCTGGAAGTGGTTCCAACCGGTGGCGACGACCCGGCCGAGCGCGAGCGTGAGCAGTGGAACGATGGCAACAACGTACTGGCCATAAGTCCGGGCGTGGTGATTGGCTACGACCGAAATGATGACACCAACGCGGCACTCAAAGCGGCGGGAATCGAAGTGTTGGCCATACCCGGCGCTGAGCTGGGCCGTGGTCGGGGCGGCGGCCGCTGCATGAGCTGCCCCACGATTCGTGACCCCATCTGACCCTATATCACTCTATATCACTCCACCTGACCTCATCCGCCCGCCAAGAGGACAAAGACCATGGCTTTTAACCTGAAGAATCGGCACTTCCTGACCTTGCGAGATTTCTCCCCCCGGGAGATCAGCTTTCTGCTCAAGCTGGCAACAGATCTAAAAGCGGCGAAATACGCCGGCACAGAGGTACCGCAGCTTGTCGGCAAAGAAATCGCGCTTATCTTTGAAAAGAATTCCACCCGCACACGAGTTGGGTTCGAAGTGGCCGCTTACGATCAGGGCGCCCGGGTCACCTATCTTGGGCCTTCTGGCACCCACATCAGCCACAAAGAGTCGGTAAAAGACACGGCTCGGGTGTTGGGCCGGGTTTACGATGCCATCGAGTACCGCGGTTTTGGCCAGAAGATTGTCGAGGAGTTGGCAGAGTATGCTGGTGTACCTGTCTACAACGGCCTGACCGACGAGTTCCACCCGACGCAGATTCTTGCTGACTTTCTGACCATGCAGGAGCATGTTGAGAAGCCGCTGCACCAGGTGGCCTACGCGTTTCTGGGCGATGCCGCCAACAACATGGGCGACAGCCTGCTGATTGGTGGTGCCAAAATGGGCATGGATGTGCGCCTGTGTGCACCCAAAGTCTGCTGGCCGCAGCAATCCATTCAGGATGAGGCTCAGGCGATTGCAAAGGAAACCGGCGCCCGCATTACCATTACCGAGGATGTCGATACGGCGGTGGCCGGGGTCGACTTTATTTACACCGACGTTTGGGTGTCTATGGGCGAGCCGAAAGAAAAATGGGGCGAGCGGATAAAACTGTTAGCGCCCTACCAGGTGAACGCGGCGGTGATGGAAAAAACCGGCAACCCCCGTGCCCGCTTCATGCACTGCCTGCCAGCGTTTCACAATACCGACACCATCGTTGGTAAAGAAATTCAAGCAGAGTTCGGAATCAGTGCCATGGAGGTAACCGATGACGTTTTCGAAAGCCCGGCTTCGATTGTTTTCGACCAGGCCGAAAACCGTATGCACACCATCAAGGCGGTGCTGGTAGCCACCCTTGGGGCCTGACTCTGGCGCGGATTGCTGAAAAAGGACACACACTATGCTGATTGTTGCAGCACTGGGCGGTAACGCCCTGTTGAAACGTGGCGAACCACTGACCGCCGAAGCCCAGCGCACCAATGTCCGAAAAGCCGCGACATCCCTGGCGGAACTGGTGCGCGCCGGGCACCGACTGGTGATTACCCATGGTAACGGCCCCCAAGTGGGCTTGCTGGCGTTGCAGGGTGCCGCCTATAAGCCTGAAGAAGCCTACCCGCTGGATGTGCTGGGTGCCGAGACCGGTGGTATGATCGGCTATATGATTGAGCAAGAGCTGGAAAATGCTCTGGGCCATGATCGCCCGGTGGCAACCCTGCTGACCCAGGTTGTTGTCGATCCGAATGATCCTGCCTTTGCCAATCCGACCAAATTTATTGGCCCGGTGTACGATAAGGCAGAAGCGGAATCCCGCGCCGCGGCCGCCGGCTGGCATATCGCAGCCGATGGCGACAAGTGGCGCAGGGTAGTGCCTTCCCCTGCGCCAAAAGAAATTCCGGATATGCGCGTACTGAAACTACTGCTGGATCAAGAGGTGGTCATAATCTGTACCGGAGGTGGCGGCATTCCTGTGCTGCGCCGCAACGACGGCAGCATGACCGGTGTTGAGGCGGTCATCGACAAAGATGCCGCCAGTGCGCTGCTAGCAAGAGAGTTGGGCGCCGATGCGTTACTGCTGCTGACCGACGTGGATGCTGTTTATCGTGACTTTGGTAAACCCACCGCCGCTCCGGTTCGCACCGTTACACCGGCCCAGGCAAGAACGCTGGACGTTCCCGCCGGGTCCATGGGACCGAAGGTAACGGCGGCCTGCGACTTTGCAGATACCGGGGGCATCAGCGGCATTGGCCGGTTAGAAGATGCGCTTGCCATTCTGGAGGCGCGCGCGGGAACACTCATCACAGGGTGATGCCACTCACAACTCTTAACTGTTCAGGCGCTTCGTCATGTTGAATCAAGCTATTCCAGGCTCAGATCAGCGTAGCCCGGAGCCTACTTCTGTTACTGAGCACCTCGCAAATCACGAACTTGATGGAGAGGTCGTCGGCATTCGCGGTGGCGTTGTTGACGTTCTTTTTCCGCAGGACTCTCCGCGTATTCACGATTTGCTTTACGCCGGTAATCTGGCGATGGAAGTCACGTCACTGCTGGAAAGCGGCGCCGTGCGCTGTATGGCGCTGGCACCGGTACGCGGGCTGGGCCTGGGGGTTTCTGTGCGTGCCACCGGCGCACCCATCCAGGTTCCGGTAGGAGACGCTGTTTTGGGCCGCATGCTGAACGTCTTCGGCGAGCCCATTGATAACAAACCCGCCCCTGCTACCGACATTCGCCGTTCTATTCACCAACCACCACCGGCGCTGGAAGACCGAGTGGTGCACAGCGATATTCTGGAAACCGGCATCAAGGCCATTGACCTGCTGTCGCCTATCGAGCGCGGCGGCAAAACCGGTTTGTTTGGCGGCGCCGGTGTGGGCAAAACCGTGCTGATCACCGAGCTGATTAACAACACCGTGCAGGAATACGAGGGCGTCAGCCTGTTTTGCGGTATTGGCGAACGCTCCCGTGAAGCCGAAGAACTCTACCGGGAAATGGGCGACGCCGGAGTGCGCGACAAAACCGTGATGGTGTTCGGGCAAATGAATGAGGCTCCCGGCGTGCGCTTTCTGGTGGGCAAAACAGCGCTCACCATGGCCGAATATTTCCGTGACGATAAAAAGCAGGACGTTCTTCTGCTGATCGATAACATTTTCCGCTTTGTTCAAGCAGGCTCGGAAGTATCCGGCTTGATGGGCCGCATGCCGTCACGGGTGGGCTACCAGCCCACACTGGCCACCGAACTGGCCACCTTGGAGGAGCGCATAACCTCCACCCGCAACGGTTCCATCACCTCTATTCAGGCGGTATACGTGCCGGCGGATGACTTCACCGACCCTGCTGCTGCGCATATTTTTTCGCACCTGTCTGCTTCGGTGGTGCTGTCGCGCAAACGCGCCAGCGAAGGTTTGTACCCAGCGGTCGATCCTCTTGCCTCGGCTTCTGTGATGCTGACGCCCGCGGTTGTCGGCCAGCGCCACTACGACATCGCCCGCGCGGTGCGGCGCACCCTGGCCGATTATGAAGACCTGCGGGACATTATTTCCATGCTGGGTATGGAAGAACTGTCAGCCGCCGATCGCGCCGTTGTGGCGCGGGCGCGACGTTTGGAACGCTATCTGACCCAGCCGTTCTTCACCATTGGTTCGGCCGACGGCGCCAACGGCAGGCGCGTGCCCATCAAAGACACACTGAACGACTGCGAAACCATCCTCAACCAGACCGAGTTCAACGATAACGAAAGCGACTATTATATGATCGGCTCGCTGAAAGATCTGGCGCCCTCGTCATGAGCCTGGCCAACGTGATGACGGTTACCTTGAGACTGCCTACCCGCACTCTGTTCGAAGGCCGCGCACAACGGCTATTTGCCACCGCCGTCAACGGTGCGTTTGGCATGCTGCCCAACCATACCGACTTTGTCACCGCACTGGTGCCGTCTGTGCTGATTCTGACCGACGAAACCGGTGACGAGCTGTTTTTTGGTATCGACGAGGGCCTGCTGGTGAAAACCGGCCATCAGGTAGACATCGCCATTCGCCGGGGTGTTCAGGGCGACAGTCTGGACACCCTGAACGACACCATACAAACGGCCTTTGTGGAGGTAGACGAAGAAGAGCGGGTAGCCCGGTCAGCGCTATCACGGTTGGAAGCCAACATTGTCCGACGCTTTGGCGACTTACGGAAGCCCGCGTTATGAGCAGCCGCAAAGACCGTTCTGCCGACGACATCCGCCGCAGCACTGAACGACTTCAGCGCGCCCGCAAACAGCCCGGAACCAGTCCATTAAGAGGCATCGGTGCCTTTGGCATGATTGGCTGGTCAGTAGCGGTACCCGCCGTTGCGGGGGCGTTTCTGGGGTTATGGCTGAACAAGGTAGCGCCGCAGAATTTTTCCTGGCCTATCGCGCTGATTTTGGGGGGTATTGTGGTGGGCGCCATGATCGCCTGGAACTGGATTGACAAAGAAACCCCAAAAGCCGGCGGCGATAATAACCACACAGACTCCAGCGAAGGAGACAAACATGACGGTTGACTGGTCAGCTGTATTGCTGGGATTGGCCGTAGGGGTGGCCGTCAGCAGCGTATTTTTTGTCGGGCTGGCCTGGGGTATGAAACGCGCTCTGCGTTCGCGCCAGCCCGAAGCCCTGTTATTGCTCAGCGCGACCGTGCGCATCGCCATGCTGCTGGGCGTCGGTTTCTGGCTTGCCACCAGCAGTGCCACAGCCTGGCCCATGGCCGGTTTCGCCCTGGCATTTTTGTTAGTGCGCATGGTCGCGCTGCGTTGGGCCAGAAACCGTGAAACCACACCTTTAGCGGAACAAGAGGGCGCGTAATGCAGTTTTCACCGGACAACACCATTGTGCTCACCCTCGGTGGCTGGGGCTTGAACGCGACCATCGTGAATACCTGGATTGTGATGGTATTGCTGGTGGGCATTTCCTGGTTTGTGACTCGCAACCTGCGCGCAGACGTGCCGCCCGACCGCCTACGTACTGCGCTGGAAGTGATCGTAAAACTGATTCAGGGCCAGATTGAGGAAGTCACTCAGAATTCAGCCCGCCACGTGATGTACTTCGCCGGCACTCTATTTCTGTTTATTGCGCTATCGAATCTGATGCTGGTGATTCCCGGCTTTTCGCCGCCCACCTCGTCGTTGTCGACCACCATGGCCCTGGCACTGTCGGTGCTGGTCGCCGTTCCGGTATTCAGCATTGCCAGCGGCGGCGTAAAAAGCTACCTGCGAACCTTTATTGAACCTTCGGTCATCATGCTACCGTTCAATATCATCAGCGAATTTTCCCGTGGTATCTCGCTGGCTATCCGCCTTTACGGAAACGTGATGAGCGGGGCCGTTATTGCCGCCATTCTACTGACCGTCGCACCGTTTTTCTTCCCGGTGCTGATGGACATGCTGGGCCTTCTCACCGGCATGATCCAGGCCTACATCTTCGCCATTCTGGCCACCGTCTATATTTCTTCTGCTACCGCGGAAAAAGAGCCATCAGCTTTAAATAAAGAGCCATTAGCTTTGAATAAAGAGCAAAAAGTCTTACCCAAACAAACACAGCCGCCGTCCCACAACGAGGAACAATCATGACCGATCTTGCCATTATCGCGGCAATCTCTATTTTTACCGCCGGTTTCACCATAGCGATTGGCTGCATAGGGCCGTCCCTGGCTGAAGGGCGCGCGGCCGCGGCCGCTATTGCCGCCATTGCCCAGCAGCCAGACGCTGCGCCTACTCTGTCCCGTACCCTGTTCGTCAGCCTGGCGATGATTGAATCCACCGCCATTTACTGTTTTGTGGTGGCGATGATTCTTATCTTCGCCAACCCGTTTTGGGATGCTGCGGTACAGGCAGCGACGGTAACCGCCAGCTAGCCTGCCATTTGGCTGATTCACCCAACAGGTTAACCACTATGTCCATTGACTGGATTACCGTTTTGGCACAACTCGCCAACTTTCTGGTGCTGGTGTGGCTGCTGAAACGCTTCTTGTACCGCCCTATTCTGGACGGTATTGACGCGCGCGAAGCTGAAATCACCAAAAGCATGGCCGCCGCCGGTGAAGCTCAGCAAAAAGCACAAGCCGCACAAGCCGACTTCCAGCAGCAGAAAAAACAGCTGCAGTCTGACCAGGACGCCATGATTCAGAAAGCGCTGCGCGATACTGAAGGCCAGCGCGACAGCCTTTTGGCAGAAGCCCGCGCCCGGCTGGAGCAGGAACAACAAGACTGGCATAAACACCTGGAACGGGAACGCGAAAGATTCACCGCCAGGCTACAGCGGGCCGGACAGGAGACCCTGTTGGAACTCACCCGCAAGGCCCTTCGTGACCTGGCCGATGAAACTCTGGAACAGGCCATAGTGCGCCATGTTGGCAAACGCCTGGAACCGTTAGTAGACGAATTGAAAAAAGCGGCAGCGGGCAGCACCCAAGCCATCGCAACCACCCGCGAGCCCTTGCCAGAGGCCGCACAATCACAGCTAAAAACCGATCTCGAAAAACTGCTGCCAGCCATGGCGCTGAGCTTCGAGACCGATGCGGATCAGGCTCCCGGACTGATTCTGCGAATAGGCGGTGCCCAAGTCGCGTGGACGGTTGACAGTTATACCGACGAATTTGGTGCCCTGCTAAACGAGCGTCTGACCACCGGCGCTTCAGGCCGGGCAAAAGCTGAGGCTGAATGATTCCCTATGAGCGATAGAGACAGCAGCAGCGACGTCAACAACGTTAACAACAGCCAGGCGCAAAACCCTGCCAGCGCGCAGCCTCAGAGCCAGAGCCAGGATTTCGAACAGCAGTTCCAGCGCTGGCAGCAAGACCTGCTGGCCACACCAACACCCGCACCCGTGCTGACCGAGGTGGGTCGCGTTATCGAAGTGGGTGATGGCGTAGCCGTAGTGACCGGTCTGGCTCGCGCCCTGGCGGATGAGTTGCTGATATTTGCGTCCGGCGTACGCGGCATTGTGCTGGACCTTGAGCCCGGCCGGCTGGGCGTTATTCTGCTTGGACCATCGGAACACATCCGCCTTGGCGAAGACGTGCGGCGCACCCGCACGGTGATCAGCGTACCCGTTGGCCCCGCCCTGTTGGGCCGTGTTGTGAATGCCATCGGCCTTCCCCGCGACGGCCTTGGGGCTATCGCGGCAGTCGCCGAGCACCCGGTGGAGGCCGAAGCGCCCGGCGTGTTGAGCCGCTCGGCCATTTTCAAGCCGCTGGCGACCGGCATCAAAGCCATAGACGCCGCCGTGCCGGTGGGCCTGGGCCAGCGCGAACTGATCATCGGTGATCGCCAAACCGGCAAGACCTCCATCGCGGTGGACACCATGCTCAATCAGATACGGTCCGACGTGATGTGTATCTATTGCGCCATTGGCCAGCGCGGCGACGCCGTGTCACGGGTGATAGACGCGCTAAAAAAAGGCGACATGATGGCCCGCAGCATCGTGATGTCGGCAGGCGATGAGGAAACACCAGGTCTGGCTTACATCGCCCCCTATGCTGCCATGACCATGGCGGAGTATTTTTGCGATCAGGGCCGCGATGTATTGATCATATTTGATGATCTGACCCACCACGCACGCTCCTATCGCGAATTGTCGTTATTGCTGCGCCGGCCACCGGGGCGTGAGGCATTTCCAGGCGACATCTTCTACGTTCACGCCCGCCTGCTTGAACGGGCCGGCCAGTTTACCGAAGAGGTGGGCGGTGGCTCTATTACCGCTCTTCCGGTCGTCGAAACCCAGGCCGAGAATCTGTCTGCGTATATTCCCACTAACCTGATCTCCATCACCGATGGCCAGATTTACCTGTCGCCACAGCTGGTGCAGAAAAACCAATTCCCGGCGGTGCATCAGGGGCTGTCGGTGTCCCGCGTGGGTAGCAAGGCCCAGAGCCGGGCCCTGCGCAAGGTCGCCGGCAACCTGCGGGTGACTCTGTCGCAATTTGAAGAACTGGAAGACTTTGCCCGCTTTGGTACGCGGCTGGATGACGCGACCCGCGCCCGCCTGAAGCGCGGTGCGGCGGTACGCAACTCCCTGCGCCAGGCCGAGCGCGACCCGATGCCGGCGGTTGAGCAACTTGCGGTGCTGATTGCGGCCATGGAAGGCTTACTTGACGGCCTGGAAGAGCAGCCACTGGTAGACGCCATGCAGCGCATCCGCGCGCTGGCCAAGAAGCAGTTGCAGGAGATTGAACAACGCATAGCGGACGACAAAGAGTTACGGCCAGAGGACAGCGAGCGGGTGATCGCTATGGTTCGTTCGGCCCTGGAAACTGATTTTGAGACTGATTTGGGGACTGATTTGGAGGCAAGGAATGGCCCAATCTCTTGAAGCACTGGAGCGCCACAGCGACACGCTGACCAGCATCCGTGGCATTGTGCACACCATGAAAACCCTGTCGGCCATTAACGCCTCGCCCTACGAGCGCGCAGCGCGTTCCATAGAGGCCTACCACCAGACTATTTTGCAGGGCTTTGCGGCGTTTGCGTACCGTACCGGTGGGCTCAGCCTGAAACAGGACGCCAGCGCCGAACAGCTGATCGTGGTGTTTGGCACAGACCACGGCCTGTGCGGCAACTACAACGAAAGCTTGGCGCAGTTGGTGAAACAGCACCAAAACGCCCAAAGCGCCGGCAAGCCGCGCCTGCTGTGCATTGGTGCGCAAATGCAGGATGCCCTCACCGATCAGGACTTGAAACCGGAGGCTACGTTACTACCGCCCGCCTCCGCCGACGGCATTGGCCGCTTGGCCGGCGATATTGTCACCCGCATTGACGCTCTCAGCCGTGGCCAGTCCCTGTTAGGCGTCGGCGTGACCCTGGCGTTCACCCAGCGCGGTGATCACGGCACCCGCGAACCCGTCACCCGGCGCCTGCTGCCACTGGAGCCAGCACTGTTACAAAGCACCAAGCGCTGGAACTCCCGGGCGCTGCCAGATTACACCATGGCCGCCGACGCGCTGTTGTCGTCGCTGATTCGCAGCCACATCTTTGCCAGCGTATTTCGCGCCTCGGCCGAAGCCATGGTGACTGAAAACGCTGCGCGCCTGGCGCTGATGCAGCAGGCCGAGCAGTCGGTGGATGAGCGTATTGACGTTGTAACGGGAGATTTGCGCTCTGTGCGCCAGACCGAAATTACCAACGAACTGATGGATGTGATTATTGGGTTTGAAGCACTGAAAAAAAAGCCAAAAAAACGCAACCAACCACCCATTACTTCATGACGCAACCTTTGCATTAAGAAAACGCCGAATCACCGGCAGCTGCTTAAGCATCGCTTTATCAACAATGCGCGGCAGTATCCCGTTAATCACCACAAACAATTTTTCGGGCCAGCCGAGAAATCGGCGGCGATCACCGTTTTCCATAGCTTTCAGAATGGCTGTTGCCACCGCCTGGGGCGTGTCAACGCGGTTGCCAAGCGCACGATTCAACTCGTTCACCGCTTCCGCATTCATGTCGGTGGCGGTGGCCCTGGGCGCCACGTACACCACCTGCACAGCGGTATCCGCTAACTCCCGGCGCAGAGCCTCGGTAAACCCCCGCAGGCCAAACTTGGTGGCGCAATAGGCGGTATAGCCGGGGAAGCCTATGCTGCCAAAGGTCGACCCCACAAACACCAGCGCGCCGCTGCCCGCCTTCTCGAATCTGGGGGCAAAGTGCCTGGCCACCAGCATGGCCGAGCGCAGGTTCACGTTAAGTTGGGCATCGAGCTCTTCAACCGACATCCTCGCCAGTTCGGCAAAGCGATTCTGACCGGCGCAATGAATCACGCCGTCGATCTCCGGGTAGGCCTCCGTCAGGCGCGCCAGCTGTTGGTCCAGATCAACAGCTGCCAGGTCCAGATACACCGGCGACACGCCTTCTAAATGACCGATACGTTCCGGGTGGCGCGAGGCTACGATGACACGGCTGCCTGCCCGAACCAGCGGCTCTACCAATGCCTTGCCAATACCCCCGGTGCCTCCCAACAGGAGAAAAACCCGATCATGCAACTTCATGCTGCTGCTCCTTACGCGTGACCGGCAGCGGAATGCTGTGCAACATATCGCCGTAGAGCCGGTATACCACGCGGGCAGAATCAATAATGGCCTGCTGGTCGGTCGGGTCGGTAATGCCGTCCATCAGGTTGCGGAAAAACTCGAAGTGCTCCTGATCGAGAGCGCCATGGGAGTACAGATAACTGAACGCCTGATTCGGAAGCCCAAGGATTTTCTGAATCTGCTCGGCCAGCGGCGTGGCCAGCTCTATGGAGGTGCCTTCAAGCACTTGAACCATGCCAAAGAACGCCGCCGGATTGCCCCGGTTAATCTGGTCGTACAGGTACGCCACCATAAGCTCTATGGACACATCCGGCTTGCCCGTGCGAATCGCTTCCTTGTCGGCGTTGCAGGCGTCCAGATCATTCAGTATCCACTCGTCGTGGCCGTACTCCTCGTCAATGTATTCAACCAGCGCCTTGCGAACGAACTCCATCCGCGAGGGCAGTTTTGCGCCACAAGCCATCATTAACGGCACCGTGTGCTTAACGTGGTGAAAGGCTTGGGTCAGAAACCAGGTATAGGACTCCAGGCTGAAACAGCCTTCGCCAATCGCTTTCACAACCGGCGCGCCGCTAACATGGGCCCGTGCTTGTGCTGTTTCTTGCTGCAATCTGTCAAAAAATGCCATGTGGAATTCTCCTGATGGGTTGGCTAACGATGTCGACATAGATAAAGGAAAGGCTTTTGCCAACAGGGTCGGCAGATGGGCCTGAATGGTCAACCGCACCGGGCGGCCATTTGCGGTGATGTACCCTTCGGACTGGCTCAGCGGCTGGCGGCGGATATACACCGTAGCCAGGCGGGCATAATCCGGTAAGCGTTGATTGAGTTGACGCAATGCGCTGGCGAGGTCGCCTGGCGAGCGCCCGTCTGTCACCGTTATCAGTGCCATTGGCTGCGGCTCACCGTCGCCGAACACCACGGCCTGGCGAATGCCCAGGCTCTGAATAAGCTCACTTTCCAGCCACTCCGGGCTAATATTGCGGCCAAAGCTGGTGATCAGCAGATTCTTCGAACGGCCATTAACCGTCAGAAAACCATTCGGGCTGAGCGCGCCCAGGTCACCGGTATCCAGCCATTCGCCCTGCCCCGGCTCGTCGCCTAGATAGCCCAAATGGGTGTTACCGCGAACCAGAATGTGACCGTCAGAATCCACCTTGATATCGACATGAGACAGGGGTTTACCCACGCTACCCTCACACTCGGCAGCCGGCACGTTCAACGCCACCACAGAGCTGCACTCCGACAAGCCATAACCTTCGTACAATGGCAGGCCAGCAGCGCGGCCACGGGCCAGCAACTCGGCAGATACCCGGCCACCACCAACGGCCATAAAACGCAATGAGCGGCTGTTCAGCTGCCCCTGCTCGGCGGCACTGACCAGTGCCATCGCCAGCTCCGGCACCGAAATCAGCGATTGAGGTTGATGTTGATTGATTCCCGCAACCAGCTTGCCCAGGTTCAAGCCGCTGCTGCCGGTCATGCCCAACTGCGCCAACGGCTCCACCATGACCGTAGCTCCCATAAGCAACGGCAGGTAAACGCCGGCAATATTCTCCAGAAGGGTCGCAAGCGGCAAAATGCATAAATGCGTTTGTAATTCGACGCCCGCCAGCCGTTCTTTCAGGGCCAAAGTCGTTGCTGTCATCTGCGCCACCGACAGGCACACACCTTTAGGGGTACCGGTACTGCCGGAGGTGAAGGTGATTTTCGCTGTGCCTTTAGGTATCGGCGGTGCTGCAACAACCGGCAGCGGGCGCAGCCAGACACCCTGGCCCAGAGGCTCGCTGCCGTCTGCTTCTTCGCTGCACAGCAAGCTGTCCAGGCCCGCATGTTCAATAAGGTGGGCAACTTGGGATTCGGAGAAAAACACCGGCACCGGCACACAAACCACGCCGGCCAACAAACAGGCAAGGTCGGCCAGTACCCAGCCAATGGTGTTGTCGCCGCACACACCGGCACGCTTTATGCCCCGTACGCTCAGCTGTTCGGCCATCGCTTCTGCCGCCTGCATCATCTGCTGATAGCTGAACTCCGCTTCCGGCCCACGTAAGGCAATACGTGACGGGTGCGCCAGTGCCTGACGTTTGAGCAGTTCAGGCAAGGCGGCCATAAGCATCCTCCTGCTGTAAACTGTCAGAACCGTCTGAACCGATGTCGAATGACGCCGGCTGAATCCGCCGTAGCAGCCCCACCTGCTGCAAAGCGCCGAGGCTATCGGCCACTTTGATCGCCATCACCACGGGTTGATGGTCGTAATAGCGCCCCCAGCCAGCGCCACCATCGGGCAAACTCGCCGGGTTCGCATTAGCCAGCACCTGGGTGGCAATACCCATTCGGTGAAAACTGTTGCGCAGCTGATCGGTGCCGGTACACACCACCCAGTCATAACCCGCGCCCTGCAGCCACACTGTCAATGAGGCAAACAAGTGTCTGCTGACACCGGCTTCTACCCCAGCCAAGTGTGCAATCTCTGCAATTTTGCTGCGCGCAATTCCCGCCGACGGCATTACCGATTCGACCGGAACAGTCAGGTAGTCTTCAAGAAACAGGCGTTCCCGGGCAGCACTACGAACGCCCACCGCAGCCAAAAGCGTGCCCTGAGCCGAGGTCAGTGCCAGCAATAACGGTATCCGCAACGAAGGTTCGGCGCCATAGGCCTGCAAAAACCGCCGCCGAATAAATTGTGCAACCGTAGCCGCCAGAGCGGTATCGGGTGTAATCTCGCTCAACCAGCGCCCGGCACAACGAAGGGCCGGAACCAGCTCCGGCGAATCCGGTGGACAGTGTATGGACATTGTAAGCGGGTCGCTCATATGCATTCTCCAACAGCTCCTGGGCGGGGCGCCCGACATCATGAGCCATCAGATTAGACAGCAAGCCTTAACCCAGCCTTAAGCTCTGGCGCCAGAATTCTTAAACCGGCCTTAAGGTTTTGACGATTTTTCCCAACACGGGTCCCGCTTGATGCGCATATTACTGGTAGAAGACGACCACCTTTTGGGCAGCACCATGCTGGACATGCTGAGGGCAGACCAGCACACCGTAGACTGGCTGGACGATGGCCAGCAGGCGCTGAATGCACTGGTGGATGAGCATTTTGACCTCGCCATACTGGATTTGACCCTGCCCAGGGTAGACGGCCTCGATATCGTTCGACATACCCGAAAAAAGGGCAATCAACTGCCCATTATCATTCTGACCGCCAGGGCTGAACTTGAGGAAAAACTGCAGGGCCTGGATGCAGGCGCAGACGATTACCTGACCAAACCCTTTGCCATGGCCGAGCTCAAGGCCCGAATTCGGGCCGTTACCCGCCGCAGATCAGCCACAAACCGGGACCAACTGATTGTGGGCCAGCTAACACTGGACCCGGCTTCAGCACAGCTAACCACCGGCACAGACACCGCAACCCTGCCGCGCAGCGAGTTTCAGATTCTTCAGTACATGATGCGTCACCCTGATCAGGTTGCCACCCGCAGGCGCCTGGAAGAGCAGCTCTATGGCTGGGAACCGGGCGCAGAGAGTAATGCCCTGGAAGTGCACATTCACCATCTGCGTCGTCGGGTAGGCAAAGCCACCATCAGAACGATCCGCGGCGTCGGGTATTTACTGGATAGCCAGGCAGCCTCCGGAGTGCCAGAATGTCTCTGACTCGCACCCTCACGCTGCTTGTTACCTCCACCGTGCTTTTAATCGCCCTGATCGCCGCTGCCTGGAGTTACGTTGAAAGCAATCATGAGCTGGAAGAGCTGTTCGACGCCGAATTGGCGCAGAGTACGCGCATTGTGCAAGGGCTGGTTCGCCACTTGGCAGACACCCAGTCAATGGAGCAGTTACCGCAAACCCTGCGCGAAACGCTGACACTGTCTATTGCTGAAGACATTGACCCGGAAGCAGGCGGTGACGAAATTCTGCCCGGTGGTGCAGGGCACAAATACGAGAAGAAACTGGCCTTTGAAGTCTGGACGCCCGACCGCATACCCCTGTTGAGTACGCTCAACGCCGATGACGCTGAAGGCTTGGCTCCGGGCTATTCATGGGCCGAATCCGAGGGCTATCGTTGGCGGGTGTTCACACTTAAAGACGCGACCACGGGCTTTTGGATCCGCACCGCCCAGCGCGAGGAAATTCGCGAGGAACTGAGCCAGGAACTGGCCCTGGGTAACGTTCTGCCCTTACTCCTCGCCTTGCCGTTACTGCTGCTGGCTGCAAGCGCTGCCATTCGAATCGGGCTTCGCCCCCTACTAAGGCTGGAGCGCCCCATACGCAATATGGCACCGGAACGCATCCATCCCCTTGATGACCGGCAGGCACCAAAAGAAGTTGCAGGGCTGGTGCAGGCCGTGAACAGTATGCTCAAGCGGCTGAACCAGGCTCTGGAACGGGAACGGCGTTTTTCAGCCGATGCCGCCCATGAATTGCGAACACCGCTGGCCGCCTTGCGACTGAACCTTGAAAAAGCCTGTGATAGCAATCCACAGCAGTTCAACACCCTGATCCAGTCCGTTGACCGCATGACACATCTGGTAGAGCAAATGCTGTTGCTGAATCGGGTCGACTCGGGCGCCGATTTTTCGCCGCAATACCATAATCTGTCTGAGATACTCGAGCAGAGTATTGCCGATGTGGCACCGCTGGCACTGAAAAAGAACATTGAGCCGGTATTACAGGACGATGCCGGCGAAGCCCTGGTGTGTTGCCACAACGCCCTAATCAACACCCTGATGCGATCCCTGCTGGCCAACGCGATCCAATACAGCCCACAACACACGGTGGTGGAAACCCGCTTGGTGCCCTCCGCAGACGGCTATCACGTTACTGTTTGCGATCAGGGCCCCGGCATTGCGACTGCGGACCGGGAACGGGCGCTTAGCCGTTTCGTGCGGCTTGACCAAAGGATGGGTGGCGGCGCGGGGCTGGGATTGGCTATTGCGCGGCGAATTGCGGAACTCCACGGCGGCCAACTGACCCTGAACACGCGACCCGACGGCCAGACCGGGCTCTGTGTCAGCCTTTGGCTGCCGGCGCGCACGGCGCTTTGCAATAGTACAAAATAGCAGCAGTGCAGAACGGCAATGGAGAGCGGCAATGGAGAGCTGCAACGGTGAACGTTAATGGAAACCGGGTTTTAAGATTTCAACGCATTCAAGAGCGTTTCATCGTCCACCGGCTGCCCCCAGCGATTGCCGTGCATCAACTCGGCCAGGGGCAGGCGCGAACGCCAGCCTTTGGCCTGAAGCTCGGGCTGGTCCAGAAACTCGCTGACGTAGCCAAGGCACAAATAGGCCAGCGGATACACGTTATCCGGCAGGTTCAGAATGCATGCCAGTGTGGTTTGATCGACAATGCTCACCCAGCCTACGCCTATGCCTTCCGCCCGCGCCGCCAGCCATAAGTTCTGTACCGCCAGGCAAGTGCTGAACAAGTCCATCTCCACAATGGAACTGCGCCCCAGCACATGGGTGCCACCACGGCTGCGATCGCAGGTAATGCAGAGATTTAAGGGGCTTTCGACAATGCCCTGCAGTTTCAGGCTGCGGTAGGTTTCCTGCTGATCGCCGCTGTAGTTGTTCGCGGCTTTGGCGTTTTCTTCGTGGTAGCTGGCCAGCACCTGCTCGCGCACGTCCAGACTGTCGATCAGGATAAAATCCCAGGGCTGCATAAACCCCACCGACGGTGCATGGTGCGCGGCTTTCAACAGCCGGGCCAATACGGGCCGGGGGATGGGGTCTGGCAAAAACTGGGAGCGCACGTCACGGCGCTCGAAAATAGCGCGATACAGCCCGGCGCGTTCTTCGTCCGTGAAAGGCCGGTTGGGATCACTCATGGCTGCCCCGTCGGGCCAGGCGTGGTCGCCGCTGCCTTCAGCCCCAGCAAGTCGCGCAGCCAGTGGGTATCAAGATGTTGCTCCACCTGATCCGCCAGCCGGTCAAGCTGAGCCAGGCGATGTTGCTGATAGTCTACCGCAGCGTCTGAGTGATCCAGCCCGGCCCATTGCAGCACGGCATCACAACCCCCAGGCTCATCAAAAATTCCGTGTACATAGGTGCCCGCTATCTGACCGTCAGCACTGATAGCTCCTTCGTTTTTGCCGTTCATCCGGCCTAATGGGCGCGCCAGAGCCGCGCCTTCGCTCACACCGTTGTGCATTTCATAGCCGCTAAAACTGGCATCGGGTTGGCCGGAATTCTGCGCTGGCAGGGATATCGTGCCGCAGACGTTTTTGAGCTGCTTGCCGGCCACCATGGTGGTCGTCATATTCAACAGACCCAGGCATTCGGTTGTACCGCTGCTGCCTTCCAGCCCTTCCGGATCGTCCACGCGCTCACCCAGCATTTGAAAGCCACCGCAAATGCCAAACACCTTACCGCCATAGCGCAGGTGTTTTTGGATAGCCTGCGTCCAGCCCTGAGCGTGAAGAAAGGCCATATCGGTGCGGGTGCTTTTGCTGCCGGGCAGAATAATCAGGTCGGCCGCTGGAATGGGTTGGTCCGGGCCAATAAACTGCAGGTTTACGCCGGGATGCAGGCGTAGCGGGTCAAAATCGTTGTGGTTACTGATGCGCGGCAGCACCGGCACAATCACATTCAGGGCGCCGGCTTCGCTTGCGCCGCTGGTGCCAATGCTGTCTTCGGAATCTACAATCAGGCCTTGAAGATACGGCAGTACGCCAATGACCGGTTTTCCAGTGCGCTCAGTCAGCCAGTCCAAGCCTGGCTCCAGCAGAGCGATATCGCCGCGAAAGCGATTGATGATAAAACCTTTTGTGCGGTTTTGTTCGCTGGCGGAAATCAACTCCAGAGTGCCTACCAGCTGGGCAAACACACCGCCACGGTCAATATCGCCCACCAACAGCACCGGGCAATCTGCCGCTTCGGCAAAGCCCATATTGGCGATGTCATTGGCGCGCAGGTTGATTTCAGCGGGGCTGCCGGCGCCTTCGGCGATGATCACATCATAGCGTTGGCTAAGCGCACGCCAGGCGTCCATCACCGCCACCATGGCCTCGGCTTTGTAAGCGTGATAATCCAGCGCGTCCATATTGCCGTGCACCTGGCCGCGCAGAATCACCTGGGCGCCGCAGTCGCTTTGTGGCTTCAGCAATACGGGATTCATATCGCTGTGGGGTTCAAGGCCACACGCCAGCGCTTGCAGTGCTGTCGATCGGCCAATTTCGCCACCGTCTATGGTCACGGCGCTATTCAAGGCCATATTCTGCGGCTTGAACGGCGCCACCGACACACCCTGGCGCGCCAGCCAGCGGCACAAAGCCGCCACCACGGTGGTCTTGCCGGCGTCAGAAGTCGTGCCCTGAATCATCAGTGTAGGCATGGTCTAAAGCTCAACGCCTTTTTGGGCTTTGATGCCCTGATCTTTGAACGCGTGCTTCACCACGCCCATTTCAGTCACGGTGTCGGCCAGGTCAATCAATTCTTGGGGCGCGTTGCGGCCGGTGACCACTACGTGCTGCATCTCGGGCCGGCCTTGCAGGTCGTCCAGTACCCGGTCCAGATCGATGTATTCGTACTTCAGCGCAATGTTCAGTTCGTCCAGCAGAATCATGTCGTAGCTGTCGTCTTTCAGCATGGCCGCGACAATCTCCCACGCAGCCGTAGCAGAGGCCACATCCTGTTCCCGGTTTTGGGTTTCCCAGGTGTAGCCCTGTCCCATCACGTGGTAATCGACACCCGGCAGATTGCGGAAAAAGGCTTCTTCGCCGGTGCTGAAGGCACCTTTGATAAACTGCACCACACCCACTTTCATGCCGTGGCCCAGGGCGCGGGCAACCATGCCAAAGCCGGAGCTGCTTTTGCCTTTACCCGGGCCGGTCAGCACCAGCAAGACGCCTTGCTCTTTCTGGGCGAGGGCAATGCGTTCGTGCATCATTTTCTGCTTGGCCGCCATACGGCGGGCGTGGCGTTCGGGGTCTTTAGCGCGATCTTTCATAGTAGTGTCTCACATCAGAATTAATTTATGGCGCCGGTACGAAGACCGTCAAACCGTCAGCCTGCAGGGTTATCAGCCGCTGATCGTAAAGTCGCTCCAGCGCATCCGGTACCAGCATGTTTTTCACAGGCCCCCAGCAGGCATCGCCGTTGGTATAGAGCAAAAGTGCGTGAGTGCACCAGCGTGCCGCCAGATTCAGATCGTGCAGGCACATGAACACGGCTTTGCCAGCACCCGCCTGATCACGCAGCAGATTCATCACCTTCACCTGATGGTGCAAATCCAGGTGGTTTGTGGGTTCGTCCAACAGCAGAACATCGGGGTTCTGGGTCATCAGGGTGGCAATAGCCACGCGCTGGCGCTCGCCACCCGACAGGGTATTGAGCAGGCGATCTGACAGATGGTCCACGTCCAGTGTGGTTAAAGCCTGCTCCGCACGACGCAGATCCTCACCCTGCTCACTGTCCCAGGGCGATAACCAGGGGTGCCGGCCAATCAAAGCGGTTTCCAGCACGGTCGCCGGAAAGCTGTCCTGGCGCTCCTGAAACACCAGGCCCAGTTGCCGGGCAATGTCGCGACGTTTCAGTGCGGTAAACGACCTGCTGTTCAGCTGCACCTGGCCACTGCGGGCGGGCAGTAATCCGGCCAATGTGTGCAATAACGTGGTTTTACCAGCGCCGTTGGGGCCCAGCACGCCCCATATCTGACCGGGCTCTATGCTCATGCTCAAAGGGAAGCCGTCAGGCCGACCAGGTACGTTGATAATCAGATCACGGGTGCTCAGCGTGCTCATCAGCGGCTCCGGTGCAGCAGGTACAGGAACGTAGGCACGCCCAGCAAAGCAGTAATCACCCCAACGGGCAGCTGTTCGGGCGCAATCATAGTGCGGGCAAGGGTATCTGCCAATACCAGCAAGGTACCGCCAGCCAGTGCGCTGGCAGGAAGGATAATGCGCTGGTCGTTGCCCAGAATCAGTCGCAGCATGTGGGGCACAATCAAACCCACAAATCCGATGCTGCCTGCGGTGGTGACCGCCGTTGCTGTCAGCAGGCTGGCCAGAACGTAAATTGTCCATTCCAAAGGTCGCACCGACACACCCAGCGCCGCGGCTTGCATGGGCCCCCGCGCCAGCACATTCAGGTTACGGGCCAGGGGCATAATCACCACCACCGACACCGCCAGCACTACAACTGCCGGCCAGGGCGAGCGGGCGTAGGACACATCGCCCATCAGCCAATACAGCATGCCGGGCAGTTTGTAGGAAGGGGTAATGGCCAGCATGAGGGTAATCACCGCGCCCCAACCGGCCGCTACTACAACGCCAGTCAGCAACAGGCGGGACGGTGTCCAGCTGCCGGTGCCGTGGGCAAGGCCAAACACCAGCACGGTTGCCAGCATGGCGCCGGCAAAGGCCGAGCCCGATATTATCAACGTGCCCATTCCCATCAGCATGGCCAGTAATGCGCCAACGGCTGCGCCGCCTGAAAGCCCAAGCACGTAAGGATCTGCCAACGGGTTGCGCAGCAACACTTGCATCAGGGCGCCTGCCACTGCCAACAACCCGCCGGTGCCAAACGCCGCAAGCGTGCGCGGCAACCGCAAATCCAGCAACAGGGTTCGGTGCAGCGTACTGCCTTCGCCCTTAATAACCTGCCACACATCCGCAGGCGAAACCGTCACGCTTCCCAGCGCCAGCGCAAAAGCCATGGATGCCAGAGCCAACAGGCCTAAGCTGACCAAAGCGCGGGTCATCGGTTCAGAACCCGGGCGTTAGGGCCTTGTCTATAATCGTTCACGGGCGTTTTCCAGTTTTTCACAGACTGTTTGTATGGCATCAAGCAACCTCGGCGTAGGCCGGGAAATAGGCGAAGCCGGCACGAAAAGCAGATTGTTTTTTTCCACCGCGGTCAGCCCCGCATATTTCTTCCATTCATCCAACTGGTCGTCGCTGACGCCATCAACGCTGCCGGTAAGAATGGCATCGGGGTCTGCCTGCAACACAACTTCCGCACTGATTCTGGGAATCAGCCGCTGCATATCGCCAAACACATTCACACCGCCACACAACTTCAGCACTTTGCCAATCAGGTGCTTGTTGTTCACGGTCATTAAAGGTTTCTCCCACACCTGGTAAAACACCGGTATGGGTTTAACGCCGGCATACTGCTGCGTTAAAGCGGCAACCCCAACGCGGAAGCGCTCAGCTTCGGCATAACCTTCCAGCTCGGTACCGGCTAGGGTGGAAAGCCGTTCAATAACGTTAGAAACCCCCGCAAAGGTGCGGGGTTCTATAGCAAAAGTGGGCACGCCCAACTCATCAAGCAGCTCGACCTGTGCTGGCGGGTTACCTGTTACCCAGGTAACCACCAGATCAGGATCAAAGGCCAATAAAGCTTCCATGTCGACACGGGTGTGGCTGCCAATCAGAGGGCGTTCAAGGGCCGCCGGGGGATAGTCGCTGTAATTGACTACGGCCATTACTTTGTCACCGGCGCCGGCCGCGAACATCAGCTCTGTGGCGCCAGGCGACAAAGTGATGACGCGCTGGGCGGGGGCTGATAAACAAAGCTCTTTTCCGGTGTCATCCACAGCGCAACGTTGCATCTCACCGGCTGATGTCGGATACGCCAAGATTGCTACTAGAAACCCAAAAGCAAACCTGAAATTCAACCAGTGAGAAACCACGTTTTTACTCCAGTCTTTATGACTTACTGAATATCATAGCGAACGGACAGCATGGCTGTGCGGCCTGCAGAGATGTACTTCACACCGTCAAAACGCTCTGCTGTTGAGTACTCTTTATCAAGCGCGTTAACCAAAGTCAGGCGGGTGCTCCAGTTTGAAGCAAAGCTCCAACCTGCGCGGATATCCAGTGTCCCAAAGCCCGCCAAACGTTCAGTGTTAGCTCCGTCGTCATAGCGATCTCCTTCGACAATCACCGATCCACCAAACTCAAAGTTATTGATGGTTTTATCCAGATCAAATCGAGCCGTTTGCTTCGCGCGGCGTGCCAACTGGTTTTTGGTGTTACGGTCTTCAGGGTCCATGAAGGTTAGTGCAACCGCTGCCCGCCAGCCGTCGTGTTCGTAGCCGCCACCTAACTCCGCTCCGCGAATTCGTGCCTCGTCGACGTTAACACGAGTATCAACGGTGCCAATCTGCCCAGAGCTAATCAGGTTATCAATATCCATTTGATAAACAGCCAGGTCCCAAAACCATACCTGGTAGTTTCCGCTAACGCCCAGTTCATAGCTGTCTGATTTCTCGGGTTCCAGGTCAGGATTGCCCTGGTAGTTAAACGATAATGGCCAGTAGAGGTCATTGAACGTAGGCGCTCTGAACGCCGTACCGTAACTCGCGCGGACACGGTGTGATTGGTCAAAACTGTAACCCAATGCCAAGCCACCCGTTTCGTTGGTGCCGTAGGCTTCGTTGTCATCGCCGCGAAGACTGAGTTGAGCATCAACCGGGCCAAAGTTCAGGCGCAACTGGCTGAATACCGCCGTATTGGTTCTACTGGTTTCTGAATAATTCTGGGAACCGCTGACCTCATCCTGCTGCAGCTCTGCACCCACAACCAGCTCATGGACATTGAACGAGAGGGTATTTTCCCATCTAGCCTGGCGCAATCGCGTGTTATAAATGCTGTCGCCAAAGTCTGTGAACGACTCAGTTTCATCCCGTGATTCGGCAAACTGAATACCCATTCGCCAACTGTCAGTCAGTGGCGTCATCAACCCAAAACCGACAGTGCGGATCAGGTAATCAATATTGCCACCTTCGTACTCGGTGTTGCCCTCAGACTGCAACAACATGATGCTGGCTTCACCGCCGTTATCGAGCGTGTGCACAACCCGGCCAAGGCCGGCGGTATTGCGAAAGCCCTTATCTTCACCGTTCTCGATAATGGCCGTGCCGTCACTCTCTTTATGCAAGCCGCTCAAGCTGAAACGCGTGTTGCCAATCGAACCAGAAGCACCTGCACTGGTTTTTTGGGTATCAAAGTTACCTGCACCAGCCTCAACCCAGCCCCGCTGTCCTTGTTCCGGGTCCAACGAGAAAGCCTGAACCACACCGCCCATAGCGTCTGCGCCATAAAGCGAACTACGCGGACCACGTACAACTTCCACGCGTTGAATAAGATCTGTCGGAACGTACTGCCAGGAGGCACCGCCGCCCGTCGCAGAGTGCAGCTTTACGCCGTCAATCAGAAGAACGGTACCGGCATTCTGTACACCGCGGGTAAAAACGCTGGTTGATTTGCCAAAGGAGCCGTTACCAACCACGTTGATCCCCGGCTGGCCGCGTAAAAGGTCAGAAAAATCAGCAGGCGCTTTCGAGCGAATCTCTTCTTCGCTGATAACAGTCACCGACGCCAAGCTCTCACCCACAGTTTTAGGGCCCAGCGTAGCAGTAACCACAATCGGATCCAGAGTCGCGCCGGTAGATTCTTGGGCAACCGCAATAGAAAGAGGACTTAATGCAAAAGGCACCAACAGACTGCTGGCAACAAACCGGAAAGCTTTCATGAAACGCACTCGTAGACACACCACGCGCACCCGCATGGTTAGTTTTTTGGTGCTGCAAAGAGGCGCAAAAGCAGGCCGCAAGTGAAGCGGGCGCCTTACAAAAGGTGGGGAAATGCCGTGAAACAGGGTCGGTGTTTACCCACCGCAACTGCCCTCCGCAGCGTTCGGTGTGTTGACAGGCCGGTCTCCGGACTTGTGAGCTGTATTGCTGAACGGCACAAGCCTTCCCATGCGTTTGCACAGTGGCACCTTTCTTAGCCGTTCACTCACTTACCGTTGCGGGGGCAGTGCCGGACTTTAACCGGCTTCCCGTTTCACTGTTGTGGCGATGATGATAACGCCAAAACAACACCTGAAAACGACGGCAAGGCTAACAACGCGTTAATCTCTGGTCAATGATTAATCACGGGAGGCGCTCGCCAACGCCTTTTCCAGACGGCGCCATTGACTCTCG
This sequence comes from Marinobacter sp. M3C, assembly GCF_023311895.1. Classification (GTDB taxonomy): domain Bacteria; phylum Pseudomonadota; class Gammaproteobacteria; order Pseudomonadales; family Oleiphilaceae; genus Marinobacter. Next base: position 2,452,086 of record NZ_CP092284.1, read on the forward strand.
TCTGACGCCAAGCCGAAGCGCACCATACCGGGCTGTTCGAATACTCTTACCAGCACGCCTTGCGCGGCGAGGCAGTCCGCCAGTGCGGTTGGGGCATCGGTGCGAACAGTATGGAACAAAGCGCTTCCGCCCATCGGGTTCAGTCCGGCTGAATGCACTATTTCTCTTAGCCTTTGAGCGCTACTCTGCAAGCGGACACAGGTATTTTGCTGCCAGTTTAAATCCAACAGCGCCTTTGCCATCACATAGCGCGCAGGACCATTCACCGCCCATGGCCCCAGCTTTTCCGTCAGCCTGTCCACAAGATTCTTATCGGCAAGCACGAAGCCGGCGCGTATCCCGGCCAAACCAAAGAACTTCCCCAGCGAGCGCAGAACAACCAAGCCCGGCCGGCCGCTCTGGCAGGCCAGGCTAAAAGCGGGCGTGGGGTCCATAAACGCTTCGTCCACCACCAGCCAGCCACCGCGTTTTTGCAAACGCTTATGCCAGCGCAACAGCGTAGAGGGAGAAATGACGGCACCCGTGGGGTTGTTAGGGTTGATCCACACCAGCACGTCAAGCTGATCCAGCCAGCGATCGTCACAACCCGAGGCGCCGCCCTTGACCTGTTCACGTCCTATTGGAACCATTTTGTGACCAGCAGAACGCCAGTGGTGCCCATGTTCTTGATAGCCGGGTACCGGAACACCTACACGGCAGGGTTTGCGTAATTTGGGCAGTGCCATAATGGCCGCTTGGCTGCCGGCAACCGGCACACAACCAGCAGCCAAGGGTGCGCCTGACCAATGACGAATAATCTCTTCCAGGCCGTCGTCGTCTTCTGGCAGGCGCTGCCACACATCTGCCGGCAACTCCGGCACCGGCCACCCCAACGGGTTGATGCCGGTCGATAAATCCAGCCACTGTTCGCGCGGAATGCCCCAGCGCTTTACCGCGTTATTCAGCCGCCCGCCGTGCTGTAGCATCACGACCCCGCCACCGCGACAACAAGGCCGGTTATGGCGAATATAACAGCCAACCAAAGCCAGGTGCCGTGGCGTACCAGTGCAATAGCCGCCTGGATACTGTTGGCACTGGCCGGGCTGGTGCCGCCAAGATACGGGCGCTGTTTTACACCTTGCGCATAGGGCGACGGGCCACCGAGTTGCACATTTAAAGCACCCGCGCCGGCCGCCATCACCGGGCCAGCATTGGGGCTGTCCCATTGGGGCGCCTGCCGGCGCCAGCAGTACCAGGCCAGCTTGCGATTGCCTAACAGCGTGTAGGTTAATGCCGTAAGCCGCGCAGGCACCCAGCCCATTACGTCGTCCAGCCGGGCAGCGGCACGGCCAAAGTATAGAAACTGCGGGTTGCGATAACCCCACATGGCGTCCAACGTATTCACAGCACGATGCACAATAACGCCAGGTATACCGCCCACCAAAAACCAGAACAGGCTGGCAAACACAGCATCGGCGCCATTTTCCAGCATGGATTCGGTGGCCGCGGCCGCCACGCCTTGCTCATCCAGCGCGCTGGCCTGGCGGCTGACAATGCGGCTGACCTGTCCCCTTGCCGCATCCAGTTCGCCTCTTTGCAGCGGCTGGGCCACGGCCAGACCATGCTCTGCCAAGCCCCGGAGGGAAAGCGCGAAGTACAATGCAGCAGCCTGGGCCAGCAGCAACCAAAAGCCCGTGAGCACAGCAGACAACCAGATCGCCAAAAACAGCAGAGGCAGCACAAGCGCACACAGGGCTAAAGCACCCAGAATAAGGCTACGCCAGGCATTTCGTGGCGCGCTGTTAAGCAGACGTTCCAAAACGCTGGCCAGATTACCAAAGCCTGCCAGTGGGTGCAGTCGGCGGGGTTCACCCAACAATTGATCAAGGATGAGGCCAAGCAGGCAAACCAAAAAAGGCGCAAGAAAGGGAGTGAAAACAGGAGCCATTACGATTTTAAGGTCATCGGCAAACCGGCGACGCTCATCATCACCGTGTCGCAGTGTTCGGCCAAGGCCTGATTCAACCAGCCCAGTTCGTCGCCAAAGCGTCGGGTGAGTGGGTCCATGCCAATAATGCCCAGCCCCACTTCGTTGCTGACAATAATCAGCTTACCCGGGTACTGGACCAGCTGTGTTAAAAACTCTTCCCGCTCCCACGCAAAAACGGTCTCGCCGGCGTGCAGCAGATTACTCACCCACAGGCTCATGCAATCCACCAGAATGCACGGCGCTTTTTGGCCTGCGCGGGCATGGAGGGCAAGCACTGAGGCCAGGGCCAAGGGCTCTTCACTTAAGCCCCAGTTAGCAGGCCTTTGGCGCTGATGGCGGTCAATACGCCTGCGCATTTCATCGTCGCCGGCGGTTGCGGTGGCGAGGTACACCACCTCGCCGTCGGTGTTGCGGGCAAGGCGTTCCGCCAATGCGGTTTTACCGGAGCGAATGCCACCAATAACAAGGGTGTGCATGTTGGTTTCAGTCCTCAGGGTGGAAAAGTAAGTGGTAGCCGGCAAGCTGGCGGGCCTTGAACTCTACCGGATCTGGACTACTCAGAGTATCATCCAGCGCCTATCGCCCTAACTATCGCCTCGGCATCGGCTTTTACATTGTTTGCCATCGCCGTGGCGCTACGCGCTTGCAGTTTACAGGTAATTATCATGTTATTTCCCGTCAGTTGGACCAACCCCCCCGCGCTTCCTTCCGCCCATTTTCTGGAGCTTGCCATACAGCGCCAGAACACGCTGACCAAGCCTGTGGGATCATTGGGCCGGCTTGAGGCCATTGCGACACAGCTGGCCAGCATGCAAAGCTCCGAGCTGCCAGTAGCTGACAAGATTCATATCAGCATTTTTGCCGGCGACCATGGTGTTTGCGCGGAGGCTATTTCTGCCTATCCGCAAGCCGTCACCGCTCAGATGATTGCCAATTTTGCCAACGGCGGCGCCGCCATCAGTGTGCTGGCAAAACTGTTAGGTGCGACGCTGGAAGTGATCAACCTGGGTACCGTTACCGACACGCCGGATCTGCCGGGTGTGATTAACGCCCGCATTGCGCCCAGCACCCGTAACTTTGTAGAGATAGACGCAATGACCAGCCAGCAGGTCACCAAGGCCATACACTTTGGTGATGAAGCTGCAGAGCGCGCTTACCGCGCTGGTTGCCATCTGTTTATTGGCGGCGAAATGGGTATTGGCAACACCACGTCTGCGGCCGCCATCGCCTGCGCACTGTTGAATAAAAACCCAATGCGCCTGGCTGGCCCGGGTACGGGCCTCGACAGCGCCGGGGTGCGGCACAAAGCCGAAGTGATTATTCGGGCACTGCAACGCCACAACGATGACCAAACCCCCATGGCGGTACTCAAGGCCGTTGGTGGCTTCGAAATTGCCGCTCTGGCCGGCGCCATTTCAGGCTGTGCTGCCCGAGGCATACCGGTACTGATAGACGGTTTTATTGTGTCGGTAGCCGCGCTGATCGCGGTGAGTGAACAGCCCGATATTCGCGCCTGGCTGTTGTTTTCTCATCGCTCTGCCGAGCCCGGCCACCAGGCTATTCTGGACGCATTAAAGGCCACACCGCTATTGGACATGGGCATGCGGCTGGGCGAGGGCAGCGGAGCAGCGTTGGCGGTTCCGTTGATACGCGCAGCCTGCGCTCTGCACAATAATATGGCCAGTTTTGACACCGCGGGCGTAGATAACGGTCAGAATGATGCACCTGAATCTGGAGCGAACAGCCGCAATGACTGACACCACCACGATTTTTGATGTAATCCGCCATGGCGAACCGGAAGGCGGGCCCATGTATCGGGGCAGTAAAGACGACCCTCTTAGCACTGCCGGGTGGCAGCAAATGCGCAATGCCATTACCAGCGCAGATCACTGGGACGTTATTGTGAGCTCACCCATGCTGCGCTGCGTTCATTTTGCGCGGGAACTGGCGGAACGCTATCAAATCCCCCTGCATCTTGATGACGACCTGCGGGAAATCAGCTTCGGCGATTGGGAAGGCCGCACTGCTGAAGAAGTCATGGCCACCGATGGCGAACGCCTGAGCCAGTTCTGGGCCAATCCGGTCACCAACACCCCTCCCTCAGGCGAACCGGTCAGCGACTTTCAGACCCGGGTAATTGCGCGTTGGTATCACTGGCAGGAACAGCTTGCGGGCAAGCGGGTGTTGATCGTTTGCCACGGCGGGATTGTGCGGATGATAGCAGCTGATGTGCTGCACATACCGCTGGAACATGCATTTTCCGGCATAAGCACACCTTACGCATGCCGCAGCCGCATCCAGGTCAACACCTCCAGCCACGGCCGATTTCAAAGCCTGATCGGGCACGGTTTAATCAGCGACTGACCATTAGGGGAAGATTCGGGCCCACCAGAATCAAACTGTTAGGGACAAAGTTCCCTATGTAGTTGCCGGCAAAGACCTTGCTCAACCCATTCAAATTCGGGCTGGATGCGTTGCTTCGTTGCGCTCATTTGGCCCCTCTTCCCGTTTTAAGCCGCTTCGCTGCGGTTACGCATCGTGATTCCAGAAAAAACTTGCACCCTCCTCCGGGTTGCTGGCAGCACGGCGCATCCATCCAAACATTTCACGCCCCAAACCGGTATGGGATGCACTCAGATCCACCGTGACCTGCGCCCGCTGATCCAGTTCCTCATCCGTGAGCGCGATGGCTAGTTTACCGGCTTCTGCATCGACACAGATGATATCCCCGTTACGGATTTTCGACAGCGGACCACCATTGGCGGCTTCCGGGTATACATGAATCGCAGCCGGCACCTTACCGGAGGCACCGGACATACGGCCATCCGTTACCAAAGCAACATGAAACCCGCGATCCTGCAACACGCCCAGATAGGGAGTTAACTTGTGCAACTCCGGCATGCCATTGGCTCTCGGCCCCTGGAATCGCACCACAACCACGCAATCCTTATCCAGCTCACCCGCGTCAAAGGCTGCCTTCAGGTCATTCTGGTGATCAAAAATAACCGCTGGAGCTTCCACCCTGTGGTGCTCTTTTTTCACCGCCGACACCTTGATCACGCCTCTGCCAAGATTGCCATCCAGCACTTTCATGCCGCCGTCGGGAGCGAAAGGTTCTGCAGCGCTGCTCAGTACGGTCGGGGCCTGGGTTTCCGCAGCAGCCGGCGACCATATCAGTTTGTCATCCTTTATAGATGGCATGCGGGTGTATTGCTCAAGCCCCCGACCGACTACCGTTTCAACATCTTCGTGGAGATATCCCTCAGACAACAACTCACGAATCAAAAATGGCGTACCGCCAGCATCATGAAAGGCGTTGATGTCTTCCTCACCATTGGGATAAATACGCGTCATCGATGGCACCACTGACGACAGCTCCGCGTAATCATTCCAGTCAATAATGATACCGGCCGCCCTTGCAATAGCGATCCAGTGAATCGTGTGATTAGTGGAACCACCGGTGACCAGCAGAGCTACAAGCGCGTTTACGATGCTCTTTTCGTCCACCATGTCCGCCAGCCCCAGCGTGCCCCCGTTTGGCTTCGACAGCTTCACGACCTGCTCGGTGGCGGCCCGCGTCAGCTCGTCCCGCAAAGGTGTGTTGGGATTGATAAACGCAGCGCCCGGCAGATGCAGCCCCATAACCTCAACCAGCAACTGGTTACTGTTCGCGGTACCGTAAAACGTGCAGGTTCCCGGGCTGTGGTAGGACTTGCTCTCTGCTTCAAGCAGCTCATCCTTGCCCACCTTGCCCTCGGCATACAACTGGCGAATGCGCTGTTTTTCCTTGTTTGGCAAGCCTGACGGCATGGGCCCCGCCGGCATCAGTATGGTCGGCAGGTAACCAAAGCTTAGCGAACCAATCAATAGCCCCGGCACGATCTTGTCACAGATGCCCAATAAAACAGTGGCATCAAACATGTTGTGGCTCAAGGCGACCGCAGTGCTCATGGCAATCACATCCCGGGAAAACAGGCTGAGTTCCATACCAGGCTGGCCCTGAGTCACCCCGTCGCACATCGCCGGCGTTCCCCCGGCAAACTGGGCAACGGAGCCCATACCGTTGGCCGCCTTACGAATCAGATCCGGAAAGCATTGGTAAGGCTGATGGGCTGACAACATATCGTTGTAGGCCGAAACAATAGCCACATTGGCCTTGTTCATTAACTTGAGAGTGTTCTTGTCACCACTGCCACAGGCAGCGAAGCCATGAGCGAGGTTGCCGCAAGACAACACACTGCGCTGAGGCGATGACTCCTTCAGGATGTTCATTCGGTTGAGATAGTCGTCTCGCGTGCTGCGGCTGCGTTCAATGATGCGCCGTGTAACCTTATTAACTGTGGCGTGCATAGATTTTCTCCAACCATTATTTGTTTCGTGAAAGCAGGGGGATCCAACAATCTGCTGCCAGCAGCGTGTGATAGCGCTGCTGGCAGAAAAATCAGGCAATATCGTTCAGACTTCCCGACACAAGGTCGGTAATAGCGCGCCAATCTCCGGCCTCGATCCGGTCTTTCGGCGTTAACCAGGTACCGCCGACCGCCACTACGTTATCCAAAGCCAGATAATCCTTCGCAGTTTCACGGCGAATGCCGCCGGTCGGACAAAAGGTCACATCCGCAAACGGTCCTGAAAATGCCTGCAATGCCTTTATGCCACCGACAATCTCCGCCGGAAAGAGCTTAAATTCCCGATACCCCATGGCGTAGCCCATCATCATTTCAGAGATGGTTGAAATGCCTGGCAGCAAGGGAGCCTGAGCATTCAGCCCATAAGCAAGAAGCTGCTCCGTTACCCCCGGGGTAATTACAAACTGTGCCCCTGCTGCTTCCGCTTCTCGGTACTGGCCAACCTGTGTAACGGTGCCAGCGCCTACCCAGACATCCGGCAACGCCTTGCGCAATTGCCGTATCGCGCCGAGACCATGTTCCGTGCGCAGTGTGACTTCAAGAATGCGTATACCACCCGCCACCAAAGCTCTGCCAAGCGGTACCGCATGGTCGGGGTGCTGGATGGTGATAACAGGCACCAACGGGCAGGCTGCAAGCATGGCTTGAATTTGATGACGATGATGCATGGATAGCTGCGACATTCTATTCTCTCAGTTTATCAGGCGACCTCGGGAAGTCGCTGATTACGCTATTTTGTAGTAATTATAGGTAAACACTGACAGCTGCAACGCGAAATACCAACTAAAAATTCTTTTTTGACATTTTTACTACCGAATATCGAATTGAAACCCAGCCCTCAGGGGCCATTGCCCGCACAATTCGGTTAGCAACTCTCACCTCGATAAAATTCTGTTCCTGCAGAGTCAGCTTTACGATTTTTTAAAAACCACGCTTTTGATCAGCGTTTCCTTGGGCGTTAGTCGTAAGTTGGCAGTTTTTTTTGACACGCCCTGGGTAAGTAGCTAGCCTTTGCTTATTGAATGTTACCGGTAACAAATCGCCGAGCTTCGATGCAGTCAATAATCACTTAGCCATTAACAACAACAAGTATTTGGAGATAACGCTATGACCGCTATTTGGCGCAGCACGCTTACCCTGCTCGGTGCGACCACCCTGACCTTTGGGATGGCCCATGCCCAGAGTCCAGAACTCTCAGATCCCCCTGAAATTAATGGCGAGCTAGTGGGCGACCACGGTTCGCATACCCTACGCATGGGTATTGGCCTTTCTGAAAGTTCGCCGCAGTTCATTTCCAGCCAATACTTTGGTGAAATTCTGAAGCAGCGCACTGACGGCCGCATTACCGTTAACGTGTTTCCTAACAGCCAGTTAGGCGACGACGTACAGATGATGGAAATGCTGCAAACGGGCACGCTGGATATGACCTATCCGTCTAGCTCAGCAACCACGGGCTACGTTGAGGAGCTTGCTGCCTTCGACTTGCCGTTTCTACTGCCTAGTCGTGAAGCCGCTGTGGCTGTCATGCGCAGCGACGTGGCCCAGGGCATGCTGGACGCATTCGAAGGCACCGGTTTAAAAGCCCTGACCTTCTCTGAAAACGGTTACCGTCAGCTTTCTAACAGCGCTCGCCCGGTGGCTAGCCCTGAGGATGTTGCAGGGCTGGATGTACGCGGATTAAGCGTCCGCACAATGGAAAACCCCGTACATCTGGCTATATGGGAAGCCTTGGGCGCTAACCCAACGCCGATGGCTTTTGGTGAGCTGTTTTCCGCTATGGAGCAGGGCGTCGTTGATGGCCAGGAAAACCCATGGAGCACCATTCTGTCCTCTAACTTCAACGAAGTTCAGGATTATGGCACTGAAACACGCCACGTCTATACACCGTTCATCATGATGCTTTCCGAGCGCACCTGGGACCGTATGGCGCCCGAGTATCAAGAACTGGTGCTGGAAGCAGCACGTCAGTCCGCTAAATACCAGATTCAGCTGTCTGCTGAGTACGATGATTGGTCGCGCGACCAGCTAATAGAGCGTGGCATGGAAATTACCAGCCTGAATGATGAGCAGCTAGCCGCCTTCCAAGACGCCGTTCAGCCGGTTTATGAAGAATGGGCTCCGCGCATTGGCGAAGACCTGATCGCCGACATTCAAAAGATTGCTGAGAAGAGCAGCAACTAAATCTTATGTTTAGCGCGCCATCGGGCAGGCCATTGCGCCTGCCCAACGTGTCAGTGCCCCTGGAGTTCCTATGTCATCCTCCTCTACGCCCCCTACTGACCCCTCGCCGGTCGAAGATCCATCGGTGTATCTGGACGACCCCAACCGCAAGCTATTGGAAATCGATACTGATACCCACCAGGGCCCGGCGCCGTTTCGCTGGCTCACCTTAGGTATGGAGTATCTAATCGGCGCTATTCTAGTCGCGTTGATTGTGTCCGTTTCCTGCAACGTGGTCGGTCGTGCGCTGTTTAATAACTCGCTGCCGTGGGCAGATGAGCTAGCGCGTATGCTGTTTATATGGCTGGTATTTATCGGCGCCGCCGCGGCGTTTTCCCGCTATGAGCACATTGCCGTCGACGCCCTGGTGCGGCGCCTGCCGCTGCGCGTGGCGCATATGCTTTATCTCCTGCAGCACCTGATTATCACCGGCCTGATGGTGGTGATGATTTGGGGTGGCTACCAAGTGCTGACGCGTTCAAGTGGACGTTCGGCGATTATGGACGTGCCGCTGAGTTTTATCAGCCTTTCGCTGGTGCTGTGCGTCATCTTTATTGCGGCGGTATCGATTTGGCGGATGTGGGTCAGCCTGAACGTTATTCGCCACACAGAGCGGGAACGTTAATCATGCTATGGATTTTTCTGACTATTTTATTGGCCTCTATTGTTATTGGGCTACCCATTGCCTTTGGTTTAGGCGTGGCGGCACTGGTGATGGCGGTACTCTCTGATATTCCGCTGTCGATCATGATCGAGCAGTCTATTCGCGGTGTTAACAGCTTTCCATTGCTGGCGATCCCGTTCTTTATTTTAATGGGTGAGGTGATGAGTCATGGCGGCATCGCTCGCCGTTTGATGGAGTTGGCTGGCGCGCTGGTCGGCTTTATGCGCGGCGGGTTGGGGCAGGTAGCCATCACCGGGTCAATGTTCTTCGGCGGCATCAGTGGTTCAGCGGTGGCTGATACGGCGGCCACCGGCGCGATGATGATTCCTTCGATGAAAGAACAGGGTTACACCGCAGCCAATGCCACAGCCATCAATACCGTGTCATCGGTGATCGGGATCATTATCCCGCCGTCAATTCCGCTCATTCTGTACGGTATTGTCACCGAAACATCCATCAGTCGCCTATTCATCGCCGGTATTATTCCAGGATTACTGATTGGCTTTGCGCTGATGGTGACCACCTATATTCTCGCCAGCAAGCAGGGCGGTGGTGTGCAAAAGTTCCGTTGGGATCGTCTCTGGAAGGCCTTTAAAGCGGCCTGGCTTGCGTTAGTGCTACCGATCATTGTGATTGGCGGTATTATCGGCGGCGTTTTTACTGCCACGGAAGCCGCCGTAGCGGCACTGCTCTATGCCCTGGCTATTTCGCTGGTGGTTTATCGTGAATTTAAGCTCAAAGAGCTGGGCGGCATGCTGATTCGCACTGCCCGTTTGACCGGCATGGTGATGATGCTGCTGGCGTTTGCGACGGTGATTGCCTGGTTTTTAACCATCAATATGGTGCCGCAAACCCTGGTCGGCCAGGTCAAGACGATCACTCAAGACCCATTCCTGCTGCTATTAATTGTTGCCTTTTTGCTGCTGTTAATTGGCTTTGTAATGGACTTAACCCCAGCGATGGTGATCATGGCGCCCATGCTGGCGCCTATTGTGACCTCAGTGGGCGTCGATGCGGCCTACTTTGGCGTACTGATGGCGTTTGTCTTAGGTATTGGGCTATTAACTCCGCCAGTGGGCACCTGCCTTTACGTAGGTTGCGGCGTGGGCAAGGTCTCTATGGAATCTCTGGTCAAAGCCATGTTGCCTTATTACGCGGCACTTCTCGTCGTGCTGGTGATCCTGATTGCCGTCCCGGACATCGTTACCTGGCTGCCTGACCTGACCGCCGTGCGCGGCAATTAATAGGAGAGCTTCTGTGAAGACCCTCTCGCATCGTGTTTTAGTGATGGGTGTGTCCGGCTCGGGTAAATCGCATATTGGCCGTCAGTTGGCGCTAAGCGTAGGGGCGACGTTTATTGACGGTGACGATCACCATTCACCCGCCAATGTGGCTAAAATGGCCAGCGGCACACCGCTCAATGACAATGACCGGAGCGAGTGGCTGGCTACGCTGGCGGCGTTATTGGCAGGCTATCAAAGGCAGGATTTATCGCTGGTGATTGCCTGTTCGGGATTGAAAAAACGTTACCGCGACCGTTTGCGCGAAGGTGACCCGGCGCTGCACATCCTCTATTTAGAGGGCCGCCGGGAGCTGCTGATGCAACGTTTGGAAACCCGTGCAGGCCACTTTTTCAAAGGCGATACCATGTTGGCCAGTCAACTGGCCGACCTGGAGCCCCCCAGTGGCAAGGAAGCTTTCAACGCCTCGATTTCTTTGTCGCCCAAGGAAATTGTTGATCAATTTTCTGCCACGTTGGCGCTATCTGGTCCCACGCCAAGCTACACGGAGACATAGGCATTGGAGTTACCCTTGTGAAGAAAAAACGCCCGACCCTGCAGGATATTGCCGACCATGTGGGGGCGACCAAAATGACGGTAAGCCGCTGCCTGCGAGACCCTGAAACGGTCTCGCAGGGTCTTCGTGATCGCATTTTCTTGATTGCTGAACAGATTGGTTATATTCCAAACCGTGCGCCTGATTTGCTCTCTAGAGCAACCAGCCATTCGATAGGAGTGCTGGTACCGTCTCTCACCAACCAGGTATTTGCCGATGTCATTGTTGGCATAGAGACGCTAACGGAGCCGGCGGGCTATCACCTGATGCTTTCTCACTACGGTTATAGCCCCGAGCTTGAAGAGCGTAGTTTGGCCTCGCTGCTCTCCTATAACGTAGACGGGGTGATTCTGTCCGATCGTGACCATACCCCGCGCAGCCTGCGCATGCTGGAAACCGCCGGTATACCGATTGTTGAAATCATGGACACCCACCGTCCTTCGCTGCAGCAGGCGGTGGGCTATGACAACGTTCAGGCCGCGTTCGATATGGTTAGCGAGATGATTCGCCGCGGGCGACGCCAGGTGATTTACCTGGCAGTGCGCCTGGATGAGCGTACCCGACAGCGCGAGCTGGGCTATCGCCGCGCCATGGAGGAGCACGGGTTAACGCCCGTCACCCTGCAAAGCACCCAGCGCTCTTCATACAGCGTGGGGGCAGCGCTGCTTCAGCAGGTCATTGCCGATTACCCAGCGGCAGATGGTGTTTTCTGCACCAACGATGACGTCGCGGTGGGGGCCTATTTCGAGTGCCAGCGCTGCGGCGTAGACGTGCCTGGGCGCATGGCACTGGCGGGCTTTCACGGCCACGATGTTGGGCAGGTTATGACACCCCGATTGGCCAGCGTAATCACTCCACGTCAGGCCATCGGCGAAGCGGCAGCGAGAGAGCTGCTAGCGCGTATTCGCGGTGAGTCGCTAACGCAGAAGGTGGTAGATTTAGGCTATCGTATTGAAGTGGGCATGACGTTATAACGCAACGATGCTGATCAATGCTCAACAGCGCTCTGGATAAGGCTTCCGTCTGCCAGAGTTTTATGGGCGGTTTGCAGCGTACTGAAAATCAATCAACTCTTTAGCCGGTATTGGTTTGCTAAAATAGTATCCCTGAGCCAAGTCACAACCCAATTCTTCCAATAAAGTAAGTTGTTCACGCATTTCCACACCCTCAGCAACAACCAACAAACCCAAGCTGTGCGCCATCGCTATAGTTGCTTTCACCAGGTTACAATCTGATTTTTTTAGCGTTATACCACTTACAAAGCTTCGATCTATCTTTAAGACATCGAATGAATATTTCCGCAAGTAACTTAATGACGAATACCCTGTCCCAAAGTCATCCATTGACAACTTAACTCCCAACTTATGGAGTTCAGCCAGCGCACCGTCAATGTAAGAATTACCAATCATCAGTACACCTTCGGTAACTTCAAACTCTAAACTTTCAGGCTTAATATTCGCGTTATTCAATGATTTCTTTATGAAATCTATCAGCTTTTTATCCCTGAACTGCCGGGGAGACAAATTTACTGCAATTGTATAATTTTTTTGATGAGCACTTTGCCAATCCCCCAAAAAATCAAGCGCTTGTTGAACAACATACTCCCCAATAGGGACGATTAGACCCGTATGCTCGGCAATTGGGATAAACTCATCTGGAGTAACATTGCCTAAAACCGGATTATGCCAACGAAGTAGGGCTTCTGCACCAATTATATTTCCATTTACTATATTAACCTTGGGTTGATAATAAACCTCGAATTCGTCACGCTCTAACGCGTAGTGCAAATACCCTTCTATTTCAAGACGGCGTAACGTAATGTCATTCATTGCTCTCGTGAAAAATGAATATGCGTTACGCCCTAACGTTTTTGCCTGATACATAGCTGTGTCAGCATTACGCAACAAATCTGACGCAGAACCGCCATTTTCAGGATAGATAGCAATGCCAATGCTGACCGTCAGACTTAATTCTCTACCATCAATTTTGAAAGGCTCCCTGAATATTCCGAGTAAATTTTCAGCAATATCAATCGCGTCATGACCGTTGGTAAGCGCTTGCGACAATACAATAAACTCGTCACCACCCAAGCGACCTACCGTGTCTGATTCCCGAACGACCAGCTTTAACCTATTAGCGGCTTCAACGAGCAACTTATCGCCTACCTCATGGCCTAATGAATCATTTACTTTTTTAAAATCATCTAAATCCAGAAAAAATACCGCCACGTTATCAGCATTTCTTTTCGCTTTTTTGAGCATTTGCCACAAACGATCAAGGGACAAAAACCGATTGGGCAGTGAGGTTAAGTTGTCAAAATACGCATGCTTACGTATCACCTCGGCGGCTTTGTGTTGCTCAGTAATATCTCGAACAATAACCACAATTTTCTTGTCCGACTGCAAATAAATAATTCTCGCTTCGAATTGAGTTAATCCATGAGGCATGCTTAACTCATATTCAAAACTTGACACGCCTCCTTGTTCGATAATTTTAACAAAATGAGATTTGAAATTTTTTACGACTTTTTCAGGCAAAAAATCTGACATACTTTTACCAAGAATATCCTTTGGTAAAACGTAGAGGTTTTTTTTATCACCGACATAATAATCAATGATCGTTCCATCTTCTTGCATCAAGAAAAACAAATCGGGAGTCGCTTCAAATACCGCCTTAAGCATATTCTCTTTAAATATCACCTGGGCTTGGGCCTGCCTAACCTCAGCCAAATCGATATCGATGCAATACATCTCTTTTTTATTATTTTCATCCTCAAATAATACATGGCTCGAAAAAACGCTTACATCCTGGCCATTTTTATTGCGCAAAATAATTTCTGAAGCCGGAATTTCCACGCCTTCGTCCACCCATCTTTTATGAGATGTCACAACAACATTACACATGCATTCTGGAATGATCAGCTCTTCTAACTTCCTGCCTAAGGCTTCTGCTTCCGTGTAGCCATACAGTAATTCGCTGCCTACATTCCAATAGACAACTCTACGTTCTTCATCGTATCCCTGAACAGAAATAGCTTTTACCGCATCAAATAATTGACGAATGGAATCTCTTGTGGCCGCATGATGAAGTAGCATATCGCTAATTTGATTACCTCTAAGTTAGACGATAAAAATCAGTGCCTACCCTCATCCTAGACCCTAACAACGAATGTTGAAACAACGGCGCGCTGAAAGATGCCGGGCTTTCGGAGTGTGGTTCTATGAAATACGCGCTTCCACTTCAAACAGGCCAAGGTAAGCGGATTTATGGCTGCTTCTGGCGCCGCCAGCGGTTTTGGCGCCATCACCCACGATCAACCGGTGCTTTCTGCTATAGTTTTGGCCGAGCACTATTCAATCCATTCTGGGGGCTGCATGCAGGCTGAACTGATCGACATTCGTAACCACCTTCTCCAGCATTCGCCGTTTAACGAGATGCCAGAGGAACTGGTTAACCGTGTTACCGAAACCATCGAGATTGTTTATGCCCGTGCCGGCACCGAGCTTTTGCGTATCAACGACCCCAGCAAGGCGCTGTATTACGTGCGCAGCGGCGCGGTAGAGATTTTTCGACGCTCGGGCGAACTGTACAACCGGATTGGTGAGGGTGAAATTTTCGGCCAGTTTGGCCTGCTAATGAACAAACACGTGCGCTTTCCGGCTACCGTACTTGAAGACAGCCTGATTTATCGTATTCCGGCAGAAACCTTCCATTATCTGTTCGAACAGGACGAGGGGTTTGCGGATTACGTGGAAATTGAAGATCGCAGTCGCCTACGCTCCGCGGTATCGCGGCGTGAAAAATCCAACCAGCTGATGACCTCGCGGGTAAGCCGACTGATTTCACGCAAGACCGTGTCTGCACCTTATACTGTGCGGCTGCAGGAAGCGGCTCGAATCATGACCGAAAACAGCGTGTCGGCGCTGCTTCTTATGGACGGGGAAGGCGACGAAGCGCGGCTGAAAGGCATTATCACCGATCGCGACTTGCGTATTCGGGCACTTACGGAAGCCCTGCCCTCAGAAACACCGATCAGCGAGATTATGACCGAAGGTCTGATCACCATACCGGCCAGCCACTACATTTTTGAGGCCATGCTGACTATGTTGCACAACAACGTGCATCATTTACCGGTGATGGACGATCACGAAGTGCGCGGCGTGATTGCGCTGTCTGACATCGTGAAATATGAGAGCCAGAGCAGCCTGTATCTGGTCAGTAATATTTACCACCAAACCAGCGTAAAAGGCCTGAAGAAAATCAGCCTGGAAGTGCGCGACAGCTTCGTGCGCATGGTGAATGAAGACGCCAACTCGCACATGATTGGCAGTGCCATGGCGGGTATTGGCCGTAGCTTCACCCAACGGCTGCTGGAACTGGGCGAGGAAAAGCTGGGACCGCCGCCCGTGCCTTACTGCTTTATGGCCCTGGGCTCTATGGCGCGGGATGAGCAGCTGGTGGTGACCGATCAAGACAACGCCATGATTCTGGACGACAGCTTTGTAGAGGAGGAACACGACGCCTATTTTCTGGAACTGGCGAAGTTTGTCAGTGACGGCCTGGCTGAGTGCGGCTACACCTACTGCACGGGTGACATCATGGCGACCAATGAGCGCTGGCGCCAACCGCTGAAGGCCTGGAAAGCCTACTTCAGCGACTGGATTGATAACCCCCAGGCCCGCGCCCTGCTTAACAGCAATATCTTTTTTGATCTTGACGGTATTTACGGGGAAACCGATTTTGCCGAGCAGCTAAAAACTCTGGTGGCGCAAAAGGCCTCAAATAGCCAACGCTTCTTGGCAATGATGGCGCGCAATGCCTTAAATCGCACGCCACCTTTGGGTTTCTTCCGTAATTTCGTGATGGAAGAAGACGGTAAGCATGGCAAGCACAGCAAGACCTTTAATCTGAAACGCCGGGGCACGGCGCCACTGTCAGACCTTATTCGCATACACGCACTGGCTTGTGGCTCCAAGGCCCAGAATTCGTTCGAGCGCCTGGAAGCCATCAGCAAAACCCGCCTGATCCTGGACGACGGCATTGGTAACCTGCGAGATGCTCTGGAGTTTATCGCCATTGTACGTATTCGCCATCAGGCGTTGGCTATTGAAGCCGGGCGCGAGCCAGACAACAACGTGCGCCCACAGGACCTTTCGCCTTTCGAGCGGAGCCACCTGAAAGACGCTTTTCAGGTGCTCAGTAATGCCCAGAAATTTCTGAAGTATCGCTACAACGCGCAGATTACCCGCAATGTCTCTTGAAGAAATGGATACACCGCCATCCCAGCCCTTTGCCAATGTGCCCTGGCCTGGCCGCTATCAGGCCCTGACAGAGGCCACTAACAATCCTTTGTTGAAAGCCTTTTACCAGGCCGGTTGCTGCGACGCGAATACGCCTTTATCACAGGTGCCCATGGTGGCGATGGATTTTGAAACCACCGGGCTAAACGCTACTGAACACTCCATCATCAGCGTAGGCTTAGTGCCATTTACTCTGGAGGGCATACAGCTCAGCGCAGCCCGCCACTGGCTGGTGAAGCCCAGGCTTGCCTTGCACCAAACTTCGGTGACGATTCACGGTATTACCCACGCGGATCTGGAGCAGGCGCCAGATCTGGTCGACATTTTGCCAGAGCTACTGGAATGCCTGGCGGGGCGCCTGCCAGTGGTGCATTACCGCGATATCGAACGACCGTTTCTGGATGTGGCTTTGCGCTACCGGTTGCAGGAGGGGATTCAGTTTCCGCTACTGGATACTATGGCCATAGAAGCGCACCTGCACCCAGACCGCCGGCCCACCTTTTGGCAAAGCTGGCGGGGCCAAAAACAGTTGTCTATTCGGCTGGCAGACAGCCGTTTACGTTATGGGTTGCCCCACTACGCCGCGCACAATGCGCTGATGGACGCCATTGCCACCGCAGAGTTGCTACAAGCACAAATCGCCCACCATTTTGGCGCGCAAACACCGGTGAGCGATCTGTGGCTTTAAGTTCAAGCTCTAAGGTCAGGCTTGAATGTGACGCCTTGCTAAAAAACTCAGTTAACGGGTTCTACCTTGTCAATAAAGTCGCGGTAGCCAGCGTCGGCCATCTGCGCCAGCGGAATGAAACGCATAGACGCTGAGTTCATGCAGTAGCGCTTGCCTGTCGGCGCGGGACCGTCATCAAACACGTGCCCTAAGTGGGAATCTGCATAGATGCTGCGAATTTCAACCCGAGTCGTGAAGAAGGCTCGATCTTCATGCTCCTTCACCATTGCCGGGTCCAGCGGGCGGGTAAAGCTGGGCCAGCCGGTGCCAGACTTGTACTGGTCACGGGAAGAATACAGCGGCTCGCCAGATACCACGTCTACATACAGCCCGGGCTCTTTGTTATCCCAGTAGGCGTTGTTAAACGGGCGCTCGGTGCCGTCTTCCTGAGTTACGTTGTATTGAACGCTGCTGAGTAATTTTTTCAGCTCGTCCTGCTGCGGCTTTACAAAAGTGTCCGGATTAAATCCTGCACTCGCACCAGACGCCTTTACAGTTTTCTGACCGACGCTTTCAGTACTGTTGGCAGCTGGCTTGAACTGGCTGAAGTCCAGCTCGTAATCTGAGCCATACACGCTTTCAATGAACTGATAACGGCCAGAATTAAAGGTATAGAACTTGTAGCGCACCGGGTTCTTTTTGTAGTAATCCTGATGGTAGTCTTCCGCCGGGTAAAAAGTGCCCGCTGGAACTATCTCGATGACCACCGGTTTGTCGTACACACCGGATTCCTGCAGGGCTTTTTTGGCCGCTTCCGCTTTCTGCTTTTCTTCCTGGCTGTGGTAGAAAATGGCCGGGCGATACTGGGTACCGCGGTCCACGAACTGGCCCTGATCATCGGTCGGGTCCATCATTCGCCACAAGCCCTGCAATAGCCCTTCATAAGTAATCTGCTGCGGGTCGTAATATACCTGTACAGCTTCGGTATAGCCGGTTCCGCCAGAAGACACCGAGCGATAGGTCGGGTTTGGGGTTTCACCGCCAGCGTAGCCAGAAACGGCCTCCACTACGCCAGGGATTTTCTCGTAACCGGCTTCCACACACCAGAAACAACCACCGGCCACAGTGGCAACGGCCAGGTTCGAGTCTGTGGGCGCATAGGGATTGCTCACGGCAATGTTCTTTTCAGCGGAGGCGAAGGCTGCGTAGAACGCCCCGCTGGCCGCTATGGCCGTTGCAACAAGAATTGCTTGTAGTCTGCGATTCATATGAAAACTCCTAAAAGTAATGTTCGATGATCATCCTAACCCTGAGGCATCACCAAAACGTTCCTATAATGTTACGAATTTATAACGGCGTGGATTGTTTTTCGTCGGCCAAAGGCAGCCAGAATAAAAATTCCGCGCCGCCAGCGGGACGATTGTGCACAGTTATGTGGCCCTGCTGCAGTTCTGCCATACGCCGCGCTATGGCCAGCCCAAGCCCGGCGTGGCCGCTGCGATTTGCGCCAGGCGCCTGATAGAACGGAGTAAAAATGTGCGCCAGGGCCTGTTCGTCAATGCCCGAACCTGAATCTGACACGTGAATACTCACACCGTTCGCGTCTGCCGCTACGCTCACCCGCACTTTAGTGCCCGCCGGTGAGTGGCTGATGGCGTTGCTGATCAGGTTGTCCAGTACCCGCTCGGTCATCGCAATATCAGCGTTTACCATGGCGGGTTCAACCGTTCCAATACTCAGGCTTACGCTATTCTGCCCGGCGCCAGGGGCGTGTTTTTGCACCACGTCGTGCGCCAGTTCGGCCACCATGAAGCATTCAGGGTTAGGCTGCTTTTCACGGGCGTCCAGGGCCGCTAGCTCGAATAGCTCATCCACCAGCTGGCCAAGGCGGCGGGTTTCCCCCAGGGCAATCGCCAAAAAACGACGGCGCTGATCCAGATCCAGGGAGTCCTGTTTCAGGCTTAGGGTTTCCAGGTAGCCCTGCACCGCTGCCAAAGGCGTGCGTAAATCGTGTGATACCTGGGCTACAAGCTGGCGCCGCTGATGGTCTTTATCTTTCAACAGTTCAAGCTGGGCGGCAATGCGCTGCGCCATTGCGTCGAAGCGCAAGCTCAGATAGTCCAGATCGTCACCCCGCTCGCCGGGCAAAAGCGACGCTTGCGGCTCCAAATCTATATTTGTTTTTGCCTCAAAGCCTTCTACCCGGGCCGTCAACCGGCTTAGTCGCCGGGTCAACAGGCGGAAAAACACCAGCCCTGCCAACAAGCCAACCGCCAGGCTCAGGGTCAGGGCGCCCGCCGCCATTTTTAGCAAGTGGTTGCTGTGCACCATGCTTTCGGCAAAATCGTACTGCTCGCCTCGCAGCACTACATAGAGGTAACCGGTCGGGTTGTCGGCGTTGGGCACTGGTGTCACTGAAAACACTTTGCGGCGATCGTGGCTACGAGGGTCGTCGCCGGGCAATGGGTACACGTCAGGGTTGGTCAGCAAGGTCTGAATCGGCTGCAACGACACTTGATTGCGCTTGATTTTGTCAGGATTGGCAGAAAACGAAACAATCCGGCCCTGCAAATCCAGCAGGTAAATTTCAATGCTCGGGTTGATGCTCATGTACAGATCGAACAAGCGCTCTAACTCGCGATGGTTAATCTGGTCACCGGTCACCAGATTACGGTCAGCAACTAATCGACTGGCCAAATCACGATTGAGCTGTTGATTTACCGCGGCACTGTATTCACGAACCGAATAAAAGCTCAGGGCGCTGAATAAGGTGCCAATCACCAGCAACAGCAGAAATAAACCCAGAGCCAACCGAGCATAGAGTGTTCGCAACAAAGGCAGAGCCATGGTCAGTCCTTGAATCTATAACCAACACCCCATACCGTTTGCACATAGCGCGGTTCGGAGGGGTCGGTTTCAATTTTGTTACGTAGGCGGTTGATGTGGGTGTTCACCGTATGCTCGTAACCCTGGTGATTGTAGCCCCACACAGAATCCAATAACTGGGCGCGGCTGAACACACGGCCACGATGGCTGGCGAAGTGCCACAGCAGATCGAATTCGCGGGCGGTCAGTTCTACCTCGGCATCCTTTACAAACACCCGCCGCCGTGACGAATCCATACGCAGGCCGTCTACCTCAATTACGCGACTTTCTGGCGTGGCTGTTGCGCGGGCCGAAAAGGCATCTCCACGACGAAACAAAGCCTTTATACGGGCGCCCAGCTCGGCCACACTAAAAGGCTTGATCAGGTAATCGTCGGCGCCCATTTCCAGCCCCAGCACGCGGTCCAGCTCGGTGCTTTTAGCGGTCAGCATCAGCACCGGCACGTAATCTGGCGCGGTGCGGATTTCACGGCACACCGCCAGGCCATCAAGGCCCGGCAACATCAAGTCCAGAACCACCAGATCGATGCCGCCTTGGCGAAAACGTGCCAAGCCGTCGTCGCCGCGGTTTGCCAGCACAGGCGTCATGCCTAGGTCGCTTACCTGCATGCTCACCAGTTCGGCGATGGCGGGGTTGTCTTCAATAATCAGTACGCTGCGTGTCATGGTGCTATGTTCTCATAACGCTAGAATCCTAAACAAAAAAACCCGGTAAGGCTTGTCACCTACCGGGTTTTACGCGTTTTACACGGAGCTTTGCAAGCGCTCAGCGCACGCGGCTAGCCCAGCAGGTTGTATACAAACACAATAATCACCGCCACTGGCGTTACATAGCGCAGCAGATTAAGCCACAGCGCAAACGTGGCACCGTGCAAATTCAGGTCTGCTTTCAACGACTCTTTCGCCACAAACCAGCCCACGAAAATGGCGGTTAGCAAACCAGACAGCGGCAGCAGGAAGTTGGCGGTGAAGTAATCCAGCAAGTCGAAAATAGTTTTGCCTTCGAACGCTGCGAACATACCCAGCGGGGTCACATCTGACCACACGTTCAGCGACAAAATAGAGGCAATACCCAATAACCAGCACAGTGTGCCCACCACAACGGCACTGCCAGTGCGGTTCATATTGGTATTTTCTTCCGCCCATTCCACTACCGGTTCTAGCAGCGAGATGCCAGAAGTCCAGGCGGCAAACAACAGCAGAATAAAGAACAGCGTGCCAAACAGGCCGCCCATAGGCATATTGCCGAACGCCAGCGGCAAGGTCTGGAAAATCAGCCCCGGACCGGCGCTGGGCTCGAGGCCATTAGCAAAGACCACCGGAAAAATGGCCAAGCCAGCCAGCAGTGCGACCACGGTGTCCATCAAGGCTACAATAACCATAGTGCGGCCAACCGGAACATCGTTACCAAGGTAGGAACCGTAGGCCATCATAATGGCCATACCCAGGCTAAGGGTAAAGAACGCGTGGCCCAGAGCAATCAGCACGCCTTCAATCGTCAGCTTGGAAAAATCTGGCGTAAATAGAAAGCTAACGGCTTCGCCGAAATGGCCGGTTGTTGTCGCGTAACCCACCGCAACCAGCAAAAGCAGGAACAGCGCCGGCATCAAAATGGTAACAGCGCGTTCCAGGCCACCCTTCAGGCCTTGCGACACTACCAGTATTACCAGTGCCATAAACACAGTGTGCCAGGCCAGCAACTGCACAGGGCTGGCCAACAGGCCGCCAAACAAATCACCAATGGATTCCGCAGTACCACCAGTGAAGTCGCCCATGGCCGCATGGCCAACGTAAGACGCCGCCCAGCCACCAATCACCGAATAGAACGACAGAATGGCAAAAGCCGCAATCATGCCGATTACCGCCGAAATACGCCAGACTGGCGATTTCAGGTTGCGCTCAGCGACCAGGCGCATGCTGGTGATGGGGTTGTGACGGCCGTTGCGGCCAATGAAAACCTCCGCCATCATGATGGGCACACCAATAACAGCGATGCACAACAAGTACACCAGTACAAAGGCACCACCGCCGTTCTCACCGGTTACATAAGGGAATTTCCAAATGTTGCCAAGGCCCACGGCAGAACCGGTTGCCGCCAGAATAAAGGCGAAGCGGGAAGACCAAAGACCACGGGACAAACCTGAGTTGTTGCCCGGGGCTGTTTTCGACTGAGTCATGTTCTTGTTCCTGTGCTTTGGGCTAAGAAATGAACTTAATAAGGGTTGCCCCAGATCAGGCCTGGACTCTTGAAGCGAGATTTTGCCAGCACTGGCCAGCCGATGCCACCCAATCGCTTAGATTCTGCCTCTGGCCACTGCCCAGCGAGCCCGTAGCCACGAGTTCAGCCACAAAGACGCCAGAATGATCGCGCCGCCCACAGCCAGGCGAGGAATATCCGCATCGCGGTTCCAGATCAACAGATTCACCAATAAACCGGCAGGCACCAGAGCGTTGTTCATTACCGCCAGGGTGCCGGCGTCAACGTAGCAGGCGCCACGGTTCCACAGAAACAGACCCAGGCCCGATGCCGCCAGCCCGAGCCAGGCCAGAATGCCCCACTGCGTAAGCGTGCCAGGCAACCTGTCGGCGTTGCCAAAAATCAGAAACGATGGCAGTGCCACGATTAAAGCGCCAAAGAAAAAGTAACCAAAGGTGCGCCAGGGTGGAATGGGCAAGGGGTAGCGTGCCATCACGTGTTTGTAACCCACCTGGCCCGCGGCAAAGGTGATATTGGCTATCTGCAGCAATAAAAAACCGGTGATGAAGTCTTCACTCAGGCCATCATAGCGAATAACGCCGGCGCCCAAGGTGGCCACTGCGGCCGCCATCAGCCCCGCCGGGGAGAAGCGCCGGTTCAGGGCG
Source organism: Marinobacter sp. M3C (assembly GCF_023311895.1). Lineage (GTDB taxonomy): Bacteria > Pseudomonadota > Gammaproteobacteria > Pseudomonadales > Oleiphilaceae > Marinobacter. The sequence continues at coordinate 2,474,898 of NZ_CP092284.1, forward strand.
TCGTCTACCAAGGTTACGTACAACGGTGTGAAGATAGTGAATAACAGCACCTCTGGCACCGACAGATAGCTAAACGCTTGATACAGGCACACGTAGGTAATGCCAAACTGCAGCATACCGCTGACCAGAATGCCTTTTTTCAGCCCAGCGGGCACACCGCGCCAGCGGGTAAGCGGTAAAAATACCAGCGCTGCCAGCAACACCCGGGTAAGAACTGCAAAATAGCTGTCGACCCTGCCCGCTAGAAACTCGCCGATCAAACTGAACGAAAACGCCCAGAGAATCGTAACAAATACCAAAAAACCCATGCCCGCTGCGCCTGCAAAAATGAAGGGCAGTATTTTACCTGCTTTTGCGACCAATTACAGGCTGCAAAAAAGCCTTGGCCAACGCCTATGCGGACAATGCGCAATGCCCCTGGGCGCCCGAATCCGGTAACATCCGCTCCCCAATAGACGGCGCCTGACTGGTCATTCAGAGCCGCCACCGAATTCGACCGTATTTCGGACACTTGTTATGGATGAACTGCACCAGCCACTGCCCGCTATCCGCCAGCCTTTCGCTAAACGGGTGCTGCTGGAATGGAAAACCCTGGCGATACTGGGCGGGCCTATTCTGGTGGCGCAGGTTGCACAGATGGCAAACGGCGTGATTGATACCGTTATGGCTGGCCACGCCAGCGCCCAGGATCTGGCCGCGGTGGGCATTGGTTCCAGCCTGTGGATGCCATTGTTCCTGTTTTTCTGGGGCGTTCTGAGCGCCCAGCAGCCCATTATTTCCGGCTATAAAGGCGCCAACAAACTGCGGCGGATTATGCCAACGGTCTGGCAAGGGCTTTATATTGCGGCAGCAGCGGCCGTGATTATGATTCTGCTGCTAACGAATGTGCACCCGGTGTTGACCCTGATGAAGCTGGAACCGGCCACCGCCGGCATTGCCCAGGGCTACCTGGATGCGTTCGCCTGGGGCGTTCCCGCACTGCTGCTGATGACCGCTCTGCGCGGACTGACCGATGGCCTGGGCCATACCCGGGTGATTATGGTGTTTTCACTGATCAGCACCCTGTTCAACCTGCCACTGAACTATTTGTTTATCTACGGTGGCCTGGGCATTCCCGCTATGGGAGGTGTCGGCTGTGGCTGGGCCACGTCGCTATCCAACGGTATCGCTGCAATCGGGTTACTGACTTACCTGAACCGCAGCCGGATGTATCAGAATTTTCGCCTGCTGGCCTACGTCGCCCGCCCCAACCCGCGTGTACTGCACTATGTATTGCGGCTGGGTTTGCCCATTGGTTTTACCATCTTTGTAGAGGCCAGCATGTTTGCCGTGATCGCACTGTTTCTGGCGCCTTTGGGGCCAGTGGTGGTGGCCGGGCACCAGATTGCGTTAAACGTGGTGTCTTTATTGTTTATGCTGCCGCTGAGCCTGGGCATGGCCATCACCCTGCGGGTGAGCTTTCTGGTAGGCGCGGGGTCGCCTGAGTCTGCGCGGCTGCTGTCACGCAGTGCGATAATTCTGGCTGCGTTTATTTCACTGCTGTTTGCGATTGTCCTGTTTGTATTCCGTGCGCCCATTGCCGCGCTCTATTCCAGTGACCCCGAAGTTCAGGCAGTCAGCGTTACTCTGTTGATGTACGCCGCGTTTTTTCAGGTGGCGGATGTTATTCAGGTTACCTGCATCAGTGGCCTGCGGGGCTATAAAGACACCCGCATTCCGATGATCATTATGCTGTTTTCATTCTGGGTGGTGGGTATGCCGCTGGGCTATGCGCTGGCGTTTACCAGCGTTCTGGTGCCGGCCATGGGGGCCGCGGGCTTCTGGGTAGGGCTTACTGGCGGCCTTATCTCCGCCAGTGTGCTGATGGGCTGGCGCCTGTTCGGCTACAACTGGGGTTGGGCCAAGCCTAAGGCGTCCGCGTGATGGCGCAGATGGTCGTCAATAAAAGACGCAATAAAGAAATAGCTGTGATCGTAGCCGGACTGCATGCGCAGGGTTACCGGATGGTTAACGCTGTGGCAGGCCTGAACCAGCGCCTGCGGGTTCAGCTGCTCTGCCAGAAATTGGTCGGCAGTGCCTTGGTCAATCAGTAACGGCAAGCGTTCCTGGGCATCCGCGATCAGCAGGGTGGCATCCCACTGTTTCCACTTTTCCTGGTTGTCACCCAGATAGCCGGCAAAGGCTTTCTGGCCCCAAGGGCACTCCACCGGATGGGCAACGGGTGAAAACGCCGATACCGACCGGTAAAGCCCCGGGTTTTTGAGCGCGCATATCAACGCTCCGTGACCACCCATAGAATGGCCGCTGATGGATTTTTCAGCACTGACGGGCAATTCGTTTTCTACCACTTGGGGCAGTTCCTTCACTACGTAATCGTACATCCGGTAGTGGGGCGCCCAAGGCTGCTCTGTGGCATTCACATAAAAACCTGCACCGCTGCCAAAATCGTAGCTGTCGTCTTGCCCCGGCAAATTGATGCCCCTCGGGCTGGTATCCGGGCACACAATCGCCAGACCCAACTCAGAGGCCAGTTTCTGTGCACCGGCTTTTTGCATAAAATTTTCGTCGTTGCAGGTCAGGCCAGACAGCCAATACAACACCGGGACCTTGTGGCCCGGTTCTGCCAGCGCCTGGGGCGGCAGGAAAACAGCAAATTCCATCTGGCATTCCAGGGTAGCGGCGGTGTGGCGGTAACGGCGGTGCTCGCCGCCAAAGCTGGCGTTCGTTGAAATCAGTTCCATAGTGCCCTCGGTATTAGTGTATCCGGACAAGGTTAACCCTCAGTCATCGGAGTTAGCAAACCTTGGTGTGCCCACGCTGCAACCTGCGTTAACAAGGTGTTCCAAAATGGCGCTGCGGGTGACTATGCCCACCAGTTTGCCGTGATCAACAACCGGGTACACTTTCGGTTTGCCAGCGCCGAGTTTCTGGGCAAGGTCAACAATCGCCGTGCCAGGTGAAATCCACACGGGTTCACGGAACATAACATCGTCCACAATCGGATCACCCTCACAGTGATAATTGCTCACCAGTAACGCATGGATACAATCCTGCTCAGACACAAAACCAAGCAAACGCCGACTCGCATCAACCACCGGCAGCCCGGAAATATGATTCTCCAGCAGCGCCTTGACCACTTTGGTTAGGGGTGTCCCGCAGCGGACGGGCTCAATATGATTGAACATAACATCGGAAACTCTGAGTGCACACATGAGCAATTCCCCGCATTTCTGTTTGACCCGGCCGGCATTGGCCAAACCTCAACCCTGTGCTGTAAACATAGGCAATATTCGCCGAATTCTCCAGCTTTAACCAAGTGCCGGTTTACACAGGACAGTAATTGAGTAAGCTCAGTAAGTTATACCCCTTGCGGGTAAAATCAAAAAATCAAACCATGGCACATATATATCGAACCATGGCATATAAAAAAGGATTCTCATGGACGCTATTGAAAACGTATTTAGTGCAATCAACGGGCTGGTTTGGGGGCCACCCATGTTGATACTCATTCTTGGTGTGGGGCTGTTTTTAAGTCTCGGCCTGAAGCTGATGCCCATATTCAAGCTCGGTGCGGGTTTTCGCCTGATGTGGAACGGTCGCAGCGCCGCAGGTGCGGAGTCAGATGGTGAGATTCCGCCGTTTCAGGCTCTGATGACCGCCCTTTCAGCCACTGTCGGAACCGGTAACATCGCCGGCGTGGCCACCGCGGTTTTCCTCGGCGGCCCGGGGGCCCTGTTCTGGATGTGGCTGACAGCCCTGGTGGGAATGGCGACCAAGTACTCTGAAGCGGTGCTCGCGGTGCGCTTCCGCGAGGTCGATGAGAACGGCTCCTATGTCGGCGGGCCCATGTATTACATTCGTAACGGGCTTGGCAAAAAATGGGCCTGGATGGGCGTGCTGTTTGCCGTTTTCGCCGCTATTGCCGGCTTCGGCATCGGCAATACCGTACAGGCCAACTCGGTTGCAGACGTAATGGAAGCCACATTCGGCCTGCCACACTGGATCAGCGGCGTTATCCTGATGGTTCTGGTGGGTATGGTTCTGATTGGCGGTATTCGCCGCATCGGGCAGGTAGCCAGCGCGCTCGTTCCTATTATGGCAGTGTCGTACCTACTTGCTGGACTGGTTGTACTGGCCATTAATTTCGCCGAGATTCCTGCCGCATTTGGGCTAATCTTCGAGCATGCGTTCAGCCCCATCGCTGCAGAAGGCGGCTTTGCCGGTGCGGCAGTCTGGGCAGCCATCCGGTTCGGCGTTGCCAGGGGTGTTTTTTCCAACGAGGCCGGTTTGGGCTCTGCGCCTATCGCCCACGCGGCAGCGCAAACCAAGAACCCTATCAATCAGGGTATGATCGCCATGCTGGGCACCTTTATTGACACCATCATTATTTGTACGATCACCGGCCTGGTCATCATCACTTCTGGTGTATGGACATCCGGCGAATCCGGCGCGGCACTCACGTCCATGGCGTTCTCACAGGCGCTTCCGGGCGTTGGCGATTATGTGGTGGCCATAGCTCTGGCTGTTTTTGCCTTTACGACCCTTCTTGGCTGGTCATTCTACGGTGAGCGCAGCGTTGAATTCCTGTTCGGCGTAAAGGCTATAGTGCCTTATCGAATTGCCTGGGTCCTTGCTATCCCCGTTGGCGCAACCGTAAACCTGGGCCTGATCTGGCTGATAGCAGACACGCTGAATGCCATGATGGCACTGCCCAACCTGATTGCCCTGGCGCTACTCAGCCCGGTGGTGTTCAAACTGACCAAAGAGCATTTTGAGAAAGAAAAAGCGGCAGGCCTCTGATACAACGGCCATTACGGCTGAGAACGAGCAGACCCGTGCCGGATGAGGTGTATCAACTAACCCTTGCATTCCTGTCATCCGGCACCGCTCCATTTTTATATACAATCAATAACCAGGCTCGGCCGTTTACCTGCCGGAACCTCAAACAACGCGATCAGATACTGCATCGAAGGAGAGCGAACATGAGTTTACGCCTTGGAGATACCGCACCGGATTTTGAGCAGGATTCCAGTGAGGGTAAAATCAGTTTCCATAAATGGCTCGGCGACGGCTGGGGTGTGCTGTTTTCACACCCGGCAGACTTTACCCCGGTGTGCACCACCGAGCTGGGCCTGACCGCCAAGCTGAAGGGCGAGTTTGCCAAGCGCAATGTGAAAGCCATGGCGTTGAGTGTTGACCCCGTTGATTCCCACCACGACTGGATCAAAGACATCAACGAAACCCAGGGTTGCACCGTTAACTTCCCGATCATTGCCGACCACGACGGTAAAGTGGCCGAGCTATACGACATGATTCACCCCAATGCCAACAGCACGCTGACCGTACGCTCGCTGTTCGTGATTGATCCGAACAAGAAAGTGCGTTTGATCATCACTTACCCTGCCAGCACGGGTCGCAACTTCAACGAAGTACTGCGGGTTATCGACTCCTTGCAGCTGACGGATGAACACAAAGTCGCCACCCCGGGTAACTGGGAACGCGGCGGCGACGTGGTGATTGTGCCTTCGTTGCAAGATGAAGACGAAATCAAACAACGCTTCCCAAAAGGCTACAAGGCGGTTAAGTCGTACCTGCGTATGACTCCAGACCCGACCACCAACTGGTCTGGCGATTAAATCGCGCTGTTTGCATTTTTAGCAATGCAAAAAGGCCGGGTTGCGTTAGCAGCCCGGCCTTTTTTATATCAATAACACATCAGAATGCAGGTGCTCTTAAAAAGCAGGAACGACCGCTCCCTGATATTTCTCGTTAATAAAGTCTTTCACGTCTTCGGATGTCAGCGCGGCTGCCAGCTTCTTCATAGCGTCGCTGTCTTTGTTATCTGGGCGAGCCACCAGAATGTTGACGTAAGGTGAATCCGAACCTTCGATGATCAGCGCGTCCTTGGTGGGGTTCAGGCCCGCTTCCAGCGCGTAGTTGGTGTTGATCAGGGCAACGTCTACCTGGTTCAGGATACGCGGCAGGGTAGCGGCCTCCAGTTCTTTAAATTCCAGGTTCTTCGGGTTGTCGGCAATATCGCGCGGTGTTGCGGTGATTTTGCTGCCTTCCTTCAAGGTGATCAGTCCGGCTTTTTGCAGCAGCAGCAGGGCGCGACCGCCGTTTGTGGGGTCGTTAGGAATGGCAACAACGCCGCCGTCTTTCAGCTCGTCCAACGATTTGATTTTGCTGGAGTAAGCACCGAAAGGCTCAACGTGCACGCCGGTAACCGTAACCAGGTTTGTACCACGACCGGCGTTAAACTCGTCCAGGTACGGCTGGTGCTGGAAGAAGTTGGCGTCCATGCGCTTCTGGTCAACCTGAACGTTGGGCTGGATGTAGTCGGTGAATACCTTTACGTCTAGCTCTACGCCCTGCTCGGCCAGCATCGGTTTCACAAATTCCAGGATTTCCGCGTGGGGGACCGGAGTGGCAGCAATGCTGAGTTCTTCGGCGCTAACAGCAGCAGACAAAGTAGCCGCAGCGGCTAGGGCAATCAGGGTCTTCTTGAAAGTCATCTGTGTTCTCCTTGGGTGCATCTGAAGGTTAATTCGCCGCTATTTACGACTGAAATGTATAACTAGACGATCGCCTAGCATTTGGAGCAGCTGTACGAAAATCACCAGTAACGCGACGGTGATGACCATAACGTCGGTTTGGAACCGTTGATAACCGAAACGAATGGCCAGGTCGCCCAGGCCGCCTCCGCCAATCACGCCGGACATAGCCGCATAAGACACCAAGGTTATTGCGGTGACGGTAACACCGGCGATGATGCCCGGAAGCGCTTCCGGCAACAAGGCACCGAGGACAATTTGCCGCACGTTAGCGCCCATGGCCTGGGTGGCTTCGATAATGCCGCGGTCCACTTCCCGCAGCGACGTTTCTACCAGACGAGCAAAGAAGGGCGCGCCGCCGGCGACCAGTGGTGGTATAGCCCCCGCAACGCCCAGAGAGGTGCCTATCATCATCACGGTAAACGGAATCATCACAATCAACAGAATGATAAACGGCACCGAACGCAGTACGTTCACTACGAACGACAGTACCGCGTAGGCCAAGGGCTGTTCCAGCAGCTGGCGCTTGCCAAACAAAAACAGCAGCACACCAACGGGCAGGCCAATCACCACGCTGAACAGCAGCGACATGGCCACCATAATCAGGGTGTCCCAACTGGCAATGCCGATTTCCATCCAGTCTACGTTGCTTAACAAATCCTGCATCAGGGCTTTCATCAGTTCATCACCTCTACGTGCACGTCTGCAGCTTCCAGCGCGGCCATGGCCACAGCCAGGTCGCCGCCCACCAGTGCCAGAGTCAGCTGGCCGTAAGGCGTATCTTTAATGTGGTCAATGCGACCGGAGATGATGCTGAAGTCGACCCCGGACTTTCGCGCCACGCTGCCAAGTAACGGGTCGTAGGTCGACTCGCCTTTGAAGGTCAGGCGAAGAATGCGGCCTTTGGCCTTTTTAAAATCCTGCTGCAGTTCAAGGCTATCGATATTTTCGCTTTCGAAGACAAAGTCGCGGGTAGTGGGGTGTTGCGGATGCAGAAACACATCGCTCACCGGGCCCATTTCCACCACGCGGCCTGCATCCATCACCGCGACCCGGTCACACACTCGGCGCACCACGTCCATTTCGTGGGTAATCAGCACGATGGTCAAACCCAGTTCGCGGTTGATATCGGCCAGCAGTTTCAGCACCGATTGGGTGGTTTGCGGGTCCAGCGCGCTGGTGGCTTCGTCGCACAGCAAAATGGTGGGCCGGCAGGCCAGAGCGCGCGCAATGCCTACTCGTTGTTTTTGGCCGCCTGAAAGCTGCGACGGGAACTTTATGGCGTGTTCAGACAAGCTGACCAGCTCGAGCAACTCTTCAACCCGCTGCTGGATCTCAGATTTTGAATAGATGCCGGCCAGTTTCATGGGAAAGGCGATGTTGTCGTTAACCGTCTTTGATGACAACAGATTGAAGTGCTGGAAGATCATGCCAACGTTGCGGCGAAAAGCACGCAACTGGGAGGCGTTATAATGGGTAACGTCTTCGCCGTCGATCTTGATGCTGCCGCCGGTCGGGCGTTCCAGCAAGTTAATCAACCGTACCAAGGTGGATTTGCCAGCGCCGGAATGGCCGACTATGCCAAATACTTCGCCGGTTTCAATAGCAAAGCTGGTGGGGTGCAGCGCAGGAACAGCTTTACCCCCCACCTGGTAGGATTTCTCTATCTCGTCAAATACGATCACGAATCAGCCTTGTCGCGCCTTGGGCGTCAGTGTTTTGTCGGTGCAAATTTAAAAAGACGCGATTATAAACCATTCGCTCATCAAACCCGAATCCGCACCCCCTGCGCAGCAAGCAAAGTACGCAAGATAGGGGACAAATTTAAAATCTGTCCCCGTTTCGGGTTCATTAAATCTCGTACAGTTGAGTCACGTGTAGAATCGGACCTGTTGGAGCCCCGGTTAGCGAGCCTCCGCTGGGCTCCAGACTGATGGCGAGGGTGCGGCTTTGTGACAGCGCGTCTCTGGCCGCATCCGTCAATGTCACTTGGTGCACCCCACCCACAGGAATAACGCCAAGCGATAGGGGCTGACCATTCTCCGGTACGATCCAGAGTTCGTAATCTTTATCGGTTTCGGCGGCATTGGCGGCGACCGAGCGCAACTTCAACAGATTGTTAGAACCCGTCTCACTCACCAGCCAGAGCGGATCATTGATACCAGCCTGAACAACAGCGCCTGAAAGCTGCATCTGGGGAATCCCCTGCGACGGCTGGAGCAATAAAACCGCCATAACCAGAGCGGCAGCCGTCGCAACAATACTCCAGCCAGGCCAGAACCACCGTTGGTTGGCGCGGGATTGGGCTTTACCGGCAGGCCGCTCTTGTTGCCATAAGCGGCGTTCAATTGAAGTCCACACAGACGAAGGAGGGTTGACCTCTGCCACTTCGACGGACAATGGACCGAGTTTTTGCTCCCAGAACCAGACCTCTTGCCGTACCTTTGTGGATTCCATCATCCAGCGCTCAAAGCGCTTACGTGCAAGGCCCTGGAGTGAACCCAGAACATACTCGGCGGCAAGATTTTCAATGCGTTCAGGTGTCTTATTCATTGTTCCAGGCACCTCTTTAAAGTCATCAGTCCACGGCGCACCCAGCTTTTCACCGTCCCCAATGGAGTGCTCAGGACATGGGCCAACTCATCGTGCGTCAGCCCTTTGTAGTAAGAGAGTAGAATGCTGTCACGCTGCGCATCGCTGAGCTCATTGAGGCAACCGCTAAGCTGTGCTTCTCCGGCGCTGCGAAGGGACTCATCAAGAGGACCCTCGCGCCCGTCTTCAACGTACTCAAGATGCTCTTCACCGCCGTTACGACGAATCTTGCGCGCCCGCATCATGTCCAGTGTCCGGTAGCGCGCAATGCTCATCATCCAGCTTAACGGCATACCGCGATCGGTGTGATACTCGCGGGCACGATGCCATATCTGGAGAAACGCCTCCTGTAAGGCATCTTCCGCCAGATCGCGCTGCCCTGCCAGTTTCAGACACATTCCGAACATTCGGGCGGACACCCTATGATAAAGCTGCTGGAAGGCGTCACGGTCTTCACGGGATACGGCTACCAGCAAGCGCATAAGGTCGTCCTGATCGTTTTTAGTCTGAGACATTTCAACTCCGTACGACTATCATTATTTAGTACGCCCTGCCCATCCCGGCGAGATGCAAACACCACTGTAATTTTTTTCATTGCAGCGTGCATCTTTATTGTACGGCTGCGCGTTACCTCGTTGTCATAACCAAAACAAAGCACTCTGAGGAAACACTATGAACACCATTATTAAACGTTCTGCTCTGGCTATCGCTGTTACCAGCGTCTGTTTGAGCGCCGGCCTGAGCCACGCCTCCAGTCACCGCGAAGCGCCTTTCATAACCGAAGTGCCAAAAGTGGACGGCACCGATTTTTACATGTTCCGCAGCTATGAATCCGGTCGCGAAGACTATGTCACCCTGATCGCCAATTACTTGCCTTTGCAAGATGCCTACGGCGGTCCCAACTATTTCGATATGGATGAAGATGCCCTTTACGAAATTCACATCGATAACAGCGGTAACGCTCAGGAAGACCTGACGTTCCAGTTCCAGTTCACTACCACCCTAAACGACATCCAGTTACCGGTTGGCCCGGCTGGCGACCAGAAAATGGTCTCTGTGCCACTAAAGAACATTGGTAACGCCGCCGACAGCGCCAATGTTCAAGTCAGCCAAGAGTATACGGTTTCCGTTGTTCGTGGTGACCGCCGCACCGGCACCGTCCAGACCGCAACGAATGCCTCCAATGGCACCGCTACATTTGACAAACCTCTGGACAACATCGGTGGTAAATCGTTTGCCGATTACCAGACTTATGCCAATCAGCATATTTTCCAGATGGCCATTCCAGGCTGTTCCGTCAACGCCAAGGTGTTTGTCGGTCAGCGCAAAGAAGCTTTTGCGGTCAATCTCGGCGAGATTTTCGACCTGGTGAACACCAATCCTCTCGGACTGCGTAACGGCGAAGGTAAAGGGGACCTAGACGATAAGAACGTAACCTCGTTTGCCCTGGAAGTGCCCGCCCAGTGCCTGACCGGCACCGCGGCAAACGCTTCGGGCCAACCAGTCATTGGTGGTTGGACCACCGCTAGCTTGCGCCAGGCGAGAATCATTAATCCAGCACCCAGCGCAGACGGCAAGGGAGCTACCGTGGAAGGTGGCGCCTGGACCCAAGTTTCGCGCTTGGGCATGCCGCTGGTGAACGAAGTCGTCATCGGCCTTAAGGATAAGGACCGGTTCAACGCCAGCGAACCGAAAGATGATAGCCAGTTTGCCACTTACGTCACTAACCCGACTCTGCCGGAACTGTTGGAAATACTGTTCAGCGGCGCAGGCGCTGTAGCACCGAATAACTTTCCCCGCACCGATTTAGTGTCAGCGTTTTTGACCGGTGTGGCTGGGGTCAATATGCCAGTGGGCGTGCAAGCGTCAGAAATGCTGCGCCTGAACCCCGCTATCGCCGCTACAGCTGCGGCCACGCAAAATGACCTAGGCGTTCTGGGCAGTGACAACGCCGGATTCCCGAACGGTCGCCGCCCCGTCGATGACGTTGTGGATTCCGCCTTAAGAGTCGTCATGGGTGCCCTGACCACTGACGCCCCAAATAAAGACACACCCTTTACCGATGGCGTTCAGCTTGACCCAACCGAACTTCAAGTCGTGTTCCCGTACCTGGCGACTCCGCTGGCCGGCTCACCCAATTCTTGAGGAGTGAAAAATGAAATTAACCATTAAGTTAGCTGCGACGGGGCTGGTGGCTCTGGCCTTGACGGGATGTTTTGACGGCTCTGGCGGCAACAGTAGCCAGGCCCCGCAACCTGCGGCGTCAGTGGATTTCGGCACCTTCGTTAAGAACGAATTTGCTAACCCGAATGCCAATCGGGAGCCTACGGAGTTGAATAACGTCACATTCAGCTTTAACGACCAGGACAATCCACAGGCCTTCGATGACCTTCTCCGATAAAATATCGGCACACCGGACCCGGCCTGCTTTGCAGCCGGTCCTCTCCCTTCCCGCGCGTTGGCGCGGGGGGGCTTTTTTTTTGGGATTTGGCCTGCTGGGTTTGCTGTGTTCAGCAACATCAACCGCCGCACCCAGCCCCATTCAACATGATTTTGACGACGACGCTGTGCTGGTGACCCTGCCCGCGTCTGGCCCCGCCAGCGATGGCGCCACCTCTTCCCCCGAAGCGATGGCGGTAGAGGTTAAAAGGCTGATCTCCGAGGCGCGTCTTAGTGGCGACCCCCGGTTTTTAGGCTATGCCGAACGCTTGTTCAAACAACAAGCCGGCACGGAGCTAACGGATGCATTGTTGGTTCTACGGGCAACGCTTGCACAGAGCCTGCACCAGTTCGATGCAGCACGACAAGACATTCAAACGGTGCTCGACCGCTCGCAAGCGCCAACACAACGAGTCCAGGCGCTGGTGACACTGGCCAACATTGAGATTGTTCAGGGGCATTACGGACGGGCACAAACACTGTGCGATCAGCTAACAACCGAGTACCCCGGTCTGATCGCTGCAAGCTGTCATGCACAGGTGGCCGCGCGTACAGGCGCGGCCAAAGCCGCTTACGACACGCTGATTACCGCAACCCGGTCTTTGGGTAGAGCAACCGACCAACAGCGTTTGTGGGCTGAGGGTACATTGGGCGACATCGCGGCACAGCTGGGCAAACGCTCTGCGATTGTGCATTGGTATCGGGTACTAAATCAGGGTCCGGACGATTTATACACCCGGGCACAGCTTGCGGACTGGTTCCTGCAAGCCGACGAACCTGATCAGGCGTTGGCCCTGACCGAGGGTTACGAGGCGATTGATACGTTAGCGGTGATCCGTGCTATCGCTATGCGCCGCGTAGATCATCCAGACGCATCGGCGCTGGCCTCACAATTGCGGGAGCGATTTGATGAAGCACTATGGCGTGGCTCCATGTTGCATCAGCGCGACCTGGCCAGTTTCGAGCTGGATATTGAGCAGCGGCCAACGGCTGCCCTACAACACGCCATGGCCAACTGGGCATCACAACGTGAACCTCTGGATACCCGCCTGGCACTCAGGGCTGCCATTGCTGCGCAAGACAGCACAGCACTGGGCCAACTCCGCGAATGGCTTAAACAGCAGAATCAGTCTGATGAACGCTATCCGGAGGACTCATGATGCGCGCCATGCAACTTTTTACACTGTTGGCGATGGTTGCCTTCGCAAGCACAGCGGTTGCTCATAAAGCCAGTGACAGCTTTATTTATCTTGACCTGGACGCCGCCGAGATACGCATTGACGTCGCACTGCGAGATCTCGCTCTGTTGATTCCCCTAGACGCCAATGGCGATCAACAGCTCACGGGGCAGGAGCTTCGCGCCCAACGATCCGCTACGACACAAGCCATTGAGAATGCGGTCACCCTTGCCAGCGAGCAGGGCGCCTGTAACCTCAAAGGCCAGGCATGGGGACTGAGCTCGCACAGTGATGGCCCCTATCTTGCGACCCAATACGGCATTGACTGCCTTAACGGCGAGCTCCCGCAGCAAATTGAATACACTCTGCTGTTTGATGTAGACAGCCTGCACAGAGGACTGGTTGAAATCACCTCTGCAGGTACCCGCTCACTCACGGTAATTTCTCCGGATCAACCCATAGTTGACCTTACCGGCGGGCCTATAGGGCCATGGAGCACCTTCACAACATTTCTTCTTGAAGGCGTTATCCATTTGCTGATCGGGCTTGACCACATGCTGTTTCTGCTGGTGCTGGTATTGCCGACTACGCTGATCCGCCGTCAAGAGAACAATCTGGGCACAACCCGCTCATTCAAATCGCGGTTACTACAACTGACGGGTATTGTGACAGCCTTTACGGTGGCGCATTCCATCACCTTGGCCCTGGCAGCGCTGGATATCGTTCGGCTTCCCATTGCCTGGGTTGAAACGGTCATCGCGCTTTCCATTGCTCTCGCCGCACTTAATGTAATTTGGCCTTTTCTGGGCCGGAAAACCTGGAAACTGGCGTTCGCCTTCGGCCTGGTGCACGGCTTTGGTTTCGCCAGCGTGCTGGGCGACCTGACCGGCGGAATTTCCAGCTTGGCCATTGCGCTGGTGGGCTTCAATCTGGGCGTGGAGTTGGGGCAGCTAGGGTTGCTAATCGTTGGTTTCCCACTTTTATATGCCTTGGCACACGTTAACGCGTATCAACGGGTTGTAGTGCCGCTGCTTCTTATGGGCGTGGGCGCCATCAGTCTGATGTGGGTGGTGGAAAGGGCAGGGACTATTTAAACTAAAAAGATAAATAGGGGACAGATTTGAAATCTGTCCCCTGCCTTGCTGATTCAATCATTGAAATCAATGCAGCGCCCGCAAATCCCTGGGGTATAGGGCTGCGCTCACTTCTGGTTCGTCCAGTAAATCGGACAACTGAAGATCAATCGCGGTTTCCTCACCTTCGTTCGGTAATGGATCAAACAGTGTACTGAGCCACGCTGCAACCGAAGGCGCTTCATCGCGCTGGTAATCGGTGGACAAGGCTTTGATTTTACGAAAACCAATAATGCGCTGGTGCCGTGGGTCACGAATTTGCTCGAAACCACGCCAGTAAATGCGGTCACGGGTGTGTAGTTGCACAAACAGGGTGTCGATGGGGCCATCCGCCTCGTCTTCCGCACCCGCCTCGACGTCGTTCTCGCCATTGGGCTCTGTGCCCGCAGCGGTGTCGGTCGCCTGCCCTGACTTTTTATTGCGGATGGTGGTCCAGGCCGGGTACAGCACCGCTACCGCGTCAGCTTCTACGTGTTCCCTCGCAGCGCGAAGAATCAATCCCCAGCGGGCTTTGTCGGCGTCGGTTTCCAGAGATTGAATGGGTAAATCGTAGCTGTGTTCACTGGCCAGCACTATGGCCATCATCGGGGCATCTAACTCTCCCATGGCTTCCGCCTGGGCGACCGATACCAGTTCTTCGATTGCCATCGGTTGGTTCATAATGCACTAGCCTCCTCGATGCCATCAGAATAAAACAGGGAAAACCGCACTCCCTGATTATCAGCATAGCCTGTTACAACGTAGAAAGATAAACGTGAGGGCGATCACAACAGATCACAAGCCCCGGTAAAACAATAATCTGCTTTCAACCGTTATAACTTTTGCTATTGTGAGCGCACACCCACCATACCTGTAACAACGTTGGCCGACCAACGGGTCAGTATTCAAACACTCAATGTTCGAAACCGCCTTTATGACACCTATTTTTTTCGCGATAACCCGGCTATTACAGGCTGCCCTGCTGGCAACGCTGCCATGGTTTATCAGCAGCGTCGCTGCTAGCCCTGGCAAGGCCGACGCCTGGACCGATGTGGTGCGGGCCGCCCCGTATTGGTCCAGCCAGGGCGTCTATCGCAACGTGCTCACCATTCGCAGCTGGGTGTTGAACGAGTCTAGCTACTGCGCCAACCGGAACCGCCACATTTTTTACGATATGCGCGGCCAGTTTTTAGGCTGGAGTGAAGACGCTGACACTGTCGAAGCCAACCAACAGCAGCTCAACGGCACCCGCAAGGACATGTTCAAGGATGGCCGCAGCAGCGCCTGGGCCGCCGGCGCGGCGGATGTGACCGGGTATCCGTTTGCACTGGCCTGCGACCAACCCCACGTTGATCTTCCCGGCTCTATTGCCCGTTACCTTGGCCAAAATGAGGAAGATCGCCTGTGGGGCGCGTGGGATGACATAAGGGTAGGCGGCCAGGGCAATTCAGTGTCGTTGCACCAAACGCTGATGGCCGTGTACAACAAGCGCAATGATCAGCAACGCTTGAGTGAACTCCCGCCAGCGTTACCGCGCTATTTAGCCGGGCAATTACTGATCGAAAGCGGCGGCCAAACCCGAGCTCATTCAACGGCCAACGCCCGTGGAATCATGCAATTGTCGCCTGCAGCGCTGTCGGACTGCCGCATTCCAATAAAAAACTACTGGCACAGACTCGCACAGATGGACTGCGCTCTGCAGTTGAACAATCAGAATGCGCGTAATTTGCGCCCGGCATTTACCGACCGCTTCGGTAAGTTGCCCGCAAAAAAACGCGATGAACTATTCAGTTTATTACTGGTTCAGGCCTACCACGGCGGAGCGGGACGAGTGAAAAGCCTCTTGCAAGATGAGCTGCTAAGCCGGCCTGCAGAGTACTTTGCCCGCAACCAAGCGCGCTATTCAGCGGGGGATATCGCGTTCGGCATGATTTTTCACAACTTGGGACGGGATCGTTTTGGCCTGTCGTCACTGTATTAC
Organism: Marinobacter sp. M3C; assembly: GCF_023311895.1. GTDB lineage: Bacteria > Pseudomonadota > Gammaproteobacteria > Pseudomonadales > Oleiphilaceae > Marinobacter. The sequence goes on from NZ_CP092284.1 coordinate 2,490,754, forward strand.
GTGGCTGACGTGCAGCTGGCCACCGAGGCCCTGTGTAAAGGCCGCGAGCTGAAAAACTCCGAGTTCTGTCAATGGAAATAACGCTGCTACCAGAGGGCTTGGCCGCAGGTGTCGCTCTGCTGCTGTTACTGGCCTCAGTGCTCGGCTCGATGATCAGCGCCAGTCTGGGTGCCGGTGGTGGTTTGCTGCTGATCGTCATTATGGCCAGCTGGATGCCCCCAGCCGCCATTATCCCGGTGCACGGGCTGGTGCAGCTGGGTTCAAACTGTGGCCGAGCCGCACTGACCTGGCGCCATATTGACTGGAAAGTGATTGCCGCTTTTGCTCCCGGCGTTGTGCTTGGAGCCAGCTTGGGTGCATGGTTACTGGTGGATCTACCCGCTCAAATCTGGCAGCTGACCATTGCACTGTTTGTGCTGTTTTTGTGCTGGGGACCCAAACTGCCAAAAGCCGCCATCGGCGCTCCAGGAATTGTTATAGCCTCGACGTTTACCAGTTTTATCAGCCTGTTCGTTGGGGCCAGCGGGCCACTGGTCGCAGCGTTTATCAAACAGATTCACCGCGACCGCTTTAGCACCATCGCCACGTTTTCAACCGCCATGGCTCTGCAACACGCGCCGAAAGCCCTTGTTTTCGGACTGACCGGGTTTATGTTGAGTGACTGGCTGGCGTTGATTGTGGCGATGATTGGCTGCGGCTTTATCGGCACCTGGCTTGGCCTACGCCTGTTGAAAGCGTTCAGCAATCAGCGCTTTGGCATGGCGCTGAATCTGCTACTGACAGCCTTGGCTCTACGTCTGCTTTGGCAGGCAGCTGCCGCAGGCGCTTGGTGGTAAATAATATCCGCAGGTTTTAGGCGCCTGACATCAAAACCACCTGATTACGGCCGCGGCCTTTGGCCAAGTATGAGCCCTCGTCAGCACGGGCCATAATGGCTTTTGTGCTGGTGTCAGTGGGGTTGATCTGGGCAAGGCCAATACTGGCGGTTACGCTGTAGTCTTCACCTTCGTGTTCAACAACCAAGACTTCGATCCCTGCGCGAATCCGCTCCGCCAGAGCCTCGGCGCATTCCATACCGCAGCTGGGTAAAAGTATTCCAAACTCATCGCCGCCCAGGCGCGCAACGGTGTCAGACTGGCGAACTGTCTGCCTTAACAAGTCAGCCAGACGGCGTAGAAGCTCGTCACCGGTGAGGTGTCCGCCTTTGTCGTTCACCGGTTTGAAGTGGTCAAGATCAATCAGGCACATCACAGTAGCCACTTTATTCTGGCCGGCTTCTAGCAACGCTTTATCCAAACCAAGGCCAAAGGCGCGGCGGTTTAAAAGCTGAGTCAATGGATCGTGGGAGGCCTCCCATGATAGGCGCTCGTTTTCCCGGCGGCGCGCGCTGTCGTCGCGCAGTACAAACACCAGGCGCTCTTGGGACTTACCGTTGCGAACCTTCAGCATGGTTAGGTCGATATCAAACTCATCGCCGACATCATGTCAATTCACAGACCCTCTTGGCCACCAAATGCACCCGGCCATGAAACGTTTTTCTTTGATAGATATCACGTTGCCAGCCAGTAATTAACGTCTTCCGGTCGCTATTTTGCAGGTAACCCATTATCGGCGTGTCAATTAGCTCTGCGGCCGAACGGCCAAGAATGACCTCCAACGCAGGGTTGGCAAACTCAATGCGGCCAAGTACGTCGGTTTGGGCTATGCCGATGGGTGCGCTTTCAGTCAGCGAACGGTAAAAAGCCTCGCGTTCTGCCAGCGACAGCATGGCGCTCTCACGCTCGATCATCAACGTGTTGAATATAGTGGCTACGCGCTGGATTTCGATACTGCCGGGAATGGTAACTGGCTGCGAACGCAAGCCCAGGTGGCGATCCTGTACCTGCTCGCCCAGCAATTTTAAAGGGCGCATCAGCGTGCGAAAACGCCAACCGGCAATGGGTACCAGCACCAATAAAATCAACAACAGCGTTCAGACCAGCTCACTGCCCATGCGGCCAATCGGCGCAAAAGCTTCCTTTATAGGCCAAACCGCGGCTACAAGCCAAGGTGCCTGATCCAGTTGCCGCACCGACATAATGGTTACGTCACCATCGCCGTTATCGGTTTTTGCAGTTCCCTCGAATCCATCCATAGCTTGCATCAGTATCGTGTTCTCTGATCGCAGGGGCACCATAAACTGCCCGGCACGCCCGTTTACCAACGTTGTGCCACTGGGGGTTGCAATGCCGATATAACCGGTTTTCGCAAAGCGGATATTGCCGAATTTTTTCAGAATATGTTCGCCCTCAAGCAACATGACGCCGCCAATCATCCCGATAAAACGCTGGTCATGATTGAACACTGGCGCACCGATCATAACCGCAGGTTTACCGTCGTCAGAAGATACGTAAGGCTCGCTGATAATCGGTGTCATCAGCGTGGATATACGGTCAAAATACTCGCGGGTGCTGAGGTCCAGCCCCTTTGACAGGCCAATGTTCGGGGATTCAGCCTGCAGGAGACCCTCAGCATCGAGAATAAACAGGCTATCAAAAAGATGCAGCAACTCGGTTTGGCGCGACAAAAACAGCTCAGCCCGGTCACGAAACACCTGTTCGGTCATGGTCAGGTTTGTTGCCACTTGGCTGATAATATTCAGACGCATAGACAGTTTATCGTCCAGTTCATAGGCCACCACAGCGGCTACAGACTCAACATGTGCCTTTGCCTGCTGCTCCAGTTCCCGCTGGCTCAGCAGGCCACTTACCAGCATCACCGTCAGCGCAACCACTAGAATCACAACAACGACCATAGCGGTCGCCCGGTTCACCAGACTGCCCAGCCAATGTTTAATCAACACGCTGATGCTCGGCAAATTTTTGAATGATCGGCACTTATGGCTCCCTGGTCACAGCGTGTTTTTACATAGGGGCTAAGTTTAGCAAACCTGAGCACCCAAAAAATACATGGCATATGCTTATAACCGCACGGCAGCCAGCGCTTCGCCGCCACATTCATTATACGCTGGCAACAACTTGCCCGGGCCGCAATAATTGGCCCAGAATTTGGGCAGCTCTTCGCCCTAAGTGTTTTCTGAGCCTAACAAAAAATCATAAACCACTGATCTTAAATGACGTTAACAATCTGGCACAGAATTTGATTAGATTACCGGGTCCAGATTAGGACAGCAGGAATGCAACCTTTAAACACGTCACGGAGCAGACAATGCCAACCCCTTGTTATATCAATATCGAAGGCCAAACCCAGGGCCATATCACTGCCGGAGCTTTCACCGCCGATTCTGTCGGCAACATTTACGTAGAAGGCCACGAAGATGAAATTCTGGTGCAGGAATTCAGCCACGTCGTTACCGTACCTACCGACCCCCAATCCGGCCAACCCTCCGGCCAGCGCGTGCACAAACCGTTCAAGTTCACCTCGGCCCTGAATAAAGCCACACCGCTGATGTACAACTCTTTGGCGTCTGGTGAGATGTTGCCAAAAGTGGAACTGAAGTGGTACCGAACCTCGGTAGAAGGCAAACAGGAGCACTTCTTCTCGACCATTCTGGAAGACGCCACCATCATTGACATCAACTGCAATATGCCCCATTGCCAAGATACCACCAGTTCAGACTTCACCCAGCTGGTTACCGTGTCGCTGTCATACCGCAAAGTCACCTGGGAGCACGGCGTGGCCGGGACTTCCGGCGCCGACGACTGGCGCACGCCGATCGAAGCGTAGCTTTTAATTCAGCTCTCAGAGAGCGAGCCCTCTCCTGTCTGAGAGTTGAACCTATCAAAGGGAGATTAATAGTGAGCTACATTGCTCTTACCGATGAGGAAGTCACTGTTATTCAGGCAATTATTACTGCTTTTTATGGAGAGCGTATCGCGAACCGTTTTCATGCTGGCAGCATAACATCGGAAACTTTAGAACTTGTTGCGCAACTGATTACTGAAACCGATGAGTGCAGTCGCTGGATTGATGCTGTTCCAAGTCCCAAAGACCTACTTGTTCCAACAAGCGGTATTCGAAAATGGGCAATCAGAGTTATCCGAGCGGCAGGGGAGCCATTCGCTCGAGGCTCGGTCAAAATCAGCCTTACTTGCAAGTTAACTCGTGGGTTACAATTCAGGAGTTTGCTGGAAGCTTCACTCGGATAAGACACGGACGCCTAAAAAATGAAATTCATTGGAATTGTCGTATTCGCTTTAATTTTATCCGGCTGCGCGTCGTCTAAGCCAATATCTTTTTCACCCAACAAAGAATACTCAGTGTCGGTTCAGTCGTCTGTGTTTGACACCGTGCGAATTGACAACAACGATACAACTCTATTCCTTGACGGAAAATCCATCGGATTCATTCGGGTTGAACCAGTACCCGAGGGTGCATCTTCAGCGGCTGACTTCCTAAACGCACTCAGATCGAGCTCGGAATCAGACACAGTGACAACGAAATCATTGAGTTTTCCAGCAGGATTTTCAGGGTTTGCCGCAAAGAATCGTAATTATCTGACTGGTTACTTGTTTAATGAGCGAAATTCGGGCTCAGTTCTTATTTTCAGTTTTCCAGAAGATGAGTTCGATCAGATTGCAGAAACTGTTTCCCGCGGTATCTAACATGTTTGAATCAGTTCATTCTTAACCCAGTGCCTTTCTCAACTAACTCCTAGCAAACTAGCCATTGCCCTCATAATCTTGTAAAACCTGCGGTGAATTCATTGCAACGCGCTGCGACCCTCAATGACAACATCTATTTCACAGTATCAGGCCATAAACCTTGGCCGACTTATGTGCCAGGCTACCGACCAAATTTTGTGGCAACCCGCTGCTGTCTGGATTAATGCTCAAGGCAAGGCGAAGTCACTGTTGTGCCGTGTGGGGTCCGGGCAGGCTACCTATCACCGTTACGACACCCGCAGCCATACGCATGTCATCAACTACGGGCAACGCATGATTTTGGCCAAATACCAGCCGGAAACCGCCGTTGGCTGGTTGTCGGCGCGGGAAATTCGAAAAAGGGGTTATTTTGACGGTGAGGTAAGTCCGCTTAATTTACTGGCCCATACCTGTTGCCACGAGTTTGCCCATTTGCTGCAACAGGTCGCAGGTCAGCGCCACTTTGGTTCCGTCCACAATCGCCATTTTTACGACATTCTGGACCAGCTGCATAACAGCGGCGCAGCTCAGGGTGCCCGGGCATTTTTACAGAAGCAGGCGGGCGAGCGCGGGCTGAGCCTGCCGGCACAGCCGTTCACACCAATCCACGCCGAAGCCGAGGTGTCGCAGCAACAGTGGCAGGTAGGTGAATGTGTGAGCTTTGGCGTAGGACAGCGCCAGCGGCAGGGCATTATTAGCAGGGTGAATCGCAAGACCTGCACCGTGAAAGGTACCGGTGCCAGCCGTGGGCTGCTCTACCGGGTACCCAAGGCTATGCTGAAAGCCCATTAAAGCGCGGCAATCAGTGAAGCAGGCTGCCACGATTGCGCTCTGAAATCTGAGTGTTCAATGTCCAAAAATCGTACAGAACACCCACCAGAAACAGGCCCCCGGTAAGCAGGTAAAGAACTCCGGTTATCCATTTTCCCATGTACATCCGATGCAGCCCAAGCAAACCGGTAAACGTCAGCAGTAACCAGCTTACGTTGTAGCTGACGGGGCCTTCGGCAAAACGGTGATCGGCTTCTTCATCCATACCTGGAATCAGGAAAAGGTCGACGATCCAGCCCACTAGAAAAAGGCCAAATGTGAAGAACCAGATGGTGCCGGTAATCGGTTTGCCGTAATAAAAACGGTGCGCACCCAGAAAGCCAAAAATCCAGAGTAGATAGCCAAAAAACTTACTGTGTGTATTGGGTCTTTGCATAGTTTTCTCGATAGTGCTTTAGAGAATGCTTTAATTGGAGAATGTTCTGAGTTGGTATTAACGCTTTATGCCTGACCCTGTTATGACTTTATGTGGGACTGAGCTGTTGCCAAATCAACCCCCGCCAGAGCAACCACACCGCTCTGGATAACTTCTCCCTTGCGCCACAAACGCCACTCTCCGGGCCGATACACATCCCACTGTTCATCAGAGGTCAGCGGTTCGGTGACCACCACGCTAACGATGTCATTGGGGGTGGTCTCTGCTTCAAAGTCGATGGTCACGTCGGTGTCTTTCAGGCGCGCCGGCCCAAAAGGTGCGCGACGGGTAATGCTGGCCATTTTTGTGGAGCAAAAGGTGAACAGCCAATCGCCGTTACTGAGCAAAAGATTGAATACGCCTTGGCGGGCATAGGCTGCTGACAGCTGAACCAGCTGGTCTACCGTATCCTGCTCGGTGCTGTGGCGGTCGCTGTTATCGCGCAAATGGTTCAGTAAATCACAGAACAGGGCTTCACTGTCGGTGCTGCCAACGGCCTCATAAAACCCTGGCTTCGCGCTAAAATCCGACAGCTGGCCATTGTGAGCAAACACCCAGTAACGACCCCAGAGTTCCCGCATGAACGGGTGGGTGTTGGCCAGGCAAATCTCACCCACATTCGCCTGCCGAATATGGCACAGTGCCACTTCGCTTTTGATGGGGTGGGTTTGTACCACCTCGGCAATGCGGGAACTGGCACTGGCGTCTACATCGTGAAACGCCCGTACGCCCTTGCCTTCATAAAAAGCCACGCCCCAGCCATCTTTGTGTGGCCCGGTGTCGCCGCCACGGCGGGTCAGGCCGGTGAAGCTGAAACACAGATCGGTCGGGGTGTTGGCACTCATCGCCAGCAGTTCACACATAACGCAGTTTTAACCTCGGCAAATCAGACATACTTCAAATATACAGGGTTTGGACGGCACGCGTCCTGACAACCCCAATTCATTCCATGGCAGCACCACCCAATTTGGGTACAATTAAGAGCAATTTTCGTATTTACTCGTGCAACGCTCACCCTATGGAACTCACTATGGAATGGAGCATTACCCACCTCTGGCTGATTCTGGCGCTCTTGCTGGGCCTGGCCGAGCTGACATCCGGCGTTATGGTGCTGTTGGCCCTGGCGATTGCTGCTGCATTTACGGCAGTACTGGCGTTTCTCGGCTTTTCCCTGGAATGGCAACTGGCGGGAATGGGCTTATTTTCGGGCATCCTGGTGCCCGTTGCTATTCGCTGGCTGAAGCCGCGTTTCTCGCCTAAAGGCGTAGCCTACGGCACGACCGGCACCGGCGTAGATCAGGGAAAGCAATTCAGCAGTTTACGCCGTGATTTTGACGACGCCACCGGCATCAAAGTGAACGGTGACTTTTATCGCCTGCGTGTACAATCGGGCGGACAAACCGAGCTGCCAGAAGGCACAGCACTTGTTTTTGACCACTTCGATGGCACCACCGCCATTGTTGAACTCGCAACCCCCAAGGACCTGTAACCATGGAAGAGTTTCTAACCCCGGGGCTGGTTATCAGCCTGATTGTTGTCGCCATTGGCATTTTTATTATCGCCAAAGGCCTAGTGATTGTGCGCCAGTCTGAAGTGATGGTGATCGAGCGTTTGGGCTCTTTTAACAGAATTCTGGAAAGCGGCGTGAACATCATTATTCCGTTCATCGAACGGCCTCGCGCCATCACCATGATCCGCTATTTGCGCAGCGGCCAGGATTACCAGGCCGTGATGAGTGATGAAGCACGCATCGACCGACGCGAAACCGTGATGGATTTTCCCGGCCAGCCGGTGGTCACCACTGACAACGTAACCGTGTCGATCAACGGCGCCCTTTACTATCAGATTATCGATCCGCGCCGCGCGGTGTATGAAGTAGCCAACATGAGCCAGGCGGTGGAAGTGTTGGCCAAAACCACCCTGCGCTCCGTGGTAGGCAAAATGGAGTTGGATAAGCTGTTTGAATCCCGCGCCGAAGTAAACAATGCCATTCAGGCCGAAATGGAGGAGCCTGCGTCCAAATGGGGTGTAAAACTGACTCGGGTAGAAGTGCAGGACATCAGCATGCCCGAAGAAGTTGAAGAGGCCATGCGCCTGCAAATGGCCGCCGAGCGTAAACGCCGGGCCACCGTGACCGAAGCCGAGGGCGAAAAAACCGCTGCCATCGCCAAGGCCCAAGGCCAGCGCGAAGCGGCCATACTGAACGCCCAGGGCGACAAAGAATCCGCCATTCTGCGGGCCCAGGGTGAACAGGAATCCATTCGCCTGGTGTTGAGCGCCATCGGCGACAGCGAAGACAACAAGCAAACCGTTATCGGCTATTTACTGGGGCAAAGCTACATCAAGGTATTGCCCAATATGGCAAAAGACGGCGAGCGGGTGTTCGTGCCTTACGAGTCGTCTGCGCTGCTGGGCTCTATGGGTATGTTCCGCGACCTTGCGGGCAGCCCGGAAGATGCGGTGCGCAGCTCACTGAAAAAAGACGGTCTGCGCGCCGGCATGCTGGGATCTTCCGGCCAGGCCTGAGGTCTTGTTGCACCTGACCTGTTGGGCCCTAGCCCAGCAGGTTGTCTAGGGGCTGATCGTAGCTGGGGGCGAAAACCTCTAAAAAGTACGCCACTTCGGGCAGTGTTTCCTGAGTAAGCCGCCGGTGTATCTGCGCCGCGGCTGGCTCGAATTCGCGATTTCCTGCCGCCACTTCCGCGCGGCATTTTAGCCACGCCGATAACCGGTCTGCGGCTTTAATCAGTTTTTTCTCTTCCTCACCCAAAGCAGATTCCTGCACATAGGGCGCAAACACCTTTTACAAATGTGGCGGCAATAACGCCAGCAGTTCGGCCTCGGCTTTGTGCTCAATGTCTCCGAACGCCTGGCGCATCACACGACAACCCAACTTCCACTACTCACTAAGTTAAGGCATTGGCGCCAAGGCACCTCGGTACAGACCCAGTACTCGAACTTTGATACCTATGGCAAGCCCCAATCCATAGTCGAAACAACCAATTACAGTAGTGCGACCGATCGTACTCGTACTCAGACCTACAGCCACTCTGCAAGTAACTGGATCCTCGGTTTAATCACTCAGGAAATTATTGATTACCCAAACAACGCTCCCGTCACCCAGTGGATCACCAACAACACCTACGATGCTGCTGGAAACGTATTGAGCAACGATCAATCAGGTGTCCTGACCACCTATGCCTACACCAACGAAGGGGATATAGAAACGGTTACGGATGCCAACGCTAACGTAACGACCTTCTCCAACTACCATCGTGGCTCCCCTCAAACTGTTAGTCGACCTGAAGGTGTGACCGAGTTCCAAGTGGTGAATGACGATGGAACCTTGTACTCATCGACCAATGGCCGGGGCTACACCACGTTGTTTAGTTGGGACGATCTGAACCGACTGACCGGAATTAATTTCCCCGTTAATGCGGACGTTTCGATCAGTTACGATAACGATTCAGCCGTGTTGACGCGAGGGGCGTACAAGGAAACCCAGTCATTCGATGGTTTCTGGCGGTCTCTTGGTATTAAGCGCGAGGACACAAGTACCACCGCATCCATCGAGGTAACGAAGGAGCGCGACGAAGTTGGCAATGTCACCTTTGAGAGCTATCCCAATAGCACCCAGGGAAAGAACATGGCCTACGATGCGCTGCGGCGCACCACTAGCATAACCTTCCCGGATCAAACATCCCGCACCTTCAGTTATCCGAATGGAGCAGTCGTTCTGGAAGTGGACGAAAATGGTCAGCAAACGGAAAAGCTGTTTGTCTCCCATGGCAGCATGGACGACGCTTGGCTCACCAGCATCTACTCACCGGAAAGCATCGGTACCCTTATCTACCGCGACGGCCTCGGCCAAGTGTATCGAGTATTTCAAGGTGAGGTGCAGCAAGACGGTCAACTATTCGGATATGCTCGATTATACACCCGGGATACCCGTGGTTTTCTGATGCAGGAAACCCATCAGGAAACGGGCACGACGGTATACGGCCGCGATAATGCTGGCAACATGACCAGCAAAGAAATTGGCTTAAGTGGCATTGTGGAAACTCGGACTTACGATGGCCTGAATCGGGTGGAGGCCATTTCCTATTCCGATGGTACTCCAACCGCCACATTCTCCTACGATGACAACAGCTACGTAACCTCTGTGTCTAATTCGACCTCCACTCGTACCTACAACTATGACCTGAACGGCAACCTGAAGGCCGAATCGCTCACTATTGGCAGCGCCACTTACGATGTGTCCTACGGAATTGACAACCTGGATTACCTGAGCAGCATGACCTACCCAAGTGGCCGTGTGGTTGATTACGGCACCAATGCGTTCGGCTGGCAGACCCAGGCGGCACCCTACGTTAGCTCCGTTACGCATTACCCCTCCGGTTCGTTGGATACCATGAGCTATGCAAACGGTGTAGTAACAGATCAGAACCTCGATAGTCGACTGCGGCCTGATTCGCTTGTGGCAGGTAATGGCCAACTCAACTTCGTTGATCTGCAATTCGGGTACGACCTGGCAGGCAATCTGGATAGCGTTGTCGATAACGTGGGCTCACTGCACGACAGAACAATCGGTTATGACGGTGCCAATCGCTTGACCTCAGCTACCGGCCCATGGGGCACGGAGACGATCTCTTACGATGGCCGAGGCAATATACTTACCCGTGACCGCAATGGCGATTTGCAGGAGTATTACTACAGCTCCGACAAAATGACGTACCGGGTTTTCCCAAACTTCTACTACATCATCGCTCACGATGCCCGAGGCAATATGACCAGCGATGGGCTGAATATCATGGTCTACGATGGTGCGAACAATCTCGCCTCCATCGATAGTGGCTCAGACATCATCGACTACACCTATGATGGCGCAAACACGAGGGTGAGTCGGGCTTCGTCCACAGATTTCATCAACGTGCTCTATTCGAGCAAAGGGGATCTGCTGGGCGAGTACGACTTGTCAGCCGGATTTAAAGAATACATCTATGTTGACTCTAAGGTCGCGGCGAAAGTTGTCGATGACACTGCTGTCGTAGGCCAATAATCGTCAGGGAGGACCACATCATGAAATTCATGTTAACGAAAACATTAGCCGCTTTTGTGGCATTGATTCTCATCTCACTGCCCCTTAATGCGGCAGAGCTAGTGACCTACTACCACAATGACCAATTGGGATCGCCGTTAGCGGCAACAGACAGCTCAGGGGCTGTTGTCTGGCAACAGGCGTATGATCCTTGGGGCGAGTCTGTCACCACTACCGCCAACAATCGAGCTTTCACCGGCAAATGGCGCGACCTGGACACGGGGCTAAACGACTACTTTGCGCGGTGGCAGAGCTCATCAATAGGTCGTTTTACGCAAATCGATGACGCGCCGTGGCATGAATCAAACATTCATTCCTTCAACCGGTATGCTTACGCGAACAATAGTCCCTATCGGTACAAAGATCCTGACGGGAATCTACCGGTTGATACGATCTGGGACGCCTTGAACGTTGTTTATGATGGTGCCCGTATTGCTTACGGTAACGCAACGGGCAACGATCAAATGGTGGCGGAAGCGACCACGGACATGGCTGTTGATTTGTCTGCCATGTTTGTCCCCTATCTGCCAGCTGGTAGTAGTAAGCTTGCGCGAGTTGTGGAAGGAGCAAGCGAGGCTAAAAAGGTCCATAAGAACTCGCTTGACTATGTTGGTGAAACCCACGTTTACCGCGTCAAAGGGCCTGACGGTTCGATTTATAAGGTAGGTGAGAGTGCGCAAGGCACTAAGGGGCGCGATGGTGCATCAATCAGAGCCGAACAACAGGCCAGAAGGTTAACTAGAGAGACCGGTGAAACCTACACTTCTGAAATCCGTAAAACATTCCCAGATAAAGCATCTGCACGAGATTATGAGACGCGAGTAATCGAGCGTTTCCGCCGGATGCATGGGCAAGACACGTTACCAGGAAATAAGACAAACCGATGATTACTAAACCTCCGCATAATCGAAAGTTGGGGCTGAGCGGTGTAGCCCTGACGAAACAACGTAACAACCGTCATGACACCAAAGCATTAACAGCAGTACGAGATGAATTAGAAAAAATTATTATTGATTCCGAATACTTAGAAGGCGCGTCATTTTTCTGGGTAACGATTGCTGTTCGTTATGGTTTAAAAAATGATGATAAGCCAAGCTATCAAGCAGTAAATAAAAAGTATGGCGATCTTCCCTTATCTGTTGAGGTGGATACTCAAGAATTGATAGGTGCTTCGCTTGAAGAGTTAAAGCTGATTTTTAAGAGAGCTGTGTTGAAAGCTTTGATTCATGCAGGTAAGAAATTTGAGCGGCCAATAGTGCCATTTGAACAGGCGTTGGAATCTTTACCTGAGTCAGCTTCCTAAATTTGATTGCCCCGCTTTGCGGGGCTGTTTTTATCTGTTTTATCAATCTTCCCTTGGTCGCCTCCTTGTACCACTTTTGCGGTGTTCTTTGTATAGCTGGCTTCCAGCTGCAGGGCTTGATTGCGCTTTCGGTTACCGCCCGCCCCCAGAAAGTAAAAAAGCCCGCATTGCGGGCTTTTTTACGGTTACTCGTACTGATCATAACCTATCGTTATCAATAAGATATTTCACCACCTCACCCATGGATTCAAAATGGATGACATTAGACTTACCATCTTCACCCAAACTCCAACAGGAATACCCGTTTGTGCTCTTTAGACAGTGTCATTCCTATAATCAGAGAAGCCATCAAGTAAATCATTAAACGGGGTAGTCGGTTAGCTCCTCTACCCACTATATGTTGTGTTTTCACCAGAGGTACCCGTGAGTTATTTTAGCCTCGGTCACCGGCTCTGTGATGACCGCCTGCGTATTCCAGACCAAGGTTGCCACTGATTCCAGTCGAAGCCTGCCACCCATTCCACGCGAAAGCTGCCACTGATTCCACGGCAACGCTGCCACCCCGGCAGGCTGCCTGATTCACCCCATCGAAACCGTCCGGCGCGGGATAACTTAACGGTACTCTGAGTCTTTTCATCCGGAGAAGACCCGATGCCTGCGAAGAGGTTATCCATGCGTAAGATCAAAGAAGTCCTTCGCCTCAAATGGGAACGAGGGCTGAGTAATCGACAGATTGCAGCGGCCTGCGGCGTCAGCCGCCCTACGGTAAGCGAGTATCTTCGGCGTTTGGCCGAGGCCGGTCTGAGCTGGCCACTGCCGGAAGATCTGGGTGAGGCTCGCCTTGAGCAGCTGTTGTTCCCACCCCCTCCAGATCTGCCGGCCGAGGTTCGAGGCATACCGGACTGGCATCAGATCCACGAGGAACTGAAGGGTAAATACGTCACTCTGTTCCTGCTCTGGCAGGAGTACCGGCAAGCGAACCCGGAAGGGTATCAGTACAGCTGGTTCTGTGAGCACTACCGGGCCTGGCAGGGCAAACTGGACCTGGTGATGCGCCAGGACCATCGAGCGGGTGAGAAGCTGTTTGTGGACTATGCCGGCCAGACCGTGCCCGTCATTGACCGCACCACCGGAGAGATCCACGAGGCGCAGGTCTTTGTGGCGGTGCTTGGGGCCTCCAACTACACCTACGCCGAAGCCACCTGGAGCCAGAAGCTGCCGGACTGGATCGGCTCCCACATCCGGGCCTTCGAATTCCTCGGGAGTGTGCCGGAACTGGTGGTTCCGGACAACCTTAAATCCGGTGTTACCAAGGCCCACCGCTACGAGCCAGACCTCAACCCGACCTACCAGGACATGGCCGCCCATTACGGCGTGGCCGTGGTCCCCACAAGGGTCCGAAAGCCCTGAGACAAAGCCAAGGTGGAAGGCGGTGTGCTGATCGTCGAACGCTGGATCCTGGCGGCGCTGCGCCACCGTCAGCACTTCTCCCTGGGGCAGCTCAATGCCACTCTCCGTGAGCTGCTGGAGAAGCTCAATCGCCGCCCCTTCCGAAAGCTGCCCGGATGCCGGCGCGACCACTTCGAACAGCTGGACAAACCCGCCCTACAACCCTTGCCAGCTGAGCGTTATGTCTACGCGGAGTGGAAGAAGGCCCGGGTGAACATCGACTACCACATAGCCGTTGACGGGCATTACTACTCGGTGCCCTACACCCTGATCAAAAAGGAAGTGGAGGTCCGGATCACCCACAACATCATTGAGTGTTTTTACCGGGGCAACCGGATTGCTAGCCATCGCCGCTCTGACCAGAAGGGACGGCATACCACCGTCGCCGCCCATATGCCCGAATCCCATCGGCAGGCGGGTGAGTGGTCGTCGGAACGGCTGATTGCCTGGGCGGCCAAGACCGGACCCGCAACGGAAAAACTCATTCGCACCGCCTTGAGTGCCCGAAAACACCCGCAGCAGGCCTACCGCTCCTGCCTGGGTATTCTCCGGCTGAGAAAGAGCTACGGCGAGGCACGACTGGAAGCCGCCTGCCGTCGAGCCCTGATGCTGGGTAGCTGCCGCTACAAAAGCATTGAATCCATCCTAAAACATCGGCTAGACCAACAGCCCCTGGAAGAGCAGCAAGAGCTGGCCTTACCCGATACCCACGACAATATCCGCGGCCCGGCCTACTACCACTGAGGGAACCTGACATGCTGAAACATCCGACTCTGGACAAACTCCATGCCCTCAAATTGACCGGCATGGCCGCTGCACTGGCTGATCAGTCAGCCACGCCCGACATCACAGAACTGAGCTTCGAGGAACGCCTTGGACTGCTGGTTGACCGGGAGATGACCGAAAGAGACAACCGACGCTTGACCAGCCGGCTGCGCCGGGCTGGACTGCGACACACCGCCGTTCTCGAAGACCTGGATTACCGGAACTCACGCGGCCTGGATAAGGGATTAATCCAATCCCTGGCAAGCTGCCAATGGGTGAAGGAACACCTGAATGTGCTCATTACCGGCCCCACCGGTGTTGGCAAAACTTGGTTAGCCTGTGCCCTGGCGCACAAAGCCTGTCGGGAAGGCTACACCGCGCAGTACGTTCGCCTGACTCGGCTGCTACGAGAACTGACCATCGCCAAAGGAGACGGTCAGTACCCCAAACTGCTAGCAAATCTCGCCAAAGTCGATGTACTGATCCTGGACGATTGGGGGCTCATGAAACTGAGCGCAGAGAACCGAAGAGACTTGTTGGAAGTGCTGGAAGACCGTTACGGCCGTCGTTCCACCATCGCCACCAGCCAACTCCCTATCGAGGAATGGCATGACGTCATCGGTGACGCCACTCTGGCAGATGCCATTCTGGATCGGCTGGTTCACAACGCCTACAAGATCAATCTCAGGGGTGAATCCATGCGAAAACGACAAGCAAAGTTGACGGGCACCACAGCTTCGGAGTAACAATGAAATCCCCGCGTCGCTACGCTCCGATGGGTGGCAGCCTTGCGCCGGTCCGGGTGGCAGGCTTCAGGTGGAATGGGTGGCAACCTTCAGCGGTTTACGCACCGTGCCTGCGATTGTTAGATAATTATTGCTCAATCTTCAACGTCGAGAGAATATTTTGAATTTCTTTACGGCTTCCCGTTCCTTCATCCTGCCGTGTGCCTGCGCCAATCATGAAAAAGTAATCGCCGTGAGGAACGATCCACAGTTCTGATGTGATTGGAAAGGAGCGTCCATCGGGAACTTCTATGGTGTAATTCATGCGAGCGTAGGCTGATTTAATGCCGGACACTACAACCTCCGTAGGCGGTTGAACGAGCACAAAGTTCTTGAACGCATTTTTGAATTGGGGCACCGCAAAACTGATAATATCTTGAGGCGGTTTGCCCTTGAAATCACCAAATGGCTTAAGGTTAACCTTGAAGCTTGGATTTACGTCATCAAACGGCTCCTGATATTTGGCCATGGCAACGAGTGGCGCCGTAGCATACTTCTGCATAGCCGCATGAAACTCCTCATCACTGAGTTTTATGGCCTTGATGTTATCCATGTTCTGGGCGGCCGTGATGTAACTCCACTCTGCTGGCTTCGTCACCTGAAAGCCCGCAGTTGGGTTACTGTATACATCTGGTTCGGTCGCGACAGCCGAGCCCGCGCCAAAAATAAGAAACGCGGCAACAAACATCTTTAAGTATGGTTTCACAAAACTCTCCTTGTTATCTAACGCCCAAACTCAGCCGCCGCCGTAGGCGGTCGGCTGCAATGCCGTGTTAGGCGCAACCCAATGCCGTCAGCGAGCAATCGCGCTCGAATGCTGCTCTGCAAGAACGACCCGATTGCCATCTGGGTCCTCAACAATGGCAGTACTCACTTGGTCTGACTTGGTTTGATTGCCGACCTTGATACCACGTCCAGCCAGTCGTGCCACATGGTTGTCTAAGCCCGTGACGGAAAATGTGACTGATGATGAACCAGCGCGCTTCGAATCCTCAAATACCTGTAACGCTCCTCCGCTTGGCAGGGACCATTCGAAGACTCCTTTCATCGGTTGTTTGCCGGCTTGGCCAATCAACTGCTCGTACCACTCTGCAGCGGACTCAAGGTTCTTGACAGCAACACCAGCAAGCGCATTTTCTATGGACATAGCGAATATCTCCTTTACGTTCTAAATTGCAGGGTAAGAACTCTGCCATCTGTTGAGGCGGACTCGGTTTTTCTACACCTTCAATCGGGATAGGGAGGCACCTCACGGCACCCCTTCCCCCACACCACCGGGCATACGGATCACGTACCACGGCGGTTCGGTTGATTGAGTTGTCAGCAATCCACAAGGTCCGGGAGCCCCATAGAGGCAAAGTACTGCCTCGGCAGGGCCTGCCTTAACCCCGGACTATGGCTCAAACGCCACGGGCCATGAGCAGACTTGGCCGTATTCCAGGCCAGCTTTACACTCACTCCGCGCTTGCGCAACTGGCGGTAACCGGATCGCTCCCATTGCTTTAAGTGATAACACCGGAGCTTGCGACGTACCCATTTTTCCAGATCCCGGATCGGCGATTTCACTTGCGCAAAACCGTAATAGCCTTTCCAACCTCTCAGGTATACCACTAACTCACCCATCACCGTTTGCATGGTACGACCTCGCGTTCGCCGGGTGATAGCTCGAACGCGATACTTGAACTGCTGAATCGCGTCTTCGCTCACCTTGCGTCGCTTTTCCCGATCCCGTCGAGTGAACGTGAACCCCAAGAACACTCGCTCCCAGGGACGACCAACCGCGCTCTTTTCCTCATTCACTCTGAGTGTCAGCCGGCAAGATAAGAAGCCGGTGATGCTTGCCAGTACTCGTTGACCGGACCGCTGGCTTTTGACGTAGATGTTGCAGTCGTCCGCGTAGCGGACGAACCGGTGACCACGTCGTTCCAGCTCTTTGTCCAGTTCATCCAGTAGCAGGTTCGCTAACAGTGGTGACAGCGGGCCGCCCTGTGGGGTGCCTTCCGAGGCCGGAGCCCAGACATTGCCCACCATGGCACCCGCTTTGAGGCCGCTGTTGATCAGTTTGAGTATCCGTTCATCCGTGATTCGTCGCTTCACCAGCGTCATCAGTTTGTCGTGGTTGACCCGGTCAAAGAATTTTTCCAGGTCCATGTCCACGGTCCATCGATACCCCTCGTTGATGTAACGTTGGGCCTGATGGGCAGAGCGCCCAGGTCTGAAGCCATAGCTGGAATGGGAGAAACTTCCGTCCCACTCCGCCTGCAAGACCTGGAGCATCGCCTGTTGGATCAGGCGGTCGAGTACGGTCGGGATGCCCAGTTTACGCACACCGCCTTTGGGCTTGGGTATCTCTACCTGTCGTACCGGCTGAGGCCGGTACGTGCCTTCCAGCAGTTGTGCAGCAATTCTGGGCCAATGCTGTTGAACAAAGGCGGTCAGGTCGTCAACGGTCATCCCGTCTATCCCCGCGCTTCCTTTGTTGCGTTTGACCTGACGAAAGGCGCGGCGCAGGTTGTCCCTGTCTAACACCCGTTCCATCAGTCGATCGTGAACAACCGGAGTGTCTTCTCTATCAGATCCAGCCACCCCTTCACCCCCTGTTTCCAGGGTCAGCGTTTGCTGTTTTTCTGGTGCACTATGGGGTCTCATCACAACAGTAACTGCTCTCTTCTTTCAAACCCCTGTTCCAAGGGGTACCGTTCGGGCCTTCCCATAGACATTCACTACTGAAAAAAAATCAGTCGAGTAATCACCGGTACTATGCCCTCTGCTGACTTCTCCTGTGCGGTCGAGAACGATTGCTCGCTCCCCAGCGGTTTTCAACTGCACGCAGTTTCCCAGCGCAGCAGCAGGAGATCTCCCGGGGTAAGACACTTAACTTTCATCGCGTAGACGCTCAATTTATAAAACATATCCCAGTTGCAGATGGAGGGCTTGGCAGTCACGTGCCCGCTGGCCCCGAATATGTCACACCTCATATTGAGTTCTTGTTCATCGCCCCGCGATTTCGCGTTGGGCTTCCTCCAGACCTCCCTCACGGGTTTAGCCCTTGCCCTTTCGCTAACCTTCAGCTCTGCGAATACCTGGTATCGGGACTTTCACCCAACTAGTTAGTGCCCATCCAGAAACACCGATTTTTAGCCAGTTCAGCTTATCTCTGGCAACTGGGGTTGAGCTGAGCGCCCTCAAATCATGGAAGACGACTAAATAATGACGGATTTAACCGCTTTCTGATCAGTCTGTCCGAATTCCGGCCATGGGCGTGCATTTCATGGCCTTTCCATGTGTCCTTCTGGTCGTTTTCTGGGTCAGGTTTGTGGACTAATCCGGACCGAGTCGCGCCAACCGTACCAGGTTGTAGCTCAGCGCCGAGGCCCAGACAAATGCCTTGAAGCCATCGTGACCTTTCCACTTCGCTTTCGTGGCTCCGAAGGCTCTTTTCAGCTCCGAGATATTGCCTTCGACTCCGGCTCGAAAATGACGTAATGCGGTAAAGGTCTTCGACTTTACACCCATGGCGGTGAGCGATACGCCAACGGGTTTGTGAAACACTACATGCTTAAGCCCCATGGCGCGTCCGGCCGCGACGTTTGCCTGGCTGGCGTAGCCGCCATCGGCGACCACGGAGCGAGGCAGCTTGCCCAGAACGGATTGATGAAAATCCAGAACCGGCAGGAACAGCGTTTTGTCACCGGGGTTCCCCTCTTCGATGGTTAACGCGGTGATAAAGCCTCTCACTTCACTGCTCAGGTTGATCTTGTGGCCGTACTGCACATCGCGGAATCCCTTGACGATAATATCGGTGTGCGGCTCGAACAGGCTGACGATCTTGTCCGCAGAGGGAACCCGTTCACCGTGGATGACGCGACGCTCGGTTTGCTCGATCACCTGCCATGTCAGCTCCCTGTAGTGCGCCAGAGCATCCAGCCATTTCTGGCAGGATGCGGAAGCTTCCGCCCCTTGAATAATCTGCTGGCGTCCGCGATCCGCCTGCTTCAATACCAGCCGTGCGATCTTCAGCAAGTCGGGATAGAGTTCGTCCTTGGTCGCCTTTTTCGCGTTGAATATGCGAAATGCCAGTGACTTTGCCGCTTTGCGTTTGTCGGTAAAGCAGACCTTCAGGCCGGTTTCGATTTTGCTTTTTGCCAGCAGCCGACGGATCACCCGAACGCCATCATTCAGCAACTGGCTGTCACTGGGTGGGGCAATATTGCTGGCCACCACCGTGCTGTCGATGCGCAGCTTATCCAGTGAAGCCATACCCGTGTCCAGCAGGTTCCTTGTCAGCACCTGATGCGCCCGTTCCAGGGTTTCTGGCTGGATGCTGCGGATCGTGGACTGCAGGCAGGACCGGCTGGGCGATAGGTGAGCCGGCAATCGGGTAAAGGTTCGGTAGGTCACCGAATCCGACAAATGAAACGCCAGTTGTTCATAGCTGAAACCCAGTTGCTGCCTTAACACCAGACAACGCAGAACACTCTCTGCGCTGAGACCTGTCCGCCCAACGGCTGAAACGGACACATCTATCAAATCTGCGGCCACCAGCTCAAGAATCTCGGGTTGCCTGTCCAAAACCTCCGACAGCTTCCGGAGTCTGACGCCATACTCGTGATTCGAGTACTCTTCGAATATACTGGCCTGAGCGTTGCGGGTCTCTCGCATGCTGGATCCTCTTGGTTGTTGGATGTTTTTGGGTTGCACTTAAAACATACCAAAGCCAAGAGGATTCTTTAACCTTTCTTAGAATTATTTCCTGAAAATCAGCCGGTTATTAGTTTCTGGATGGGCACTAGTTAAGTGCCATGCCCGGCACACACGCTGAATTAAGCGGCGCCCGACTAGGGCGTCCGGTGGACGGCCGTCAGGCCGGGAACGAACTTGAATGATTTGTTAGAGCTGCTGAGGTCATGTGACGCTGCTTCCCGCCCTCCATCGCCTGAATATTTGTAATACAGCAAACGCCACTGCTCCAACCAACGCAACATTCAAAGATAGTTTGATCAATGATACCCGCGTCGGATATTCCTGAGGAAGCATGACAGCATAGGAGCGTGGAAACGAAGGCGGGTCTAGCTTCTCCACGCTCTGCCACAAGAACGGGAAGGGGAAGCCGTGAGGAACTTTGTCCATTTCGGCGCTACCATCAACAGTTGCCGGCACAAGCAAAGAAGCTATGACGAGGACAGCTGCCAAACACAAACACCCAATAACCTGCTTTGCCATGTCATTACCTCCCTGTAGGCTCTAACGCTTTGCACATGGGCAACTAATAACAGTGGCCGTCTTTTTGGCCGCTTTTATTAGTTGCCCTATGCTGCTACTGGTTAGGGGCTGATAGCACTTCATCAGTATGCTTTTTGACTCCCCTCTTCAACAACTTTGTGCATTGTTCACTGATACTTCCATTAATAAGACTAGGAAGCATGCAAAGTTCACTAAACTCTTTATGTGTGCATTTAAAACTTAAATCTCCACACTCACACTCTCCTTTACCCACCATTTCATTGTTTGCAAATTGTGCCTTTATAGTTCCTATACCTTTAAATGCGTATACACCTTCGCCCTGCATAACATCGTTATAAAAACCTCCCTTATAACTAGCACAACCAAATGGGCCTATATATTCCCCATTTCCATGCTGCTGGCCGTATAACCATTCACCTCGAAGAATTGTTCCATCGTCTTTAGTCAAAACCCCTTCACCATGGAAGAAATCATCACTCACTTCTCCGTGGTAGTGACCTATACCCTCGAAATACTTGCTAATTATCTGTGGGCCTTCATAAATTACTAACCCATCACTATCAACCGCAGAGTGAGAAATACTACTAATACAAAAGAGCATTACAACATACATTGATAACTTCATAAGGCCCCTAACGAGGCTGTAGAAAAACCCTTCTCAGAGCCTAATCCGCAGCCGCTTTGTTGTTTTTTCGCACCCTACGATCAACTGGCGCAAGTTTGATCATTTACTGACAACACCGCAGCATTATCGATATCCGGCGCTGAACACTCTACACATAGCCGTCTGTGGCCTATATCTGGCCATATCCTAGTTCTGGCATCATGCCGCTAACTGCCCATAGTTCGCCAGCTTCTCAATATTGTGCACCAGGCAATACAATTGCCACTGGCCTTGCACCTTCTTTTTGCTCCGCAGGCTGAAGCGATTCAGACGTTTGTTGCTGCCGATGTTACCGAACACGGGCTCAACCACCGACATGCGATGACCGTAAATCGCTTTGCCTTGCTGGCTATCGACTCGGTGTTTCATCCAGTCGGTATACGTTGGGCCTCGCCTGAGCTCCAGGGTGTAAGAGACCTGTCTTCCTTTGCCATTGCGATGATCTGCTGAGCTGGGGTTTTGCATGCATTGATGTTTTTTTGGACAGTGGCGACACTGCAATAACCGGCCTTGGAAGTGGACTCTGGGTACGCCGTTTTGGTCGGTTCGGGTGCCTTCGTGGCGCAGGGATTCTCCGGCGGGACAGATGCACGTCATCGTAACCGGGTCGAACTGAAATTCACTGGCGGGAATCACGTGTTTCCAGCCGCTCTTTGATGGAGTTTGTGAGCGCTTACCGTACTTGTCTTTCTGCTCGGCGAACTTGGGATCACGGCTGCGGAAGCGGTTGTCCGGGATGTAGCCGTTGATCTGTTGCTCATGCAAGTACTTCATATTGGCTTCGTTGGCGAAGCCGGTGTCGGCGGTCACGATCGCGCCGGTTTGATAGATGTTGTCGGCAATGCCGAGTTTTTTATAACGACGCTGAACCGTCTCCAACACCGGCTTTAACGTGTGGTGTTCCTGGCCTTCACCGAATGCCTGTGCATCGATGATGATCTGGTGTTTCTTGTCCACCGTGGCCACGCCGTTATAGCCTTGAATTGTGCCTTTGCTGGTGGTCATCTTGCCGCTTTCGTTATCGGTGATGTTGCTCTTCACTTCCTTGTTTCGTTTACCCTGGCCCATTCTTGGGCTGTTCGTCTTTAGGAAGCGGTCCACTTTTTTCATGGACTCATCCAGAGAGAGCACGGTTTTGGCGCGGCGAATATCTCTATCCAGTTCGGCTTCCGTCTCCGCCTCATCCCGCTCGTGATGCTCATGCAGATGATGGCGAATCAGCCGTTTTAGCTTGTCTCGTTTTTCGCTAAGCTCCTTAAAGGTGCCAGACCATTCCTTCGCGGCGTCCGACGACATTTTGCAGCCGTCGATAGCAAACAGCTCGTTACCCAGAAGGCCCTGTTCATGGCACACCAGCAGTATTTGTTCGAACAGCTCTTCAATCTCATCGGCGTGCTGGCTGACAAACTTGGCCAGGGTGGTGAAGTGCGGCACGGTATCGCAGGATAAAGCTTTAAAAATGATGTTGGTCTCGCAGCACCACTGGATCTCTCGGCTGGAGGTGATGCCTTTGGAGTAAGCAAACAGAATGACCTTCAGCAAGATGGCGGGATCGTAGGCCAGGCGGCCGGTGTCGTCGTTGCGATATTTCGGGTGAAAAACCGTCAGGTCCAGCTTGTGCTCAATCAGGTAGTGAACCGCGTGTTCAAAGGTGCCGGGCTGGAGCTGCTCTCGGTAGTTGATGACCACCATCGTATCCTGGTCGTAGTTATAGTGCTTGAAACGAGGCATTCCGACGGCTCCCTGTCTGTTTTCTCAATACTACCAAAAACCGTTCGGTTTGGGGTTTTTCTACAGCCTCAACGCGAAGCTTGGCGGCGCCCTTGTAATGAAGGCGAAGCCGCAATGAAAAGGGCGTTCGGCGGCCGTAGGCCGCGAACTACAGCGCCTTGTTAAGCATGGCACTCGTTTGTGTTCAAGACTGCAGCCGTATAGTTGGTTGCACCAACGTGCAGCTGATCCAGTTCAGCAAACAAAAGGGTCAATGCTTTCATCGCATTGTCGGCTCCCACTCTGACCTTCTCGTAGAAGTCGAATGAATACCCACCTCGATCTTTCCCATCTTTATGATGAACCAAGTAGTTCCGATCAGAAACCAGCTTGGAGAGAGCTTCGTAGGCCTGGCCACCCTTATTAATTTCTTTTCCAAGTACCAAGCGTGGCACTACCGGCCACTTTGCTTTGATATCAAGTCGATCGAGATTGTCGAGGAAATACCGCTTTCCCAGGTGCTCCGATGCATAGTGAAATATAAAAGCTTCGACCACCATTGCGGAGAAGATGATGGCACTTACATTTTTCGTTGACTGGTGCCCCTTTAGAGCATGGACGTTCATTTCGATGATAAAATCCTCATCACTTGAACGCCGATGCTGTTCTATATCGTGATCGATAGCCTGACCAGCCTCATACTCGCGAACAGCAATTTTGTAGAAATAGTTGTCCATCAACTCGACCTGATTGACTGCTTAACGCTTGGCTCACGTGCCGGTTTGGAGCCGCGAAGTGGCGGAAAATCGGTCGCCGTGCAGCCGATTGTTAAGCTTTTTTCCACTTAAACCTAATTCGGTGGTGATGTACTGTATGAGGTAGCAAGCTATCAAACTGTAAGCGACCAGTTACAACTCCTGGAAAAATACCGATATTATTTGCAAATTTCTCAATGGAATTCGCGGTGAAATCACCTACCGCTACAAACCCTTTGTAATCTTTTGAAGGGATTAACGTTTTTTGAGCAAAAAAATCTGCTTCTTCCTCTTGTTTACGATATTGATGATCTCCTTTGCCATTTTCTAAAAATGTTGCCCTCTTATCATGCAACAAAATATGTGCTATTTCATGCATCAAACTGAACCAAAAAATGTCCGACCAACTACCCCTTAGAGACATCATTATTACTGCTTTCTTTTTCTCTACCCAAAAAGTTGCACCCGTCGTATAGGTTTTAGGGAAATGGGGAATTAAGACCAAAGCAATGCCACAATCTGATAATACATTCCCAAGATTATCAATTAAAACATTGGGGTCAGTCTCGAATGTAAGCCCCTTAATATCAAACAAACACTCTTTAAGTCGCTCGGCATCAAAGTCTTGGGTTTTCTTACCAGAGGCTATAATGTGCCCAGCTCTCAACCAAGCAGCCAGAGCTTCACTAGAAGTGCTATCTTTTTCAACCTGCCTAAAAGCAGGTGAATATTCTTTCACTTCCCCTATATTAAAAAGCGAAGAAACACCAAATAATTTTCTTAATTCTTTAACCTTAGAAATTTTATTCCGGGTTTTCTCAACCAGCCCTAGCTTCGAGAGTTCCAAATATGGATAGGACGAGACAACCTCGACCTCGACTTGAGCTTTCTTCTCGTCCACTTCTTTGGCTATAGCCAATCGATAACTAGCTTCCAAATTGCTCCAGAAATACGCAGGTACGCCGACTACTTGCTCTAGCTGTAGTGCGGTCTCTGGGGTAATCGCTTTATCACCTTTCAATATCTCATTGATAGCTTGAGGAGGCCGCCCCATCCGACGAGCTAATTCCGCCTGACTGATGCCTACCTCTTCAAGCACTTCCTCCAGATATTCTCCCGGTGGTATAGCTAAATCTGACATGTGTGCTTGTTCAGTCATCATAGTGCTTACTCACTTCTTCAATCATCGCTATGTTCAAGCAGTCGCCATCAACAGTGAATATCAGTCTGTAAAATCCCGTGAGCTTGACCGCGTATTGACCCTGGCGTTTCCCCTTAAGAGGGTGGCACCTCAGCCCCGGCATTCCCTTTAAATCATCGAGGTTCGCAACCGATTTGATGATTTCGATACGCTGAATGTATTTTCGAGCAACCTGATCGCCGAATTCTTTAGTCGCCTGTTTTTATGTTTAAAGCATTTTTCTAGCTTTTTTTTTCGAAACTCGACTTTCAAAATCGGGGTACCCTAAGTGTAGACACATTTGGAATGGAAACGTTCACCCTAGGGGTGAAGAGTATACGCCATAGAAACGCATTGGTCGACAGGCCTAGCATTGGTGAGAATAGGAGTGATCTTAACGCTTAGGTAACCGGCGCCGGAGCGCAGCGGAGGGAACCAAAAGCGGCACGCTTTTGGTGTCCGGTTGACCGTCTTGTTGAACGAAGCCGCTACGCGGCAGAGGTCAAATTCGTCTGTACTTCCCCTGACCCACTCCATTCCGGAGGGGCCTGTCAGGAGAAGTGTAATGAACGCTAACGAACACGCTCGTTTTCAAGCACTGCACCAACGCTACCTCACCGAACTCACTCTGCGTGGCAAAAGCCCCAAGACCATCGATCTGTACACCCGTTGCCTGCGACAGGTCTGCGACTATTTCGAGACCTGTCCCGATCAGCTTAGCACCGATCAGCTCCAGCAGTATTTCATGCATCTGGTCGAGCACCGGTCCTGGAGTCTGGTCAAGATTGCCCGCAATGCGTTGCAGAGTTTCTATCAGTATGTACTGGGCAAGCCCTGGGAATACGTCCTTATCGTCAAGGCTCCCAAGGTTCAGACCCTGCAGGACGTGCTCTCCCTGAAGGAGGTCGAGCGCCTGATCAGTCGCACACGCAAACTCAGTTATCAGGTCTATTTCCTCACCACCTACAGTCTGGGCCTGCGACTGAGCGAGTCCCTGAACCTGATCATCGCCGATGTCGACAGTCACCGCGGGTGCATGTGCGCTGTGGCAAGGGCAAGAAGGATCGCTTCGTGCCTTTACCGCTGATGACACTCAAGGCCTTGCGGCGCTATTGGGCCACTCACCGTCATCCGGACCTGCTGTTTCCCGGGGGACACCCTCCGTATGAGTCGGTTGCCACCTCCGGCAAGCCCCGGGTGATGGCCCGGGGTGGGGTGCAGAAGGCCATCAAGCAGGTCGCCCTGGACTGCGGTATCCGCAAGCATGTTCACATTCACTCCCTGCGCCATAGCGTTGCCACCCATCTGCTGGAAAATGGGGTGAACCTGCGCTCGATTCAGACTCTGCTCGGCCACGCCAGCCCGGTAACCACCGCCCGCTACACCCGGATGACCCATGAGGCCCAGCAGAACAGTGCCCTGATGATCAATGCCCTGGTGGAGCGCCTGCAGGTTGACTGGGTCCGTCCGGTGGAGGCCCATCGGGCCGGAACGAATTTAATGCTCTTGTTAGAAACGATTTAGCCAAAAAGGATCAAATATAGAACGAGACCCAGCAGCCCAAAAACCAGCAGCTTTCCGAATCCGATACCTGACGCAGATTCAGCGTCCTTCGAGGAGTTTTTGACGCTGCTTTCTGACAACCTGTGTGTTGCAGATAAGCCTGTACCAGGAATGCCAGTCGTCAGCTTTGCTCCACCTTTCCCTCCAGCATTCAAGGTCAATCCCTTTTTGCCGATAGAAGCACTCGAAATTCCTTTTGAGGTTACATTTAGCTTTACCCCAGGCGCTATTTTTATTTTTTTACGAAACCTGATAGCCATCTCATTTCTCCGAATTTTCTAACGCCTTGCTCACCGGTGGAGCAAATTGGCCCGTATTTTTGCTCTGCAAAATATCTGGACAGTTTGCAGAATCCGAGTGCAGCAACTTGTTAACTTTGTTGCTTCTTATTTCTAAATATATGGGCTAATATATTAGCCCATTTTGATATTGAAGATTCAAGTTCTCTATTCATGCTACCCATGATGGTTTTATTAAATTTCATCGTGGTAGAGTCATTTAGAAAAGTTTCATATTTTCTCAAATTGTTTGTTCTAATATTTTTATATGAATATAAAAGAGAAATCGTAACCATTTGTTTAACTGCTGCACGTGTTTGCACGCTTGCTGCATCCATTTGAGCTTTAAATGGTTCTACATTTAATGGCGTGCCTGGTTGCATTGCAGTCATAATTGCTGAGTAAACTGCAATACCAGTATGTTCCTGTATACCCATTGTCATATCAGTTGCACCTAGTAGTACATCAAGTCTATTAGCAAATTCGACTCGCTCTGGATTTGCTAATAGAGATGGTGCCGATTGCATCATCTGGTGGTATGCTTCAGGGGTAGATGCACTTTCTTCAGCGTGTGTAATTTCTTTTCCCAAATCAGACTCATACCAAGCTAGTAGTTTCTGTGTCTCTTTTTCATTAATTGATTGTTTTAAAGAGACTCTGATTCCCTCAATGATTTCTGAAGGTACAATCGATTCATCAGCACTGTTTACCATTGAACTATATTCAGCATCAGGGATTGGAGTGCCTTGTTGCTTAGCCTGTTCCATTCCTGCCTTGATCAAATCAGGAAATTGATCGACTTGTATTGTTAAGCCTGATAAATCTAATAATTTATTTATTGATTCATCGGAAACGTCAGCATAACTTAAAGACGATACAAAGAGGATTATTGCCACTGACAATAGTTTATATTGATGTTTGATCATGGATACTCCATTTAGTGTGATTAAAAGTTAACGCTGAAATAAGCGGCGGCCCGACAGGGGCGTCCGGTGGACGGCCACCAGGCCGGGAACGGACTTGATTGACTGGTGTACGCCCAGCATGGGCATGAACTAATGGGGTGAAAGTCCCCTGTGGGAAGGTCACCGTTCAGCCGGTTTTAGCCGGTTTTAGCCGATTGAACGCTAACCACTAGCGAATGGCAAGGGCCAATCCGTGAGGAGCGGTCTTGAGGAAGCCGCTAGCAAAACTGCGAGCTGATGAACAAGAACATCATAGGAGGCGTAGGCCGGAGGCGAGTTGGCACCAGACGACGAAGCCATGTGATCTAACGGCCACCGTAAATGATGCAGCGGTGCAGTGACAGTACATGTTCTTATCTGGGGCGGTCCGACGCATCGGGATCTGCTCAACGAGCGATCGGTCAATTACCAGTCAGGCCACTGGTCGATCAAGCCTGGGCGCAGCCGTTGCCATCGGCGGGTGCGAGCGAATGAGATGGACACCGATAGCGCCGATGGGGGTAACCCCGCCGGTGATTGAGCAGAAGTCAGCAGACGGCATAGTAGCCAAATGCCCATCGTAATGGGTGGGACAAGGTGAAGGCCTGAACCCGAAAATCAATGAGGAGCCTGTGCAGCTCAACGATTCCATATCCGACCGGACAAAGGAGCGCTGGCGCAAAATCAGAAGCCATCATTGGGGTAAGCGGAGGTAATCGGCCGACTTACTTTGAACGTTTTCGGGAAACGCCCTGTGCGGACCCGCATGCAGGGTGTTGTGGGGGCTGGGGACTAGATACCCCCGGCTACCCGATTATGAGCGTTCACTTCCTACTGCCGAAATTATGGTGCCAAAACTGAGGCACCACTACTTCGTCCCCGCTTCCGAGCTTGTCGCCGCAAAAAGGGCAGAAAGCTACGCAGATTTTTACAGTCTCGATTGTCTGCCCCTCGTATTCAAGATAATGGTCCGTCTCGAGGTCTTCCTCTGTCGCCACCCTGTTCAGGTTGATATAAACATCGGCGCCATCTTCTTCAAACCACACCTCTGCGAGCGAGCAAGAAGAGCAATCGTGAATCAAAATCTGAACCTCCTTGAGCACTCATAACGCTTAGCTTTGCGGCAATTTTGGAGCCGCAAAGCGGCGGAAAAATTTTCCGACAACAGCGTCTTGTTATGGCTTTTTGGCATTTTCGATAGCATTCAGAATAGCAATATCGTCGAATGGCTTATCAAAATAATCCGTTTGCTCCAAAATATTTCGGGCACTCATTGGAAGCTCGAGATATTTCTTTTTCAACCCCCAAGTTGCTTCGCCAAAAACCAGCAATTTTATGTTCTGTACAATCTCTTTTGGTGTCCCGGAAATATCAGCACCCTCCAAAATACCAATTGCGTAAGCCAATTCAGTCAACTCTGGCTTTTCGCAATCTTCCGAGACAAGCGAGCTACGCGTGATAAGAAAAACTCTAACATCCTCGATACTATAGCCACGCAAATGTTTGATCACTGACTCATCGGGTAAGGGACGGCTACCCGCTACCTTTTCACACCGATCTACGGCTTCTCCATATTGTGCAATTCTCTCAGAAATGTACCGATGTGCACTAGATTCGTCGTTACTGCCAGCAAGAGCAGAAGTGGCGGCGAGTAGTAAAGGGCATGCGAACTTGAAATTAATTTTCATATTAATAGCCCCCGCAACCATTATCCACGGCTTCCCAGAACTGTCGTTGCTCGTATGACAACCCTGCTCTGAGTCTTTGCATTTGGGCAATTTTGGATATGGTTTTTCTTACGATAGGTTGAATCTTGCTCATTGACTGCGCGAACAAAACCCAGTCGGTGGAATGAACATTGAAAGTTACTTGCGCAGAGTTATTGCCAAGAAATATCGTTGTTAAAACACCGGCAGGTAAAAAAATCTCAAGCATGTTTCCATTGCGCTGAGCCTTCCTTATTGCCTCCAGTGCTTCCTGATCTTCAGAGTCCAGCTTCAAGCCCGAAATCGTAGGACAGTCCATTGTACTTTCTCCTTTCCATGGTTTTTTCCAAAACGGATAGTACCCAGTGGCTTACAATCCGGCAACCACAGCCATAACGCTGAATTAAGCGGCGGCCCGTCAAGGACGTCCGGTGGACGGCCTTCAGGCCGGGAACGAACTTGATTGATTGGTTAGCTGGGTGTAACGACGAAGCCACTCCTTGGCAACCAATATGATGGCCTGCTCCGCTGCTGCCCTTGTACCAAGTTCTGCCGATGCACAGTGCGAAAAAGACCACCGCCGATGCGGCGAACGAACCTGAACATAAGACTAGCAGATCAAAACCCAGCTTGCCGCGGACGGAACACTCAATTTCCTGCTAACACTATTGAAACGGTGAAGCACCAAACTAATTACCGATTTCAACGGCCTTGGCAAAAACCGAAAACCGAAACTCGCCGGTTTTGCTACCAACTCTGGGCTGAGGCCACTGGCACCGAACCACCAAAAAAGAACAACACCAATCCAGCTAATCGGGATAGGGAGGCACCTCACGGCACCCCTCCCCCCACACCACCGGGCATACGGATCACGTACCACGGCGGTTCGGTTGATTGAGTTGTCAGCAATCCACAAGGTCCGGGAGCCCCATAGAGGCAAAGTACTGCCTCGGCAGGGCCTGCCTTAACCCCGGACTATGGCTCAAACGCCACGGGCCATGAGCAGACTTGGCCGTATTCCAGGCCAGCTTTACACTCACTCCGCGCTTGCGCAACTGGCGGTAACCGGATCGCTCCCATTGCTTTAAGTGATAACACCGGAGCTTGCGACGTACCCATTTTTCCAGATCCCGGATCGGCGATTTCACTTGCGCAAAACCGTAATAGCCTTTCCAACCTCTCAGGTATACCACTAACTCACCCATCACCGTTTGCATGGTACGACCTCGCGTTCGCCGGGTGATAGCTCGAACGCGATACTTGAACTGCTGAATCGCGTCTTCGCTCACCTTGCGTCGCTTTTCCCGATCCCGTCGAGTGAACGTGAACCCCAAGAACACTCGCTCCCAGGGACGACCAACCGCGCTCTTTTCCTCATTCACTCTGAGTGTCAGCCGGCAAGATAAGAAGCCGGTGATGCTTGCCAGTACTCGTTGACCGGACCGCTGGCTTTTGACGTAGATGTTGCAGTCGTCCGCGTAGCGGACGAACCGGTGACCACGTCGTTCCAGCTCTTTGTCCAGTTCATCCAGTAGCAGGTTCGCTAACAGTGGTGACAGCGGGCCGCCCTGTGGGGTGCCTTCCGAGGCCGGAGCCCAGACATTGCCCACCATGGCACCCGCTTTGAGGCCGCTGTTGATCAGTTTGAGTATCCGTTCATCCGTGATTCGTCGCTTCACCAGCGTCATCAGTTTGTCGTGGTTGACCCGGTCAAAGAATTTTTCCAGGTCCATGTCCACGGTCCATCGATACCCCTCGTTGATGTAACGTTGGGCCTGATGGGCAGAGCGCCCAGGTCTGAAGCCATAGCTGGAATGGGAGAAACTTCCGTCCCACTCCGCCTGCAAGACCTGGAGCATCGCCTGTTGGATCAGGCGGTCGAGTACGGTCGGGATGCCCAGTTTACGCACACCGCCTTTGGGCTTGGGTATCTCTACCTGTCGTACCGGCTGAGGCCGGTACGTGCCTTCCAGCAGTTGTGCAGCAATTCTGGGCCAATGCTGTTGAACAAAGGCGGTCAGGTCGTCAACGGTCATCCCGTCTATCCCCGCGCTTCCTTTGTTGCGTTTGACCTGACGAAAGGCGCGGCGCAGGTTGTCCCTGTCTAACACCCGTTCCATCAGTCGATCGTGAACAACCGGAGTGTCTTCTCTATCAGATCCAGCCACCCCTTCACCCCCTGTTTCCAGGGTCAGCGTTTGCTGTTTTTCTGGTGCACTATGGGGTCTCATCACAACAGTAACTGCTCTCTTCTTTCAAACCCCTGTTCCAAGGGGTACCGTTCGGGCCTTCCCATAGACATTCACTACTGAAAAAAAATCAGTCGAGTAATCACCGGTACTATGCCCTCTGCTGACTTCTCCTGTGCGGTCGAGAACGATTGCTCGCTCCCCAGCGGTTTTCAACTGCACGCAGTTTCCCAGCGCAGCAGCAGGAGATCTCCCGGGGTAAGACACTTAACTTTCATCGCGTAGACGCTCAATTTATAAAACATATCCCAGTTGCAGATGGAGGGCTTGGCAGTCACGTGCCCGCTGGCCCCGAATATGTCACACCTCATATTGAGTTCTTGTTCATCGCCCCGCGATTTCGCGTTGGGCTTCCTCCAGACCTCCCTCACGGGTTTAGCCCTTGCCCTTTCGCTAACCTTCGGCTCTGCGAATACCTGGTATCGGGACTTTCACCCAACTAGTTAAGTGCCATGCCCGGCACACACGCTGAGATAAGCGGCGGCTAAAAGCCGTCCGGTGGACGGCCGCAGGCCGGGAACGAACTTGATTGACTGGTTAAATGCTATAATCCCGCTCTACCTTTGCGACTCGGACTTTGAATTCGGCATACCAAGCTTTATGGCCCAGACGCTGGGCTTCAAGGTGCTCAGCATTTTGCTTCCAGTTCCTGATCGCTTCCTCGCTGGCCCAATACGAAACGGTGATACCAACATCCTCACGGGCTGACTCGATACCAAGAAACCCTTCCTGTTGGGCTGCCAATTCAATCATTCTGTCAGCCATAGCACCGTAACCATGATCACCATCCGTGCGGACAGAGCTGAAAATCACCGCGTAATATGGCGGACTCGGAGTTTTAGCGATCCCTGACATAACTTCCTCTTGGCATTTAACGCTCGGCTCACGCGCCGGTTTGGAGCCGCGAAGCGGCGGAAAATCGGTCGCTGTGCAGCCGATTGTTATGTTCTCTTCGAAGTGCTAGATTGTGTATAGAAATAAATAACCATACACATAGGTGCTACATGAGAACGAACATCGTCATTGACGACCAGTTGATGGCCGAAGCCCTCAAAGCCTCCGGCTACGAAACCAAAAAAGAGACTGTTGAGCAAGGCCTGAAACTTCTGGTACAGCTTAGCAAGCAGCAGGAGATTCGGAAGCTACGAGGCGAAATCAAGTGGGAAGGCGACCTGGATGAAATGCGGAGCGCCGGATGATACTGGTGGATACCAGCGTCTGGATCGACTATTTCAACGGAGTCAAAAACCCGCACACTGACCTACTGGATGCATCGATAGCCCAAGGGTCAGTCGCTATCGGCGACCTCATATTTCTGGAAATCCTTCAAGGCATCCGCAACGACCAGCAATACCATCAGACCAAACAAAGCCTGCTTGCGCTGGATCAATATGAAATGTTTGGCAAAGATATGGCTGCCAAGTGTGCCGACAATTATCGCGCGCTTCGTAAAAGGGGTATCACAATCAGAAAAACTGCCGACGTGATCATCGCAACGTTCTGCATAGAGAAGAAGCTACCCCTGCTGTTTTTGGATCGCGACTTTATCCCTTTTGTTGATTACCTTGGGCTTGCGCCTGCTCTGAGAGAAGCATAACGCTTAGCTCATGAGCGGCAGCGCAGCTGCTGTCTCGTGCAGCTGACTGTTACGCACTCGTTGATACCAAGGGTAAGATTTCAACCAAGGGGCGGTGAGAGGATAAATCATGGGTTGACTGCAGATTCAGCCAGAACTCCGGGGACATATTAAAGGCCTTTGCAAACAACCAAGCTGTCTCCGGGGTAACCCCTCTCTTGCCGCGGACGATCTCGTTCACACGCTGAACGGAGATGCCCAGATGCTCAGCCAATGCAGTTTGGCTTAACCCCAGAGGCTCGAGAAACTCTTTGAGTAAAATGACGCCCGGATGCGTGCTAACTCTTTGCGTTGGAATCATAAGAACACCTCAGTGATAGTCGACTATCTTGACCTCGTAGGCTCCGCCGCCCTGCCAGCGAAAAACAATGCGCCACCCCTGTGAATTGATACGAATACTGAAGAATCCGGCATAGTCTCCCTTGAGGGCTTCTAGCCGATTACCTGGCGGAGACCGAAGCTCCTCTACCGATCCGACAGAATTTAAGATGTCGAGCTTATATAGCGCCGGTTCTCTGAGCTCATTAGGTAGCCTGCGAACCTTCGCACTGCTCACGCCGTGGTAAAGATCTTCCGTTAGACGGTTTCCAAATGATTGGATCATGCAGTTATCTTAATAGCTACACGGCATTCATGCAAATTGCAATAGATGTGTGTAACGCAGAAGGCAGCGGCGCGTGTCAGCGCGTCCGCTGGCCTGACTTGTTAGCAGAGATGTCCTTGAACCCACCAGAGATATACTTGTGCAAAACACTGGAAACCAGAGATTGGTACGGCAGGCCCTCGGTGATTTGCAACCCAGTTGTCCAAATAGCTGCACTTAAGCAGCCTGTTTATTGCGCTCAATTTCCTGCAATTTTCCAGGGTTGAGCGATACGGCTCCGGCGACTTTCCAGTTTCGAATGTCACCAGACCAACGCCTGGAGTTCAGGCTCTGAGCAGTGCCAGCTTTTATAAATGGCGCGCCAAGTTCGGTGACATGGATGCATCCATGATGGCCCGGCTGAAGGAGCTGGAGGATGAGAATCGGCGGCTCAAGAAGATGTATGCCGAAGAACGACTGAAAGCCGACATCCTGAAGGAGGCCATCGAAAAAAAGTGGTAAAGCCGTCTCGTCGCCGTGAGATGGCGCAGAAAGCCGTTAACGAAAAGGGTGTGAGCATCCGATCGTCCTGCGCAATGTTCAGCATCAGCGAGACCTGCTACCGCTACCAGGCCAAGCTCAGCGATGAAAACGCCGAGATTGCCGATTGGCTGATCCGTCTGACGCATAACCACAGGAACTGGGGCTTTGGTCTGTGTTTTTTGCACCTGCGTAATGTGAAGCGCTTTGGCTGTAACCACAAGCGGGTTTACCGCATATACCGGGAGCTGGAATTAAACCTGCGGATCAAGCCAAAGAAACGCCTGGTTCGTGAGAAACCTGAGCCGTTAGCGGTGCCGGAAATCATCAACGACAGTTGGTCAATGGACTTCATGCATGACCAGCTCAGTGACGGTCGCAGTTACCGACTGCTGAACGTGATTGACGACTTTAACCGCGAAGGTCTTGGCATTGAAGTGGACTTCTCGTTGCCGACAGAACGTGTCATCCGGGCACTGGACAGATCATGGAATGGCGTGGAAAACCGCGCTCCATTCGCTGTGACAACGTCCGGAGTATATCAGCACCAAGCTGTCGACATGGGCTGAGAACCAGGCCATCAAACTGGTGTTTATCCAGCCGGGCAAGCCCCAGCAGAATGCCTACATCGAACGCTACAACCGAACCGTGCGTTACGACTGGCTAGCACAGTATCTGTTCGGCAGTACCGAAGAGGTCCAGGACTACGCCACTCGCTGGCTCTGGCATTACAATAATGAACGACCCAATATGGGACTCGGAGGGATTACCCCTCAACAGAAATTGGCCATAATGGCCTGAGGTCGACTTTTGAACCCCGTTATAAATGGGGGGATTACCGGATCACCGGACGCTTACTACTCTCCGACATTAATTTATAGCCTATTATTGCGGTGGCCCAGACCTGGAAGCTCAGAGAACGGCAGAAGCTCCATGTTGGCCTGACGATGGGGTACGTAGTACTAACAGATATCCGTTGTATCGAATGCGGCACTCGACCGAGGTCACGAAGTCGGAATGCCATGGTCACAGCGACGCTTATTATGGACCATCTCCGAGGTAATGCCACCGTCGTTAAATCCTAATTAGTACGTCGCCTCCAGGGTGCAACTGTCCTGAGTGAGGAAGACCATTGCGATTTCGCTGTTCCAGCTGCGGATATCAAAATGTTCCAAGCAGCGCTAGCTTCATTCCCTGGATAGACCAACGCCTTTGAGCATCCTAGCTGCTGGGGCTACTGGCCTAGCTGCGAAACAATGCTCTTTCTAACCTCATCCTTTTCTGTTTAGCATCTTCTAAGTTATGTTGATCTTCAGGCGGGACGGTAACAAACCCAGTCAGTTGCTCGATCTCTGAAACATAACGCGTTAAAAAGGGATAGCGAATGTCAGCAGTACCGTCACCAAGCATTTTCTGGTTAAAGGACCGGAACATGTCAACCTCATATGGACAGCTCTTTAAAACGTTAACATCTATTTGCCCGCTCCAGCGCCTTTCGTGCTGCTGGTAACGTTGGGAAGTTCACAGCGCTACTTGTCTCACCCCCTATCGCCTCCGAAGTGATGGGGTTGATGTGGACAACTTCCGGCGGTAACGCGGCTTTTGGTTTCCCTTGGCAGAAGCGTTCCGGATGGTCTCTATAATACCGGTCCAGCGTTGCTTGCCGCACTTGGCCCACGGTTTGATAGTTGCCGGTGTAGACCTGAGTCGGCGTAAAGCCGGCCAGCCCGCTGTGGTGGTGTTCATGGTTGTACCAGCAAAAATAATCCGCTGCCCATAACCGTGCATATTCCAGGCTGTCAAAGCGTCCGGGAAAGTCAGGTTGCGTTTTGAGTGTTTTAAACTGGCTTTCACTGAATGGATTGTCATTACTGACTCTGGGGCGGCTGTGGCTGCAGACCACGCCCACATCGGCCATCAGGTCGAGAAAGCTCTGGGCGATCATAGGCGATCCACGGTCCTGGTGCAGGGTGACCCCGCGGTTGGTCAGCCCATATCGTGTCAGTGTTTGTTCCATGAGCTGCTGCGCCAGTTGACTGTTCTCTTTGCGGGAGATCATCCAAGCCACGACATAGCGGCTGAACAGGTCCATAACCACATACAGGTTCAGGTAGTTACCCCGGCGTGTAGTCGCCAATTTCGTAATATCCCACGTCCAAACTTCGTTTGGCCGTGTCGCGGTCAGGCGCGGTATAGCATGCGACTGAGGCGCACGTTGATTCCGGCGATCACCGGTCTGATTGGCTTGTCGCAGCACGCGATACAGTGTGCTGAGCGAGGCCAGGCACTCACCACGTTCCAGCAGCGTGTGATAGACCTGATACGGCGTTTGATCACAGAACTCGGGTTCGTTCATCCGCTCAAGTATCTGCACACGCTCCGAGGTTAAGAGCGCTCTGGGCTGCGGCGTCGTTTTACGAGAGCGCCTGACTGGGTCTGGTGCTGTGCTCTGACGTCGTCGCCACGCGTAAACGGTGCTCCGGTTCAGTCCCAAAGCATCACAGGCAGAGCGGAACGGAATGTGCGCCGGGCGCGCCTCAAGGACGGTCATGATGGATCGCTCCCATTGTTCGACAGATCGAGCATCGACAAGGCTTTTTTTTGGAGATCCACACAGTCTTCAGTCACCCGCAACCGGTGCTGCGTTTTGGTCAGCTCTTTCTCTAGCTGCTCAATGCGCTTCTGGTCCGGTGTTTTTGACGCTTTAGGCCCCGGCGCAGACTTGGATAAAGCAGCCTCGCCACCGACTTCCAACTGCTTACGCCAATCACGCAACTGGTTGCTATAGAGGTTTTCACGGCGTAATAAAGGGCCGAGTTCACCGTAGGCGCATTGATCCGCTTCGGCCAGTATTCTCAGCTTGTACTTTGTGGAAAATCGGCGACGGGTCCGCTTCTCCAACTGACTGTCTGGCAAGATGTGATTATCGGGTATCTGTGACTCAGGTTTTGGCATTGCTTACACTCCTCAATCCGCGCCCTGAAATCTATGTTAACTCATAGACCGGGTGTATGGACTGAGGTTGACACACAGGGGGACCAAGCGACGGCCACGGTTATGCTAGCTTGGTCAATGGAATCTTCAGTTGTATTCAAGGGCCATTCGATTATGTCCTTTTCAAGTTCTGCAAAAGCTGCCTGGAGTTGCCCACAGACACGTGAGACCCACGGCTCATGCTGTTTTTCGATCGGGCGTAAATTTCTTTCATACACAATTTGAATTGTCTTCTCGCAAGCAGCTAGCGCTAGACCTATTTGACGCAATGATCTGCTCCGCTCCTGTCTGGTTTCGGGCATTAGCTTTCTTTTATTCTGTTGTTCAGTCTCAAAATAATCGAGTATCAAACTGGAATCGAGAAGAATAGTTTGGTCATCTAGCACGAGAGTCGGGGCCTTAAGGACTGGATTTATGCTCTTAAACCTTTCCAGATTGCTAAATACAGACATAGGCTCGTGTTTAAAATGAATCCCATAGTAGTTGAGAGAGATTGCTACTCTGCGGACGTATGGTGAGTCTAAAGTTCCGATAAGTTTCATTATTTTATCCTTTAACTGAAGGTGTTTGAAGGAGTCCCCTCTTGCTTTAGGCATACGTACTTATTGTCTGGACCCAATACATTTAAGTGTAAAAATGAAACCAAATAGAGCTACAAAGCCAGCAATAGCGCATACACCAATCCATCCGAAAATGGAAAGGAAATACGATCCTGCGCTTGAACCCAAAGCGCCAGCACCATAATAAAAGCACATATATACGCTCAACGTTCTATTTCTCGCATCAGGATTGGCATCTAGGACTCTCGTTTGATTAGCAACTTGAGCGGCAAAGACGCCCATATCGAAAAGAACTACCCCTAACCCGAGAAGCCACAAATTGCTGTTTCCCACTGCAAGAGATACTACACCTAAGATGATAACGGCGAACGAATATAGGATAACGCGTTTACTTCCAATCGGAACATGTCAACCTCATATGGACAGCTCTTTAAAACGTTAACATCTATTTGCCCGCTCCAGCGCCTTTCGTGCTGCTGGTAACGTTGGGAAGTTCACAGCGCTACTTGTCTCACCCCCTATCGCCTCCGAAGTGATGGGGTTGATGTGGACAACTTCCGGCGGTAACGCGGCTTTTGGTTTCCCTTGGCAGAAGCGTTCCGGATGGTCTCTATAATACCGGTCCAGCGTTGCTTGCCGCACTTGGCCCACGGTTTGATAGTTGCCGGTGTAGACCTGAGTCGGCGTAAAGCCGGCCAGCCCGCTGTGGTGGTGTTCATGGTTGTACCAGCAAAAATAATCCGCTGCCCATAACCGTGCATATTCCAGGCTGTCAAAGCGTCCGGGAAAGTCAGGTTGCGTTTTGAGTGTTTTAAACTGGCTTTCACTGAATGGATTGTCATTACTGACTCTGGGGCGGCTGTGGCTGCAGACCACGCCCACATCGGCCATCAGGTCGAGAAAGCTCTGGGCGATCATAGGCGATCCACGGTCCTGGTGCAGGGTGACCCCGCGGTTGGTCAGCCCATATCGTGTCAGTGTTTGTTCCATGAGCTGCTGCGCCAGTTGACTGTTCTCTTTGCGGGAGATCATCCAAGCCACGACATAGCGGCTGAACAGGTCCATAACCACATACAGGTTCAGGTAGTTACCCCGGCGTGTAGTCGCCAATTTCGTAATATCCCACGTCCAAACTTCGTTTGGCCGTGTCGCGGTCAGGCGCGGTATAGCATGCGACTGAGGCGCACGTTGATTCCGGCGATCACCGGTCTGATTGGCTTGTCGCAGCACGCGATACAGTGTGCTGAGCGAGGCCAGGCACTCACCACGTTCCAGCAGCGTGTGATAGACCTGATACGGCGTTTGATCACAGAACTCGGGTTCGTTCATCCGCTCAAGTATCTGCACACGCTCCGAGGTTAAGAGCGCTCTGGGCTGCGGCGTCGTTTTACGAGAGCGCCTGACTGGGTCTGGTGCTGTGCTCTGACGTCGTCGCCACGCGTAAACGGTGCTCCGGTTCAGTCCCAAAGCATCACAGGCAGAGCGGAACGGAATGTGCGCCGGGCGCGCCTCAAGGACGGTCATGATGGATCGCTCCCATTGTTCGACAGATCGAGCATCGACAAGGCTTTTTTTTGGAGATCCACACAGTCTTCAGTCACCCGCAACCGGTGCTGCGTTTTGGTCAGCTCTTTCTCTAGCTGCTCAATGCGCTTCTGGTCCGGTGTTTTTGACGCTTTAGGCCCCGGCGCAGACTTGGATAAAGCAGCCTCGCCACCGACTTCCAACTGCTTACGCCAATCACGCAACTGGTTGCTATAGAGGTTTTCACGGCGTAATAAAGGGCCGAGTTCACCGTAGGCGCATTGATCCGCTTCGGCCAGTATTCTCAGCTTGTACTTTGTGGAAAATCGGCGACGGGTCCGCTTCTCCAACTGACTGTCTGGCAAGATGTGATTATCGGGTATCTGTGACTCAGGTTTTGGCATTGCTTACACTCCTCAATCCGCGCCCTGAAATCTATGTTAACTCATAGACCGGGTGTATGGACTGAGGTTGACACACAGGGCAATTCTATCCGCGAGAGCACCTGCGGGCCTCGTAACAAGTACCCCTGCTAGACCAGCAAATCCGAAAAGCCCGATTCCTGTTGAAGAAAGAGAGAATTCATTCGCCAGATATACGGATAATGAAACCCAAAGTATGCTAAAAACGAAGAACCAACAGCACCCTGCGACCACGCTAGCCCTCAGCGAGGCATGCTTGATGAAAATATCAGGCAGGCTCTTAATGAGTCCCCAGTAGCTGTCTGATGCACGTTCGTCCGAACCCCAACTGGGCAGCGCTTTTAAGGAGATGATTGCTATGAGCGCAGTCATGGCGGCAAGAGTTGCAAGCATGATTCTCCAGCCGTATTGCTCTGACAGAGCTCCACTTACGATTCTGCTAAGTACGATGCCCGAGGAGATGCCTGCCATTATCGCGCCCATTGTGGCGCCGCGGCTTCCGGCAGGAGAGGCACGAAAGCCCAACGAACTTATCTGTAAACTGCTGGAAGACATTAGCCCTACTAGAAAAAGGGCAGAAGCCAGCATGACAAAACTAGGGGATAGCGCACTTAAAAGCAGGACCATACTTAAAGTGATCTGCTGGATGATGATCACTTTTTTCAGGTTGAAGATATCTCCCAAGGGGACCAGGAAAATAATGCCTAGAAGATATCCAGCCTGTGTGGCACCAGCGAGTATGCCGGTAGCTGAAATTGAGACTCCTAGCGAGTCTGCTACATCTGGCAGCACAGGATGCATGACGTAATTGTTGGCCATCGCGGCCCCCGCCGCCGCAGCCATAAATACGCTCACCCAGGAGGTAAGAGCGCCAGAGGACTTGTTCTGTTGGGCTTGGGATTCTCGACGTATTTCAGCTCCGGCCGAAGGCGTAACATTGCTGTATTTCGATACCATGGTAGGTCTCCCGCTGGCTTTTGTTGAACGTCCCACACCTTACCAGTACAATCAAACGATATTATCTGGACAACTCGTGCAGGAATCGTGAATCATGTCAGCAACCCTTGATATAGACCTACTCCGCTCTTTTCACACGATCGTTAGGTTCGGCCAGTTTCGCGCTGCGTCTACTCATCTCAGCCGCAGCCCCTCTACAATTAGTATGCACGTGAGACGGTTAGAGGAATTGCTTGGAGGGCAGTTGTTCGAGCGGGACAACCAGGCTGTAACCCTTACCCCAGTTGGAAGACGATTCTACGTGCAGACCTCTGGCTATCTGCAGATGCATGATAGGCTCCTCGCTGGCTTTCGGGAGGAAGGCATTACATCGGGTAAAGTCCGGCTTGGTGTCTCTGAGGAGTATGGGGATGTTCTATTTCGTGGGCTGCTCCCGCCGCTCGCCGCGGAATATCCCGGGATTGAGTTAGAAGTGGTCACTGGGTATAGCGGGTCTTTAGCTTCTCTTCTTTCTCGCGGAAAGCTGGATATTGCTCTTCTTGTGGATCTTTTAGACATAGAACGAAACACGGATCCGTTATCGCAGGACCTGGGCCTCACCCAGCCAGTCTGGGTCTCGGCCCACAGCTATAGAATAGATGCAGAAAATGAGATTCCACTGGCTCTTCATGGAGAGGGCTGCCCTTATAGAGCTGCAGCCATTGATGCGCTGACTAAGCTGGGGACCCAATGGAGGCCGATGGTCATAAGTGCCACTCCTAACGCACTGAAGTTAGCTATAAAGGCCGGAGTAGCTGTGGGTATCCTAGACCGCGGGCAAGTTGATGCTGGTATGAAATTGCTTCAACCAAGTGATGGTTTTCCAGCACTGCCTGCTTATTCTGTCCGGCTGAAGTTCTCTTCTCAGCAGGTAAGTGAAGCATGCTCAGCTGTAGCCCGATTGGTGAGCAGCTGCTTTATAGGCGCCGAGCATGTTGAAGCAGGTTCGCTAACAAAGAAGGTCTCCTGACCTCTACGCCGCCATACCTGATCAAATAAGGTCAGACGGCAAGGTCAGAAAGAGTTCTCAGGTAGAGCATATTTTATGAGTAGCCTTGATCACCAAACTCAGGGTTTTTTCCTGCTGCCAGTAAAAGCTTGTCTATTAGTGCCCTAATTTCAGGTGAAGTATTGGCGGACTCGCCCCACAGTATGCGGTACTCATATGGCGATTTAAGAACGTACCTGTCGCCGAAAATCTTCACGAGTGTTTTTTCTCTTATTGCGTCTACGCCGACCGCGGTACTCCCTATCATTATGCCCCATTCATTAACACTTCTTGCATGGCGCAGCCAACGCGAGTAAAGGTCAACAAAGGAGTTGGGCATCGTTCCGAAAGTTTAAAAGTCTCAAACCACTCACTCCAACAGGCGTCACCTCTACCCGCAACGGTATACCATGGAGAATGTATTAATATGGCATTGAGCATGTCTTCTGGCTGATTGATCGGTCCATATTGACCTAGATAGCGCTGAGTGCAGAGCGGCAGAAAGCTCTCTTCTATTAGGCATCTAGACATCGTGGTGTGATCCGAATTCACAGGAAGGTACCGTATAGCTACGTCCGCCTCCATTTCCTCAATGCTTCTTAGCGCGGGGGTCGCGTCCACGGTAAGCTGCAAGGGACCAGGCTGTGTCTCCAAGATGTCTGCCATTCTGTTACTGAGCCAGTGGCTTGCCATCGAAATCGTGCATGTGAGTATAATTGCTCCATCCTTATTTGGACTTATCTTTTCGGTAGCAGCTTGAAGTATTGTGAACGCTTTTGAGACTCTGCTAGCAAGCTCCTTCCCCTGCGCGGTCAAAGTCACTTTGTTTGATCCTCTTGCAAAAAGAGTGACATGCAGCGACTCCTCAAGTGCACGGATCTGACGGCTTACGGCGCCTAGCGAGGTTGATACGATCTGGGACGCCTTGAACGTTGTTTATGATGGTGCCCGTATTGCTTACGGTAACGCAACGGGCAACGATCAAATGGTGGCGGAAGCGACCACGGATATGGCCGTTGATTTGGCGGCTATGTTTGTCCCATATTTGCCCGCGGGTAGCAGCAAATTGGCAAGAATGGGTGATAAAACGAGCGACACTGCGAAAGGTGCACACAATGCTAGTGAACCCAATCGCATATACTCAGCACGGGAGTTGGAACGTCGATCTGAAGATCCAAGAACCAATAACACTCCGAATCCCAACCATAATTTCCCAGAGTCCTTTAATGCTGAAATATTTAAGGGAAATAAGACGGTAGTTAATGATAACTATCACCTATACACAAAAAACGGTAGCCTGAACGGGCGCTCAGGAGCGTTCGAAATAGGTGTGCGTACTTCTGGGTCAGGTAGAACAGAGGTCATTACACATCGATTCTTCAGGCCCGACAAGAAATAGGACAGGAAAGAGAACAATGGAGGAAAATGAATGTAAATTTGAATACCGAGTGCTTAGTGAGCTGCCTGGAGGTGATACGGAAATAGTGTATATACCTAATAAATATCCGGGTGTCAGGCGTGATGGAGTAATGGTGAAGTTTTTACCTAAGAATGGAAAGCCTTGGGTTGGCATATTTGCATTTGGCGATATGTTACCGAAAGGAGAATCTCAGGTGCTCTCTGGGCCTGGCTCTAAGCACTTTACTATCATGGCCAAGGGTGATGCTTATATAGCATCGCCTTACAATCCGGAATCGATTGTCCATGTGAAATCGTGCCCTGCTATCAGGGCAATCCCTATTCCAAGCCGAAACCTTATGTTGTTCCATGACTATACTGAACTTGTGGCATATAACGAAAAAGGGATTGCTTGGGAAACGGAAAGAATATCTTGGGATGGAATTGAAATCGATGAAGTAACTGACACAAAAATTATAGGAAAAAGTTGGGATGCTCCGACCGAAAAGCATGTTAAATTTATTGTTGATTTAATAGATGGTAGCCACAAAGGTGGATCATCACCCCCCTATTGATGATAGAGGCTTAGATTGTAACGTGGTCGCATCCGTGAAATTAAGCGGACTGATGGCAGAGATTTAGACCGCGCTGACAACGCCTTAAGAGGTGGAGCGATGAGGGAACGCAGGAACCGTGGCGATAGGGGAGGCTGATAATGACTCAATTTGCGTTAGTTAGAGCCAGAAATAGTAGTCCTCACTTAAAGCCCGTTGACGAGATACCCGTGGTTTTCTGATGCAGGAAACCCATCAGGAAACGGGCACGACGGTATACGGCCGCGATAATGCTGGCAACATGACCAGCAAAGAAATTGGCTTAAGTGGCATTGTGGAAACTCGGACTTACGATGGCCTGAATCGGGTGGAGGCCATTTCCTATTCCGATGGTACTCCAACCGCCACATTCTCCTACGATGACAACAGCTACGTAACCTCTGTGTCTAATTCGACCTCCACTCGTACCTACAACTATGACCTGAACGGCAACCTGAAGGCCGAATCGCTCACTATTGGCAGCGCCACTTACGATGTGTCCTACGGAATTGACAACCTGGATTACCTGAGCAGCATGACCTACCCAAGTGGCCGTGTGGTTGATTACGGCACCAATGCGTTCGGCTGGCAGACCCAGGCGGCACCCTACGTTAGCTCCGTTACGCATTACCCCTCCGGTTCGTTGGATACCATGAGCTATGCAAACGGTGTAGTAACAGATCA
The DNA here is from genome assembly GCF_023311895.1 of Marinobacter sp. M3C. Lineage (GTDB taxonomy): Bacteria > Pseudomonadota > Gammaproteobacteria > Pseudomonadales > Oleiphilaceae > Marinobacter. The sequence goes on from NZ_CP092284.1 coordinate 2,535,254, forward strand.
GAACCTCGATAGTCGACTGCGGCCTGATTCGCTTGTGGCAGGTAATGGCCAACTCAACTTCGTTGATCTGCAATTCGGGTACGACCTGGCAGGCAATCTGGATAGCGTTGTCGATAACGTGGGCTCACTGCACGACAGAACAATCGGTTATGACGGTGCCAATCGCTTGACCTCAGCTACCGGCCCATGGGGCACGGAGACGATCTCTTACGATGGCCGAGGCAATATACTTACCCGTGACCGCAATGGCGATTTGCAGGAGTATTACTACAGCTCCGACAAAATGACGTACCGGGTTTTCCCAAACTTCTACTACATCATCGCTCACGATGCCCGAGGCAATATGACCAGTGACGGGCTGAATATCATGGTGTATGACGGTGCTGGCAATCTGCGGACAGCGGATAACGGCACCCTAATTCGTTGACTACGACTACGACGGAGCAAACACCCGAGTGAAGCGGGAAACGCCGTCAGAGACCACCAACATTGTTTACAAGGCCTCTGGTGATCTCTTGGGAGAATACGAGCCTCAAGGCGGCTTTAAGGAATATATCTATGTCGATTCGCAGGTGGCCGCCAAGGTAACCGACTCAACCACCGTTGTTGGCCAATGAGCATCAAGGAGGATCTGTCATGAATCAATTCATCATCAAGCACCTGTGGGCTCTTTCGCTTTTACTTTTGACGGCTTTGCCGCTCAAGGCTGCAGAGGTCGTCACCTACTATCACAATGACTATCTGGGTTCACCCATTGCAAGTACCGACAGCTCAGGCGCGGTGGTTTGGCAGCAAACCTATGATCCCTGGGGCCTCAAACTCAAAACCAACACTGACGCGCGCGGTTATACTGGAAACTGGCTGGATGAGGAAACCGGCCTCGCGGATCACAAGGCACGTTGGTATACGTCTTCGATCGGTCGTTTTACGGCCATCGATCCGGTGAAATGGCACGAGTCGAACATTCATTCGTTCAACCGATACGCCTACGCCAGCAATAGTCCGTATACCTATGTTGACACCAACGGGCGTAATGCTGTCACGGCATTCGGTGGGTTGCTTGTTGAGTCCTACAACGCGGTGATGGGCAAAGGGTTCGATATTGGAAGGATTCAGGGTGCCTTAGCCGATGGGTACAACGGTGAGGGTGCTGGTTTTGCCAGTTCTTTATACCAGGACGCAGAGTCATTTATTCCAATTGGGGCGATTGCTGGAGCCTTGGTGAAAAGTGCCAAGCTTGCCAAGGTGGCTGCTACGAAGGGCGCAGGGAAAGGGTTGGGTAACCCGTTTAAGAATAAGTCCGCTAAAGAAATTGATGATATGTTTACGAAGAAGGGTTTTGAAAAGAGGGGGCCTGATCCTGCAGGCGGTACTGGTGGTTATGTAAACCCTAAAACAGGCCGTTCATACCATATTGATCCTAAAGAGTGGGGTAAGTTTCCAGAGCCCAACCATGTCGATGTAAATAGAGCTAAGTCGTATAAAGGCTCTCTTGATAAGAAAAAGTTGCCTTTCAAGGAATAACAGTTATGTCTACAAATCAATTAATCTTAAATTTTCAGAAGTATATTCTTTCTTGTTGGCCACAATTAAGTGTAATTATGGGTAATCTGGACTGGGATAATGATCCATATTTTGTTGACAATTGGGTCCAGGCAAATTGGGAATTAATGGTGGAGAAGCAGTTGCTCGATAAGGAGCAGTTTTTGCCGCCCTATGGCTATGATGTTAAACCGGAATGCAGGCATACCAACATAGGAAAGGCGGCTACACATAGAGTTCTAGTCAGTATGAAGGGAGATGATAAAAAATACTGCTTTCTGAGTTTTACTTCAAAAGATTTGAACTCGACTAAATTTGAACCGCCTCTCAAAGATGTTTCGGTAAAAGATTTATCCACCGGTGATATTTCATATCTAGAGTTGAATAAGGTAGATTTTTCGATTGAAAACTTAAGCTAATGTTACAAAGAAGGGAGACTTTCATGAAGTTCTTACCTCCTCTTCGATATCTGGTACAACTCGAAGTGCTCATAGGAATTCAGCTAATAAAAATTTAGCTAACGCTCTTGAAGGTGATTCTAATTTTGCGCAAGGCATGAATAAACTCCTGGGCAAAGACGCCCTTCAGCATATGAAATCTGGTAAAAGTGGGTTGAAGAATCCACCTGGTACCGAATGGCATCACCCGAAAGGAGACGCAGGTACTATGCAGCTTTTACGAAAAGAGGTGCATCGTGATAAAAGCCTGCAAAATGTCTTGCATAAAGATGGTACGGATGGTTTTGCAGATCACTTCTAGTTGAGTTAGTTATGAATTTTCAAAAAATTAGAAACGAGTCATTGAAGAAAGCTAAAAATCTGGGTTATGAAACTAACCCAGCACTGCCTTTACTTGATAGTAGTTTATCGTTACGACCGGTTGATGAGGTTATTAGTCGAAGCCTAGCTCTTTTTGGCGTAGTGGCAGGATCTTATGGTTTTGATAAAGAATCTGCTATCAATTGGATTATGCAAGAAGGTGCTGCCGACCAATTAGCGGAAACAGAAAGAGAGTTTCTTGTTTCGGGAGAAGGAGATAGCTCTTATTTTCAGTCTCAGATTGAAGGGTTGAATGCTTTTGCATGGGCTTTAGGGGTTGTTAAGTCGATGCATTTTGATTCTGTGTGTGATAATACTTTGATTAAGCTCTTTCCAGATATTAAGAATGGTAAGAGTTCTTCTGAATATAAAGACCAATCTCAACTGCGCTCAATCGAAGAAATCTTATCAGCTTGTGATCTTGCTTATTGTCTTCACTGGGCTATAAGAGATGCTGATGTCAATAATCGAGATATTCCTGGATGTGTGGCTAGTCATGTAATTGTTGAGCGTAGAAGAGCATTAGAATGGATGCTTACTACAGAGGACTGGGACGAAGTCAGTCTGGATACCTAACTTAAGCCCCGCACTCGCGGGGCTTTTTAATGTGCGGTCTGTTGAATCACAGTCTCTAACATCTCACTTACAAACTTCTGTTTAGCCTTGGGTAGCAAGGCTACTTGTTCGATTTGCCGTTGAAGCTTGGGCATCGGCCCTCGCTTAGCTGCTGTATCTTTAAGCCCTATCAGTTTATCCACACTAACCCCGAACAATTGCGCCAGTGTTGGTAGCATTGAAGCGGGAACCTTCCTGATTCCTTTTTCAAACGAGGCCATGTGCTGCTGAGAGATCCCCAGGTACTCCGCTAAGTGGCCTTGCGTCATATTGTGCTCTTTGCGTAGGTTGGCTATTTGTTGGCCAAGCGCTTGAAAGAATGTCTTATCGTCTTCAGTCATCTTATGTAGGTAATGGTCGATTACAGATGACATGATCTTAACCCCTCTTTTTAATTAATCCTCAAAGTGCTGCTGATAATACCTCAATATGAGGTATTATCAAGTCCAAGTTATTTTTATTGAAAAGCTATTGACAGGTTTTTGGGAGAATCGACATGGCAAGACTGGCAGATGACGTGATAAACCGCATCAAACAAGACGTGTCGTTACTACGATTGGTGGAAAGCCAAGGTCATAATGTGACCAAACAAGGGAAGGACTATGTGGTGTGTTGTCCTTTCCATGAGGAAAAAACGCCATCGTGTATTATCAGCCCAAAAACCAACCTCTTTAACTGCTTTGGCTGTGGTACGGGTGGCAGTGTCATTGACTGGGTGATGAAGACCCAAAGTGTAAGCTTCCGCTTTGCCTGCGAAATGCTGCAAAAAGACCTTGGCTTTGTGATCGAAAGCAGCACAACCGCCAAGACCAAAAACACCACGACAAAACTCACTCCTCCCTTAGCCGCTAATGCTGATAGTCAAACGGCTTTGCGCCAAGTGATTGATTTTTATCACGAGACCTTCAAACAGTCGCCCGAAGTTATCGAGTATTTACGCTCACGAGGCTTGGAACATCCCGAATTAATAGACCGCTTTAAATTAGGCTTTGCCAATCGCACCTTGGGTTATCGTCTGCCAGAAAAGAACCGTAAGGCCGGTGCGGAATTACGCGGTAAGCTGCAAGAAATCGGCATCTTACGCGATAGTGGTCACGAGCATTTTAACGGTTCGTTAGTGGTGCCGATCATGGATGAAAACGGTGTAATCAGCGAAGTCTATGGCCGTAAAATATTAGGACAGCGGTTAAGGAAAGGGACGGCCCAACATCTGTATTTACCTGGGCCACATAACGGTGTGTGGAATGTCGAAGCCTTCAAGGCTTGTAACGAAATTATTTTATGTGAAGCCTTAATTGATGCGATGACCTTCTGGGTTCACGGCTTTAGAAATGTGACTGCCAGCTATGGCACCAGTGGTTTTACTTCTTCTCACTTAGCCGCTTTTAAAAAATACGAAATCAAGCGTGTGCTCATTGCTTATGATCGAGATGCAGCAGGCAACAAAGCTGCCGAACAGTTAGCGGAGAAATTACAGGCCGAAGGCATAGACTGTTTTAGAATCTTGTTACCCAAAGGCATGGACGTTAACGAGTATGCCCAGCAGGTAACGCCAGCCCAAAAAACACTTGGGCTTGTGATTAGAAAAGCGGATTTTATGGGCAAAGGAAAACCCCCAGAGCGCCAGCTTGAGATGACTACCGTTGAACCAGCGTTCGATCTTGATACCGGCGAAATCTTCGATCAGGAACAGCCAGAAATAGAGCCTATCCCTGAAACCTCCAGCGCCTCACCGCTACCAGAACCCGCCGATAATGTAACTGCTGAAGTGAGTGAACCCCACCATGTCACCGTAGTTGTCGCCTAACCATTTTAGAGAACAACCACTCCCCATTACTCACCGAAACGTAAGTGAACGTAAACGCAGTTTCCCTATCGGCTGAGTCATGAACACTAAGCCGCTGAGAATTCGAAGAGCCAGGCGCGGTGGTGAAGGTTTGGTAGTTCCAAACCAAGACATCGCAACAACGCTATCCCGGCTCTTAGAGGCTCAGCAGGTTGTCCAGGGGCTGGTCGTAGCTGGGGGCGAAAACCTCCAGAAAATACGCTACTTCTGGCAGTGTTTCCTGAGTCAGCCGCCGGTGTATCTGCGCCGCAGCTGGCTCGAATTCGCGATTTCCTGCCGCCACTTCCGCGCGGCATTTTAGCCACGCCGATAACCTGTCTGCGGCTTTAATCAGTTTTTTCTCTTCCTCACCCAAAGCAGATTCCTGCACATAGGGCGCAAACACCTTTTGCAAATGTGGCGGCAATAACGCCAGCAGTTCGGCCTCGGCTTTGTGCTCAATGTCTCCGAACGCCTGGCGCATCACCTTCGAGTGATATTTTACCGGTGTCGGCAAATCCCCGGTAATCACCTCGGTGGCATCGTGGTAAAGCGCCGCCGCCGCAATACGGTCGGCGTTTACCGAACCGCCAAACTGTTCATTACGGATCAGCGCCAGGGCGTGGGCCAGAGTCGCGACCTCCCAAGAATGGGTGGCGACGTTTTCATCAATGGCGTTGCGCATCAGGCCCCAACGCTTTATCCAGCGCAGGCGGGAAATATAGGCAAAAAAGTGGCTCACAGGGCGACTCATAGTGGTTAGCGGGCGTCCAGAGTGAAATTTACGGCAATATTGCCATTGGCATCCACGCTGGCGTCGGTTTCTGGTGCGCGCACGAAGATCTGTTTCGGGTTTACACCGTGAGTATTCACCAGTAACTGGCGCAAAGCCATCGCGCGACTGTCAGCAAGGGCGCCAGGTGACTGAGCACCGGCGTCGGCCTCGGGCGCTGCTGCGCCGCGAATACTCAGAATGAGCTCTGGTTTCTGGTTCAAAACCTGCGCCAGCGCCGCCAACTTTTGGGTGCTGGCCTCGGTCAACTCGATACCACCCGGCGCAAAGCTGACCTGTTGCATCTGTTCGCCACCCAGACCGGCGATATCTGCCAACGTGCCTATCAGTGCAAACGGCGAGGTGGCCGCTTTTGTCAGCACGTTGACAAAAGCACGCATCATTATCTTGCCCACATGAAATTCGGGGTCTGCCAAATCGCCGTTTACCGGCACGTTTAATTCAATCACATTATTGCCGTCGCGCAACAACGCCAGCCCCAGCTTAATGGGTACGCCAACCGTCTGCTCGCTGGGAATGGGTTGGCCCAATTCCAAGCGGTTCAAAATAATCTGATTTGAGGCGTTAATACGGGTGCCTTGTAGCTGATAGTCCAACTTAAGATCCAGTTTTCCGCCGGCTATGCCGTACCCTAGATAACGGCCGGAATAGGGTGATAGGCGCGGCAACTCCAGGTTTTCCAGATTCAACACCAGGTCGCTTTGCTGGTCGGTACCCAATGTGGCGATAGAGCCGCTCATATCAAGATTGCCCACCTGATTGACCCTTCCCTTCAAGCTCACTCTACCCTGCTGTGGCGGAATATTACTCAAGCCACTAAGGTTGCCCTGAAGCTCCCCGAGGCGGGTAATCAGTTCGGGTTTCAGAGTGCGGTCGGTGTAGTCCACATCGGCGTTGTCTAACTGCAACTCGCCAATGCGAAATATAAAGCCCTGGTTTTCGTTAGCGTCCGCAGCCGTCGGCTTGCCTGCCGGAGCCAGCGTCAACAGATTGGTGATGTCGTGACTGCCATCGTTGTTGCGAGTAATGTTCGCGACAAGGTCGATTAGCGTTACGCGGCCGATTTCCAGGCGGGCCGGGTTCACGTTGTACTCAATGGGCGCTAGCTGCAGCGTCTGCCAAGCCAGCAGTGGTTGGCCACTGCCGGGCAGCCGGGTTTCCAGACCGGTCACTGAAGCACTTCCGCTAAAAGTGCCGGTCAGAGGTGAACGTTGCTGGTCCAGATTCAAACTACCATCGACTGACAGCAGCCCCGCCGGTAATTCTAATGCCATGCGTTGTTGCACATAAGGCGCGAACGCAGGCAATGCCAACTCGTTGCCCACAATGGCCATTTCCAGATTAAATGGTCGCGTGGTGAACTGGCCATTCAGGTCCAGACTACCACCACTGGCAAGAACGGCTTCTGCACGGTAATTTACCGGCTCGTCAAAGTGGTCCGTAAATGGCCCCAGGCTCAGGTTCAAGCCATTCAGTTGCAGCTCCGCAGCATTAGCAGGTACTTGGTCGCGCCAGTTTAACTGACCATCGCGAATGTTCACTCCGGCCACCGACCAGCGCAACCCCGGGCCGCTGTCGTACTGCCCAGAGCTGCTAGCCAAGCCTTCGTCCGCGGGCCGGACGCCAGCGACCAGCCAGTCGATGTCACCGTTGGCGCTGCGGTTCAGGCTCAATTCCGGCCCGTCGAACTCGATCTTGCCTGCCTCTATTCGCCTGGCGGCAAGGTCAAAACGAACCTGGTCAACAGTAAGGGCACCGCTGCGGAAGGCGACTTCACTAGGCTCGGCCGCCAAAGCCAGGGTTGCATCATCAAACGTCAGCTCGCCGTGCTGGGTCAACAACTCCATGGGTTGCGCTGCCTGCCATTGGTAATCAGTGCTGAGACTGACCCGGCCGGAACGCAATTGGTAGGGCATATAGGGCGCTAGCAGGTAAGACAGCACGCCCGGCCCCAGGTTATCAATACTCAGGCTGCCGCGGGAATACATCGGGTCTACTTCAAAACTGCCCTGCCAGCTCAACGCTTGTTGGTCCAGCACGGCCTCCAGCCGATATTGGCCAATATCGCCGGGCCGTGCCCAGGTCGCCAAATTCTGAAAACTGAAGGTAAGCGGTGTTATGCGGAACTCAACGCTGTCGTTCTGGCTGTTGTTTTGGCTAAAATCACGCAGCACCAGCGTGCCCGCACTCAAGTCACCCTGCTGCAAATAGATGCGAAGACTGCTCGGCCCGGTATCGCTCTGAATATCAGGAGTGTCTGCCGGCTGCCCGGCACGGGCCGGGGCTTGTTGCCAGTCGCGCAGCAGATTCAACTGCCCACCTGCCAACACATCCAGCCGCAACATGGGTTGCTCCAGCTCGACAGCTTGAAAACCGGCGGTACCGTTAAACAGGTCAAACGCCTTCAAATCAACATAAAGCCGCTGAAAGGCCAGCACCGGCTCGCCGTTTGCGTCGTTGGCCTGAAGATTCTGCAGCTCTGCGCTGAACGTAAAGGGATTGGCATGAACTTCGCCTACCATTGCCTGCCAGCCCAGCTGTTGCTGGGCGTAGTGCGGCAAATTTTTCTGCACCCACCAGGGCAACAGCAGAAATCCGCCCAGCGCGTAACACAGCAACAGAACGATCAATACAACCACAGCTAACCTTGGCCACAAGCTGCGTTGACGAATCTGGCGAATAGGGCGTTCAGCCACAAGGGTCTCCTTAAAGAATATTCGATGTACTGTGAGGATAGACGCCAAGCAGGCCCTTTGTCAGCTCTCATGAACCCGATAAGGTCCCGTTTCGTATACGGACTGTGGGATAATTACCGCCGGGCACACGCTTTTATCGTAAATGAGGAAGGTTGATGGACATTGGAGATATGCGCCGAGATTTCGAGAGCGACGGCCTGGATCGGGACCAGCTTGATGACAACCCTGTCCAGCAGTTTCAAGTCTGGTTTGAAGAAGCTCGGAAAGCGAACATTCTGGAACCCAATGCCATGTCGCTGGCCACCGCCGGCAACGACGGCCTGCCCGATTTGCGTACCGTGTTGCTGAAGTACTTCGACGACAGCGGCTTTGTATTCTATACCAATTATGGCAGCCGTAAGGCGCGTGAAATAGAGCAGAACCCGCAAGCTGCCCTGCTATTTCCGTGGTTAGGCTTAAATCGCCAGGTGCGGATTCAGGGCAAAGTCGAAAAAGTCAGCAACACCGAGTCCCTGCGTTATTTTGCCTCACGCCCCCGCGGCAGCCAGATTGGAGCTTGGGTGTCAGAGCAAAGCAAAGCCATTACCTCACGCGGACTGCTGGAACAAAAAGTTGCGGAAATAAAACGCAAGTTTAGTGACGGTGAAGTACCGCTGCCCAGTTTTTGGGGTGGTTTTCGGGTGGTACCCCACAGCATCGAGTTCTGGCAGGGTCGCCCCAGCCGGCTTCACGATCGGTTCGAATATAACCGAACTGAACAAGGCGGTGATAAACCTTGGACCATCGAAAGGTTGCAACCCTGAGTGACACCGACTGTATGGCTTTGCCATCAAACTACCAGCACTCAATTTGAACTACCATCCTGGTTAAACGCCAGTGAATATGCCAAGGCTTTGCCTTATAACGGCGCTCGGCGTGCAGAATTTCTTAGTAGCCGCTGGCTGATTCGTCAGGCTTTGGCGGGTGCCAGCGGCGAGGCGCCTGGCGCGTGTTCCCCGCGCGCGGGGCGACCTAAAGAGTCGCAGCACCCTCCTGGCTGGCTGCTATCGCTCAGCCACAGCAACGGAATAGCGGCCTGTGCGACCAATTTGCACGGAGAAGTAGGCCTCGACATTGAACCCTGCCAGCGCCGCCCAAACTGGCAGAAAGTCGTGCAGCGCTGGTTTTCACCGGTTGAACAGGAATGGCTGCTGGCCCAAGACGACGCCCTGGAATTTCTGAAAGTATGGACGCTGAAAGAAGCCTGGCTGAAAGCCACCGGCCGCGGCATCGCCGGCAATATGCAAACCTTGGAGGTGCGCCGCGGGTTCGAACTTTACGGCGACCAGTGCGACGACACTCGGCCATGGCAGGCCTGCTGCATTTATGTAGACGGCTTTTTGGTCACTCTGGTGTATCGCCGGTTGGCGGCAGAGGCGCCTGAAACGCCTCTTAACTGGCCTCCTATCCTTTTGCTGGAACCACCCCTGGACGACTACAGGCTCACTCCGGCAGATACTCTGGACTCCATCTGGGAACCACTACTGCAGCGCCCGATACGCTCTATGGCCTCCCGCGACAGATGATCTTAAACAACTGATCCTGCGTATCTAATTCGGTAGGAAGTAAACCGGAGAGTTATTGTGCGTATTACCTTGGAACAACTGAAAAGCCGCAAAAACGCGAGCATCGAACTGATGGAAATACTGTCTCTGGAAGGCCAGAGTTACATGGCACGTCTTACAGTCGATGGCCAACCGAAGATTCTGTCTGATGAGCACGGCACCACCGCGCAGTTTCGCAGCGCCTGGCACGCCCAAGACATGTTGAGCAGTTTCCACATACTCGAAACTCAAGTTGTTCATGCATCGGCATACAATGAAATGGTGGGAATGGAACCTAGCAGCGCTGAACCGCTGAGAGTTCGGGTACAGAGGCAAAAGCTGTGATTGCAGTGGCTCGATTGGCCATTTTTGTTGGCTTGGCCGGCCTGATTCCCTTTATCAGCGCGGTTTTGGCGCTGTTTTTTATGCCCCAGCACAGCCTTGTGGTCAGCAGCTGGTTTTACATGTATAGCGCCGGAATACTGGCCTTTATGGCGGGCGTTTACTGGACAATCGCGCTGCAGCGTGAAGACCGCTGTTACCCAATGTCGCCGCTGGTGTCGATGTTGTTCAGCCAAATATTTTTTATCGCCGCAGGCGTGGGTTTATTAGCGTCTTCGCCGTGGAAAGCGGTCCTGTTCACACTGGCCTTTCTGGGGTTGTATCTGGTGGACGCATGCTGGATGAAAATTTACTGGCCAGCGTGGTATCTACGCCTGCGTTTAGGGCTAACGCTGACAGTGGTTGTGTGTCAGGTGATTGTAGCCACCTGGTTCTTTGCCGTTCATCACGGCTGACATTTCAGAACCAGGTGGTTCGCTTCGCAGCAAAAGCTCTGCGCTAGCTTCCTTATCAATCCGGAGCATTCTTTAACTCAGGCCACACTTTAACTCAGGTTAACTCAGGGCATATTTTAACCCAAAGCGCACTTTAACCGAGCGCACACTGTTCGGCCGAGGCAATCGCATACTCGTGATTATGGGGTTCTATCAACGCGGCATGCAGTGCCACAATCGTAGCCTTATAGTTGTCTTCATCAATCACGAATTGAATATCCACTTGGCGCATGCACTGGTGCAACGCCAGAACACTGAGGTCTGCATCGGCCATCGCTTTTACTGATCGTGCCAATATGCCCGGCACTTTCATGTCGCTGCCAATGGCGGATACCAGCGCCACTTTGCGAGTATTCACCTCAGCATTGGGAAAGGTCTCTTTCAGCGCGCTCACCACCCGCTTTACGTGTTTCAGCGTGGTACTCACGTAATGGGTAATGGTGTTAGCGTTGGTGTCTTTTGATACAAAGCGCACTCTAAAGCGGGTCAGCACGTCCAGAATTTTACGGTCTGAACCTGGCTCGCCCTGCATGTCTTGATCAAACACTTCAATAGCGAAGATGCCCTTGGCACCGGCAATAATTTCGACCTGGGGTTTTTCGCTAACGTAGTCTTTGGTAATCAGAGTTCCGGTATGCTCCGGTTCAAAGGTGTTCATCACCCGCAGTGGAATATCATTTTGGCGCAGGCCTTTGCCGGCACGTGGATGAATGGCTTCCATACCCAGGTTGGCCAGCTGGTCGGCTACGTCATAATTGGTGCGACCCAAAGGTACTACCTTATCGGCACCCACAATGTTGGGGTCGGCCGAGCTCAAATGGTATTCCTTGTGAATAACGGCTTCACGGGCCTCGGTGATCACCGCTACCCGGCTGAAGGTCATTTCACTGTAGCCGCGATCAAAGGTACGCATCAGGCCTTCCTTGCACTGCGCATAACCGGTAGCAATGGGCAGTTCACGGCTGAGGTCTACCGCATCGAACGCCTGTTTGAGCTTTTCATCCAGCGGCAACAATTCTGCATCGCGCCAGCCGGTTAAGTCTACAAAGCGGGCGTTGATACCTTCCTGCTGTAGTTTCAATGTGGTGTTGAACGCGCTGTGGGCTTCGCCGATACCGGCCAGCATCTCACGCACCGTCAGCAAGTGTTCTTCAAGCTGAAACTGACCATAAGAACACAAGCGCTGCAGGTCGATCAGGCAGCCTCGCACGCCTTCCACCCGATCAGTGATGAACTGGTCGGCTTGCTGCTTTAACATCGAGTCTTCAAACATCTCGCCGTTGATGTCAGTAAGAAAGCGCACCAGCTTGGTGAGATCGTCGCCCCAGGCCCAGTCCGATTCTGCATCGGCGAACAAGGCGTAAACGCCCGGCTCACCCGTTTTTTTATGCTCTAGTAACTCGTTGGTGACACCTGCGTAGGCCGATACCACAAAGATGCGCTGATACAGCTCGTCTTTGCTGCGATTACCAATAATGATGTTGTCGCGTACGGCCTCGTAGTTGGTCATGGAGGTGCCGCCGATTTTTTCAACGGTATGTAATTGCGTCGTCATAATTTCGCCTTTGCTATCGGTTCTTTGGTGCGATTACAAACCCGTGAAAGCATGGCTATAGACACACACTTCAGATTCAACGGTTTTGAATAATCCCATGATTTTACCTCTTTGCACGTCAGATTTCAGACGGCACGATGTGGCAAGCTCACCTAGTGGCTTGTCGGCTGGCGCATTTACTCGGGCATTCGGGCTCAGCCAGGCTTGGTAAAGGGCCCAATGCGCAGCAAAATTTCGGAGTCGTGCTGACCGCCAAAGTGCACGTCTTTCGTGAAGTGCTCCTCAAAGGTCAATTCGGCGCCCATGTCGCGGGCGAACGAGCGGAACAGCGCCCAGGAAGCGTCGTTGTCAGTGGTAATGGTGGTTTCCATATGGCTAATGTGGCTAAGTTCCTGACGTGCCACAATCGCCTTCAGCATGCGCTTGGCGAGCCCTTGGCCCCGGCCTTTCTCGTGAACCGCAACCTGCCATACAAATACGGTTTCCGACTTCCGGGGGGGGATATAACCGGAAATAAAGCCGACCAGATCGCCGTCTTTCTCTGCAGCCACTGCGGTGTCGGCAAAGTCGCTGCACTGCAACAAATTGCAGTAAATTGAGTTCGGATCCAGCGGTGGACATTCCGTTATCAGCTGGTTCAGCCTGAAGCCATCACCCTTCACAGGTTTGCGCAGGTTAATGACGGTGGTATTCGATCCTTCTGATGTCATAACGAATCTGTTTACCTTGAAAATTTAGGGTTAAATTATATAGACCACAAATTAAATTTCAAGTTTACTCTAAAAATGACAGACGAATTGACTACTGGAACTCGCATAATTCATCAGAATAATAGCCGTCAATACCGAGATTCGATAGCGAGTTTTGATTACTTTTTGTACGGAATTGACAAACTCAGGGGTTTAAATCTGTGCCAAAGCAAAAAGCTCCAGGAAAAATCGCGGAAGGGTTATGAAAACAAATTCTTAGGCCCCGAAAGACCCATCACTAACGGATTTAGCCACAGGCCTAAAACAAAGCGGAACTGATCAATCAGGAAGACGAAACCGCTAAGGGCTGGCGACGCCATCGGGCGACCAGCAAGGGCGCAAAGAAGCCCGACGTACAAAGTACAAAGCCCCAGGCATTAACGCCCAACAACAACCCGTACTTACCGTCGCCAATGCCCCAACTTGCGGGAATAGCACCTACGGCCAAGGCCAAACCTAGCGCAAGGCCGGTCCAGAAACTCAGGTGAAAACTCCACGGCGACCAACGGGTAAAGCCGTAGAACAGGAACACCGGCGCCAGCCCCATCACCATCGTGCCGGAAATGGTGGTTGCCGCCAGAATATCCGTGCCAGCAAACATCGGCAGATTCCCCAAGAGCGCAAACACCACCATCACCACCGCTCCCACCCGCATACTGGGCAGCCGATTTGCTGCACGGCGCGCCAACCGCGGCAGGTCTACCACCAGCGACTTGGCCAGGGAGGTAAAGGTGGAATCCAGGGTTGAGCCGGCTGAAGTCATCATTACCACACTCATAAAGAACAGCGCTGCCAAACCCAGCGAACGGCCGACTGCAGCCGGTGCGTTACCCATGGCGTCGATACCATTCAGGCGCGCATGTACCCCCACCAAGCTAAAGATAAACACCGCCACAAAGCCCAACAAACCAGCCACCACAAAGCTTTTGAGCATCGTTTTTTCACGATTTACAAAGGCTCGGTCTGTCAGCACCGGATCGTGAAACGGATAGCTAAACAGCTGAAGTAGCGCCACTAGCAACAAATCCAACCCCGCGTCCAAGCGGAAATCACCTTCGCGCAGCATCACTCCCGCATTGTTTTCAGGCAGGATCATAAACAGCACCGCGCCGAGAAAAAACACGAACACAAAGGTCTGAATAACGTCGGTAAAAATCGATGACCGCAGCCCGCCCTTCAAACTGTAAGCGAGGGTAAACGCGGTAAACACCATGGCAGCGGTGTAATACTGCCACTGCCCGGGCGAACCAAAATAACCGCCCACCACGGCCGTGTTGCTCCAGATTTCGTTGTACAACCGAATCAGAATCGCCGCCGCAAACGCCAGCGATGCCAGTCGGCCAAAGCGCGAGGTCAAAAACTCCTGCAAGCTACGGGCACCGGTCTGGCAGCGAATACGGTAGATCACATAGCCCGCCACCGGAATCGACAGCCAATAACTGGCGTAAGCCAGGCCACCCAAAACACCGTAGGCCGCCCCCAGATTGGCCGCGTTGGTCACCGATTTGGCGAAAATCCAGCTAATAAAAATACTCGCCGTCAGCGACCACTGCCCCACCGGATTCCCATGGTCGTCTGTACCCTTATAAAACGATTCTGGATTCCGGCTTTTCGGCGACAAAACGTACATAATCACGCCGTAAGCCAAAAGAAAACCCCAAAATAGCGTGGCTTCGGTGATGTTCATTGTTTGTTTATTCCTTGCAGTTCTGATTTTTAGGTGGGGTTGATACCATACGGCCCAGCGGGTTCAGCCTCATAAAGGAAAACAAGTCATGCCAGACAAGCCCCAGGTACTCATCACAAACATCCGCCAGCGCGCTGCCGAAGGGCTAAGTGTCGGCGATCGCTTTATCATAACCCGCTGTTTTAGCTCCGAAGACATCGCATCCTTCGCGGCGATTTCCCGAGACTACAATCCGGTCCATTGCGACAGCCATTTTGCCAAGCTGAAAGGTATGCGTGAACCTATTGCTCACGGCCTTCTGACAGCAAGCCTGATCACCGAAATCGGCGGCCAAATAGGCTGGCTAGCATCAAGCATGTCATTCAAGTTCAAGCGACCGGTCTATGCCGGTGAAACATTGACCTGCGACTGGGTCATCAGCAAAATCGACGAGCGAGAACGCGCGAAAGCAGAAGTCAGCGTCATCAATAGTGACGGAATCACTGTTCTGGAAGCAGAAATAACCGGTGTCCTACCCAATAAAGACGAGCGCCAACGCTTGGCCGAATTACTCAACGAAGGGCACTGATGGCGAACTTCAAGCTTTCCAAAATACCGAAACTAAGTCCGTCAGGGCTGGGTGGTGGGGCTTTCTTTCCGCCCGGAAAAGGTGTCTGAGCGCAGCGAGTTCTTTTCCCAGGAAAGAAAGCCCCGGCGCCCAGGCCGTTAACTCCAACGCCAGAATGAACAAGCCCAAACACCCAAAACCAAACCTAAGCAGGCGCCGAACAACTAGCCCCATAGCGATAACAAGAAAAGCACCGGTGATGGCGCAACATAACGCGCTCATCCATGCTCTGGGTCAGCGAGCCACCCAAATCGTACTGCGGATCATCATCCACCAACGTACAGGCATACACCCGCACATCATCACCCTTCTTCACCAACATCCGCGTGTACGTACACATGAAGTGCGCGCGGCTATCAACGGTGGGGTATTTCTCCATGCAGTTTTCAGTAATCTCCGGACTACCGTCTTCCGAACCCGGCGTACCCAAGTCTGGAAACGCGGTAAACGCCAGATTCTCGGGAATGCCCCATTCGCAGAAAATCTCGCGGAACGCGGCCTCTACCTTGGCCGGCACTTCGTCAACGTCGGTCTGGCGGGCAATGGAAACCTTGAAGCCTTGATCTACCAACCACTGAATTCCTTCCAGCGCCTGATCAAAACTGCCTTCACCGCGGTCTTTGTCGTGGCGGGCGCGGTCAGGAAAATCCAGGCTAACGCGGAAATGAATGGGGTAAGGATTGTTTAGCAGCGGCAGCACCTGATGTCGGCGTTTCAACAGCGGCTCGGTGGCGTTGGTCAGTACAAAACATGGCCGGTGCTGGCTGGCGTAATCCAGGATATTCACAAAATCTCGAATCACAAACGGCTCCCCGCCGGTGAACGAAAACTGCTCCACGCCCATGTCCATAGCTTCGTGGATAAACGGCTTCACATCGCTCAGCTTCATTCCGGGAATGCGGCCATCACCGGGATGACTGCCTTCCAGACAGAACGGGCAAGCCAGGTTGCAGGCGGTGCCGGTGTGAATCCACAGCTCTTTTAGCGCGTTCGCATCAATATATCCGCGAGGATCGCCATTGCGAGTATGAGTCCAGCTGTCAGCCACACGGGGCTCTAAAACTTCCACCAACGGGATGCGCGTGCGGGTCGCCTTAACCGGCGTGCTGGCTAGGGTGGGGGGCATAAAGGCTCCATAATTAAAAAAATCGACACTCGTTATACTCAGTATTCAGACAGCATTGCGATAGCCGTCAAACAGCAGCAATCAGACCGGCGCTGACGCCGAACGTGTCCTAACCGCGACGCCAGCGGTGAATTTTTTCCACTATGGCCAGCAAACGTTGGGGCGCATTGGCCTGTTTCCATTTGCCCGCAGTGGCTTTAGCGGCTTCATTCCAGGTCGGGTACGGATGAATTGTGCCAAGAATTTTATTTAACCCCAGGCCGTGCTTCATCGCCAGAGTGAACTCCGCCAGAATTTCGCCGGCGTGGGAACTCACCACCACCACGCCGAGGATTTTGTCTTTGCCCGGCGGCGTCAGCACCTTGATGAAACCAGAGTCTTCGCTATCAGTAATGGCCCGATCCAGATCGTCCAGACCGTATCGGGTGACTTCAAAGGCAATGCCTTTCTCCCTGGCTTCGGCTTCACTCAGCCCCACGCGGGCCACTTCCGGCGAGGTAAAAGTGACCCACGGCATAACCCGGTAATCGACCTTGAAGCGTTTAAACTGACCAAACAGGGCATTCACCGCGGCATACCATGCCTGGTGCGCCGCAGCATGGGTAAACTGATAGGGCCCGGCAACATCGCCACAGGCGAACACATTCGGATAGCGCAAACTCATATCCTCTTCCACCGGAACAGTTCCGTTAGGCAAGGGTTCAATGCCGATTTTGTCAAGCCCCAGGCCTTTGGTGTTTGCGGCACGGCCCACCGCGACCAGCACCTGATCGAAGGCAATACGAACCCGCTCCCCTTTGTGCTCGCAGTAAACCACCTTTTCGCCTTCTTCGATGGCGAACTCTTTGGCCGCATGTTCCAGACGAAGGTCGACGCCGTCATTTTCGAATTGTATTTTCACCAATTCAGACACATCGCTGTCTTCTTTTGCCAGCAGCCGGTCTCCCATTTCTACTTGAATCACCTGGCTGCCCAAGCGGGCAAAGGCAAGGGCCAGCTCGGAACCGATGGGGCCGCCACCCAACACCAGCAAACGCCCCGGCTGTTCCTGCAATTCCCAAAGGTTTTCAGAGTTCAAAGGCTTCATATCTTCAAGCCCCGGAATCGGCGGCATGGCCGGCTTACCGCCGGTGGCGACAATAATGCTCCGCGCCGTCAGCCGCTCGGTGTGGCCATCGTTGTGCCGCACCTCCAATTCCCAGGGAGAGACGAAGCTGGCCTCGCCAGCGATGCAGTCCACGCCCAGCTCCCGGTAGCGCTCAGGGGAATCGTGCGGCTCTATTTTGGCAATCACGTCTTTGACACGGTTCATGATGTTCAGGAATGAGCTTTTCACCGGCACCGACTCGAGCCCGTAGCGATTGGCATGGCGCAATGTATCCGCCGCCTTCGCGCTTCGAATGAGTGCCTTCGAAGGAACACATCCGGTATTCAGGCAATCGCCGCCCAGTTTGTGTTTTTCGATCAACCCCACTTTGGCTTTGACGGCGGCCGCAATATAGGCCGATACAAGACCCGCCGAACCACCACCAATCACCAGCAGGTTGTAATCAAAGCGCTCCGGCTTCTTCCAGCCGGCATAGACCTTGCGACGACGGAGAAAGCCAACCACAAACTTTGCAATCAACGGGAAAAGCCCAAGCAAGGCAAACGACAGCAGCAAATCCGCAGAAACGATATCGCCAGTGGACTGAATCTGACCCAACTGGGTACCGGCATTCACAAAAACAAACGTGCCGGGCAACATGGCAACCCAGCTGACCAGTGCGTAAGTTCGCAGCTTCATTCCGGTGAGGCCCATCGCCAAGTTGATCAGGAAGAACGGAAACACCGGCACAAGACGCAGGGTTGCCAGGTAGAACGCACCGTCCTTTTTAATGCCACGGTCCATTTTGGCGATGGTTTCCCGATAGCGCTCCCGCAGGGTGTCACGCATGAGGAATCTTGCCACCAGAAACGCCAGGGAAGCCCCCAGCGTGGAGGCAATGGAAACCGCCGCCAAGCCATACAGGTTACCGAAAAAGGCACCGCCGGCCAGCGTCATGATCGTCGCCCCCGGCAGGGAAAGAGCTGTGACCACCACATAAATTGCGGCATAACCAGCAACAGCGATCAAAAGGTTCTGGTCAATCCATTGCGCCAGGGCTCCCTGATTCGCCTGCAGGTTCTCCAGCGTCAGCAGCTTGTGCCCGTCGAAGCCGAGAAAAAAACCAACAATCACGGCGATAACCAAAATGAGTAAAAGCTTGCTACGCGTCATATCCATGCCTTTTAAGATGTATAAACCAATACGCTGTTCACGATAAGACACGATCACCGACTGGATGTTACAAAGCGATTGAACTAAGATTTTTGAACATTCGTTCCAGAATACTGAAACTTTCCCTTAATCCAAAATACTATACAAACATAACGACCAAACCCAGCCTGATAAGGAACGGAATCCCATGAACACCGCAGTGCATCCGGACCCCCAATGCTCGCTGATCGAAGACCTGAAAAGAGGCAATTCATCTGCCTACAAAAAAGCCGTTCGGGAATATTCCCCAGGTATGTTGGCCGTCGCCCGGTTTTACCTGGATTATTCCAGTGCTGAAGAGATTGTTCAGGATTGCTGGGTGACGGTGATCGATGCCATTCACAAATTTGAAGGCCGCTCCGGCCTGAAAACCTGGTTGCACCGAATTGTCGCCAACCGCTGCAAGAACAAGCTCCGATCCAGCAAGCGGGAAGTAGCCATTGATTTTTCCGAGAGCCTGGAACCGGAGCTTGCCAACCGCTTCAATGCAAAAGGCCATTGGAACCTACCGCCATCACTTAAGTTTCACGAATCCGCAGATATCTTGATGGAAAATGACGCGCTCAGCGATTGCCTGGACAAACACCTGTCCGCACTACCAGAAACCCAGCGCTCAGCCCTGATGCTGTTCGAAGCCCACCAACACAAATCCGAGGATGTCTGTAACATTCTGGATGTCAGTGCCTCTAACCTTCGTGTCCTTTTACACCGTGCCAGGCAGAAGATTTTTCTCATGGTGGAAACCTTCCAGGAGACGGGCGAATGTTAATGTGCAGGGACCTGGCCGGAATCGCCAGTGATTACATCGATGGTGAGCTGACCGGCCGGCGGAATCTGTCTGTGAAAATGCATCTGATGATGTGCAAGCACTGCCGCTCGTTTATCGGTAACCTTCGTGCCAGCACCGATCTTATGAAGGCGCACTCCTCCAGCAAGCCGGACGAGGAATTCATACGTCGGATTGATAAACGGGTAGCGGAAGCGCTCAAGACACGAAAACCCCGTGATGGGAATAATCAGTGATTGTTCAAAATTCGTTCTAAAGTGCCATTGGCCATGTGCTGCAGATGCGGTTCACTAGAAGCCTTATATCCGAACTTCAAAAAGCGAGACCCCAATAATGATAAAAGTCAGCGTACTTTACCCCAAGGCTGCAGATAGCACGTTCGACATTGCCTATTACCGTGACACCCATATGGCGCTGGTTCGTGAAAAACTCGCGGGCGCGTGCAAGCGAACAGCTATCGAATCAGGCCTGGCAGGAGGCGCACCAGGCGAGGCGCCCACCTACATCGCCATGGGCCACCTGTATTTTGACTCCGTCAGTGATTTCGAGGCGGCGTTCGGGCCCCACGCCAAAGAGATCCTGGGGGATATCCCGAATTTCACCAATGTACAGCCGACGATTCAGATCAGCGAAGTCATCGAGTAAACGCAGACGCTCTTTGCTTGCCGCCGCAGCCAGCCATGGCACGTCTGGGCGTGCCATGGCTGGCTGCCATTCTTAGCGCCTCTTTGAGGTCCCCTCTGAAAAGCAAACAGTTAGCAATCATTCAAGCCTCAGTGAATAGTGAGTGATACGACCGACCTAAACACCGGGTCTTCCAATTTGTTACAAACCTTCGCCTTTTCTGGAACTTACCTTACAATCCTTTGTCCTTGGAACGATCATTCAAAAACCAAAGGAAAGAGAAATGCCTAAACAGTTACCTCTCGCACTTTTGCTACTCAGACTCGGTGTATTCATCGTTTTCCTGGTCTGGACCCTGGACAAGTTCGTCCAGCCCGAACACACGGCTCAAGTCTTTACCGCGTTCTATGGGCTGGGAGGCCTCGGCGAAAGCGCCTTCTATGCGATAGGCGCCGCCCAGCTTGTGCTGATTTTTGCATTCGTACTGGGACTGTTTAAAACCTGGACCTATGGCGCGATCCTGATCTTTCATGGGGCATCTACCCTCTCGGCATTCAGCAAATACCTCCAGCCCTTCGATAACCTTTTGTTCTTTGCTGCCTGGCCAATGCTGGCCGCCTGCGCTGCGCTGTTCCTGTTGCGTGAATACGACACGCTGACACTGTCGCGGAAACCCGTTCTAGCTACCGCCTAGGCACGATCAGCGGGTACTGCAACCGTATTCGCGGTTGTTTGTCTGTGCTATCACTACATCAACAAAGACAAACAACCGGGGTACGGCATGTTATTGAATTGGCTTTCGAGGCGCCTGGCCGCTTACCTTTCGAAGGAAGTTTCCCGGCACTCCATCAGAACGTCAACCTGGGAAGCAATGGTGAATACTCTTCAACCCGGAGACGTTCTGCTGGTAGAGGGCAACACGCGGATCAGCGTTGCCATCAAGTACCTGACTCAGTCCACCTGGTCTCACGCTGCGCTTTACCTTGGACCGAATGCCGGACTTGGAACATCGGGTGATGGTGAAGCTCACGCGCTGGTTGAGGCGGACCTTGAGAACGGTATTCGCCCGCTCCCACTTTGCTATTACCGACACGCCCACACCCGCATCTGTCGCCCGGTCGGGTTAAGCGACACGGACATCAGAACGCTTACTGAATACGCGTGCAGCAGGCTCGGCCATCAGTACGATATGAAAAACGTGTTTGATCTGGCCCGTTACCTGTGGTCAACGCCTCCGGTGCCAACCCGCTACAGGCACAAACTGCTCGCCTTCGGAAGCGGCGATCCCACCCGGGCGATCTGTTCAACGTTCATTGCCGAAGGTTTTCAGCAGCTGCGCTATCCGATTCTGCCGGTCGTAGAAACACTTCCCGCCAACGATCCTGACTGTGCCGACTGCGTGCGCGAGCGTTTTCGGGTTAAGCACCACTCTTTGTTCACCCCAAGAGACTTTGATGCCTCACCCTATTTCCGAATTGTAAAACCCACCATTGAAGGCGAATTCGATTACCGGGCCATCGCCTGGGAGGACGGTTAACCCCGAGGCTGAAAGCAATCAGAACCTGCATCTGTAATTCTTTGCCATCCAAATCGGGATAGGGGGGAGCCATGAGGCTCCGCCCCTCCCACACCACCCGGCATGCGGGTCCGCACCGGGCGGTTCGAGAAGTTGAGGTCATGAGAGTCTTGGCACACCCAGCCGATCGAAGTAGGCAACCGTCAACACGTTGTGGATAGCAGACAAGCTATTGTGCCACCAGCGCCGGCTCAGAGCCGCTACCGATTGTGCCACCCAGGGATTTGCGCCCAGGCGCATCAGCTCCCGATAGATCGTCTTACCTCGTCGCCACTGCTTAAGCTGCATAGCCCTCAAGCGCCGACGTATCCATCCATCCAGCGAGCGCCAGATGCGTGGAGTTTGCGACAGCTTGAAGTAACCTTTCCAGCCCAGCAGATAGCGTCGAAGCTTCTCCACCACTTGTTCCATGCTGCGCCCTCCCGAACGTCGAGTCAGTTGCCGGATCCGCAGCTTGAACGCTTGCAATGCCTTCGCTGAGACCGCACGGCGGACTTCGCCGTTCGGACCCTGCCATAAAGCATAGCCAAGGAACTTGCGCCCAAACACGCTCGTCACTGCACTCTTGGATTCGTTAATCTTCAAATGCAGTGTGTCGTAGCAGCGCCTCAGCAGCCGCATCAGACCGGGGTCGTTCACGCGTTTCCTCAGGCGGTCGATCAGAATGTCGTGATTGACGCGGTCAAAGAACTTGGACAAATCCACATCAACCACAATGTGGCGGCCTTGCTGGACGTATCGCTGGGCGGACAGAACGGCATCGTGGGCACGGCGGCCCGGGCGAAAGCCGTGACTGTGTTCGCTGAAGCTAGGATCAATCTTCTCTCTCGCGAACGCCTGCTCTAGCAGGCTTCGCCCTGCGCCCTTCGGATCTCGACGCGGGAGTTCTGTTTCATCGCTGGACACGCACGGCAAGGCTTCACCTTCCCGGTGCGTGACCCGCCCCGCGGATGCGGGCATCTGATGCCTGACAGACCTCATCGTCAAGTCGTTTGACGCTCCTTCTCGTTCGGCCCTTCGCTCCGTGGTGGAGCTACTATGGCCTCTGCTGACTTCTCGCTCCGTGTTTCCACGTCGCCCTTTCAGGCATGAGGCGAGATCTCCCCGGGTAAGAACACACTCCTTCACCGCACAACCGCCGGATTTACACCACCTTGCCTTGACCACAAGAGCTTCGCGGCTTCTTGCCCGCTCGCCCTGCTTAGCAGCGCCTCATATCCGATTCTTGTTCATCGGCTCGCGGTTTACGCTCCACGCTTCCTCCCCACGGTCGGTCACCCTTCCTCAGTTGCGCTTCACTTCGTTCGCTGTGGCCAGCTTACGGGAGGACTTGCACCTCCAGGAGTGCGCCCGTGCCGGGCGCACAAAAAAAGCGGAGCCGAAGCTCCGCATTTTTTAACCTGCTACCTCAAGCCCGCATGGCTTCAGGCGTCCTGGTTTTGACGCTGGCCTGAACGTCCACGTTGGCCGCCATTGCCATTCTGGCTGCGGCCTGCGCTGCGTCCGCCGGGCTTATCACTGGGCCGGCCATTGCCGCCACCATTTCCACCGCTGCGATTACGAGCTTTGCTCGGATCGGCCTTGGCTTTTGGCTTCAGTGCCACGTTGTTTTTAGGCTCAAAGCCTTCCACTTCCTTACGCGGCAGCTGTTTTTTGATCAGCTTTTCAATACCGACCAACATGCTGAGCTCGTCAGCACTCACCAAAGAGAGCGCGTGGCC
This sequence comes from Marinobacter sp. M3C, assembly GCF_023311895.1. GTDB lineage: Bacteria > Pseudomonadota > Gammaproteobacteria > Pseudomonadales > Oleiphilaceae > Marinobacter. The sequence goes on from NZ_CP092284.1 coordinate 2,558,693, forward strand.
ACTTTCACCCGCGCGACCGGTACGGCCAATGCGGTGAACGTAATCTTCCGGCACGTTAGGCAGTTCAAAATTCACCACTTGGGGCAACTGCTTAATATCCAAACCGCGAGCAGCGATGTCGGTCGCTACCAGCACACGGATATCACCCTGTTTGAACTCGGCCAAAGCACGGGTACGGGCACCCTGGGACTTATTGCCGTGAATCGCAGCAGCGGTAATACCGTCTTTGCCCAGCTTCTCGGTCAGGCGGTTGGCGCCGTGCTTGGTGCGGGTAAATACCAGTACTTGTTCCCAGCTGTTGTCGCGCACCAGTTTGCTCAACAGCGCCGTTTTCTGGCTCTGATCCACCGGATACACCGACTGCACAACACTTTCGACGGTTGAGTTGCGCACTGCAACGTCAATCTGCACCGGGTCGTTCAGCAGGCCCTTAGCCAGGGTGCGAATTTCGTTGGAGAAGGTTGCAGAAAACAGCAGGCTCTGGCGCTTCGCAGGCAGCATGGCCATAATCTTGCGGATATCGCGAATAAAGCCCATATCCAGCATGCGGTCGGCTTCGTCCAGCACCAAAAATTCTACTTCGTTAAAACGCACGGCGTTCTGCTGATACAAGTCCATCAGGCGGCCGGGTGTGGCAACCAGTACGTCCAGCCCTTTGCGCAGTTTCATCATCTGCGGGTTAATTTTTACGCCACCAAATACGACAGCCGCGCGGGTAGGCACGTAGCGGCTGTAAAGGTTCACGCTGTCGTGAACTTGGGCGGCAAGTTCGCGGGTAGGCGTCAGAATCAGCACGCGCGGGCCTTTGCCGGTGCGCGGGTTCTGCTCCAGCATCTGCAATATCGGCAAGACAAAACCGGCGGTTTTACCGGTGCCGGTTTGCGCGGCGGCCATCACGTCTTTACCAGCCAATACCGCTGGAATGGCTTTTAACTGAATGGGTGACGGGGTTTCGTAACCCTGGTCCAAAGTGGCACGGACTAACTGCTCAGACAAACCGAGTGAAGAAAAACTCATAATAGATTAACTCTTGATTGTTCTGCCTCCACGAACACCGTTGTTGGCGAATGCGGGCAGATGCCATGAAGATTCATGGAATAAAAAACGACTACGGTCACACGCCGTTAACGGGGTGACGTCCTCTGACAGGTCGTATGGATGGTTCGCATGTGGGCTTTACGCCTGAAACTGCGGGATCCCTAGAGGCAGGATGGCGCGAACAATAACAGAGTGATATGGGATACGCCATAGGTGATTGCCATGAAATCGGAGCGCCAGGCACATGCGTCAAGATGACACAAGGCCTTAACGGGTAAGCGATCTACGCCAAAACGAGCGTCAAACCGGCTGTGCCGGGAAGCAATGCCAAAATGGCGGCAATCAACGTAAGGCAAGCAAGGGTAGAACGTATCAGCAGCAAGGGAGTGCGTCTCTGAATGGCAGGAGCGACTATATTAGAGACTCGGAACCCTGCCAGGTATCAGCCATTATGAGCTTTCCCGTGTTTTGCTCCGGGCTTTATCAGTCCGCAGTGGCAGCTCGGGCAAAATTCTTCAGCGCGGCCCCCACTTTCGCTAACACCGGATCACAACCTTCGATAGCGTGGCGGGTTTTCAAATATTGCGGATCGTTATAGCCAAGCCAGACCTGGCCATTTTCGTCCTCCCAGATCAGCGCTTTCTGGGGCAAATCCACGGCGACAGTTTGCGAGCATTGCATCAATGGCGTGCCCACTTTCGGGTTACCAAAAATCACCAGCTCGGTAGGCCGCAATTCCATATTCGCCGATTCAGCCCCGGCAGCGTGATTAATCCGGTTCATGATTTTCATGCCGTTCTCACTCAAAACCGCTTCAAGTTTATCGGCTGTTGCCGCTACGCTGTGGTTACTTTTAACCTTAATCAGTCCATCTGCGGCCAAAGTCAGGCCCGAGCACATCAACAAAACGAGGGGTAGCGCAATCATTCTTAAGGCTTTCATATAATTCCTTAGTTACACGTGACAACAGCTCTTTTAGATAAGCGATCAGCCGCGAAAGCCCTTACCCACCAGATAGACCTCTCGCGAGCGGGCACGGGAAGAATCCGGTTTGCGCACCACCACCTTGTCGAACTGTTCGCGCACCGCTTTCACGTAGCCGTCATAACCTCCGCCATGAAACACCTTGGCGACAAAGCTGCCTTTGGGTTTTAGCACCTGGCTGGCCATATCCAGCGCCAGCTCAATCAGGTACATAGACGCCGCCTGGTCCGCCGCGTTTACGCCGCTGATGTTGGGCGCCATATCTGAAATAACCACGTCGACTTTTGCATCACCCAGTACCGCCATGATTTCTTCGAAAACGGCGTTCTCGGTAAAATCGCCCTGAATAAATTCGACACCGGCAACAGCGTCCATGGGCAAAATGTCCGAGGCTATTACCCGACCTTTGTGCCCCACCACGTCGGTGGCCACTTGCGACCAACCTCCGGGCGCAGAACCCAGGTCCATCACCGTCATGGTGGGCTGAATCAGCTTGTCTTTGGCGTTAATTTCAAGAAGTTTGTAACTGGCACGGGAGCGGTAACCATCGATTTGCGCTTTTTTTACGAAGGGATCGTTAACATGCTCTTCTAGCCAGCGGCTACTGCTTTTTGATCGGGCCATGGTGTCTCTTTGTTAACCGAGCGATAGCGGCTCTTTATTAGTCGGGTTATTAGTCAGATTACTCATTGCGTCATTGTACGCCGGGGGCCAGAACGCCGCAAAAGCGCCCCGCGCGTCGGCACCAACGCACTGACACAAAACCGGCAGCCACGTACAATAGCCCCAGTTATTAGCTGCCCCTGAGCTCTGCACATACTACCGGGACATAACCGTGAAGCTGGACGACATCAAAAAACTGCAACAAAAAAAATACCGCGAGGCTTTCGGACACTATCTGGTAGAGGGTGAGCATCTGGTGCTGGAGTTGCAAAAAGCCGCAAGCACCCAGCCAGCCTTAACGTCTTCAGAACTTTACGTGACGGCGTCTTATGAGCACTGGCAAGGCCCGTTCACTACTCATGTGATCAGCGAGCGCCAGATGGCGCGGCTGGCCAATACCCAAACACCTCAGGGTATTTTGGCGGTTGTACCAACAAGAGTACCAACAAAAGTGCCATTAATAGCGCCTGAAGTGGCACCAATAATTACGCCCATGGGCCAGGCAAAAGAGCAGCCAGCCACCGACCCACAGCACAGTCCTGAAAAAGCCATTTATCTGCACGAAGTACAGGATCCAGGCAATTTGGGCACCATTTTACGCACACTGGCCTGGTTCGGCGGTTTTCGCTGCCTGCTCAGCCCCGGCAGCGTTGACCCTTACAACCCAAAAGTGGTGCGAGCCAGCATGGGCGCAATATTTCATGTGCCGCTGGAAACCGATGTTGAGCTAGCCAGCCTGAGCCAGCGATTTCACCGGCTGGCTTGCCTCGACTTGAATGGCCGCGCCTTAACCGAGCGCAGCTTTGCCGATCACGACTGCTATTTGTTTGGCAACGAAGCCCGCGGCATTCCGACTCAGGCCCTCGATGAACTGAACGCCACTGCCTACACCATAAATGGCAAAGGCCAGATTGAATCTCTCAATCTGGCCTCGGCGGTCAACATTTGCAGCTGGGAACTGATGCGCAGCTGATTATTTAACAGCAATTGCTTTTCGACACCTATTCGTCAACAGAGTTACGAATCAGGAAGTCAAAGGCGCTAAGGGCCGCTTTGGAACCTTCGCCCATGGAAACCACGATTTGCTTGTAAGGCACGGTGGTGGCATCACCGGCGGCAAATACGCCAGGAATGCTGGTTTCGTTGCGCTCGTTGATGATTACTTCGCCGTGCTTGCTGAGCTCGATATCGCCTTTCAGCCACTCGGTGTTGGGTATCAAGCCGATTTGTATAAACACGCCCTCCAGCTCTACATGAACATTTTCACCGCTGTGACGATCGGTGTAATCCAGGCCATTCACCTTACCGTTGACACCGGTCACTTCGGTGGTCTGGGCCGATACCGCAATATCCACGTTCTTCAAACTGCGCAGCTTGCGCTGCAGCACTTCATCAGCGCGCAATTCGGCTCCAAATTCCAGCAAGGTTACGTGACCAACAATACCGGCCAGGTCGATGGCGGCTTCGACACCCGAGTTACCACCGCCAACCACCGCTACGCGCTTACCTTTGAACAACGGGCCGTCGCAGTGTGGGCAGTAAGCTACGCCCTTATTGCGGTACTTGTCTTCACCGGGAACACCCAGCTGGCGCCAGCGGGCACCGGTCGACAGGACCACTGTGCGGGCTTTCAGCGAGGCACCGTTGGCCATACGGATTTCATGGGGCATGCCCGGCTTTGTCGCCGGAATCAGCTTTTCGGCCAGCTGCATGTTCATGATATCCACACCATACTCTATTACGTTCTGCTCCATCGCGGCCACTAACTTGGGGCCTTCGGTGTAAGGCACAGAAATCAGGTTTTCAATGCCCATAGTGTCAGCAACCTGACCACCAAAGCGTTCGGCGGCAATACCCGTGGCAATGCCTTTACGGGCTGCGTAAACAGCCGCTGCGGAGCCGGCCGGGCCACCGCCAATGACCAACACTTCAAAAATGCCCTTCTGGCGAAGTTTATCGGCTTCACGGGCGTCGGTGTTGGTGTCCAGCTTGGCTACAATTTCTTCCAGCTTCATACGGCCCTGGCCAAACAGCTGGCCGTTCAGGTACACGCTAGGCACTGCCATGATTTCCCGCTCTTCCACTTCAGCCTGGAACAAGGCGCCGTCAATGGCGGTGTGCTTCACACTTGGGTTGAGCACACTCATCAGGTTAAGTGCCTGCACCACATCCGGGCAGTTCTGGCACGACAGCGAGAAATAGGTTTCAAATTCAAAATTTCCGTCCAATTCCTGAACCTGCTGAATCAGCTCTGGAGTTGCCTTGGAGGGATGCCCACCCACTTGCAGCAGTGCCAATACCAGGGACGTAAACTCATGGCCCATAGGAATACCGGCAAAGCGTACACCTACGTTGGTGCCCACACGGTTGATAGCAAATGACGGGCGACGCACGTCTGAACCACCATCTTCACGTAGGGTAATCATGTCAGACAACCCGTCGATTTCCTGTAGCAGCTCAAACAACTCGTTGGCTTTTGCGCTGTCGTCCAGCGCGGCAACCAGCTCGATGGGCTGCTTCACGTTGTCCAGGTAACCTTTTAATTGGCCTTTCAAATTGGCATCTAACATTTTGTCGTCCTTTATAAGGAATAAAGCCGGTGAACCGGCTCGATTTTAGCCGGTTGTTCTGAGTTGATGCGGATAAGATACGGCGCCTGATAAACAAGCTCAAATCAATTGATTCAAAAACTGCGATAGAAATTTACTATTAATGAGCGCCGGCCATTTCGCACCTCATTGACAGAGTTTCTGCAGTATTTTTACATTAAGCCAGATGGTGCATTTTGATATGGGTGCAGCTGGACTATCATGGGCCACTGAATCTGGCCACTCGAAATAAGGTACTCCATGTTTCTAGAACGTTTTCACTGTGAAAAGGATGGCCGCGTATACATCAGCGCCGCCCAGGCCAGTCTGTTTGCCAAGGAAGTGGCCGGGGACTTTAACCCGATTCACGATCCGGACGCCCGCCGCTTCTGCGTGCCGGGGGACTTACTGTTCGCCGTTGTACTTTGGCGTTTTGGCTTGTCAACGAACATGACCTTCCACTTTCGCGCCCTGCTGGGTAAAGACGTGCCGCTGGAATTTCGCGAAAGCACCGACGGCACCATTCACGTGTGTGATACAGCTGGCAAGGTGTATTTGGAAGTAGCCCGCAGCGGCGATATCACTACCGACAAAGTGTTTATCGAGGAATTCACCTTGGGCTACGTGGCAGCGTCGGGCAAAAACTTCCCGCACACCATGAAGCCTTTGATGGAATCCAACGGCGTAATGTTCAACCCGGACCGGCCAATGGTGATGTACGACAGCATGACTGTCACATTAGACAGCCTGCATGCAGTGTCACCGGAGCTGGAGCTGCATAACGCCACTCTGGAAGCCAATGGCAAGCGTGGCCAGGTCACTCTGGAGTATCGTTTGATGTCTGGCGACCATGCGCTGGGCACCGTATCCAAGCGTTTAGTGTTGGGCGGTTTGCGGCCTTATTGCCCGGATGCAATGGCCGATGTGGTAGCGCAGTTCTATCGCTTGAAGGCCCGCGGTGTCAGTTATGGCACAGACATCGCCAGCACCTGACGCAGATCGTTTCTCTGGCCAGATTTCTGGTTACACTGATCCTTATGAACTTCACCATCATAGGGACTCGTAAGCATGGGCAGCGAACGCGTATTAAAGAAGTCCCAAGCCGCTTATCAATTATCTCCTGACGCCATCGTTTCCGCCCTGGAAACCAGCGCACAGCAAGGCCTGAGCGGCGAAAAAGCAAAGGCTCGCCTGGGGCGCAACGGCGCGAACGAACTGACCGCAGCCCGGCCTGTGCCCGGCTGGCGCAAGGTACTCGCCCAGTTTACTGACACTCTGGTCATCCTTTTATTACTGGCTGCGGCGATTTCCCTCGGCTTGTGGCTATTCGAGCGTGATTCCGCCCTGCCCTATGAGGCTATTGCGATCCTGGCCATTGTGCTGTTCAACGCAGCCATGGGTTATGTGCAGCAGGCGCGGGCAGAACACGCCGTGGCGGAGTTACAACGAATGTCCGCCGCTCGGGCTCGGGTGATTCGAAACGGTGAACAGCAGAGCATTGCCGCAGCTGAGTTGGTCACCGGCGATATTGTTCTGGTAGAAGAAGGCGATACGATTCCCGCAGACGGCCGCCTGATTCAGTCGGTTGCTCTGCAAACCTCCGAAGCCTCATTGACCGGCGAAAGCCTTCCTGCATCTAAAGACCCAGAAACCATCGTTGGCGATGCCCCTATCGGTGATCGCCAAAATATGATTTTTAGTGGCACCACCGTCACCTACGGCCGCGGCACCGCGGTTATTACCGCCACCGGCATGAACTCCCAAATGGGGCAGATTGCCGGCATGCTGGAGCAGGCGCCCGCTGAGACAACGCCGTTGCAACAAGATCTTGCCAAGGTTGGCAGAATGCTGGGGCTGGTGGTGATTGTCATTGCGGTGGTGATGATTTTCACCATCATTCTGGTAGAGCACGTCAGCGGCTTTTCGGCCATTTTCGACGTGCTGATTCTTGGCGTAGCACTGGCCGTGGCGGCGGTACCCGAGGGCTTGCCGGCCATCGTAACCGCCGTGCTTGCTTTGGGCGTTCAGCGCATGGCAGGGCGCCATGCGATTGTTCGCCATCTGGCAGCGGTGGAAACCCTGGGCGCCGCCAGCGTGATCGCTTCAGACAAAACAGGCACCCTCACCCGCAACGAAATGACTGTCCGCGCCATTGTGACCGCCAGTGGCCGGGTAACTCTAAGCGGCACCGGGTACGAGCCGAACGGCGAGATTACCGTGCATTCCACAGCGACCGACAGCGGCGAAAACACGATCAGTGAACCCCTGCGGCTAGAGCTGGAGCGAGCCCTGACGGTTGGTGATCGCGCCGCCAATGCGGTTTTGCGCGAAGAAGACGGTCGGTGGACCATTCAGGGCGACCCTACCGAAGGGGCACTACTGGTTGCTGCTCGAAAAGTCGGGCTGACGGAAGATCTTCTAGACACCCGTTATCAGCGGGTTGGCGAAATTCCGTTCTCCTCCGAACGCAAAATGATGTCAACACTGCACACCGACAGCCAGCAGCGAGAGTCAATTCAGGTATTTACCAAGGGTGCCCCCGATGTTCTGTTAGGCCGCTGCAACCGCGAACGGGTGGGGAGCAATGTTCGACCGTTAACGCCAGAGCGCCGTACCGACATCCTGCTGGCCAACGAAAACCTGGCGGCGGAAGCCCTGCGCACACTGGGTGTGGCGGCCCGTTTCATACCCGCAGCCGACTTCGAGCCAGACCGGGTAGATGAAGATCTTGAGCAGGATCTGGTGTTTGTAGGCCTGATCGGCATGATCGACCCGCCGCGGGAAGAAGCCAAAGAAGCCGTGGCCCAGGCACGACAAGCGGGTATCCGCCCGGTGATGATCACCGGCGACCACCCGGTTACCGCCGCTGTTATTGGTAAAGAGTTAGGCATTTGCACCAATGACCGGGCGCTCACGGGCGCGGAAATTGACGAGATGTCGGACGACGCACTGCACCGGGCCGTGCAAGAGATCTCGGTTTACGCTCGGGTTAATCCTGAACACAAACTGCGTATCGTCAAGGCGTTGCAGAAAGGTAAACACATAGTTGCGATGACCGGCGACGGTGTGAATGATGCACCGGCCCTGAAAGCCGCGGATATTGGTGTGGCCATGGGCATTACCGGCACCGACGTGTCGCGCCAGGCAGCGGATATCATTCTTGCAGACGACAACTTTGCCAGTATTGTTGCTGCGGTGGAGGAAGGCCGCGCTATTTTCGCCAACATCCGCAAATTTTTGCGTTATTTGCTGTCGTCCAACATCGGCGAAGTACTAACCATGTTTTTCGGCGTATTGCTGGCGGATGTGATTGGCCTGACCGCCGAGGGTGCCGGCCTGGCTCTGCCGTTGCTGGCCACCCAGATTCTGTGGATCAACATGGTCAGCGATGGCGCACCGGCCTTGGCGTTGGGGCTGGATCCGGGTGATGAAGCCGCCATGAGCAAGCCGCCAAGACCCCGTGAAGAAGGTGTGATTACACGGGGCATGTGGGCCGGGATTGTTTTTGTTGGTCTGATCACCGCAACCGGTACTCTGTTTGTGCTGGATGCATCGCTTCCCGGTGGTCTGGTGGCCGGCACGGGCAGCCTTGCCTATGGCCAAACCATGGCCTTTACCACCCTGGTGCTGTTCTCACTGTTTACCGTGTTTATTTCAAGGTCTGATGAACAAAGTGCCTTTCGCGGGCTGTTCTCTAATCTCTGGCTGTGGGCGGCGGTGGCCTTGTCATTATTGCTGCAACTGGCGGTTGTGTACGTGCCGTTTCTGCAAAAACCCTTCTCTACGGTCAACCTTAGCCTTGAGGACTGGCTGTTCTGTACCGCCGTGGCCAGCTCTGTGCTGTGGCTACGAGAGCTGAGCAAGCTGTTTGTCCGCCTGCGGAACAAAGCACCTGACCCAGCCACTGCACGCAGTTTATGATCCGCTTTGCCCTGAACGCAAAAAACCCCGGAAATCCGGGGTTTTCTGAAAGTAACAAGCCCGTGACACGAGCCCGTACCGTTTGGCTCCCTATTAAAGGAGCCTTAGAAAGGAGCCTTAGATCTTACCAACCAAATCCAGTGAAGGAGACAATGTCGCTTCGCCTTCCTGCCATTTGGCGGGGCAAACTTCGCCCGGGTGCTTGCGCACGTACTGAGCAGCCTTCACCCGACGCATCAGCTCAGACGCATCACGACCAACGCCTTCCGCAGTAATCTCGACGGCTTGGATTACGCCATCCGGATCGATCAGGAAAGTAGCACGGTCTGCCAGGCCTTGGCCTTCGCGCATCACACCAAAATTATTGGTGATGTTGCCGGCTTGGTCGCCAACCATGTAGTACTGAATCTTGTTGATGGTTTCAGAGCTGTCGTGCCAGGCTTTGTGAGTGAAGTGGGTGTCTGTGGATACAGAAAACACTTCAACGCCCATCTTTTGCAGTTCTTCATACTTGTCAGCTACGTCGCCCAGCTCGGTGGGACATACGAAAGTGAAGTCAGCCGGATAAAAGAAGAACACAGACCACTTGCCTTTTACGTCTGCTTCGGAAATCTCAACAAACTCGCCCCGTTTGAAAGCGGTTGCTTTAAACGGTTTAATTTCAGAATTAATGATACCCATAAAATATTGCCCTTTGCTTGCCAGATGATTAATGGATGGGCACCACTATAATGATGCTGCGCGCTTAACAAAAATTGATAATACCCAAACAAGAGATAGCTTGAAGCTATTGTTTACACTCCCGCCACCTCTGATAAGCAGCAACGGGTAGTCCGGGTATGTGGATGCTAACCCACACTATTTCAAGGCAGCGCTTGGAGCGCTGGCGCCGTTAACCGGCGTGGTTTCCAGCACCGTCAGCCGTACGTCCACCGTTACCTGCAATTTGCCAAGCGCAGCGGCGCGGGCCAGCCCCTCGGCTTTGGCGCGATAAAAGTGCGGGGTCATCGCCAACAGGTCCGCAATGGCGCCTTCGCCGACCAATGCAAGGCTGAAATTAATCGTCTGCCGCCCTATTGTCTGAAAGCCCGGAGGTGCTTCACTGGCGTTGGGTTTGTCAACCTCGGGCTTGAGTACCGGGTAAATGACTTTTCGCAATTCGCGCAAATGAGCCGGCCCCGCGTCGACAACTATTACCCGGCCGCCAGGGCGCAACACCCGCCGGAACTCCGGATACACCGGAAACCCGAACAGGCTCAAAATGCAGCCCAAAGACCCGTCAGCCAGCGGTATATTGGCGTTGCTGGCGACCAGCCATCGCGTTGTTTTTGACTGTTTTGCCGCAGCCAGCACCGCCGGTTTTGAAATATCCAGGCCTACCAGCGACAGCGGCTGTTCGTGTTTCTGGCCCGACGAGCAAGCATCAAGCTGGCGCAAATAATAGCCGTCGCCGCAACCCGCATCCAAACAGGCGAAAGGTTCTTCTATGCCTGGCTGAGTTTCAATGCCCTCGCCCTGCGTCTTAACTGCTTCCGCGACCGCTTGCACAACCGCTGCCGCTATCGGCTGATAGTGCCCTGCGTTTAAAAAACGCTGGCGCGCGGCCACCATTTCTTTGCTGTCGCCAGGCGCCAGTGACCGCTTGTTCTGCACCGGCAACAAGTGCACATAGCCCTGGCGGGCGTTATCGAAACTGTGCCCGTTGGCGCAGTGCCAACTGTTTTGCTGCATCAGCAGGGATTGTCCGTCTAACGGGCAAATAAGGTGGTTGAATGGCGTTATGGTCATAATAGGAGGGTATCGCTGGCAAATGTGCGGGGAGCGCCTTGGTCACGGCGTTGCTGGGCGCTATCTTAGCGCTAAGATAGCATTCTCATAGCACCTTTATTGAACAGCCTCATACCCGGGGGTTAGCGCAGCTGGCTGTCTTTACTGGCGCGTCTGTTAACGCCCCCACTTTTGCCCTGCTGCTTTTCCAGCTCGGCCTGGCACTGTATGCACAGGCGCACACCCGGCACCGCGACCCGCCGGGCTTCAGGTATTTCCCGGTCGCATTCTTCACAATGGGTCAGGCTATCGCCCTTACCCAGGCTGCTTCTGGCTTTATTAACCGCATCTTCAACGCTGGCGTCGATCTGATCTTGCACGGCGCCATCCCGTGCCCATCCTCCGGCCATAATCCCTGCTCCTTTGGCAGCTACGTTATTTCAACTATAGCTTGGTTATTGCTCTATTGATGTGCTGCCGCGGTTTCACTATTTCAACACGTGGCTTATCCGTTGCTGTACCTACAGGTTACAAAAAATCACACAAAGGCTTTGCAATGACTTCGTTTGCGTGTAGAGTGCCTTCCGTCGGAAAGATTTAGCAAAGCACTTCATCAATAGAACGTACTAAGTAACGCATCGTCCTGTTTTTGATCACGCCTCATTTTTTGTTTCCCGCATACCGCTGATCCGTCGTCATTATGGATGACTGACAGCACATTACTTTAAGAATTCAGGATTATTATTATGTCTACAGTTACCGGTACCGTTAAGTTCTTCAATGAAGCAAAAGGTTTTGGCTTTATCACTCGCGAAGGCGGCCCCGACGTATTTGTTCACTACAGCTCTATTCAAGGTGGCGGATTCAAGACCCTGGCCGAAGGCCAACAGGTTGAGTTCACTGTTACTCAGGGCCAGAAAGGTCCTCAGGCAGAGAACGTTGTAGCTGTCTAAGCTAGAACAGATAATTGTGCTGTGAGTAACAGCCAATAATCAAAAAAGGCAGCTTCGGCTGCCTTTTTGCTGTCTGCTTTTTTATTCGTGCCTTTCCTGCCCCGCTAATGAATACACTTCGCCCCCACCAACGTAATCTCAGTAGCTCAACTTCACTAACGCACGACTCGAAAAGACTGACTACAAGGCTACGCTATGCCCGCAAAACCGATTTTATTCTACGATGGCCAATGCCCGTTGTGCCGCCGCGAGATTGACCACTACCGTAAGGTCGACAAGCAATCACGCATTGACTGGCAGGACATATTTGCCAGCAATAATACTCTGGCCCAATACCAACTTAGTCACACAGATGCGATGAAAGTCATTCATGCAGTAGACAGCAAAGGCACGCTTCAGTCCGGTGCCCACGCGTTTGTGGTGGTGTGGCAGGAACTGCCGGGCTACCGCCATTTGGCGACCGTGTTGAAGAAACTGCACCTGGTTGGCCTGGTGAACCGAGCCTATCTGGTGTTCGCCCGCTTGCGCTTTCGTTCGCGTTGCAAGCAGGGTTGTCAGTTGCCGCCGCGCTAGATTGTCACGCATCGCGCCTAAACCTGCATTTACCAAGGCCCAACCACATAACCAAGCTTGTCGGGCAGCCACAGCGCAATGCCCGGCACCAATGCGACCAGCAGCAGGCTCACGCCCATAGCGGCAATAAAAACCAGCGCCCAACCCAAGGTGTGCTCCAGGCGGATATTGGCAATACGGGTGGTAACCATCAGATTCACCGCCACCGGCGGAGTAAACTGACCAATAGCAATGTTCATGGCTAGCAGAATACCAAACCAAACTGGGTTCCAGCCAAAGTGGTTCATGAGCGGCAGTACGATGGGAATCAGGATCAGGTATATGGATACCGCGTCCAGCAACATACCCGCCAGCAACACCAGCAGCATCACCAGCCCTAACAGAACCCATCCATTGTCTGACAGCGACAACAGCGTATCAGCCAGATGTTGGAAGGTGCCCAGAGTTGTGCCAGCCCAAGCAAAAATACCCGCCAAAGCGATAATCAGCATAACCACGCCGGACGTAACCGCAGCGTCGGTCACCAGATCATAAAGCCCGCGCAGGCTCAGATTGCGATAGATCAGGCAGCCCACAATTACCCCGTAGGTGACCGCCACCACCGCGGCCTCGGTTGGTGTAAACAGGCCGGAACGCAGGCCACCCAAAATGATCACCGGCGCAAACAAAGCCGGCAAGGCCGCTTTAAAGCTGGGCCAGAAAGGTGGACGCTCTGAGGTTTTCGGATCTTCCCAGCGGTATTTCCGGGAAAAATACAGCGCCGGCACCAGCAGCGACAGCCCCGCCAGAATACCGGGGAACACACCGGCGGCAAACAGCGCGCGCAAATCCACCCCCGGCACCACAATGGAATACAGAATCAGCGCGATGGACGGTGGAATCAAAATGGCGGTAGACGATGATGCTGCAATCAGCGTGGCGGAAAACGGCTGCGGATAACCCGCCTTGCGCATGCTGGGCAGCATCACCATGGCCACGGCGGCAGCATCGGCCGGGCCGGAGCCACTCATGCCGCCCATAATCAGGCATACCAGCACGGCAACAACGGTCAGACCACCGTGGCGCGGGCCGATAATAGCTTGGGCAAAACGCACCAAGCTGGCGGCCACCCCGGCACGTTCAAAAATCAAACCGGTCAGTATGAACAGCGGTATGGCGATCAGCGGGTACTTTGCCACGCTGTTGTAGGTGTTAGTGCCAAAGGTGGCCAGCATATCTGGCGAAAGCCCGGCCACAATGCCTACCGCGCCGCCCAGCCCCAAGGCGATGGCCACGGGTACACCCAACAACAGCGCCACCATGAAGCTGGCGATCATTAACAGATCAGGACTCATGAATGATCTCCGGATCAGCTTTGCCGCGCAGGCGATCTATCAAACTCTGGGTCATGCGTACAATAATGGCCAGCGCCATCAGCGGCAGCCAAATCACGTAAATCCAGTTGGGCAAGCCCAGCCCGGGTGACAGCGACTCCCACTGGTATTCCTGCCAGGCAAACACGCTGCCGTACCAAGCGGTAATGGCAAACACCGTCACGCCCAACGCCCACTGCACTACGTATACGGCCGTTCTAAAAGGCGCCGGCAGGTGGTGCTCGATCAGCTCGATGCGAATGTGCTGGTTGTTGCGCGCCGCTACCGCAGCGCCAGCAAAAGTCACCAGAACCAGGAAAAATACCGAGAACTCTTCAGTAAAGGCAAAAGACGCATCGGTGGTGTAGCGCACAATCACGTTACCCAGGCTGATCAAACAGATCGCAATCAAGGCAACAGACGCAAGCCAGGCTTCGGGCCAGCACTTAGGGGGGCGGGTAGACATGAAAACTCCGGGTTAGGCAGCCCGGCTCTGCGCCAGAGTGGAATTTCGGCACAAAGCTCGGGCCAGAACGCTTACTGCTGGCGCTCGGCGACGGCTTGCTGGGCCTTCTTTACCAGATCTTCACCAATCCGCGGTGACCATTCCTGATAGACCGACTGAGTAGCATTGATGAACGCATCGCGCTGGGCCGGCGTCAGTTCGGTGACGGTCACGCCACGCTCTTTTATGGCGGCCAAGGTGGCGTCCAGCTCACTGCGGGACTTTTCGATTTCCCATTGGCCGGCGTCTATTGCGGCCTTCTTTAGCAAGGCCTGATCGTCGGCGCTGAATGTCGCCCACACCCGATTGTTAACGGCAAAGACCAGCGGGTCTGCCATGTAGTGCCACAGGGTCAGGTGCTCCTGCCCTACCTGATCAATACGCGCCACATCAAACACCGACAGCGGATTTTCTTGGCCGTCTACGGCACCGGTGGTTAGCGCCGGCTTGGCATCAGCCCAGCTCATCTGAGTGGGGTTGGCGCCCAGAGCATTAAAGGTATCCTGAAACAATGGCGAACCTACCACGCGAACTTTCAAGCCTTCCACATCCGCCGGCTCGCGGATCGCGCGCTTGGAGTTAGACAGTTCACGAAAACCATTTTCGCCCCAGGCCAGCGGCGTTACACCACGTTTCTGGATGGCGGCAAAAACGGCCTCACCGACCTCGCCTTGGGTAATCGCATCAATGGCGGGATAATCCGGCATCAGAAACGGCAGCGAGAACAGATTCAGTTCCGGCACCTGGGGTGACCAGTTGATGGTAGAGCCCACCGCCATATCAATCAGTCCGGAGCGCATGGCAGAAAATTCTTTGGTCTGGTCGCCAGACACCAGCTGGGAGTTGCTGTAAATTTTCATGTTGATACGCCCTTCCGAGCGCTCGTTCACAAGCTCTACCCACTTGTCGGCCGCCTGGCCCCAAGGAAAGGCCGATGGCAACACGGTAGATACGGTGTACTCGTCTTTGTATTGAGCATGGGCAATAGACCCAAATAAGAGCGCGCCTGCGGCGGCGGCAACTAACGTGCAACGTTTCAGCATTTTCTTTTCCTTATTGTTTGACGAGAAACTGGCCGCCGGGCAAAAGCATAATAGGCGACAGCCCCGCGATTATAGGAGGGTCGCTTGGCGCGACGCAAAAAAAACTGCTGCGTGCCAGCGGTTAAGGCTATGTCGCCTTGAGACTGCACCTCATTGCACACTATGCTTGTTAGCAGAACCAAGGCAATGCTGCTCTTAAAAGTAGCTCAACTAAACCAGGAGTAATTACTATGTCATCGCTTTCACAACACCATCGTCGCGGTGGCAAGTGGCCTGTATTGTGCGCCTGGCTGGCCGTCATCGCGCTGATTGCCGCCGGTGTTCTAATGGCGACGTCAGGGACGATGTTTCGCATGGAATGGATTGCACTGGGCGACGCCTTTAGCTGGCTGCGAATGGGCGCGCAACTGGCAGCAGTGGCCGCCATACTGGGCATAGTGACCATTGTGGTTGCCGGCCTGTGTAGGCGCTGGGGTGCGGTTTTTACCGGAGCAATGGCCGCCGTGGTGGCGGTTACGGTGATTGCGATGCCGATGCAAATGCAGCAGCGGGCACAAACGGTACCGCCTATTCACGACATTACCACCGATATGGACAATCCGCCGGCGTTCGTAGCCCTGGCCAACGCCCGTGAAGCTGCGCCCAACGCTGTGGATTATCCCGGCATTGAGACCGCGCGCCAACAACGGGCTGCTTACCCAATGCTGCAGCCCATCACACTGGCGGTGCCCCTGGCGCGAGTGCAAACAGCGGCACGGGATCTGATTGCTGCCCGCGACTGGCAACTGGCCGAGGCCAGCCCAACAACCCTTGATGCAACAGCCATCACTCTTGAAGCAACAGCCACCACCCGCTGGTTCGGCTTTAAAGACGATGTCGTGATTCGCCTGACCGACACCAGCGAAGGCGTGCGTGTAGATATGCGTTCCGCCTCACGCCTGGGTACAAGCGATTTGGGCACGAATGCCGAACGAATACAGGATTTCCTGGAAGATCTACAACGCGCGGTGCGCTGATGACGCCGCCGCACATAAAAGGCCAACCCATGGGTTCCCGCTTGTTCACGGCGCCATTTTTTGCGCTTGTTATCGGTGTTGCGCTGCTGTGCCTAGCGGCCACCGCAACCCAGGCCCAGGGGTTGTCGCTGCCAGCAATCCCGGGGCTGCCCGGATCGAGCCCGGAAGAACAGAAACAAACGGCTTCTGCAGAAGCATTGAGCCAGTCACTTGAAATTACCATTCAGGCCCTGCAAGACGACAGCAGCCGCGAAGACCTGATCAAACAGCTGCAAACTCTGCAACAGGGCCTGCAAGCGCAAGCCATTGAAGATCAGCGAAACTCGCCCACTCAGCAGGGCTTGCTGGGGGCGCTCGCAGAATTTTTTGACGATCTCACACGCTCTGACGGTGCCGCTGGTGAGTCACTGGGGCGCTGGAAAGTAAATTTTAACAACGCCCTCAAAGCTGGTAAGGAGTTGATCGCCGCTGCCTCATTCAAGGTGGTGGCAGAAACAGCCATCGGGCTAGCACTGGGGGCGGCGCTTTTGTACAGCCTGTCGCGCCTTGCCCGAGTGCTGTTTATTCGCCGCGACTGGCCGTTGGAAATGCCCCGGCGCGCCAAGCCCTGGATGCTGATGGCGCATTTTGCACGCCGGATAATCCCCTGGATTCTGACACTGGTTGGCCTGTTCCTGCTGTTGGGTCTGCGCATGCTGGGCATTTCAGACACCGCGCAAAGCACCGTTCTGGTGCTGGCTTATATCAGCCTGTGCGGACGCCTTCTGACGTCATTATTCGACGTCATGATTTCGGTTTTCTCCAGCGGCCATAGAACCACTGCTGTTGCTATTTTACATAGGCGTACGCTGTTTCCGCTGTTCATTATTGGTGCTCTGTTCGCTTTGTCAGACGCTCTGGGGTCGTCGGAGCTGGTGTCGCAGCTCGGCGCCGACCTGGCCGCTACTCTGGCGCTCGTTTTCAGTATGTTTGGCGCCCTGCTGGCAGTCTTCGTGATTATCCGCAACCGCCGCCCAATCACCCACCTGATACGCAATCAGCCGTATAACCAGCGCAAGAATCAAGGCGTATGGCGGGAACTCGTCGGCCTGCTGGCGCGGCTCTGGCATATTCCGTTGTTGCTGGCGATTGGCGCCTCTATGGTGGCTGTTTTTGCCAAAGGCGGTTCAGGCGACGCGGCTCTGGGCAAGGCGCTTATTGTTTCACTAGTACTGATTATCACTTTGGCAGCGCAAGGTGTTGTCGGCATTCAAAAAAGCAGCTTCCGCCACAAGTCTCTGAGCACCTTCAGCCGGCGCCTGGTGAAATTCGGCTATCGCCTATTACAAATTGCGTTATGGCTGGCCTTTTTTGAGATAGCGCTGCAAGTCTGGGATCTATCCCTGCTAGGGCTAGCCAACAAGCCATCCCTCAGTGCTGGCCTGGCAGACAGCCTGTTTGCGCTAACGGTTACCGGGCTGATCGCCAGCTTGACCTGGACCTTTGCCGATGAGCTTCTGGAGCGCGCTGTACGCCGTGGCGACCGCAAAAAGCGCCTTAGGGCGGCTCGCGCCCAAACCATCGTTCCCATTGTCCGCAACACCATTATGATCATCATTGTGGTGGTGGCCTTTCTGGTCAGCCTTTCCATTGTCGGGGTAGATGTTACACCGCTGCTGGCCGGTGCCGGTATTGTCGGTCTGGCGGTCGGTTTTGGTGCCCAGACGCTGGTACAGGATTTGATCACCGGGCTGTTTATTGTGGTGGAAGATTCAATGTCGGTGGGCGACTTCGTAGAAATCAACGGCTTTATGGGCACGGTAGAAGGCTTCAATCTGCGCACCGTGCGGCTGCGGGATCTGGAAGCGGTGGTACACCACATTACCTTCAGCAAAATCAGCTCTATTCACAATATGTCGCGCCAGTTCGGCATTGCGCTGATAAAAATTCGGGTACCGCGGGACCTGCCCATTGATGACGCCATCAAACTGATGACCGACACCGCAGAAGAACTACGTGCTGATCCCGCCATGCGCTGGCTGATCTGGTCGCCTCTTGAAATGCAAGGCATTCATGCGTTTACAGAAGGCTGCCCGGTGTTACGCATGCGTATGCGTACCAAGCCCGAGTTCCAGTGGGATGTGTCACGAGCGTTCAATCTGCTGCTGAAGCGGCGGATGGAAGACCTGTATCTGGACCTGGCCGCACCGCGCATCAGCGTGCAAATGGAGGCCGAAGGCGGCGCCCGTTCGCTAGGTCGCGGAGGCCAAGCCGTCCATCTGGAAAATCAGGACTAACGCAGCAGACATTAAAAAGCCAGGCTCCGCGAATAAAACGGAGCCTGGCAAAAGGCAACTCTACACTTGAAAATCGAGACGTCAGGCGCTGGCGATGCGCCCGGCCAGCGGTGATGACGGATCTGCCAATTGGCGACGGGGCATGCGCCCGGCCAGAAAGGCTTCACGCCCGGCTTGAACCGCCAATCGCATGGCACGGGCCATTGCAATAGGGTCTGGCGAATGGGCAATGGCCGAGTTCATCAATACCGCATCGCACCCCAGTTCCATCGCCATAGCAGCCTCGTGAGCGGCACCAATACCGGCATCCACCAACACGGGCACGTTCGCGCGTTCGACGATCAGGCGAATATTGTGGGGGTTTTGAATACCAAGGCCGGAGCCAATCAGCGAACCCAGGGGCATAATCGCGCAGCAGCCGATTTTTTCCAGCTCCAACGCCACAATGGGATCGTCGCTGGTGTACACCATTACATCGAAGCCATCACGAATCAGCTCTTCGGCGGCTTTTAGGGTTTCCACCACATTCGGGTAGAGGGTGGTTTCATCGCCCAGCACTTCCAGTTTGACCAGATTATGGCCATCTAGTAGTTCGCGGGCCAGCTTGCAGGTGCGCACCGCAGAGCGGGCATCAAAACAGCCAGCGGTATTCGGCAGCAGGGTGTAGCGGTTTGGCGGCAGGAAATCCAGCAGGTTAGGCTCGTCGGGATTCTGGCCAATGCTGGTGCGGCGCACGGCAAACGTTACGACCTCGGTGCCGCTTTCGTAAAGTGCCCGCGCGGTTTCATCGTAGTCTTT
Source organism: Marinobacter sp. M3C (assembly GCF_023311895.1). Classification (GTDB taxonomy): domain Bacteria; phylum Pseudomonadota; class Gammaproteobacteria; order Pseudomonadales; family Oleiphilaceae; genus Marinobacter. The sequence continues at coordinate 2,578,170 of NZ_CP092284.1, forward strand.
GTAGCGGCCGGTACCCACCATAAGGCGCGATGTGAAGTGCCGCCCTGCGATCACCAGTGGTTTGTCCAGGGATTGTTCTGTCATGTTGTGTTCCTGTTTGTGAGGGTTGCCGCTTGCGTAGGCGGCGACTGTTGAAGGTGTTGGTAAGGTGATTTGATCGCGAGCGTAAAAATAATGTGTCAGCGATGCGCTGGCCTGGCCAGCCCCAAATGTTCGCGCAAAGTGCTGCCCTGATATTCCCTACGAAACAGACCACGATTTTGCAACACCGGCACGACCTGCTCGATAAAGTCTTCAATGCCAGCGGGCAATGACGGCGGCATCAGGTTAAACCCGTCGGCGCCTTCGTTGCGGAACCAGTGCTCCATTTTGTCCGCAATCTGCTCGGGCGTGCCCACCATGGTGCAGTGGCCACCCCCCGCCGCCAGCCGGCCTAGCAGCTGGCGCAGAGTCGGTTTTTCGGTTTCGATAATGCGTAAAATGGTGCTGTAACGGCCCTGTGGCCCGCTAAAATCCTCCAATGGCGGAAGTGCTGGCACCGGTGCGTCCAAATCCCAGCCAGCACAGTCCTGGCCGATAAACATTGCCAGCTGGCGCAAAGACGCATCCGCGGGTAACAGCTCGTCAAGCTCACGCTGCTTGGTCTTTGCTTGTGCCTCGGTGGGTGCCACATAAGTGACCAAGCCCGGTAAAATCGGCACATAAACCTCGCGGCCCGCGGATTTCACCCGCTGTTTGATGTCACGGTAATAGCTTTTCGCCGCCGGCAAATCGTAGGCAACGGCATAAATCGCCTCAGCGCATCTGGCCGCCAGCTCCCGCCCGGGCTCCGACGCGCCGGCTTGAAACAATACCGGATGCCCCTGCACCGGGCGCGGTACGTTCAAAGGTCCGTCTACTCGAAAAAATTCCCCCTGGTGGTTAATCGGACGCACCTTGGCTGGGTCGGCGTAATGGCCCTGGCGATCAAACTGTAAAGCGTCATCAGCCCAGGAATCCCATAGTCCCAATACTGCCTGCACAAACTCGTCGGCGCGCCGGTAGCGCTCGGCGTGGCCGGGCATAGTTTCATAACCGTGGTTGCGAGCTTCTGCATCAAACATCGAAGTAACCACGTTCCAGCCAATGCGGCCGCCGGAGATATGATCCAGCGATGCGACAAGACGCGCGGCGTGAAACGGTGTGTAGAACGTGCTGGATACGGTGCTGATAAATCCGATCTTTTCCGTAGCCCGGCTCATGGCGGCCATGGCCGTTAGCGGCTCCAGGTAAAACCAGCTGCCATCCGACACATTGCCCGCCGAATTGCTGTCGGCGAAAAATACGGCGTCCAGTTTTCCACGTTCGGCGGTTTGCGCCAGGCGCTCGTAATAGCGAATATCTCCCAACTGCTCCACCGCCGACTGCGGGTGGCGCCAGGCGGCTCGATGATGGCCACAACCCATCAGAAACAGGTTGATGTGCATCATCCGTTGATGTGAATCGGAGGCCGTCATCAGTTTTTCACCAACCCGCCGTCTACCACCAGGTTCTGCCCGGTGACCGAGCGCGACCAGGGTGACGCAAAAAACAAAGTGGCATCGGCAAACTCTGCCGGCGTAGTCACCCGCCGCAACGGTGTGCTAGCGGCGATGAAATCAAACACCGCCTCGGGTGTGGCAGCAGATGCGTCGGTGGTGCGAAGCAGGCCGCCCGACACCATATTGACGGTGATGTTGTCCGGTCCCAAATCCTGGGACAGGGTGCGGGTGAGCGACAGCAAAGCTGCTTTGCCGGCGGTGTAATCGTGATACGGCACCACCGGGTTCTGGAACAGGTTGGTTCCCACATTCACAATGCGACCAAAACCCTGTTCGCGCATACCGGCCAGCGCCGCTTGGGTGGTGTTTAACGCACCACCCACGACGCCGGCAAACTGCTGGTTCAGATTCTCCCAGGTCAGCTGATCTGCGTTCGGGCGGGCGTCGCCGTTGAATGAGAAATCCGGTAAGGCATTATTGATTACCGTGGTCACCGGAAACCCAAAATGTTGCCGGGCCTGAGCAAACATCGCCTGCACAGCGGCGCGGTCTGTCACGTCAGCCTGCACCGCAAGCGCCCGTACCGGTTCTTCAGCGGCCAGTTTGTGCGCCGCTTCGGCGCTGTTGCGATAGTTGATAACAACGCTGGCGCCTTCGCGCAAAAACGCGCGCACCAGGTGTTCCCCCAAACCGCGTGCAGCACCGGTTATCAAAACCAGCTGTTGATCAAGACGTACGGATTTGTGCATAGACACCTCATGGCTGAGGCGAAGGTATGAATGGACAGATTTGGTGCGGGCGCACCTTCTGACATCCCTTCGCCAGTGTGAACTGGATCAGGTTCAACGGGTGTGCTCTCAGCCCTGCAAAGCAGGACACCCCGTGTCGAGCCAAAACCATAGCACAACGGCTGCGCGAATATGCAGGCTAAACCGCCGTTAATAGCTGCAATTGACAAGTACGAACAGACTTCCTACTCTATTGCCATTCCTGGGGGCGCCATTGCGATGGCTGAGACTCCGCACGTTGTGCGGTAACCCTTCGAACCTGATCCGGGTAATGCCGGCGAAGGGAAGGAAAACGCCTGCTTTATGCTTGCCTGTGCGCTTCTTTCTTTCCCAGCGGCTCGTCCCGGTTGTCCCGGTCGTTCGCCACCTTTGGCGATACGCTACCGTCTGCCACGGCAAGGAAGACTCACCGATGCTAAGCACCTCTACGGCCCTTGTGTGGCTGGTTTTATTCGCCGCACTTTTTGCCATACCCGGCCTGATTTACGCCCGCCACAAGCAAGACAAGCTGGATGATTTTCTGGTGGCCCGCAACAGCCAAAGCAGCTCAGCTACCCTGCTGACACTACTGGCGACCACCATGGGCACCTGGATTCTGTTTGGCCCGGCCCAGGCCGCCACCTGGGGCGGTATTGGTGCCGTTACCGGTTATGCACTGGGTGCCCTGGCACCGCGCTTGATCATGATTCCCTTGGGCAAACGCATTCGAACATTAATGCCTGAAGGCCACACCCTCACCGAATTTGTGCTCGGCCGCTATGGTCGTGTTATGTACGGCTTCGTGCTGGTGATCATGGTTTTTTATCTGTTTATCAGCCTGACTGCGGGCCTGACTGCCATTGCCAAAATGGTGTCTTTACTAGCACCAGTGCCCTTATGGCTAACCGCCAGCATCGTCATGGGCGCCACCCTGTTGTACACCCTGTATGGCGGCCTGCGGGTCACCATTTTTACCGACCGGGTACAAATGCTGGTGATATTGCCATTTCTGGCGCTGTTAATCGGTTTTGGCTGGAAAGCCACCGGTGGCTTGGCTCCAGCGCTGCAAGGCTTGCAGGAAAAAGCACCGCACCTGCTGAACCCGCTGGACATCAACGGTTTGAAATCCGGCCTGACCTTTTTTCTGGCAGTGGTGCTGACCGGGTTATTTTACCAGGGCACCTGGCAGCGTATTTTCGCCGCCCGCGATAACAAGGTTATCCGCAACGGTTTTATCATCAGCGGTCTGTTGAGCTTCCCGATCATTTTTATCATGGGTTTGTTCGGGCTGGCGTTTGTCGGTTTGGACTTGCCGGGTGACGGCTCGGTGGCGCTGTTCAGCGTGCTGTTGGCGGATGTGCCCGTGTGGTTTGCGATTGGCCTGTTACCCTTCGGGCTGGCGCTGATTATGAGCAGTGCCGACTCCACCATCAGCGGGCTGACCAGCATCATGGTTATAGACCTGCGCCGGCTGCTGCCAACGTTGAGCAACCATAGCCTGCTGTCGCTGTCCCGCTGGCTGATTGTGTTGTTGTCGGTGCCGGTGCTGTTTGTGGCGGCCCAAGGTTACAGCGTGCTTTACCTGTTTTTACTGGCCGATCTGCTGTGCTGCGCCGCCGCTTTCCCGGTATTTTTCGGCTTCTACAACGCCCGTTACCAAAGCTACAACGCCGCGATTAGCACGTTTTCCGGCCTGGCTACCGGGTTGATGCTGTTTCCCGCACCAGGGGCGCCGCTCACCTATTTGCTGGAATCTTTCCTGCTGGCAACCTTTGTACCGATTGCGGTGTCGTTATTGTTGCTGCTACTGCCAAAAGGAAAGCGCTTCGATTTTTCCATCTTGGCGCAGCGGGTGCGGAAGCTGGAAGGGTAATCTGCAGCCGCTAATAGCCGGCTTACGATTGCCCTTAACGTGACGTCTACCGCTGCTCGACTTTTGAATGCGTCAGGAAAAAGCGCAGCATTTCCCCAGTCGCATCCGGACCTTTTGGGTCGGTATACGAGCCTTGAGGCGCACCACCGGCCCAGGCGTGGCCGGCGCCGTGAATCGACCACTGTTCAACAATAGCCTTGCCGTTGGCATCATGATGAGTCGTGCGGGTATAGGCATGGCCGTTGGGCACCTTCCCTTGTTCACTTTTGGTGTCAATCGCGTTTTTCGGTCCGCTGCCTGAGCCGATAGAGCCAGAATACTGGGCCGCAACGCGGTCGCCATTGCCGGGGTGTACCGTGGTATCGCGGTCACCGTGGAATATGATGGCGGGAATTTTCTGATCCATTGACGACGTTGCGCCAGCACCCGCCCTCTTGTTATTACGGCTTGCAAGAGGCGCAGCATCACCTCGCATGGCCGCAAGTGCTGAAGCTATACTGTGTGCGGCACCGTGGGGCAGGCCAGAATGCACCCCCACCGCTGCGTACAAGTCCGGGTGGGTCATTGCAAGGGTGGTTGCCATGGCACCGCCGGCGGACAATCCGGCCACATAAACCCGTTGCTCGTCCAACTTATACTCATCGACAATCTGCCGCGTCATACCGGCAAGGATTGCCGGTTCGCCGTTCTCGCGTTGTTGATCGCTTGGTTTGAACCAGTTCCAACACTTGGATTGGTTGGCAGAAGCCGTTTGAGCGGGATAGAGCACCAGACACAACTGCGATTCCGCCAGCGTGTTCATACCCGTACCAGCCGCAAAATCATCCGGATTCTGGGTACATCCGTGCAGCATAACCACCAGCGGCAGGGACTGGCCGTGATAACCACTGGGAACGTACAGTTTGTAGTCGCGGCTGCCCGATTGATTCGTAAAAGTGCCACTGTTAAACGTTGCACCTTCGGGTGGCGCTTCGACGGAAGATGCCAAACCTGTGTTCAGACCTGTTTTCAACCCGGGCAAACCCGATAGTTTACCGCACAGAAGATCGCCCAAGCCATTGACATTACGATGAGCAGTAAAGGGCTGTCGTGGGGCTGAGGTTTGAGCCTGGTCTGGCGTGCCGTTCAGCGCCCGCTGTATCATTGCGGTCGCTTCCTGCAATCGGCCCGCATGGGTCAATCGCGTGGCCTCTTGCAAGCTGGCCGCAAGCGTTTCATTGGTTGGAAGATTCATTAAAAGGCTCCTCGGCGTGAATGAATACGCCATTAATAGATTCTGTCCGCCAGGGCGGCCTTGACCGCCTTGCTGGCCTGCAGAGCGCCTAGAACGGCGATGGATTCAATCGTTGCCAAGGCAAGTTCGGGAGAAACATCCTCGGCAATATTCGCCAGCCCTAGCACTTGAATTTGTAATACCTCTCCCTTCGCCTGTAGTGCCTCAAGATCACGACGGCTGTAATACTGCAAACCCAGCACATATGTCTTGCGAGCAACCGTTTCCTTGACCACTTCTGCATGGATTGCTAACTGGTTGCGAATCGCCGTGCGGATCAGATCGCTGCGATTAGAATAAAACCCTTCTTGTACCAGCAGATCAACCTGCCCCAGGTCTACCACACCAAGGTTGATAGTGAGCTTTTCGGTGGTGTCGCCTGTTTTGCGTCTTATCTCATGCACGCTCATCGCTTTTCCTTGTTGACTAGCACTGACCGAATCCTTTAAAACTCCATATGGATTCCAAATAGAATCCATATGGATGTTATATGGCGAATTTAGATAACTGTCAAGGAACAAATGGATCAGGCATAGAGGGGGCTGTAAGAAAAAACGCTGACGGCGTCTTGCGAAAGCGTCAGCTTATGACTTGGCGTAAAGACATCAACTGGCGCAGCAGCGTGCGACCGTTGGAGGGGCAAAAATGCAGGATTAGAAGAGCCAGGCACGCAGGGTTGAAGGGTCAGGCTGTGAAGGTGGAAAGGTTAGACTGCGCAGGTGGAAAGGAATCAGCGTTGCTTGTATTGCGTCGGGCAATAACCCCGCCCCACGTCTGGGCTGCGCAGCTTCAGGTGTTTTGTTGCACGACCGGACACCCGCGTTCGCCACAACCTGAAACTGCCGGGCTTGAGTGATTTGCGCATAAACCGGATAACCTCGGGTTCTGACAGTCCGTACAGCTGTTGGATGGCTTCAAATGGCGTGCGGTCTTCCCACGCCATTTCAATAATTCGTGACTCGTCGACTGGGCCCATAGCGCGTGCTCTAGCTAAACAGAAGTGTCCAGAACATTACGTTTTCCCGCAGTGTTTGGATGCAGGCAATGTTGCGTTTACGGATTGTCTGACGGCATCGCGATCGGCATCAAAACCTCATTGCGCCGCAAAAACCAGGGCATAAAGGGCGGGTTGTAACGCGCCCAAGCTGGCTTGCCAATCACGCGGAAGTCGTTTTCCTTTGCCCAGGCGTTCAACTTGTCTCTATGGTTCCGGTAACCTTTTTCACTCCAGGTGCCTGAGTAGCGCACCACCGCCATGCGCTGGATGGGAACCTGCCGTAGAGTTATTTTGGGATCTTTGGGCTGCGGCAGCGTCTCCATTGTATAAGACGCGGGCATCATGAAACTTACTACCCAGTTGTCGTTTACCCTCTGCTGACCGACCGGCGAGGTCATATCAATCTTTTCGCTTTCGGCTTTCTGCGCCACCGGTGAGGTCATTTCAATTTTCTGCTGGGACGTGTTATCGCCGGAGATGTATTTGAACAACCGGCCGAATGCCTTATTACCGGCGTTAGAAAACTTTCCGTCTACGACGGTTTCGGCCAGGATGTGTGGCTCGTAATCGCGCACCTCAAAATCCTGATCTTTGAGTACAAGCGTGTATTCAGCTTCTTCGGTCGCCATAACGTTGCCAACTCCGAGAATTGCCACAATCATCACCCAAACTGCCTGCTTCAGGTGAGTCATTAGCGCCCACCACCAAACGCTCTCTGGAGATCCATAGAAACACCTCACTTTTTGTGTACCCTTGAAGTCTGGCATGGAAGATAGAAAGGCGCCATATTCCGCCTTTTAAGCCTTCATACGTGGCAATATCCGGGAATTACTGCCACGCTTTTGATTGTGGAAGGAAATGGCTCCACGCTTGAATTGGGATAAGGAGAAACACTATGTATCGCAAAATTCTCGTGCCCGTCGACCTGTCACGTACGGCGCAAATGTCGAAGGCGCTCAACACGGCAATCGACATCGCCAAGCACTATAACGCCGCACTCTGCTACATCGCGGTCACCAACACGGCCCCTTCCGCCGCCGCACACAATCCGGAAGAACTGGCCAAAAATCTCAACACTTTTGCCCAAGAGCAGGGAAAGTTACACGGCGTCGCTACCGACAGCAAAGTGATCTCGACGGCAGATACCGCCGTGGAACTGGATGACCGTTTACTGGAAGCCATCAAAGACACCGGTGCAGACCTGGTCATCATGGCGTCACACCCGCCTGGCACCGGCGATCGATTGCACATTCTCCACTCGAACGGTGCAAACATCGTCAGACACAGTAACGTGTCGGTTTTCGTTGTGCGTGAGGATTAATCTTGTGCGGCGCCGGGGCCCGAGACCTTAATCCTGTCGTTTCGAATGTAAAAGTCTCCGTTGATCGTCAAAGCCAAAGGCTTTCCGCTTAGCGGAGCCTCTTCGGGCAGGCCTCTTTGGGCATGCACGTGCAAATGCGGCTCTGAACTGTTACCAGAATTACCCATCTCCCCAAGCTTGTCACCAATTTCCAGACTGTCTCCGGCCCGTACCTGAATGCTGCCCTGGCGCAAATGCGCCAACACCACAAAGAAATCACCGCAATCAACAGCAACGTAATTGCCCGCTATATTCTCGGGGTCCAATTCAGGAACCTGCATGTCCTGAACACGGTCAACAATTCTGGCGATTTCTCCCTTACAGGGTGCTAATACCGGTGTACCGAAGGTGACATAACGAGTTGGGTCAGCGGGTTGCCAGCCTTCTACATGACGGCCAAACGGCGTAATCCGTACAATGTCGAGCGCGCGGCTCTGGCCCCGCCAGGGCCGGAATCGCTCTACCGATTCGTCCAGTGTATGCAGGTGAATATTGACTAGGCTGCCTGAGCCCCCATACGTCACCAGATAGTCGCCCGCGCCGAAGGGCGGTGCGATGTTCACGGTGTCTACCGACGGGAGTTCACGGCCCAGCCACGCCAGATAACCCATATAGCCACCAATTGCGCCCAGCCCCGCTGCCATCAGCACCAGCGTGGTTGGCCCGGCTGACGCTTGCCAGAATCCGTTGCCCAGGGAGCGGCCTCGCACAAGATGCCAAGCCATGGTCGACAGGAACACAACGCCGTAAAGATACGGCACCCAGAAAGGCGGCATCGTCCATAAAGCCGCGAGCCCTATCCCTAGAATAACCGCGCCAACCGAAATCGCCTGAAGCCCAAAGGCTAGAAAGCCAGCCGCCGGAAACCGTGCAAACCAAAACAGCAGCAGCACCGGCAGAAGAATCTGAGTAACCATGACCATCCAGGACATTAATCGGAGTTCCTTAATTCAAGCCGTAATACTGATAGGGAATGCACACACAGAGCAATTATAAAGAACGCTCATAACCAAAACGCGCTACCACGCCAGCCAGATGACATGCTTCGCGCCCTTTCCGGGGCGATGGGCACGCACCGTCACCGGCTCAACAGAAAGCCCGGTACGCTTGATCCTTTCGGTAAAGGTAGGGTCCTGCCCTGCCGACCAGTAAGCCAGAATGCCTTCGGACGTCAGCGCGGCCTGGGCGGCGGCAATACCGGCGGCGGTGTACAGCCAATCATTTTCCTTACGGGTCATTCCTTCGGGACCGTTGTCGATATCCAGCAAAATGGCGTCATAATGGCCCGGCGAGTCTTTGATCAGCTGCACCACGTCGCCGACGTGCACTTTGGTTCTGGGATCATTCAAGGGATAACCCGCCGCAAGGCCCAATGGCCCGCGATTCCATTCCACTACGTCCGGCACCAACTCGGCCACGATTACTTCAGCCTTATCACCCAAAGCGCCCAGAGCCGCGGCCAGCGTAAAGCCCATGCCCAAACCGCCGATTAGCACGCGCGGTGCGGGGTGATCGGCAATCCGCTCGCAAGCGAGCGTTGCCAAGGCATCTTCGGAGCCATGAAGGCGGCTGTTCATCAGCTCACCGGACTTGCCGGCAATTTTGATCGAAAACTCATCATTGCGCTGGAGCAGGCGCAGCTCCGTGCCTTTGCCCGGAATGGTGGCGGTACCCAGCAGTTCAAAACGGGCCATAAAAACCTCAAAAATTGTCAACACACCGGCAAAGAATTCGCCGCAATATTCAGGCGCGACACTCTATATTCAAGCGCGACACTTTACCACGCCGTTCCTTCTACCCTTCACCTCTACTTACCAGGGCAACTGCTCGCCGTTGCTGTGCCAGAAGGTTCCGGAATTCTCCAGATTCAGCCCTTCAATCAGCGCAACCAATCCTTTCGCGGACTCTTCTGGCGTAATCAGCCCGCCGAAATTCACCATGCGAGTTTTCACATAGCCCGGGTGCAGCTGAGCGACGGCGATACCGTGAGGTTTCAAGTCTGTCGCCAGAGATTTCGCAAACGCGTTCAATGCGGCTTTGGAGGCACGGTAACCGTAGCGACCGCCGGAGTCGTTATCCGCAATCGACCCCATGCGGCTGGTGATATTCGCGATCTTGCCACCGGAAGGCATTTGCGGGAACAGGGCTTCGGCGATTCGCAACGGTGCGTAAGCATTGATCTCCATCTGGGTGCGCAAGGAGTCAAAATCGATGCTGCCCAGTACTTCGTCCTGCAACAGACCCGCGTTGTTAACCAGTACGTCGATTTTAACGCCCTGCAGGCCAGCCATCAGTCTTTCCACACCGGTGTCGGTTGTCACATCCACACCGTCAACAACCTTTGCGGCCGCTTCTGCCAGCTCAGCCGACGTTTCACGACACACACCAATTACCTCACAGCCCTTTGCAGCAAAAAGCCGGGCTAGCTCCAGGCCTATTCCGCGGTTGGCACCGGTGATGACCACTACTCGTTTATTCGACATAACAACACCTCATAGATGAATAGGATAAGATGGCAAAAACGCCCTCCAGACAGGACACAGCCACATTGTCTTCGCCACTTGTATTCGCCGTGTTTGCTCTGGCGCTCATCGCTTTCGCGATATTTTACCTGTTTTTCTACCGCAACTGGCGGCGACAGCGTGAACTGCAACAGCCTTTTCCAAAAGCCTGGCGCACGTTGCTGCGGGCCCATATGCCACTCTATCAAAAACTTCCCCCGCCCCTGAAAAAGCAGCTGGAAGAATACGTTCAGCTTTTTCTTTCCGAAAAGGCATTCTACGGCTGCGCCGGCTTTGATGTGGACGAGCGGGTAAAAATAACCATTGCAGGCCACGCCTGCCTGCTTATTCTGGCCCGCCCCTATGCCTCTTATGACGATGTTCGCAGCATTCTGGTGTACCCGGATGTGTATCGCGTACAAACGGCACAGAGCGATGGCATCGTGGTGAGTGTTAGTGATCAGGTTCGTGCGGGCGAAGCATCTAACCGGGGGCAAGTGGTGTTGGCGTGGTCTGAATGCGAAGAAGGCGCGATGAATTCAGACGGCCCGCACAACGTTATTCTTCATGAGTTCGCCCACCAACTGGACTACCTGGACGGCACTGCAGACGGCGCTCCGCCGCTAAGCGGCGAGCAAGCCCAAGTGTGGCAACAAACCATGACCAAAGCGTATGAGAACTTGCGATCCAGCTTGCAGCACCATCAGAAAAGCTGGCTTGACCCCTACGGCGCCACCAAGCCTGCCGAGTTTTTTGCGGTGCTTACAGAGGCTTTTTTTCAGCAGCCAAAACATTTAAAAGCCGAACAACCGGACGTTTACGACGCACTGCGCGGTTTTTATCGGCTGGACCCCATAGACTTCAGCCGCCACGAAGGTTGAATCGCCTCCTGCCTTTCGCTGTAGGATGCCACGACCTATTTCACACATTAGCGATGATGCAAAAGAGCGCCACCATGATTGATTTCCGCAGTGACACCGTTACCCGGCCTACCCGGGAAATGCGCGAGGCCATGGCCTACGCGGAGGTTGGCGACGATGTTTACGGTGAAGACCCAACCGTGAACAGCCTACAAGCCTATGCAACCGAGCGGCTGGGCTTCGAATCTGCCCTGTTTACGGCCAGCGGCACCCAGGCCAATCTGTTGGCCATCATGAGCCACTGCGGTCGCGGCGACGAATACCTGTGCGGCCAGTCAGCGCACAACTATCGCTACGAAGGCGGTGGCGCCGCCGTACTTGGAAGTGTGCAACCTCAGCCCATCGAGAATGAGCCAGACGGCAGCATTAACCTCGACAAGGCACGCGCAGCGATAAAACCCGGTGACTTTCATTTCGCCATAACGCGCATGCTATCGCTGGAAAACACCATCGGCGGCAAAGTGCTTTCACTGGACTACCAGCGCCAGGCTCGCGCCTTTTGTGATGACCACCGGTTGCAGCTTCACCTGGACGGAGCCCGGGTATTTAACGCAGCGGTAAAATCAAACTGTGATGTAACGGACATAACCAAGCACTACGATTCCGTCAGCGTTTGCCTGTCGAAGGGACTGAGCGCACCAGTAGGATCGCTGTTGTTAGGTTCAACAGCCTTTATCGAGCGAGCAACACGCCTGCGCAAAATGCTCGGCGGCGGCATGCGCCAGGCTGGCATACTGGCAGCGGCCGGGCGCATCGCCCTGGAACGAGGGCCACTGCGACTGCAAGAAGACCATGAAAACGCCCAATGCCTGAGTACTGGGCTTGCCGCCATTTCAGAACTGGAAATTGACCCAAGCCGCACCCAGACCAACATCGTTTACGCCCGCTGCCGCTCGGGCAAAGCCGCGGCGCTGCGCGATTATCTGGCGAGCCAAGGGATTCTCATCACCGCCGGTGAGCCTATTCGCTTTGTGACCCACCGTGACGTTGATAACAACGATATAAAGCAGCTATTAACAGCTATTCAGCGGTTTTATCAGCAGCAGCCTTAACCGTCGATTGGGGGAGGTTGCCCCCCAACATGTTTTCAACGACGGCCGCATTATAGAAAGCTTCGACCTTTTGGATTTTGTCGCCTAGAACACTAAACCAGACTGCCAGCCGTACATCGCCAATCGGTTCAAAATTGGTCCGGTAATCCAGAATTGCGAATACGTGTTCTTCATCGGCACTGAGCTGACGGAGAATCAGGGCTTTCTGAATGGCGACCATCCCGAATTGGTAGGCCATCAAGTCATCCGGGTTCACGAAACGCATGTTTGGTCCAACATATTCAAATCCGTCCGTAACCAGCAAGGCCTTTGCCTCATCAAAACGCTGGGCTTGGATATCAGCAACGAACTGCGCCACGATGTCTTTTGGCTTCATCAATAGACTCCACTTCTAATACGGGAATGGTTTGAATGCCCAGAAACTTGCTAAGCTTTAACGGCGATATAAAAGGCGTTTCTTTGTACAGCAGTGCTTTGGGGTAAAGCGCAAAAGCCACCCCAAGGCGCAGCAAAACAAGCAATGCTTTCTAATGAGTTTGACAAGAACTTCAGTGCCAACCAACGGACACATCAGTCATCTTTCGGGGCAACCGGCTTCGGAGTAACCGGCTTCGGAGCAACCGGCTTCGGGCCTGCAGGAGCAATTTGCCCACTTTTACCTTTAACGACATAATGAACCGCTCCACCAGCCTTTAAAAAGGCCGCTGTTTGCTCTTCAATTGAAGCCGTTGTTACTGAATCTTTTGCGGGTTTCTTGCTCATAGTATTCTCTCGGTTAAATGTTGGTTTATCTGTCCATTTCTACAATGTCTAATCTCGCTACACGAACTGTTTACGCAGCGTCTAGCGGTGTGATTCGGTCAACTTCCTCCTTGACCGATAACGCTGCAGTCCACAAATCAACAGCGTGCTGCGCATTCAGCCAAAACTCCGGAGAATTACCAAACAAACGCGCAAGCCGTAATGCCATTTCAGGGCTGACCGCACGGCGCTCCCGCAGCAGCTCATTGACGGACTGGCGAGATACCCCCAAAGATTCAGCCAATCCAGCAACCGTTAAGTCGTAGTCTGGGATGAAATCCTCTCTCAACATTTCACCAGGATGGGTCGGCTTGTGCTGCATACTGCCAGTGTCAGGAATAGCCACAGTTATTATCTCTCCCAGTGGTTGTTGCATATGACCTTGTACGTATTACCATCGTCAAAAGAAAAGCACATACGCCACTGGTCATTTATCGAAATCGTTTGCTGCTCCTGCCTGCCAGGTTTCGATCGCGGAACGCGAGTGTAATTTGTCACGTTACACATGTCAATTGATGGTCACGCGATGGTGGCTTCGTTTCACTTTTAAATTCTAAACTTCGGATATATTACTGTGAGCACACTTTACCGACGTGAAAAGAACCAAGCCAAGCCTGATCGCAAAGGTCTACACCCAAGAAACCTGCACAAGCAGGGCTATGATTTTCCATCGCTGGTAAAAAGCTGTCCGCCACTCGCCCCCTATGTGCGTAAAAATGCTTACGGCAACCTTTCCATAGAATTCGCAGACCCACTGGCCGTAAAAGCCCTGAATACCGCGCTATTAAAGCAATATTACAGGGTAATTGATTGGGATATTCCAGAGGGCGCTCTTTGTCCGCCCATTCCCGGCAGAGCCGACTACATCCATTACGTAGCCGAATTGCTTGGCGTTGGCGAGCCTACGAAAAACCAGGCTAACACCCAGCCCAACATTTCGTTACTTGATATAGGAACGGGTGCGAATGGGATATACCCGCTACTAGCATGCCAAATATACGGTTGGCGGTCTGTGGGTAGTGATATTAACCATCAGTCACTTGAAAATGTAACTTCGATTATTGCTAATAACCCCTCCCTAAAAGACCGTTTTACACTGCGCACGCAACACGATAAAAATCACATTTTTGAAGGAATCATTCAAACCGGGGAATTCTTTGATGTCAGTGTATGCAACCCGCCGTTTCATGGGTCGCAAGAGGAAGCTCTAACAGGCAGCCAACGTAAAATTAACAACCTTGCTCGTAACCGCGGTGAACAAAAAACCCCGTCTTCCACTCTTAATTTTGGCGGCCTGGAAGCCGAGCTATGGTGTAAAGGTGGCGAACGACTGTTCCTTAAAAAATTCATAAAAGAAAGCCAGGTTTTTTCAACTCAATGCCGCTGGTTTACAAGCCTGGTTTCGAAAATTGACAATGTAAAGCCAGCAAAAAAATTGATTCTTAAGCTTGGCGCCACGGACGTACGGGAAATAGAAATGAAGCAGGGCAATAAAACCACGAGAATATTGGCTTGGACATATATCTAAGTCTCATGCTCCGTTCTGGCGTCAATCATGACGTCGGGACGACGAACGTTTGGGTCGCTACTTCCAGAGCCTCCTGGCAGGGCAACGGACGTGAAATGAGATAACCCTGAGCCTGGTCGCAACCGTGTTCGCGCAGCATTGCAAGCTGCTCCTTGGTTTCCACGCCTTCGGCGATGACCTTAAGCCCCAGACTGTGAGCCATAACGATGATGGTTTTAACAATCACGTTGCTGCCGGGGTCTGTCGTCACTTCGTCAATAAAAGATTTGTCGATCTTGAGCATGTCGATAGGGAAGCGCTTCAGGTAACTCAAGCTGGAATAGCCCGTGCCAAAGTCGTCCAGTGAAACGCTCACGCCCAGCTCGTTCAACTGCTCCATGGTGGCGATGGCCAGTTCAACATCGTAGATCAGAGCGCTTTCCGTGATCTCCAGCTCCAGGTTCGCCGGCGGCATACCGGTTTCATCCAGAATTCGACGGGTCATGGCCACTAGATCTCGCTGATGGAACTGTCGGGCGGACAGGTTCACCGCCACTTTCAGCCCTTGCTGGGCGGCGACTTGGCGACAGGCCTCGCGCAGCACCCATTCGCCGATGGGTATGATTAATCCGGTCTTTTCGGCCAAAGGAATGAAGCGGTCCGGGGCAATCATGCCCTGCGTAGGATGATGCCAGCGCAAGAGGGCCTCTAGCCCGACAACCCGTCCGGAGACAATATCAATCTGGGGCTGATAGTACAGCTGAAACTGACTCTGCCCCAGCGCCTGTCTCAATGGTGTTTCCAGCTCCAACCCGTCATCGAATTTCTGGTCGCCTCCCGATACAAAATGTTGGTAATCATTGCCCCCTTGTTCCTTAATCACGGACATCGCGCTTCTTGCACTGTTGATCAGTGCATCCATGTTTCTGCCTTGATGGGGATACTCCGCGATGCCAATGCTGCACGAGACGAACAATTCCCGACTGCCACCCAAAACAATGAGCGGGTGCAACGCCCCACTAATGGCGTTGGCGATCCCGGCGGCATCACCGGCGCTCTGGCCAGGAAGTAGAACAATGAATTCGTCGCCACCCCAGCGGGATACCGTATCGGCCTTGCCTACGCATGCGCTAATCCGCTCAGCCACCTGTCGGAGCACCTCGTCGCCGCCGGCATGACCAAAGCTGTCGTTGACCTGCTTAAAGCGATCAATGTCCATATACAAAATACTGACAATGCCCTGATAGCTGTCGGCCTGAAACATGGCCTGCTGGAGCCGGTCGGTAAGCAGCCGGCGGTTTGGCAGATCGGTGACTTTGTCAAAATGCGCGAGATACGCGAGCTTCTGGCTTTTATCCAGGTTGGCAATCGCGAATGAGATATCGCCGGCCACTTCCAGTAAAAGCTTGAGTTCCGGCTCGTCGAAAAAAAACGACTCGCGCCCGCACAGCAATAAGACCACTTCCGGTGAATGGTTATTTGAAGTCAGCGGGAACGCTGCCAAGGCACGTATACCAAGCTTGGCGAGACCTGCAGCGTCGTCGTCAGGGTGCCCGGTCAAGTCATTACGCACAACAACACGATGTTGCTGCACGCACTCGCGGATGGAGTCCACCTCGGAGCCCGTCAACAGCCGATCTTCAATCTGCTCTTCGGCGGCGTGCGCGTGTAGAATTTTGCACTGCTGCAGTTTGCTGTCGTACTGCACTATTAACGCGGCAGGCAGCTCGCCGTCTTCCACCGCGATGCGTGTCGCTGCCTCGAAGAGCGCATCGCGAGTCTGGGTGCGCACAATGAGGGTGTTAATACCGCTTAACACTTTGTGCATGCGGTTAAGGCGCAGCATTTTCTGCTCGGACGCCACACGGTCGGTAATGTCCACAACAGCTGCCATAACATAGCGACCATCAGCCGTCTGAACCGGGTTCAGCGCGATTTCGGCACGAAATTCGGTGCCGTCCTGGCGCAAAGCGAACAGCTCGCGCCCTTCCCCTATGATTCGCTGCGCGGGGTTGCGCATGTACTCACGGCGATAACCTTTATGGCTTTGACGGAACTGATCGGGTAGCAATTGCTCAACAGATAGCCCCACCAACCCATGATCCGGGTAACGAAAGACTGAATGTACGAGCCGGTTGGCCATCCGGATAACGCCATTCTGATCGATCATAATTGTGGCCACAGGGGAAGCGTCGATGGTGGAGCGGAAGCGTTCTTCCTCACAGTTGAGCGCGTCGGCACCAAGCCAGCTGACAAAGCCCAGCACCAGGATGCTGGACAGACTGCTCAGTGCAAAGCCGAATGCCTCGGAATAGTAGCCAGCCAACACGCCCTGCATGCTCAGCCAGCTCGTAAGGATTGGAGTCACCGCAATGAACGGCAGCAGGTGCCGCAGCGAACGGCCACCAATGTAACGACTGGTGGCCGAGCTCATGAGGCCTTCGCCGGGCTGCACGAGCAGAGTGCCCAAGCCACAGAGCACGAACAGCAAGGCCGTGTGCAGGGCCATAGTCGAGAACACAGGCAACCTGAACTCCTTCACGCCAAACACAAAGCCGATCAGCGCTGCGCTGCTGATAATGGTCATTGCCAAGGCGAGAAGTTGCATCATCACAGTGGAGTGGCGTATCGGAGACATACTGGCCAGCCACGCGAAACCGATCAAGCTGAAACACAGCGCCGTGGCTCCCGACATCCGCCCGGGCCCGTTCTCTGCCGCGGTTGCCGTGTCCAAAAACACAAGATTATCGATGCCAAGCGACCAACCTGACGCATATTCGAAAATCGTGAGGCCTGATACCAGAAGTATAAAAACAATCAAAAACGCCGCGACCGGATCGCGGCCGGGCGCCTTAGCGCATAACTTACGCCTCAGAATGACGCCACAAGCGATGAAGCAGACTGCCGTGTTGAACTTCATTGACTGTAAGGCGGGCAGCACTCGCTTTCCGGCTTCGATATCAAAGACCCATGACAGAAACACAAAAACGCTGATGCCGATGATCACCCAGCTGATCTGGTTAGCGATACTTCTGTAAATTCCCTGCGAGCCCAGCGCTTCAACTTTGTGCGTGTCGTTTACCCCTGGCATAGCTTTCTCCGTTTACCCACCTGGGGTGAGCTCGGCGTGTCTGAGCCGGTTTTCCAGCCGATAGACACCATATATACAACGTACGCCTAATAATCGGGAGATGAAAGATAAGTTGAATAAAAAGTCAGTGTTTCCGGGCGGCTAGATTAGGGAGAATACTTCAGTTCTATTCCTACCCAAGTCTTTCGCTTTATATAACGCGATATCAGCTTTACCTACCATCTCTTCGAAAGACATTTCACCATCAAATAAACTAACCCCAATACTTACGGTTAACGCTTCTTCGTCAATTAATATCTTATTCGCTAGACCGTGCAGTCTTTTCGAAAAAATCATCGTTTGTTCTAAGTTAGTGTCCGGCAATAAAATCAAAAACTCTTCCCCGCCAAATCGAGAAATTAAATCGCTTTCCCTGCCACATTCTGTTAACAACCGACCAAAATCTCTTAATACCTTGTCTCCTTCTGAATGGCCATGCCTATCATTAATTCGCTTGAAAAAATCTATATCGATCATAAGAATCGACAAGGAATTTTTCGTTCTGGAAAACTGAGACAAAACAGGTATTGATCGAGATTTAACTTCCCGCCTATTTAAAAGGCCTGTTAACTCATCGATGGACGCCAACTCCTTCAACTCGAGGGCTTGCAATTCCAATTTTTCACGAGCTTGAATAAGCTCTTCATACAGCTTGTCTCTATCGCTTGCATCAAAAAAAGCCCAATAGACATTTCCATTCACACCTATCTTTGCATTAACGGTAATAGGAATACGTATTCCATTTCTATTTACAATAATCAACTGCATTTCTCCACAATATTTTTCATGCAATAATGTGGGAATAAAATAACTTTGATAAAAAACTTTAGAGGCTTTCGTTAAAATGCTTTCTACATTACGGCCAACAAGAAAGCTTTTATCCCAACAAAACTCATTAAAAAAATAATCATTCGCATCAAGAATGACATGCTCAGCGCTCGTGACCAGCGCGCCGCAAGGTAAATTATCCAACATAAATTCATTATCAATATTAGCCAAGTTATTTTTCATTTAGGTATTTTATTAATAGAGGTGCGATTTTTTCAGGGTGCGTCATATGTAAACAGTGCCCTTCCGCTTTAATGATTTCTATTGATGCATTTTGTATTTCATTCTGCATGTATTCACCAACTGACTTAGCGGCTAAGGCGTCATCATCACTTTGGAATATTAATGTTGGATGTATAACTTGACTTAAATTTTCTCTGTGGTCAGAAAAGAATGTCGCCTTAGCAAAGCTTTTAGCAATGAGAGGGTCAGTAGAACAAAAACTGCTTGAAAGTTCATCGGTCAGCATTTCCGAGTTATTAACGCCCATCACTAAGGGTGCTAGATACTCGGCCCAGCCAATGTAATTTTTATCCATTAAGCCTAACAATTCATGCAGATCTGCCTCATCAAAACCACCAAAATATTTAGGAGGAAAGTTCAAAAAGCAAGGCGTTGGGCACACCATAACCAGCTTGGAAAAATACTCTGGTTTTTTATAGCGGCCAACAAACCAATAATACTACTGACAGAGTGACCAACTAAATTCACATTATTAAGTGATAATGCATTGCACACGTCTAGAATATCTTCGGCGTACCCATCTAATGTATTATATTTCTGTGGCTGAAACTGCGATACGTCAGATTTCCCCGACCCCACATAATCAAACAAAATAATCTTATAGTCGCCGTTAATATGCGGCAATAAAAATCGCCACATATTTTGGTCACATCCAAATCCATTTGCTAACAGCACCGTTATATTGCCTTCACCTAAAACGGTAACATTATTTCTTGTTAGCACGTCTATATTAGTACCCATAATTATAACTCTCGCACTAAATCACACCGTATATGGCAGTAAAAAACAACTATCTATTAGTATTAATGTAAATCTTAGATAATACTAACAAAATAAATAATATTTAATAAATTCAAAATTAAAGTGAATAATAAAATATGCTAAATTTAGGTGAATCTTTATAAATTTCATATAACTGTAATACATACGTTCCCTTGGCAAGCAGAGTTTCATCCACTGACACAGTTCTGTGACTGTGTCCGAACGTTACCCGGGCTTGACGTTCAACCGGAATTTTCTCACGCTGCTGTAGCCACTCGAAGGTACAGAAAACCGGATAGCCGAAGCCCGACTGCCAGCTTCTGGCGCAGAGCATGCGCAATACGGCAATTAATAGTCGGGAAATTGAAATGAAGCAGGAGAGCTGTGAATTGTTAGGCTAAAGTAAACGGGAGATACAGCTCCGATTGATCTTCAGTGGAGTCTGTTCTGCGTCATTCAGTTCCAGGAGTCTTTCATGGCCAGAAAAAAAGCCGGTAAAGCGACCTTTGTGCTTCGGGAAGCACGCGAAGAGGACCTTCCGGTACTCGTGGAGTTCCTCGCTAAACTTGCGCTGCATGTTTCTGGATCACCGCCGCAGAATCTCAGGCAAATTGAGCATAACCGGCTATTGAATGTGCTGCGCTCTTCATTGGGAGATGATAATAAATTACTGGCTGTGGCCGAGAACCCGGATGCCGGCCTCATCGGAATGGGCTATATCTATGTGTGGCACAGTCAAGGAATTTGGGAACAAGCGGAAGCGTTGGTTTTTAGATCAGGAATAATTGACGATGTGTGGGTGGCGCCCGAGTTTCGGAACCTTGGTGTTTTCAAGGCCCTGCTACGAGAGCTGGTTGGGTTTGCGGAAAGCCACAATGTACATGAGCTGGTCCTCGAATACGCTAAATCTAATAAAGAGGCTAAAGCAGCGTGGACCAAATTAGGCTTTAAAACCACCGGTATTCGCGCCGCGGCCTTCACCTCAACTGTGAAGGAAGCCCTTGCGTCACAGCAACCATGAGGAGCCTGTCGAAATCGTTTCGAAACTGTTTCGAAACGTTAGCTACGGCAAGCAACCGAAAGAGCTCAAGAAGGAGAGTGTCTTGTGATCGGCGATCGCAGTGTCAATGTGTTTTATGATGAGATAATGCTGGGGCATAATCCCGAGGTGGATCTGCCGTTCATTCCTAGCCGGGTAGAAAAACGAGTCAGGACTATTCTCCAGGGACTGGATTTTAAATGGAGCTATCCTGAACATCCGGGGCGGTTGGCGGCGATCAAAGCGCATCTGGATAAAAACCCCATACCCGGCGTTCATTTCCAGTCAGGAGCGCCCGCTGCCACCTACGATCAACTGGCACGCGTGCACATCACGTCCTATCTGGACCATCTCTTTTCACTGGATGGCAAACGCGCCTGGCTTGACAGAGACACCACGGCGGTTTCCCCCGACAGTATCAAAGCGGCCACCGCGGCAGCCGGCAACGCCATTGCTGCCGTGGAAAGCGTTTGCAAGGGTGAGGCACAAAGCGCCTTCGCCCTTGTGCGCCCGCCAGGACATCACGCCGAGCCCGTGCGTGCACGGGGCTTCTGCCTACTGAACAACGTTGCCGTAGCGGCCGCCCATGCCCAGGCAAAGCTGGGCTGTGAACGTGTTCTGATCATTGACTGGGATGTGCACCACGGCAATGGCACCCAGGATATTTTCTGGGCAGACCCGGATGTGCTGTTCTTTGACACCCATTGCGCCGCACCGTTTTATCCCGGATCTGGTCTGATTGAAGAAGTGGGTGTTGGCTTAGGTGAAGGCTACACCATCAACGTCCCACTTCCAGAAACCACCGGCGACATTGCCTACGAGAAGGTCTTCCGAGACATACTGGTGCCCGCCGCAGAGCACTTTAAACCGGACCTGGTACTGGTCTCGGCAGGGTTTGACCCCCACCACAACGATATGGCGATGAACCTCACCTATGACGGTTTTAAAGTGTTGACCAGAATCGTTCAGGACATTGCTGACACACACTGCGAGGGCAAGCTCGCGTTCGTTCTGGAGGGTGGATACAACCTTTCCTCGCTGGCCAAAGGTGTTCACGCTGTGCTTGAGGTGCTAACGGGTGGCGACGTACCCAAACTCTGGGAAGCAGGCGTCAAGGAAGCTGGAGAAGCCGCAGAGTTCCACCGGTCGGCTTTCAGCGACGAAGAATAGATTTTCAGCCTGGCACGGCAACGTGTTGATAAACGTTCGGGCCAAGCTGCAGGAAGAGCGGGCGAGCAGCCATTAACCTTCTTTTCCATCATTCCGACAATCTCCTGCGACGTCTGCACCATGGGCTCGAAATGCACATGCTCCCCTGCGATCAGAACCGACACGTGTCTGACCTGATAAATCGCACAGGGCCTTCACCTTCTGCGACGCGCTCGGGCAGAAGAATGACGCCAGATATGATATGTTGGCGATTTAATTATATTCTACGAAAATGACATTAACGGATAAACAGTTAAGTGCGACTGCATTGGCCCCTCATTTTTCTTCTGATTATTGTGAACCTGACAACGTGCGCGCGGGCTGAATCCGATGCCGATGACGGAGCAGTGCCTGTCATTGACGTTCGGACCGTATACCAGGACGCAGTGGTCGGTCAGATGGCATTTCTCGCTGAACAAGAAGAGGCGCTCTCCGTTGACGAGGTTCAGTCCCTGATTCGCGGAAATCACACTGTCCTGAAGTACCCTGAGTCCAGCGTGTTAACCAGAGGCATCAATTCCGGTGCAATCTGGCTGGTGGCGAATGTTCTCAATCCGACCGATGACACCATTTTCCGCCGCGTGTCCGTCAGAACAGGCTGGTTGGAGCACGTCGACTTCTTTTTCATCACAGAAGGCCGGCTGCCACAGCACTTTATCGGTGGTGATCGTATTCCGCTGAATGAGCGCTCCCTCGCCAAACGCATACCCAGTGCCGACTATCCGTTTCCGCCCGGCGAGACACGCCTGTTGCTGCGGATTGAGACAGCAGACCCAATGGTGGTGCCACTGTATTTTTCCAGTATTGCGGCCAGCCACAGTCGAGAGCAGTCAGAAACGGCGTTCTACAGCTTCGTCTACGGCGTCATGTTTGCACTTTCAGCCTGCAGCCTGATGCTGTTCGCCGGCCTTCGGCAGCGGCGTTATCTGCTCTACTCGCTCTACACCGGCAGCTTTGTGGCCACGACGGCATCCTACAACGGTATCGGAATGGCCCTGCTCTGGCCCGAGGCGGTGGACTGGCAACAATGGGCGCCACCCCTACTGATGCTGTGTTTTGCCAGTTCCGGCTTGGCGTTTGCGACGAATTTTCTGAACATCAAGCGCTGCCAACCACGGTTCCACAGAACCCTCCAGACAATCAGCGTGGCTTATTTTGCGCTTTTTGCTGCCTGTTTCGCCTTAGACGAACAGGGCCTGGCGTTGCGCCTGGCATTCCTGGTTGTGCCGGTGTTCAGTGTATTGATGGTCTACATGGGCGTGTCGAGCTGGGTGGCGGGCAACCAGTCCGCACGCTATTTCATGCTGGGCACATTAGCCTCCGTTGTTGGCGCTTCGATTACGGCCTCAACGGTAACCGGCATGATTCCTTATACCCAGCTTGGGTACTACGCCGTGGACATCGGCATGGTAGTGGATGCCATACTGTTGATGTTGGCGCTGGCCGATCTGGTTCGTAAAAACGAAGAGGCCCGAACGGCAGCCGAACAAAATGCACAGACTGACCTGCTGACCGGCCTGAACAATCGGCGCGGTTTTCTGCCTGTCGCCGAATCACTATGGAGCCTGGTCACGCGCAAGAACAGAAACGTCTGTGTGGCAATGATCGATATTGACCGTTTCAAGAACATCAATGATCAATATGGCCATGCCGTCGGCGACAAGGTCTTGAAGGCAGTTGCTGACGAGCTTGATAGATCGCGGCGCCGCGGCGACCTCCTGGCCCGCTGGGGGGGTGAGGAATTCACTCTTTTGTTGCCGGAAACGAGCGAGGCGGAGGCTCTCAAAGTGGCCGAACGTTTCCGCCACAATATTGAGCAGCTGGTGACCAATGACCGCGGCAGGCTGATTCAATGCACCATCAGCATCGGTGTCACCAGCCGCCATGCTGAACATGTCACCCTGGACCAAGCTATTGCCAGGGCCGATGAGGAACTCTACCGGGCCAAGCTGCAAGGGCGCAATCAGGTCTCTTTTGGCCGCATGTCAGGGTTGTCATCATAGAGAATGGCGCATCACGTTTTCTATGCTCGCAGTGGACAAAACCACAAGATTGGCCTTCATGGAGGACGAGCTGGCCGCTGCTTGTGAGGCTGAAATAATGTGTTCCTCCGTCACTCCGATTGACGCAAGACCGGGTAATCCATTCTGAATAATCCATTGCCGAAAACGGTGCAATGCTTGGCCTCTGGAGGTCTCAAATACTTCAGCAATCCAGTCAATCACCCGATCGATACGAGCGATGTGATCTACTTCAACTACGTTATCGCGGTTAGCCGCTATGCCCGCTGGTAACAATGCGCCGCATATCGCGCCGTGCGGCGCACCGCATAGTCCGCCTAACGGGCCAGCAATGCCGTGAACAACACCCAGCCCCGAGTTCGCAAGCGCAAGGCCACCGAAAAGGCTCACCTGAGCCAGCGAGTCACGCGCTTCTTCGGATTCCCTGTCCATTAATTGCTTTAAAGCCTGGAGCCCCTTGGGGATAGCCTCCTGACACAACATGTCCGTAAACAGATTTGAGCGCGACGAAAGAAACGGCTCGATTACCTGAGTAACAGCATCCAGCCCCGAGTATAAGCTGACTTGCCGGGGGCAGTTGTCGGTAAGCGCAGGGTCTACCAAAGCAAGATCCGGGAGTAACTGGTTATCCCTGAGACTCACCTTGCGCCGGGCTTCCGGAATATCAATAACCGCGTTTCGAGTGACTTCTGCACCTGTGCCAGAGGTGGTGGGAACCAGAATCAACGGCAGGCGTTTGGCTGACAGTGGCAACCCGCTTCCGACGACCTCCAGATGGCTGATCAAATCTGTCTGACTGGGCAGCATAGCCGCAAGTACTTTAGCGGCATCCATAACAGAACCACCGCCGATACCGAGGACCAGGTCTATTCCCAGTAACTTGCCGTGATCAATAGCCTCCATCAGTGTTTGCAGATCTGGCTCTTTCTCAATGGACAGCGTTTGCACGATATCGACGGTCTTTAATGACGCAAAGACACCAGAGAGCCTGCCTGGATTTCTACCATGCACTACTAATGCTCGCGTACCCAGTTTTGTCGCCCGATCGTTTAATTGGGCTATGTGCCCCCGTCCGAACAGTATCTCTGCCGGGGTTACCAAGCCAAAAGCGCCTAACATAGAATGTATCATCCTGAATATGAATGGCATTCCCCCTGGCCAAACAGAAGGAATAAACAATAGAGATATCAAAAGTAATGACTAAATTTGCCGGCAGCAAGATTTTTATAGGATCTGTCCATCCTGAGGCTTAACGCTGAAGCGAAGGAAGCGGTGCGCCCGCTTGGTAAGCTCTCATCCTTCAGGAACCAAACGTTGCAGATAACCCACTTAATTGACGGGTTACGTGGTGCGAGGCGCAAACATGATGATGGCCATGCCCAAAAGTGCCACCGCAGAGCCCACTACGTCCCATGTTGTTGGTCGAATTCCGTTGACTGTCCACAGCCACAAAATCGCCATAAAAATATAAACACCACCATAGGCTGCATACACCCTGCCCGCCGCCATTGGATGTAACGACAGCAGCCAGACAAACGCGACCAAACTCAGAGCACCGGGTACCAGAAGCCAGATTGTTTTGCCTTCCCGAAGCCAAAGATATGGCAAATAACAGCCAAGAATTTCCGCTAATGCAGTGATGATAAAAAGGCCAAAAGTCTTCAATTCAGGCAAATCATTTACTCCTTGGCAGCAGCGTGCATTACGCATCTGGTGATCCGATTTGTTAATGAAAAAATATTATCTTCATGCTGCTCGATTGCTTTACGTGCTAAACAATATTTTCTGTTAGATAACGGAGGTGTTTGCCACTGGTGCCACAACAACCGCCTAGTACTTTTAGTCCAAAATCCCGGTTCAGCTGAACCATAAGGCTACCCCACTCCGAAACAGATTCAGATTTTAGCTCTGTGGAACCGTCTAGTTCCGCATGGCTAAGAGATGACGCGTTCGCCTGAATACCGATCAGCCGCTCAAATACTTTTTCAGAAAGAGTCTTTGGGTTCAAAAATGACGGGTAGGAACAGTTAATAAAATAGCCGAGCGGGTGGTTCACAGTCTTGGAATCCACGTATTCAATTGCTTTCTGGATGTCCATTCCATCCAGAACCTTACCATCAGAGCCGATCACGAAACTGATAATGTAAGGTAATCCAGTTGCTTCCATGGCTAAAGCAATTCCAGCCGCCTCCTCTACAGAGGGCAAGGTTACTGCCATTAGAAAATCAACTTCTGCACTGGCTAGCTGATTGATCTGCCATTGATGAAACTCGCTCGCTTCACTCAGTGACAATCCTTCGTCAGGCAAATAACAATCGTTCTTGCAGCCTATCAGGCCACCAACTTTAACGGGTACTTTTCTAGGTTCTTCGGCAACCAGTTCTTTTAGAAACGTGGCGGCCTCAACATTAATGTCCTGCCGCTGGTTTGAGGCTTGCACTCTCTCCTTATTTGCCCGCCAGGTCGGTGTGCAAAGCAAGATAGGCCTGTCATTGGCTTCCGCGATGCCTAAATATTCCTGATACAGGTTCGTCAGTGCAGCCCTACCCTCTTCAGTAAATACCAGGGGGGCATGCATCAGTCTGCCGTCTAGCTCTATCAGTTTGTTGCGGCGGAGCCTTTCGACGATGGCGGCCTCAGCGACAATAAAATCATGTTGTTCTAGAAGCTCTTTCATAAAAAACTCGTTGGCAACTTTAGGTCATTGACACTAATGGTAAACCGCACCGGAGCCTAGCGAAAGGAACCAAACGCAGGGGAGCTCTTTCAGTGCTGCCAGTCATGTTCACTGGAAAAACCCCTAAAAAACGCCGTACACTCGGAGTTAAATACTTAGCGCGATGGCTTTTATCGCCGCCGACACAATGGATCTTTCATGCCTGACAACGACTCCTACTCCGAGCTTCTGCTCGATAACCAGCTGTGTTTTGCCCTCTACTCGACGTCTTTAATGATGACCAAAGCCTATAAGCCACTGCTAAAATCCCTAAATCTGACCTATCCGCAGTATCTGGCCATGCTGGTTTTGTGGGAGGAAGACGGGATAACCGTGAGCCATATCAGCAAGCGATTGCTGACAGACCCCGGCTCGCTCACGCCTCTGCTCAAGCGGCTCGAGTCGGACGGTATGCTGAACCGGCAACGCCGGAAAGACGATGAACGCGTGGTTGAATTGCATCTCACAGAACAGGGCCGGGCTCTTCAGGACCAAGCCAAGGATATACCGGGTTGCATTGTGAATGTCAGTGGTCAGTCAGTCGCCGACCTTATGGAACTGAAACAGCAGCTGATCAAACTGCGCAGTAATCTGAAAACACCCACCTGAGCTCCTTCACCTGGCACGCGCTTATTACACTTCCGCCATTTATCTTGCGCACAATCTATTTGTGCGCTAACTTAGTAATCGAACAGCGCTTACAATTTGCGCACTCGTTAATCACGCAAACGAGGAGCCATCAAAACGGCTCGTCGAAAGGAGCAAACATTATGTCTGTTGCAAAAATCGTTTATCGCGCATCCGCCGAAGCCACGGGTGGCCGTGACGGTCGCGCCATCTCATCAGACGGTATTCTGGATGTTGAGCTGACCACTCCGAAAGAACTTGGCGGTGCCGGTGGCAAAGGAACAAACCCTGAGCAGCTCTTCGCTGCTGGTTACTCTGCCTGCTTTATTGGTGCCATGAAGTTCGTCGCGGGCCGCGACAAGCTGGCAATGCCGGAAGAAGCCTCAATCGAAGGCGAAGTCGGCATCGGTGAGATTCCGGGGGGTTTTGGTATCGAAGTTGAGCTGAAAATTTCATTGCCGGGCATGGACGATGCTCAGGCTGAAAAGCTGATCAACGAAGCGCACAAAGTGTGCCCCTACTCAAACGCGACCCGTGGCAACATCGACGTTACCTTAACCCGCGTTGAATAATTCCCTCTTTGAGTGATTAAAGAAAGGCTAACCCTCTGCTTCGCAGCGGGTTAGCCCCGTCAGGATAAATCCAGTTCATCAATCAATTCCCCGAGTCGTCGGCGCCCTTCTCCATCCAAGGCCTTGAGCGGCAACGGCAAACACGGGTGTTCAACGAGCACCAGCAACTCTGCAGCAGCTGCAACAACGCGAAGACTGCCTCCAAACTCGCTGAACAACTCCCACAGCGGCTGCAATCGTTCCGACAAGCGTATCGCTTCCTTCGCATTCCCAGCCTGGGCTGCGCGAGTAATCGCAAGTGCGGTGGAGGGAAACACGCCCCCGATCACCGAATACCAGGCATCACAGCCGGCGTTCAATCCGTTTGCAGCAGAACCATCGCCGCTGACGCCCACAGTGACGTGTGAAGGAATCTGTGCACGAAGTCGTTCCACTCTCGATCTTGCCGTAACAGGATCCTCAGGCACTCCCGGAATCTTGATGGATGCTACGTTCGGAAGTTGTGCTATCTGGCCATGAAGCTCGTCACTGAACACAAACTGCGTGGTACCGGGATTATCGTAAACACACAGCGGTATCGACAGTGCATGCGTTACCGCTTCATAGAGCCCAAAAACTTCCTCTGGGCGCAGCTTCTGATATGACATTGGTGCCAACAGTACCCCAGAGACACCCGCAGCCTCTGCGTCTTCAGCCAAGGCAAGCACATCGCGCGTACGCAGCGCACCAATACCCACCACCACTGGGACATTTCCTGCGTGTTCCACCGCAAGTCTTACCACCCGCGCACGCTCCGCCATGGTCAGGTAAGCATAGTTCCCGGTCGAGCCGAGTACGCCGATTGAGTCGACGTTGGCGGTGACAAGCCGCCCAATCAATCGAACAAACGCCGCTTCGTCCAAACCGCGTTCATTCATCGGGGTCAAAGGAAATGCGCTCAGGCCGGAAAACATACTGGATACCCCAATGTTGTTGAAATGACGAGTGTCTTACCGTTTGAAACCAAAACCCCAAAAAAAACGGGTTAACGTGTAAAACGAAGCTTTGTGGCGACTTTGGATGACGTCAACCCATTCCTGGCGTAGAAATACCACCGCAGCAACAAACGCTACTGGCCATGCGATTGCTTCAATGACGGATAATATGAAATTTAGCCAATCCATGGTGACCCTCTAGGTATAACGCCTGCAGCAGGAATAATCGCGAGCCAGCTAGTCTTTTTTGTCTATCGTTATCTCAATAGATTTGCTGTTACCAGCAAACCACTTCTGAACATACAAAGTACCCACGATCGGAGCAGTTCCTTCATCAGGGACCTCCTTATAGCGAACACTGTTTTTTGTTTCTTTCTCGTATTCAAACATGACTACTTTCTTCGACATGAAATATTCTCCCAATAACCAACGTCAGAAACCTGGGCTGCTAACGTCTGTATTTTGCGCGTAACGCTTAAGCTCAGCAGCGCTGGAGGCCCAGTCTTTCGTTTTCACGTTGGAAAATCTCGCGAATCCTGGTGCCATCAGAAGACTCTTCTTCAAGTGTCTCTGAATTCCATTGGCTCCGCTGGGTATCAAAGAAGTCACCGCCATAGATGTGAATGCCACCCGTAAAACGCTGCAACGGATTGGTAACAGAATGTAGTGCGTCTTCAGTTAGCATTGCGGTATCTTTTACAAACAAGGCATTTGCACCGAATGCCTTGATTCCGTCAGACGTCCTTTTCCAAAAAATGTTGTCCTCACGGCCTGTGTAGATTCCGATGTTAGCCCACATCAGATGATTATGAGGCATGAGATTCATCTGCGGAGTCCACGTGGCGGCAAATATCGTCAGCGTTGGGGAGCTTAGAAGTACATTTAGTCCTGCCTTGCCTGGATCGCCTAGCGCGGCCAACACAGCTGCGGGTGTAGAGACCGCTCGGGCAAGTACTTCGTTGACGGCGGCTTGTGCATCAGTCTCTTCGTTGGCAGTGATGCAGTCAGCAATAAAGCGTTCGATCTCCATGCTCTTACTCCCGTTGATGTAGGTGGTTTGGCATCCGCAACTCTACCACTCCAAGGGCCGCATTGGCTCGAAAGCAGCCGTGTCCGGATCGCACTTTTGTTCACCCCTAGCCTTGGTGTCAACGGTTTCTCGTTCAGCAGGTCGGCATGGTTTGCAAGGCGAGCTTGCGGCGAATATAACGCCCAAGAGTATCAATTCCAATGTTGAGCAGAGCCGTTACCAGAATCAGCACCATGGCACGATCAAACCGGATGTTCTGAATAGCGCTGTCTACATAGAAGCCAAGCGTGTAGATGCCGAGAATCCCCAGTATGGCTGTCTCCCGCATGATGATTTCCCAGCGATAGAACAGAAGCGCCAGAAATGAGCGATATACGCGGGGTACCAGCTCCCAGCTATAACGGTTGAAACCTTCTGCAGCGTCTGCGCGGAGTTTAATGGAATTGGTTTGCCGGCCAATCAGGTGCCCGATAATCCCACCGTTGTGCAGCGCTAAAGCAACCACCGCAGGCAGCATTGAAGGCCCCCAGAGTTGCAGCAAAATATACGCCAGAATGTACTCAGGCGTGGACCGTACGATCACCAGAACCACATGCCCGGCACTGCGCCGTACAGGCCCGCCAAAGTGGTTTGATATCAAGGGGAATGCCAGTAACGACAGAATCCCTGTCGCTACAAGCGCGATCTGGGTGAGCACAAGGGTGTTCCAGATGCCCAGCAGGGCCTCATTGATCATCAAATCACTTAGCCACGGCGTTAGCCCCGTTAAACCTTCCCCGTTGCGCAATGGCGCAGGCACGATGTCTTCGGTGAAAAAACGCTGCACATTGCCCCATACAATGGGCAACCCTTCACCAAGAAAAAACGGAGCGCCAAGAACGTACACGGGCAGAAGCTTTGGCCTTACCCAGAGCGGCATGGTGGCGATTAATACATAGAACAGAATCAGCATCGCGCCAGCGTCGGAATAAAGCCCCTGGGAGAAAGATGCCTCAAGATAAAAACCCAGTGTGGGCAGGCCAACGAACCCAAGAATGGCACTGGAGCGAAGGCCGCATTCCAGCCTGTAGGCTGTGTAGGTGCGCATCTTTACCCAGCAATCGGGAATACGGGCATAAAGGAACGCCGACATATTCCCAGTGCCGGGCGGCAGCACACGGCCAGATTCCGGATCGGCCTCTTCCAGGATTTCTGAATAGACCTTGGCGAAAATCCCGGCGTAGGGAATGGCGATGGCCAATACGCCCGTGAGTGGGTGAAAACCAAAGAACTGCAGAAAGATCAGCGCCCAGAAAAGCTCGTGAATGGCGCGAATAAAGGCGCAAAAAATCCGCACGGGCAGGGATCGGTAAGCCAATGCCATCAGGAAGCCTGCGACACTCCCAAGCGCAACCCCGACAAAGGCAAAGGCGACCGTCCTCAACAGTGCGGTCATCAACCCTTCAGTGCTGAAAAAGTTGGGCGTTGCGATGCCAAACAGGAAATTACCGAGATCCC
This sequence comes from Marinobacter sp. M3C, assembly GCF_023311895.1. Lineage (GTDB taxonomy): Bacteria > Pseudomonadota > Gammaproteobacteria > Pseudomonadales > Oleiphilaceae > Marinobacter. The sequence goes on from NZ_CP092284.1 coordinate 2,609,389, forward strand.
GCCAGGGGTTGGAGGTGGTCACCGCGATATCCGCAAACAGCAACCCAACCAAGGCGATGGCAAGGAAAATCAGGCTGACACGAACCGTTGGGGAAGAGGGCATAGAACGGGCCGCGTTACCTAGTAAAAAGATACAATGTCTGCCGCTGCAAGGTGTTCGCTGGGTTGATCCAGGGCGACCTGGCCATCCTGAATGCCAACGATTCGGGTACAGTAATTCAGTGCGAGGTCCACATCGTGCAGCGCAATAATACTGGTGGTGAAGCGATCACGCAGTTGCATCATGACCGAGTTCGCCATGGGGCCATCGAGTGCAGAAACCGGCTCATCGGCCAGTAGCACGGCTGCGTTACGGTAAAGCGCACGCGCGATAGCAACACGCTGGCGCTGCCCACCGGACAGAGAGGCTGCGGGTGTCCATAGCTTTTCCGTGATACCCAGTGACTGCAACAAGGTCAGCACTTCAGCCCTGTCTTTGGCGAACGGGCGGGCAAGCGTGAGGGCGTTGTACCAGGTGGCATGTTTATCCAGTTGGCCCATAAAGACGTTATGGAACACCGAAAGGGCGTTTACCAGGCCAAGATCCTGAGGGATCAGAGACGAATCCCGGTTAATCCGTTCGTAAATCAGGCGAATCAAGGTGGACTTCCCCGCACCACTTTTACCCACCAGCGCGATTTTGTCGCCCGGATTAACCTTCAGCGACAACGGACCTATAACCCGCTTGCCGCTGAATGAGGCCGTAAGGTCCGTAAGGTCAAAGCCTGACATTAATCGAGAATTCCGATCTCTTGAGCCGTCTTACGAATCGGCTCATAGTCGGCGTTAGAAGCAGGAATAAAACCTGAACGCGGGAAGCTTGCCAGCAGTTTCGGGTTATCGAGGTTCAACAGCGCCTCGGTAACACGCTGCTTGAAACCATCACCAAAACGCTCATCCACATCGCCACGAATCGTCCACTGATAATCCGGGTAGTCGGGCGTTTTCCAGATCACCTGAACGGCATCGGTGTCTATGTTTCCATCACCAAGTTCTTTCTCCCAAACCTGAAAGTTCAGCGCGCCTACATCGTACGTACCGGCTTCAACCAGGCGAAGGGTGCGGGTATGGTTGCCGCTGAAGCCAACGCGCGAAAAAAAGTCATCAGGCTTTGCACCAAAGGTGTCGCGCACATAGAACTCAGGCATGAGCCGGCCAGATGTGGAGCCTTTGGAACCGAAGGTAAAGGTTTTACCCTGCAACTGATCTTTCAGCTCTGAAAGCTCTGCGGCGGGTTCAATACCCGTGTTGGTATTGGCAATAAAATAGGTCTCGAAGGCTTCGTCTTCAACACCTTGGGCGATGGCTTCAGCGCCCGGAACCAGCCTGCGTGCCTGCACACCAGAAAGACCGCCAAACCACGCCAGCTGAACCTGATTGTTACGGAACGCTGAAACGGCAGCCGCGTAGGACTTCACTGGAATATAGCGTACATCAACATTCAGTTGCTCAGAGAGGTAGTCCGCGACACCGCGAAAACGCTCAACAAGTTTGGTTTCGTCTTCATCCGGGATGGCCGTGAATACAAAGGTCTCAGCGGATGCCGCAGCAGCGGTGAAACAGAAAAAACTGGAAAGCATCAACTTCCGTATTATATGCATCGCAATTTGAAATCCTTGATCGTCTAAGCAATTGATAAACCAGAACGGCCGCGCGGCGCACACCGGTGAGCCGCAGGATACTCTGATTCCTGTCAACCTTGAACTCTAGTAACGTAAGGCCGGATCGTCAGTCAGCCGTCCGGTGTTGTCATTGCGATATTTCGGGTGAAACACCGACAGATCCAACTTGTGTTCGATCAAGTAGTGAACGGCGCGACTTCAAGGGCATCCGTTACCGGCACTTGTTATGCGGCAAAATTATTGGACTAACGGTTGTATTACTTTGGCAAGCGCGAGACCGAGTGTGCGATGTTGGTCTTCATCTAGGTGAACACCATCTACACGACTTGTCGAAGTAACCGAACCAGCATCAAAGTAATGGCATCCACACTCTTCCGCCACAACTTGAATTGCGTCAGCCAGACCTACGGCTTTGTCTTCCGCTCTTTCAAATTTGGGCGCAATATTACCTTTAGCCTTCTGCAATTCGGGGGGCGCCACAAGCACAATTGCCGGTACTTCCATTCCTGGTTCAATAGGAGCGCGCCGTATCGCCCCGACCAGAGTTTTTAAACCTTGTGCGGACTGCCATGCGGTCAAGTTATGCATAGACTGAAAATCATTGGTTCCCAATAGCATGATAACCAATGACAACGGCGAGTTGATTTCGATGCGCTGTTCTAGCCCCTCAAGTCCGTTTCGCCCCGGCTTGTAAGGGTCATCCCATACGGTACGGCGACCGTTAAGACAGTCTTCAATAATCCGAACGGACTTACCCGAATTGAGCAGTGCATTCTCTAAAACCCCCGGCCACCTTTGGTCAAATCGAAATCGACCACGAGTGTCAGGGATGATGCCCCAACTCAACGAATCTGCGTATACCAAAATTTGGTGCATTGCCTGCGCCTCTCTTGACGTATAACGCCGCCAACACGCGTAGCTTTGGAATGAAGGCGAAACTGCAGACCTGTTGGAAGCCGTTGCTGCGCCTTTTCAAGCCTATTCACGACCTCTTCTCGCAACATCCTATAAAACGGCGCTGTCTCGGGACACTCTGGAGGCGAGCCATAAGCGATTATCCCGCTCTTTGCTACATCAATCAGAGATTCTCCGCAGTCGGCGACGGGCATGTGCTGCACTCGAGGATCTGCCAGTTCAATCAATTCACGATCTGCCAATCGGATGCCCCTTCGTTTACCGGGCGTTCCGCCAGCCTTAGCCATCACTGGAAACAAAACCGCAGCGCAGCGAAGGTTTTGGCATCCGGTACGGCCTGGTTATGTGGATTTAGTCGACAACGAATAGCTTGGCTCCAAGCTCTGTCGATGAGCGATGTAGTTCTGCGTTGTCTGCGACCTGATAGCTCGATCCCGGCCTGAGTACGAAATGCCGGCCGTCGTCTAATTCAGTATGAAGCTCGCCTTCGAGACAAAGAAGTATGTGGCCCTTGGCACACCAATGATCGGCCAAATAACCCGGGCTGTACTCGACCATTCGAACTCGGATGTCACCAAAGTTTCGAGTTCTCCAGTAAGCAACACCCTGCTCGCCAGAATGCTCGGTTTTCTCAACTCCAGACCAGTCAGTGACGCCAAAAGGCAAATTCGTTATGTTCAAGACAGCTCCTCTCTCTATACACATAACGCGAAGCTTTGCGGCAATTGTGGAACCGCACAGCGGTGGGAAAATTGTCCGGCAACAGCGGCTGGTTATGCATTATTCGTAGTGACTCCAGAGCCGGAGAACTTTTACCACTCGTTCATCTTCGAGCACTTCGTAAACAACACGATGCTGGATATTGATGCGGCGAGAGTATGCTCCTGCAAGATCACCAATGAGCTTTTCGAACGGCGGCGGCCTCCGATACGGATCTTCCGCAATCAGCGCCAACAATCCCTGAGCTTTTGGCTTGAGGCTGCTGGCAGCTAACTTTTTTGCATCTTTTTGGGCCTGTTTGGTGTAAACCAACTTCCATGTCACCAGTTCAGCTCCTCATCGCATTGATCCATAGGGGTCTCCATTCCCTCTCGAATAGACTCGCGCATACCTGGTACAGATAACAGGTAAAGCGTTTCCTGAATCGCAGACCAATCTTCCTCGGAAACGAGAACAGCCCTGTTCCGTTTACCCATAATAACGATTGGTTGATGGGACTCGGCCGTTTCGTCAATCAACCTGTAAAGGTTGCTGCGCGCCTCAGTTGCCGTAATTCCGGTCATGACGCACCTCTGATGTGTTGAATATTTAATCAGTGTACGCCATTAGATACGTACGTCAAGACGAACGTATTGCATAACGCCCGCGTAATAGGCGCGAGCTTCGAGCGTCCTAATTGACGCGTTTGTTAGGAGTATTTTCACTCACTTTTAGAATTAACTATTTTGTATATAAAATTAAATAATTTTGCCATTCATACAGGATATTTAGGGTCAGAGTAAAAATCCTGTAGTGCCTCGACTCAATTTTTCGCAATCCGATAACAGACCGACAAACAATGCTCCGCACCCGCAGCAATGCTGACACGATCATCGGCAATATTGCCGGTTTCAATACACAGCATGTTCAAATAACCGCCCTCCCCCATATCACCCAGCCGGGTTGATTTATCAATCCAGGGGTTCCAGACCACGGTTGAGCGGCTGTTGTTGGTTTCAATGTTGATACGACGTTGCCAACCTTTGTCTTCGAGTGAGCAGACGGGCTTGGTATTTTGATAAATGCGGTCAATTTCGGCATCAATGCAAATCGGCGTGATTTCGACTTTACGCTGCCAATCATCCAGGGAATCAATGAACTGGCAGCCTTCCAGGCCCTTAACCGTCACATCATTGATATCACTCACGGCAAAATAACTGTGTAACGCCTGACTGATGGTGACGGTTTCTAACCCATGATTGCGCGTGATCAAGTTCAGCTCAAGGGTTACGCCGACGCTGACATGTAGCTCTAGCTCGGTGTTGTGTGACCATAAGGCTGGGGGCACTTGCGTTTGCGGCAGGCGAAATACTATGTTCGTTTGCCCGGCAGCCGTCGTGCTGGTTTCAACCACGTCCCAAACAGCGGCTCTGACAAAACCATGGGCGGGATAATCCTCACGATCAGGATGCGCGCCAAACCAGGGCCAACACACTGGAATGCCGCCGCGAATAGTTTTACCCGCGATAAACGTCGCTTCGTCTGAAAGCCAGATCAGCGGTTGCTGCTCGTTGGCACCTCTTTCGGCACCCCCTTTAGCTTCTCTTTTAGCAGCCCAGGACAGCACCTGCGCGCCCTGCAGGGCAATGCTTGCCGTGGCGTGCTGGTTAGTGATGTCAGCCACAATCAAATCGCCAGTCGCGTTGAATCGCAGCTGCCCTTCTATTGCGAACTGTTCGTTGAGTGTGGCAAGTTTTTGCTGGCTGGGCATTTGCTTGAAACCTGTGTTTAGCCGAGGAATTTATGCTGCTGGTTATGGCTTGTTTTATAGTCTAAACAAAGCCCACTACTCGTTATTTTCGGGCTTCTTTAATGTATATGACGGTGCCGCCGTTGCGCATTTCCACTTCAAACAACTCCCAAATATCTATTTGATCTAAAATTTCGTTACTCACTTTCCCTCCAGAGAATTACGATTTTACGCACCTAACGAGGCTGTAGAAAAACTATAGAGCCTTGTTACGATGATGCTCCTATGTAAAATTTAGACGTTTTTTCGATGACAAGTGCTTCGGATTTTTAAAATAGGCGCTATTTTTAGATTACTTATTGACCAATTCTAGATCCAAAAAAGCCTCCGACCTTTTTCTACAGCCTCAACGCTGAGCGCACCGGCGCACTTTAGTGCGTCCGAGTGACGCACTTGTTAGCAGACTCTGCTTGAAGTCGCTCAACCAGCCACACCTTGATGATTGACTGGCGGGTAACACCAATGCGCGCCGCCTCACGATCCAGTGACTCTACGACCCAAGCAGGAAAGTCCACGTTGATTCGCTTTTGTTCCTGATTGACACGGCGGACCGTGGACAGATCTAGGTCATCAACAATATCGTCCTGACCTTCCTCGAATTTTTTATCGAAGTCTCTAGCTTTCATAAAGCTCAACCTCCTTCTTGCGGGAACGCCTGACCGAAATCAGACGAATACGGCTTTCCCTGTATGTGACGACCGCCGACTAGTGTCTTTCCCCAATCTTGCCTATCAACACGAATCTTGGCTCGCCCTCTGATTTTGCGCGGATTTCCAATAGATACGGATCTTTCCACAGAACTCGGGCGGCCACGAAATCAATGCCGTGCTTATCCAGATTGGTCTGACTTTTAGTTTCGTCGAACTCAAACTCGTCCATGAGTATAAATTATTCCTTTTTTACTCAGCTCGCAAGATGTGGGAGGAGTAGTGCAACTGCTAATGCATAGCTTCGCTGCAATTTTTCAGTCACAAAGCGGTGAAGAAATTGTCCGGCAACAGCGTTTTGTTAGGGCTTGCTATTTTGCGGGACATACCCGGCCTCGAATTGGGTGAGGTCATCGTTTATGGGCCACCAATTAGCTTTTGAGCCTGTGTAGCAATGGGCAACTGGCTCTGAGGATAACGGCTCATTGATGAGGCCCGCACGAATGCGCAGCACACCAGGCAGCGCGTCTTTTTTACTGTAGATCGGCGAGCCACACTCACTGCAGAAAACACGCTGCTTGCCAGGCGATGCCTCAAAAGATTTGAGCATTTTAACTCCGCTATCTAGCTGGAAAGCGGCCTCTTTGACAGGTGTATTTGTAGCAAAGGGAGTGCCTTGCGCTTTGCGACATTGGGAGCAATGACAAATCTGTATTGGCTCTAGCTCACATAGGATCTGGAAGCGAACCCCACCGCATAAGCAACTACCTGAATACAAAGTGCTCTCCTTTTTTGGCCTAACGAGGCTGTAGGAAAACCCTCGAGCCCTTTTGTGATAACGTTCCTACGTAAAATCTAGGTCTGCTTTCCACGATAAGTGCTCTGGATTTTAAGAATAGGCGCTATTTTTAGCTTAATTATTGATCGATTCAAGGCCGAAAAAAGTCTTTGGCCTTTTCCTACAGCCTCAACGCTTTTGTTCAGCGGCAGCCTTGACAGAGCGAGGCGCCGACAAGGCTGTCCGGTGGCGGGCCCATCTGGCCCGGAACAAACTGGAACTGTTTGTTGGGCGACAATGGAGCGGGGCCTGGATGGAAGTCTTGCAGCTGCGCCGGAAACATAGTCGCCACTAATCCAGAAGCCTTTCAGGTGCATCCATGTCCTCGTGCAGGACACGAACAATAAGCATCTCCGATTCAAGCACACAGTAAAAAACAGCGTGATGCTCAACCTGCAATCTGCGATACCCAAGAAGAACATGGGCGTAGTTCGCGCCTAGTGACGGATGATTAATCAGCTGCTGCATTCCTGCTTCCAGTTGATCCAGGTATTTGTCCGCTTGATCAACACCCCATTCTTCGCAGGTGTACACCCAAATTCCGATGAGGTCTGATTCCGCCTTCGGCGTGACACTCAGATTGAACACTAATTAGCCGCTTTCATACGTTTACGGCCAGCAGTCTTGATAGCCGATATATCAAGCGGCTTAGGTATCCCGCTTGACTCACCCTCAGACAGAGCCCGCCTCAGCGTGGCGAGACGTACTTGGGCTTGCTGGTCTCGCCGGATGAGATAGCGGATATACTCACTATCATTGCCAAACTGGCCGCTTTCAATCTGACCTTTCACCCAACCGTTTTGTTGCTCAGTCAGCGTAATAGTTTTCCGGTGCATGCTCATAGCTGGTGCCCCTAACACAGATAAAGTATGACAATATCATACCACTCGCTTGCACTGAATCAATGCCACACTTTGTGGCGCCCAACGTCTCATTCATCGGCGCCAGTTTTGCTGATGTCCGGCTGCAATGTTTTGTTAGGAAGCCTTAGCATTCTGATTCCAACTAAACAGACTGGACCCTCTAATGTCACGTTCAATTCAGAACCTGCTTGAACAGTCGCATAAAGCTTGCTTGGCCTATGTAAAATCGTCCCTGTACCAAAACAACGGTATCACCAACGGGTGCGCAACCATGTGTAACCAAATACACCGCTGCTGGCCCCGCTGCACTACCCGTTGCGATATCTTCGACACTGCCATCATTTTCCCAGGTACGTCCTTCGAAATCGTTTATTTCCAAGACGTAGACAAATTTGGCACCCACTGTTGCTAGCAAAGCCTCAAAGTCTGGAGCAACGATCCGGGCGTGTTCAAGATTGGAAACTGTAGGCACGATCAGGTACGGCCAGCAGCAAAGACCTATTTACCAACACTTAAACGCCAACGGTGGGTCAGTTTTAGATTGGCGATAAGTGGGTCAGCTTTAAACCGGCGTTGACAGGTTATGCCTCTGTTACTTTTTCTCGGGCATGGCGGACGAGTGATGGCTTGTGATTAGCCATTGCTTCCCATCCCAGCGGTATGTGTAGCTGTAGCGGCCACTGACAGCGGCTCCTGTTTTTGCGAAAGTGAATGTGTAGAGCCCAGCATCAACGGCAGTGTTGCAGCCTAGCTCAATGCTACGCAAATCAATCTTTCCTGAAGGGCGGTTTTCCAGAAAGTGGTGGAAATAGTCCTCTTTCTCTACTGGAGTGAGGCGCGGTTTGTTTGATACCGTAGGCAGAAGAATTGACCGCTCTGCGTAGTTTGCAACCACTTTGTGAGGATCGCCAGTTTGTAGTGATTGATTCCAACGATCAAACAATGCTGCGATCTCTCGCTCTGACGTGACTTTGCAGCTTTCTGTACGCGAGGCCTGCGCATTGTTTGGTGTGCCTTGGTTCGTGGCGCATCCGGCGAGCGCAACGGCTAAAACAAAAACACTAACTAACTTCATGGAAAAACTCCTTCTGGTGGGGTTGGGAAAATGAGGCATAACGCCAAGCGCACCGGTGACGTTAACGCAGCGAAGCGGAAACAAAGGCATCCGAGTGCCGCGCCTGGTTAAATTGCTATCGTTCACCTTCCAAGCCATGCCATACCCGAAGAGTAATGATGGCACTGGTATGAACCGAATATCGAACAACGTATTTTCCGAAAACCATATCTCGAATAGAGTCAGGTACCGGAGCCATTTCAACTGGCGTGCCGATTTTGGGGAAATCTGGCAGCAACTCAATTTTACCAACCAGCTCAATGGCTATCCTGACTGCCGCTGACGGGTTGTGGATCACAATGAATTCCCTGAGGCGCTTCAAATCTTCAATGGCTTCGTCCGTGTAAACCAGTTTCACTTACCCGACCTCGGTGCATCCTGCTCGCTTTCAGTTCCCCAACTATTGAGCCAGCCATGAACTTCGCTGGCATCAACCACCTTACCTTGGGCTGCAGATTCCATTGCTTCCAGAGTTTGCTTCCAACGCTCTTGCTCAAGCTGTTGCTTTGCTATGTATTCCGACAGTGCTTGGTTGATCACCCAGCCTTTGCTCCGGTGGAGCCTGCCAGCGATTGATTCCAGATGCTTTTCAACTTCTGCCTGAAGGCGAACTGTAGTGACACTCATGACCGTACTCTCAATATGATTGACTACAATGTATTACATCATAGTAGTCGAGGGTGCAGCAAAAAACATAACGCCGTGGCTTTGCGGCGTGCCGGAGCGCTAGCTCAGGCGCGCCCGACAACAGCCACTGGTTAAATGCTTGAATGCGCATTGGCGTGCGCATAAACTAAGCCCGTGCATTAAACAGCCACCTGGAGACTCTGATGGCCGAACTCTACAATGCAACCGCACCCAAAAAGGCAGCTAACCTCTCCATCAATAGCGATCTACTGCGCAAGACTCGGGAACTCAACATCAACCTGTCGGCTACTCTGGAGCGAGCCCTGAAAGAAGAGCTTTCCAAACGCGAAGCAGCACAATGGGTTGAAGAAAATCGCGCTGCGATAAGAAATTACAACGATTTTGTCGAACAACATGGATGCTTCGGCGACGAATTCAGGGAGTTCTAATGTCACAGTTCGATGTGTACCCCAACCCGAGCAAAGTTAGCAAAGCTCATTATCCTTACCTTGTCGATATTCAGAGCAGCCTCCTGAGCGAATTGGCAACTCGAATCGTCATCCCTTTGGGCAAACGCTCCGCCTTTGGTGGCGAATCCATGCAAGGACTCACGCCGGGAATCAGCTTTGCCGACCAAGAACTTTTACTGCTAACTCCACAAATTTCCTCTGTGCCAGAAAAGCATCTCAAAAACCCGGTTGGTTCCCTCTCGCATTTCAGAGACCAGATTGTCGGAGCTCTGGACCTTGCTGTCACTGGCATTTAACGCCCTGCTAAACGGTGGAGTAAGCTGTACCGATTTTTTGCGGCTCTTTGCAAAAAACGGGCTGGCTTGCGGAGTCCGATTTGAGCAGTTTGTTAGGCTGTTTTTACAGCAGATATACAATTTACTATATTGATTCCTGCCATAATAAGGTATTTGGAGTTTTCATTCTCTAAATGGGTAAATCCAAAATCAAGCATTTCATTGAGTGCAAAGGCTAACAATATCTTCTCATTTTGAGACGATACGTACTGCTGCAAAGAATCCTCTATGGAGGATGGAGATAAGCCTTCGGTAAATTTCACAGAGGCTACAAATCTAGCCATTTCTTTATCTTGTAGATCTTCAGATATTTTTGAGATTTTTATGCCAGATTCTTTTAATGCGACATAAGATACAAGTAGTATGTTTATCAGTACTTCCATTTGCTTTAGGGAGTTACCCATCTGCTGCTGCACTAAAACTGAAGCTAAGAGGTTTGGTTGTTCAATATATATTTCATCAAAAAACGATTCTTTTTCCTGCATGCTCATCTGTTGAACCTTAAGGATAGAATCTGCTAATGATTTTTTCTTTATTTTCATTGTATTGCTCTAACTTTTCTTGATGAATATACGGCCTAACGAGGCTGTAGGAAAACCCCCGAGCCCTTTTGTGATAACGTTCCTACGTAAAATCTAGGTCTGTTTTCCACGATAAGTGCTCTGGATTTTAAGAATAGGCGCTATTTTTAGATTAATTATTGATCGAGTCAAGGCCGAAAAAAGCCTTTGACTTTTTCCTACAGCCTCAACGCCTTGCGAAGTGGCGAAGTGGCGAAGTGCGCAGCACTTTGTCCCGCTTGCGCAATTTGTTATGTTTTTATTCGTATTTGGCCACTTCATTTAGCAACTCTTCTTTTAGGACCTGGGGCTCAATGCACCAGAAGTTCCATTCCTTATTTGGAAAGACTGCTACTTTCACTTTATCTTGCTCGAACAGTGGTAGCCAATGGCCGAGTAACTCTTCTAGGCTAATCTCTGTTGCTGTGTGACCGGGGAAATTCTCATCTGTGATTTTCTGAGCGTAATCGTAATGCGGCCACAATGGGAAATATTCAAAATCTTCCGGTGCGACCGGAACAAGCCAGCCTTCCTGACTTTTAACGCCCCACAACTGCTGCCAATCAGCGACCTTACTGACGAAGTGATCATATCGATCAAAGCTATCTAGTGCTAAAACAGCTTCATGCTGTTTCTCATTCATCTTGTAAGGCACTGAACCCTCCCTGAAACATAACGCTAAGCGCACCGGTGGCTTTTTTGGAGCGAAGCGGAGAAAAATCATCCGTGTGACGTGGCTGGTTATGCATAGTTAGACACTCCACCGTTGTCCGATACAAAGTAGCGCAGTAGGCTCCACATCTGAAGGGAACCCAAATGCTTCCTTCACCTTCGAATCATCAAAGCCTGCGACCAAAACACAACCAATCCCTAGAGCCGTGCACTGAAGATGGCCATTTTGCGCTAAAGCTCCCGATTCCATATACACATAGCGAGAACCACGCTCTCCTTGGGGTGCCTGCGATTCAAAGCGCCTGATGGCTACTTCGAGCTTTCCAGCTAACCCAATGACGATGGCCGCGTCATTTAGCCATGGTTGATCGCCAATCCCCATTTCTCGTATCGACGCTTCTGGAGAGATGCTGCCAAGTAGTTTCAAAGAGTGATTGCCACTCTGGTATTCATAAATCCCAGGCTCAAGTTCCGCAATACGCCGCACCAAAATGTGGATCTGCAAAGGGTAGAGTCCGCCCGCTGAAGGTATTGCCTTTTTTTGCTCAGGGCCTGTTATTCCTTGCGCAGCCCACAGTAACTGGGATAGAGAATCAATACGCAGGGGAGCTTTAGAGTACTCTCGCACACTGCGACGATTTTCAATACAGCTAACCAATGATTCAGACTCAAGTGTTTCAGGAGCAGGTAGCTCGAAAATCATGCATTATTCCTTATGCATTGTGGCGTTACGCAATCGATTTCTCGAAGATATTTTCTTCAAGCAACACAAGTACCAAAGTTATTCATCAGCATAGTCATGCAGCATATTCTCCAGTATTTTTTTGGCTTCCATCGCCGCATCAAGATTTCCCTGAACGTGCGCCACTGAGGTAGCCCCTTCCTTAAGTAGAACAACCAAGCGTGTGAGTTCTTCTGTTGCCCCGTCCGGAAGAGACAACGCATCCACGTGCTTTCGAATCAATCTCGTTATATCAGCTTTGTGCTCGGCACAGGCCCGGTGGATGACATTGTCTCGGTCGCCGAATTCAGCGCTGGCATTGATAAAGAAGCAGCCATGGAAGTGGTCGATATCCGGCACCCGGCTGTGGAACCAGTCATCCAGAGCACTAAATAGTTCAAGCAAAGCGGGTTTGCCTGAAAGTACATGATCCAGCCTCGATATAAGCCAAGCCCGGTAGCTACAGTCACGATAGCGGATGACCGCTTCCACTAGGTGTTGCTTGCTGGGGAAGTGATGATAAAGCGTTTTCTTGGCTATGCCTGACTCCGCTAACACTAGGTTCACTCCCACTGCGTTAATGCCCCGAGTGTAAAACAATTTAAAGGCGGTACGAACTAGCTGTTCTTGCTTATCCATGGTTATACCCACATCACACCAGATATCCGTATCTTGACATCAGTAGACAAGACTGTCTACTCTATGCAGACCGATCTGTCTACTTTGGAGATTTTGCTCATGTACAAACGTCTGACCACTTCACGTTACCTTGTCCCTTTGCTAGCAGGCTTGGGGGCAATGCTGTGTATTACCGCTTTGAGCAGCCTAGGCAGCGCTAATCAGTCCTCCGTCTGGTTGATGGCTCCCTTTGGCGCGACCATGGTAATCCTATTCGGATTGCCGGAAAGTCCACTAGCACAGCCCAGAAACATCATCATAGGTCACCTATTAACAACGGCGACCGGCCTGTCTGTAGCAGCTCTGGTGGGCGTTACCCACTGGTCGATGGGGTTGGCAGTAGGACTAGCGGTAAGCTTGATGATGCTGACCAACACTACCCACCCACCAGCAGGGGCTAATCCGCTAGTCGTCATGCTCGCAGGTGAACACTGGGGTTTCCTGTTGACGCCGGTGGCGGCAGGCACCGTTCTGATTGTGGCTTTCGGGGTGGTATACCACCGGCTTATTTCCGGTCAACGCTATCCGAAGCAGTGGTTGTAAACGACACTATTAGTCAAAACAGGGAGGCTGGGCCAGGAGAAATACTTGAGGAGCCCAGCTCACTGATGTGCATAACGAGGCTGTAGGAAAACCCCCGAGCCCTTTTGTGATAACGTTCCTACGTAAAATCTAGGTCTGCTTTCCACGATAAGTGCTCTGGATTTTAGGAATAGGCGCTATTTTTAGCTTAATTATTGATCGAGTCAAGGCCGAAAAAAGCCTTTGACCTTTTCCTACAGCCTCAACGCTGAGATAAGCGGCCACGCGTCAGTGGCGTCCGGCGGCCATCAGCCGCGTACTGCTGCGATTTGTTATACATGAGGCTCGTTCGGAATCAGAGCCAAAAGATCAGTAACACCAACATCTTGAGCTGCCTGTGATAGCAGGGCGGAGGCCTGACCTCTGTGATGGGTCTGATGGTTAAAAAAATGAGTAACCAAGCTCGAATATCGTTTGTTAGAAGGCACCCCTTTCGTGTTCTTGTAGCTAAGAACGAAATCTAGGTCGCTATTAGATAGTTCGTCTACCCAGTTGATTATCTGCTGGTCTAGCCAATTGCGGTGTTCTGAGAGGCTATCAAAATCGCTGAGAACAATCTGATCCAGACTAAGGGGAGTTTGAAGGTTACCGACTTCACGTAAAGAGCTGCGGCAGGACGGGTGGGTAGCAAAGCGCTTGAGCCAAATAGTATCGCCGACAACGACATGGTTGAGGGTACCCAGAATCGAGCCAAAAAAAGCACCGCGGTCTTTGCCGAGCTCTTCTGCCCCAAGCTGACCAGCAGCTTCATAGACCTTTAAGTTCATCCACTGGTTGTAGGCGGCCATCAGTTCAAACTGGAGTTTCAGGCCCATCGGAATTCCCTCTCATGCATAACGCTTGGCTTTGCGGCGTGCCGGAGCGCAGCGTAGGCGCGTCCGCCAACAGCCACTGGTTATACGGACTTTGCCACCAACATCTCAGTAGCACCTTTTTGAAAACGATAGCTGACAGGCTGCAACGAGACAGCAATTCCGTCAGCGGATAGTGCCGTCATGACCGAATCAAGGTGCTTTGAGGTTTTTCCGTCCAGCGAGATAACAGGAAAGACGCGAACCTCAGAGGCAACTCTGCATAGCTCCTGCATTGACTCCAGGTGAGCTGCCTCATCTACCTGATCACTGTAAAGAAAAAGAAAGTGAGAGCAGAGTGCCAGATCAAACTCGGAGTCAGAGAATGGCAGCGTAGGCAATGACGCCGATACATATCGTCCCTGCCGGCGACCAACATCAAAATCAGATAGGAACCTCGACATGGCCTTCATCCGAACCTCGCCAAGCTGCTTAACGCTGCCTAGTGAGTCCCAAATATAGCTGTCTGCATTCTGCTGCATCTTACCCATTATTTCCGGGTATACATCGTCGATCCGGCGACGAATTTCCTGAACTTCGAATTGATACACTGGATCACACGAGATGATTTGGTATCCGCGCTTTGTCGCCTCAGCATTAAAACTTGCAGGCCCATCGCCACAACCCAGAATTCTCTTATTCAGATCAGCTTCCGACAACCCGAACATCTTCTGGTATTCGTCGAACGACCTTCCCCATGGAACTACATTAGCTAAATCCAAAACCGACTCTCCCTAGTCTGTATAACGAGGCTGTAGAAAAACCCTTCTCAGAGCACAATCCGCAGCCGCTTTGTTATTTTTTCACACGCTGCGATCAACTGGCTCACGTTTGATCATTTACTGACAACACCACAGCATTATTGATATCCGGCGCTGAACACTCTACACATGGCCGTCTGTGGCCTATATCTGGCCATATCCTAGCCCGGTATCATGCCGCTAACGGCCCATAGTTCGCCAGCTTCTCAATATTGTGCACCAGGCAATACAATTGCCACTGGCCTTGCACCTTCTTTTTACTCCGCAGGCTGAAGCGATTCAGACGTTTGTTGCTGCCGATGTTACCGAACACGGGCTCCACCACCGACATGCGATGACCGTAAATCGCTTTGCCTTGCTGGCTATCGACTCGGTGTTTCATCCAGTCGGTATACGTTAGGCCTCGCCTGAGCTCCAAGGTGTAAGAGACTTGTCTTCCTTTGCCTTTACGATGATCTGCTGAGCTGGGGTTTTGCATGCATTGATGTTTTTTTGGACAGTGGCGACACTGCAATAACCGGCCTTGGAAGTGGACTCTGGGTACGCCGTTTTGGTCGGTTCGGGTGCCTTCGTGGCGCAGGGATTCTCCGGCGGGACAGATGCACGTCATCGTAACCGGGTCGAACTGAAATTCACTGGCGGGAATCACGTGTTTCCAGCCGCTCTTCGATGGAGTTTGTGAGCGCTTACCGTACTTTTCTTTCTGCTCGGCGAACTTGGGATCACGACTGCGGAAGCGGTTGTCCGGGATGTAACCGTTGATCTGTTGCTCATGCAGGTACTGCATATCGGAACATGTCAACCTCATATGGACAGCTCTTTAAAACGTTAACATCTATTTGCCCGCTCCAGCGCCTTTCGTGCTGCTGGTAACGTTGGGAAGTTCACAGCGCTACTTGTCTCACCCCCTATCGCCTCCGAAGTGATGGGGTTGATGTGGACAACTTCCGGCGGTAACGCGGCTTTTGGTTTCCCTTGGCAGAAGCGTTCCGGATGGTCTCTATAATACCGGTCCAGCGTTGCTTGCCGCACTTGGCCCACGGTTTGATAGTTGCCGGTGTAGACCTGAGTCGGCGTAAAGCCGGCCAGCCCGCTGTGGTGGTGTTCATGGTTGTACCAGCAAAAATAATCCGCTGCCCATAACCGTGCATATTCCAGGCTGTCAAAGCGTCCGGGAAAGTCAGGTTGCGTTTTGAGTGTTTTAAACTGGCTTTCACTGAATGGATTGTCATTACTGACTCTGGGGCGGCTGTGGCTGCAGACCACGCCCACATCGGCCATCAGGTCGAGAAAGCTCTGGGCGATCATAGGCGATCCACGGTCCTGGTGCAGGGTGACCCCGCGGTTGGTCAGCCCATATCGTGTCAGTGTTTGTTCCATGAGCTGCTGCGCCAGTTGACTGTTCTCTTTGCGGGAGATCATCCAAGCCACGACATAGCGGCTGAACAGGTCCATAACCACATACAGGTTCAGGTAGTTACCCCGGCGTGTAGTCGCCAATTTCGTAATATCCCACGTCCAAACTTCGTTTGGCCGTGTCGCGGTCAGGCGCGGTATAGCATGCGACTGAGGCGCACGTTGATTCCGGCGATCACCGGTCTGATTGGCTTGTCGCAGCACGCGATACAGTGTGCTGAGCGAGGCCAGGCACTCACCACGTTCCAGCAGCGTGTGATAGACCTGATACGGCGTTTGATCACAGAACTCGGGTTCGTTCATCCGCTCAAGTATCTGCACACGCTCCGAGGTTAAGAGCGCTCTGGGCTGCGGCGTCGTTTTACGAGAGCGCCTGACTGGGTCTGGTGCTGTGCTCTGACGTCGTCGCCACGCGTAAACGGTGCTCCGGTTCAGTCCCAAAGCATCACAGGCAGAGCGGAACGGAATGTGCGCCGGGCGCGCCTCAAGGACGGTCATGATGGATCGCTCCCATTGTTCGACAGATCGAGCATCGACAAGGCTTTTTTTTGGAGATCCACACAGTCTTCAGTCACCCGCAACCGGTGCTGCGTTTTGGTCAGCTCTTTCTCTAGCTGCTCAATGCGCTTCTGGTCCGGTGTTTTTGACGCTTTAGGCCCCGGCGCAGACTTGGATAAAGCAGCCTCGCCACCGACTTCCAACTGCTTACGCCAATCACGCAACTGGTTGCTATAGAGGTTTTCACGGCGTAATAAAGGGCCGAGTTCACCGTAGGCGCATTGATCCGCTTCGGCCAGTATTCTCAGCTTGTACTTTGTGGAAAATCGGCGACGGGTCCGCTTCTCCAACTGACTGTCTGGCAAGATGTGATTATCGGGTATCTGTGACTCAGGTTTTGGCATTGCTTACACTCCTCAATCCGCGCCCTGAAATCTATGTTAACTCATAGACCGGGTGTATGGACTGAGGTTGACACACAGGGATATTGGCTTCGTTGGCGAAGCCGGTGTCGGCGGTCACGATCGCGCCGGTTTGATAGATGTTGTCGGCAATGCCGAGTTTTTTATAACGACGCTGAACCGTTTCCAACACCGGCTTTAAAGTATGGTGTTCCTGACCTTCACCGAATGCCTGCGCATCGATGATGACCTGGTGTTTTTTGTCCACCGTGGCCACACCGTTATAGCCTTGGATCGTGCCTTTACTCGTGGTCATCTTGCCGCTTTCGTTATCGGTGATGTTGCTCTTCACTTCCTTGTTTCGTTTCCCTTGGCCCATCCTTGGGCTGTTCGTCTTTAGGAAGCGGTCCACTTTCTTCATCGACTCGTCCAGAGAGAGCACGGTTTTCGCGCGTCGAATATCCCGATCCAGTTCCGCTTCCGTTTCAGCCTCGTCCCGCTCGTGATGCTCATGCAGGTGGTGGCGAATCAACCGTTTCAACTTGTCGCGTTTTTCGCTAAGTTCCTTAAAGGTGCCAGACCATTCCTTCGCGGCGTCCGACGACATTTTGCAGCCGTCGATAGCAAACAGCTCGTTGCCCAGAAGGCGCTGTTCATGGCACACCAGCAGTATTTGTTCGAACAGTTCTTCAATCTCATCGGCGTGCTGGCTGACGAACTTGGCTAGAGTGGTGAAGTGCGGCACGGTATCGCAGGATAAAGCTTTAAAAATGATGTTGGTCTCGCAGCACCACTGGATCTCGCGGCTGGAGGTGATGCCTTTGGAGTACGCGAACAGAATGATCTTCAGCAAGATGGCGGGATCGTAGGCCAGGCGGCCGGTGTCGTCGTTGAGATATTTCGGGTGAAAAACCGTCAGGTCCAGCTTGTGTTCAATCAGGTAGTGAACGGCGTGTTCAAAAGTGCCGAGCTGGAGCTGCTCTCGGTAGTTGATGACCACCATCGTATCCTGGTCGTAATTGTAGTGCTTAAAACGAGGCATTCCGACGGCTCCCTGTCTGTTTTCTCAATACTACCAAAAACCGTTCGGTTTGGGGTTTTTCTACAGTCTCAACGACTTGCTCAGCGGCGCGCTTTAGCGCGTCCGGTGGAGGGCCGAAGGCCCGGAACGAACTGCAGCTATTTGTTAGCGCATTTCACGGATTGCGCCCTTGATAGATGACTCTTCCACATCATATTGTTCAAGAAATTCCAGTAAGTGTTTGGAATTCACAACGAATACCGTGTTTTCCTTTTCCCGGAATGGAGGTCCGCAATATTGTGCCGTGGAGTCAACGGTTCTATCGACCGACAGTTGTTTTCTGAATCTGACATAGGGAACAGATGAAAAAGATGCGGAATCTACGGTACCAGAGGCCAGTGAGATGACGTCTGATTCCACCTCGCAAACTACTAATTCCGCAGTAGTTACAATTACGTTGTAGTAGATTCTTAGCTCACCATTGTTGCTTAGTAGCACGGGCAAATCTTCTCGAGCGAATGCCTCAGTTGCTTCATTGGCTTCCGCCGCAAGCCGCTCCAACAAGGGGCGGCTCTTGGGGTCCTGACCAGCAACTACGCAGAAGCTTGACTCTGGTGAGGTTGGATCAATAGCAAGATTTGCCCAATCAAACTTCTTTGCCTTGTCTCCTTCGATAAGCGTTATCCATGGCTTGCAATGCCTACGTTGCATCTGCTTAGAGTCATTGTTCAAGAATATCCAATGGGTGTTTTGGACACGCTTACACTCAACAACCATCATCGAAGATTGGTATCGATCAATAAGAACCAAATCGATAAAACCGCTGGTACCTGAAAAGTCATTCTTCCATGAGTGCTCTTGGGAATAGACCTTCCACCCCCTGTTACGCCCACTGTTGCCGCTGACAGCATGTTCCACAGCAAGCTGCAAAGGGAATCCAGACCTATTGACTTGTTCTAGCAACTTTTCTTTATCAACCATGTACACGAATCCTGGTTCGACGCTAACGCTGAGCTTAGCGGCGCCCTTATAATGGAGGCAAAGCCGCAATGAAAAGGGCGTCCGGCGGCCGCAGGCCGCGTACTACAGCGACTTGTTAAATTTTTACGTCGGACAGATAACTAGAAATAGTTTCTGCACTTGAGGCATACCGCTCAATTGTTTGAGTCAGGTACTCTGCCTCAAGCTTTGCTGATGGAAGCTCCTCTGACAGATACCGCATTGCATCTTTGAAATCATCATAGTTGATCGCATTACCAAACTCAGAAAATGCGGAATTGAGAGCTAGATGGAAGCGCTCATAGTCCCTTGGATGAGTGGTGTGCCAAGTATCTACCCGCATCCATGGCTTTAGCTTTTCTGCTAATTGTTCGATATTCATACAATCTCCGTTGTAGTGAAATTTAACGCCAATATTCAGCGGCGGTCTTTGCGTAGCGAAGCGAAGAAAAGGCCGTCCGGTGGAGGCCCGTTAGGGCCGGAACGAACTGGAATGACTGGTTAAATGCTTTCGCTTTAAGTGCCGACTCCATACTGTTGCGCCGCTTGCGTAACTACCGCGATGAACTATCAAGTTCTGATGGCAGCTTGGTATTAACAACTTTCGCGTGGTACACCAAGAATATTTCACTTTTGACCTTATCCTGGCCAGTTACTGAAGGGTGGCACAAGTGCTCATGGCCGCTCGGGCTACTGATGTAGATTGACCGCCCCTTTTTGTATACCCAGTAATTTTGGCCATCTTCTGTTTCAGCCACAAACCAAAGCTCTCTTCCCGCCATTGATAACTCCTTAATTCACTGTTCTCAAACATTTAACGCTGAGATAAGCGGCGGCTAAAAGCCGTCCGGTGGACGGCCTCAGGCCGGGAACGAACTTGAATGATTGGTTAGCTGGGTGAAACTGCCCGCCAAGCCATTGGCAACCAACGCGATTGCCTATTCCGCTGCTGACTTTGCACCAAACTCTGCCGGTTCACTGTGGTTCAAAACACCACAAACGATCCGACCGACGAACCAGAACGCCAGATTGCCAAATCAGGAACCGGGTTTCGGCGGACGGCCCCACAAACTGAACACCCAGTTTTATATCCACATCGCTGATGATTGGGCTGCCAGCTAACCACCAATTTTGACGGCCTTGGCCGGACTAAAAATTCGCGGCTTTGCTACCAATTTTATGCCAGGGCCTCGGCCACCAAACCACAAAAAAGGTGCGCCATAAATCCAGCTAACGCTTAGCTTAGCGGCGACCTCGAAATGAAGGCGAAGCCGCAATGTCAAGGGCGTCCGGCGGCCGTAGGCCGCGTACTACAGCGCCTTGTTAATTGGACACTTCAATGTACCACTTCGGCTTGATACGCCCGAAGTCTTTACGGGTATTGGATTTCAGTGCTTTTTTGGAATCCAGCACCTTTGTCTCGTCATGCTCCCTGATAAAAACAACCCAATGCCAAAATGGCTTACCTTGCTCGGTACGCCATTTGATGGCCATCAGCGCTTTATCCGGCAGACGCTCCCATGTTTTGAACGGTATTTCTTTAGGCGAAACGGAGATACCGAATTCGCGCAGTAGTGTCCGGACGTGCTCTGTTTTTGACCAGAGCGCTGTATCCGCCGCGTAAATGCCCAGTGCGTTTGCTTTCTGCTTGGCCTCAACATAGCTGACACCAGCAAGAGCGGCGCTCGCCGCAATTCCGCAACCGGTTAGCTCTTCCTGGATGACTGGTTCCATAGCTCTACCAATTAACGCCCGGCTCACGCGCCGGTTTGGAGCCGCGAAGCGGCGGAAAATCGGTCGCTGTGCAGCCGATTGTTAAAGCCTGCCAAGCCAATACTGCGGACGTCGCCGGTCATGAGCCACAGCCAATACTTGAAAGCCATCAGACTTTTCTCGGTAAACGATGGATAGCGGAAATCGGTGAAGGGGCGCTCTACGAATACCTGGCGGCAACTCAACTTGCCAGGCTTTTGGTGACTCGCCAACTAAATTGGCAAGGGCCTCAAATTCCTCTATGAAGGCACCACCCAATCCCGGAACTTTTGATTGGTAATAAGCAACTGATTCCAGGAACTCGGCTTCCGCTGCCGGGTGAAAAGAATAATTCATTTGATCAGTGCTCGAGCCTTCCTCATGACATCCTCACCGGACACCGGCTGCACCACCCCATTATCAAGTTCTTCAGCTCTGCGCCGGGCCTCAAGCAGCCAATCTGACCTGAGCTCCTCTTCAGATTGGGATTCCAGACTCAGAACCAACCGCTGGATCAGCTGAGCACGCTCCTCTTTTGGGAGGTGGAGTGCCTCGTCTTCAATTTTCTGGAGATTCATGGAAGAAACCTCTCGTTCGCGTATCGTCCAATTTTGACACGGATGAGTACCGGGTGCCACGACTCGGTTTTTTCGCTTTAACGCCGTTGTTCAGCGGCAGCCTTGGCAGAGCGAAGCGGCGACAAGGCTGTCCGGTGTAGGGCCTTCAGGCCCGGAACGAACTGGAACTATTGGTTAGGAAGCCGTAGCGTTCCATTGCCAACCAAACAGACTTTACCCCTTATGGTCACGTTTAGTTCAGAGCCTCCCTGAACAGTCGCATAAAGCTCGCTTGGCCTATGAAGAAATCGTCCCTGTGCCAAAACAAGGGTATCACTTACGGGTGCGCGCCCATGTGTAACCAAATACACCGCTGCCGGCCCTGCTGCACTGCCAGTTGCGATATCCTCGACACTACCTTCATTATCCCAAGTACGTCCTTCGAGATCATTTACGTCCAAGACGTAGACAAATTTGGCACCCACTGTCGCTAGCAATGCCTCAAAGTTAGAAACAACGATCCGGGCGTGTTCAAGGTTGGAACTTATAGGCACGATTAGGTAAGGAAGTCCCGTTGAAACCACCTGTAGCGGAAGCTTTGGAGCCATATCAGTGATTGAAAGATTCAGCGCCTCCAAAAAGACTTCATTTTTTTCCGCTGGAATCGGGGAATCAATGGCTGCAATTCCTTGATCCATTTCTGCGACATAGGACTCACCGTGACGACGGCTAGTCAAGTTGATGCTTCGGTCATGAATTACAAACTCAAGGCGAACCTCATCTTGCCCCCAGAAGAACTCAGAATGGAGCATCGCTGCTGCCCCGATGACTGGGTGTCCGGCGAAGGAAAGCTCCTCTTCCATTGTGAAAATCCGAGCATTGAATTTTGATGATTGTTCGGTCCGCTGCAGGAAAATGGTTTCGAACTGGCGCATTTCCTGAGTAATGCTCTGCATGACATGTTTCGGCAGATCGTCATCAAGCAAGAAAACACTCAATCCATTACCTGACAATGGCTGGTTAGCGAATACATCAACAAGCCAAAAGGGGAGTGTTCGTAGAGTCATTGTGATTTCCTAACGCTGAATTAAGCGGCGGCTAAAAGCCGTCCGGTGGACGGCCTCAGGCCGGGAACGAACTTGAATGATTGGTTAGCTGGGTGAAACTGCCCGCCAAGCCATTGGCAACCAACGCGATTGCCTATTCCGCTGCTGACTTTGCACCAAACTCTGCCGGTTCACTGTGGTTCAAAACACCACAAACGATCCGACCGACGAACCAGAACGCCAGATTGCCAAATCAGGAACCGGGTTTCGGCGGACGGCCCCACAAACTGAACACCCAGTTTTATATCCACATCGCTGATGATTGGGCTGCCAGCTAACCACCAATTTTGACGGCCTTGGCCGGACTAAAAATTCGCGGCTTTGCTACCAATTTTATGCCAGGGCCTCGGCCACCAAACCACAAAAAAGGTGCGCCATAAATCCAGCTAACGCTGAATTAAGCGGCGGCCCAACAGGGACGTCCGGTGGACGGCCTTCAGGCCGGGAACGAACTTGAATGATTGGTTAGCTGGGTGTAACTAACCGCTCAGCCTTTGGCACTCAAATTCATAGCCTATTCCGCTGCCGCCCTTGTACCAAGATCCGCCGATGCACAGTGTCAAAAAACACCGCAACCGATGCGGCGAACGAACCTGAACGCCAGGTTACCAGGCGCAGACCCAAGTTTGCGTGGACGGCCCCGCACGGCGAACACCGAATTTTATGGCAACGCCGGTGAACGATCGAACGGCCAAACTGACCACGGACTCAGACGGCCTTGGCGTAACCGAAAATTACCGGTTTTGCTACGAACCTTGGGCCAAGGCCACTGGCACCGAGCCACCAAAAACGAACCACACCAATCCAGCTAACGCTGAATTAAGCGGCGGCCCGTCAGGGACGTCCGGTGGACGGCCTTCAGGCCGGGAACGAACTTGAATGATTGGTTAGCTGGGTGTAACTAACCGCTCAGCCTTTGGCACTCAAATTCATAGCCTATTCCGTTGCCGCCCTCCCTGTACCAAGATCCGCCGATGCACAGTGTCAAAAAACACCGCAACCGATGCGGCGAACGAACCTGAACGCCAGATTACCAGGCGCAGACCCAAGTTTGCGTGGACGGCCCTGCACGGCGAACACCGAATTTTATGGCAACGCCGGTGAACGATCGAACGGCCAAACTGACCACGGACTCAGACGGCCTTGGCGTAACCGAAAATTACCGGTTTTGCTACGAACCTTGGGCCAAGGCCACTGGCACCGAGCCACCATAAAAGAACCACATCAATCCAGCTAACGCTAAGTGCAGCGGCAGTTTGTGGAGTGGCGTTTTGTGCTAGCGTAGCGACCAGCGCAAAAAGAGCCACGGAACAAACTGTCCGACTGGCACGCATTGTTAGGTTTTTTGTTCTAAAAAGTAATCTAAGGTTCTAATGCATTTCTGTAGATTACAGCCATATATTTCATTTTTATCGGCACAACCACCACTTACAAGACTTACTACCTTACCATCTTCTCCGATAATCGGTGCACCGCTACAACCTTGAAACATTTCATGGCCAGGATGATTTTCAGGTAATTTAAAGTAATGCATATCATTTTCTAATCTGTCATATTTTAATCCATGATATATGAGTTGCGTAGTTTCAAAAGCATTTAGATCAGGGAATGATGTTGGATGTATATCGCCAGAAAATCCATACATAGTGTCTTTGTTTGGCTCGCCAATGTCATCTACTGTAAACACAGGTCTTTCTTTTATTTCTAAAGTTTCACCTTTGTATGTTCTGTTGTGAAAATAGATCTTTAAGTCTGAGCGAACGGGATGAAAAGAAAACTCTACGTCTATTATTGATTTTTTATCTTCAGAATAGTCCGCCAAAAAACAAAATTGATTTAGAAATAGAACCTCAATCTTCTGGACCTGATCGTTAAACTTTATTGGGGCAGACCATTTATATGACTTTTCAGCAACATGGAATACCGTTAATAAATAGCGATTTCCTTTAAAGTCAAGAAGGCAGCCAGAGCCAAAACTAGAGGGCATGTCATTTTCATCATGCTTTCGTAGTTGAACGCTAGAGTATTTGATTAATTCTTGCCAATTCATAGTTTTAAAACCTAACGCTTTTATTCAGCGGCAGCCTTGGCAGAGCGAAGCGGCGACAAGGCTGTCCGGTGGAGGCCCTTCGGGCCGTAACGAACTGCAACTATTGGTTAGGCCTTACTGGCTTGCAAGCTGTACTGTTGCTTTAGACTCGGGGCGTCGGTCATGAACCACTCGACCATCTCCCAGCGATCTAGTGAACTCGATTCATTGCCCATACTTTTCCTTATCTCAAGCAACAGCTCTCCCATTAACGCTATCCAATCGCACACTTTTTCCTCAATCGGTCTAGGGTCTTTTTCGGTGTGATAAAAATACTGCATCAGTTTATTGTATGCGCGAACAACCGAGTCATTCGCTACCAGCGATAGTTTGAAGCCAACTTCTCGGTATTCAACCGATAGCATTCTTGCCATAGCAAGGTCATTTTTATTTTTGTTTTTAAATTTAGGATCTTTCGCAAATGCTTCCTCGCTTGTGAAAAGCAGGAAGAACGGCCCAAGGATGGCGTTGTATGTCTTAATCCGGTCTTCGCGTAGCTTATCTTCAAGCTCACGAATCCTTGCGTCTCTTGACTCCACCTTGGCTTTCGATGCCTGTATTTTGCTTTTTATTAGCCAGCCAAGCCCACCCAGACCAATCAGCAAGAACGGCGTAACCAACGTAGCTATTGCGCTGATCGTATCCAGTAAGTCTTTTTCTACAGGTGACCCCATTATTTCCTCATATCTAGATTTGCCTAACGCTGAACGAAGCGGCGGCTGAAAGCCGTCCGCCTTCCGTGACTGGTTAAATGGCTGCTTAGGTCAACCACTGATATAAACCTAAACTACCCAAAGCAGGCAGTACCAAAAGGATGGCCAAAACACCAAGGCAACCGCCGCCGCTGTTTCGCGCATGAACATGCTTCTGCCTTGGGTTGTCGCTTAACCACTGCAGATGGCAAGGCCGACAATAAAGCTTCATAAACCCGTTGTTCCAGGCTTGAATTGTGCGCGAGTCATGCTCCGCTACCTTCCGGCAACGCGAACAGTAAAAAGACTTACCCTTTGGCTTTTTTTGACGATTTAAAATGAAAAACGCAATGACGGCCGGAACGCCAAAGAACCAAGAGCTCTCTATTGAGTTTGTGCGATAAAATTCATAGCCAACAACAGCAAGCGAGGCGACCACAGCCAGAATAGAGATGTAGTCAACGAAGTTTTTCTGCGGCGGATCGGTGCGAATAGGGAGTTTATTTTTTGTAGAGTGTGAACCCTCAGCGACAGCCCCCCCCTCAATAACGACACCTTTTGCTTTTAGCCTTTTTTGAGAATCACGCATCGACTCATAAAGCACACTGTCGCCAGTGCGAGGCCGACGAAGGCCAGATTTGACACTGGATATATGGAAAAAAACTTGTTCAGAGCCATCATTGGGCTGGATGAACCCAAAACCCTTATCGTCTTTCCATTGGGTGACTTTGCCTTTCATAAACTCCAGCTACTCCTTGCTAGGATTTCAGCCATTTAACGCTGAGCTTAGCGGCGCCACGACAGTGGCGTCCGGTGGACGGCCCTCGGGCCGGGAACGTACTACAGCGACTTGTTAGCTGGGTATAACTACCCACCCAGCCAGTGGCAATCAACATGATTGCCTATTCCGCTGCTGTCTTTGCACCAAGCTCTGCAGGTGCACGGTACGAAAAACGCCACAACCGATGCGGCCAACGAGCCAGAACGCCAGATTACCAAACCCAGAATCTGCTTACGGCGGACGGCCCCACAAACTGAGCACCCAGTTTTATATCCACACCGCTGATGACGGGGCTGCCAGCTAACCACCGGCTTTGACGGCCTTGGCCGGACTGAAAATTCGCGGCTTTGCTACCCATTTTAAGCCAGGGCCACGGCCACTAACCCACAAAAAAAGTGCGACATAAATCCAGCTAACGCTTGGCTTTGCGGCGTGCCGGAGCATAGCGAAGGCGCGTCCGGCAACAGCCACTTGTTATGCCAATCTCCATTGCGAGTTCCTGTTCCGTTCCGAATACCAAGATGAAGGATGCGTCCTTCTCAAAACTTCACCCTTATCGCTCGGTATTGACTGATGAACCAATTGGCGCAATTCTTTGTCCTTTATTTTTCCCTTGGTGCAGCAATTCACTACCACATCGCCAGCTTGGAAGATTGCATTTAACCTGCCAACAAAATACTCTTTTGCCCCATTTTGCCAAGCAGTGACAAAAACGTCATCTCGATAACAATCTGTTGGCGATCCAAGTGAGCATTGATTCTGAACCGCATTCATCAAAATTAGCCCATGATTAATATACTCAGACAGTCCGTTAACTTGTAAAAAATACGCCCTTATTAGTCTTCCTGTTTGGCCTTTTGCAGGACCTAGACTGTTAGAAAATTCATCAATGTGAGGTGACTCTAAAATCATGACCACGCATTTTATTTCTCTGGGGCGCTTTTCAACCGATATACGCTCAGGAAAATCAGCACTGGAGAGAAACTGAGCAATTAGCCCAACATATTGGTCTGGACAGCACCTTGCCTCAATAGGCTTTGCGGCCTTTTTTAAAAGTATAGCTTTAGCGATTTCTTCGAAGTCCATGCAAGATCTCAACTGGCAAAAGAGGATCGGTTCATACTAGGCATAACGCCTCAATAACCGGCGCAGCATCGCTGCGTCCGGCGCCGTAGGCGCGTAGTTAATTGATTTGTTATGTTTTTATATAGCGCCGAGTCACTTCATCCTGCGCAACCTTCTGAAAGTAAGAAATTTTCTCTCTCGCGGATGCAACCATTTTGCTCATTAACTCAATCTCCTGCTGTTCCTTGTTAAGACAAGCAAATGACTGCACATCAGAAATCAAATTGTACGCAGCCACGCGAATGGCGTCGCTGGATATTATTTGAACTTCGTTAAATGCCCTAAGATATTTTTTAATTGAATCTGAGTCAGGCGGGCAACTTTTGTGTAGATGACTTTGAATCAGCTCTTGTGACTGAGCAAGAAGCTCTACATATTTTATTTTTTTCTCCTCCTGGCGCTTATAAAAATGAGCCCGCGCTTCTTTTTTATCTTCGTATGATTGGCTTTTGATCAATGCTATATATGCAGCAATGGCAGAGATAAGAGCACCAAGCCCAATTTTCACTGCCGTATCTACAACATTAATCCAAGTCAAATCCATTCTAAGCACCTTTGTTGACTGAAAACATAACGCTGAATTAAGCGGCGGCCCGTCAGGGACGTCCGGTGGACGGCCTTCAGGCCGGGAACGAACTTGAATGATTGGTTAGCTGGGTGTAACTAACCGCTCAGCCTTTGGCACTCAAATTCATAGCCTATTCCGCTACCGCCCTTGTACCAAGATCCGCCGATGCACAGTGTCAAAAAACACCGCAACCGATGCGGCGAACGAACCTGAACATAAGACTAGCAGATCAAAACCCAGCTTGCCGCGGACGGCCCCATGAACGGAACACCCAACTTACCATCACCGCTTTTGAACAGCTGCGCTACCAACTGACCACCGATTTCGACGGCCTTGGCGCAACTGAAAAACACCGGTTTTGCTACCAACTCTGGGCCAAGGCCACTGGCACCAAACCACCAAAAAGGAACCGCATCAATCCAGCTAACGCTGAGATAAGCGGCGGCTAAAAGCCGTCCGGTGGACGGCCGTCAGGCCGGGAACGAACTTGATTGATTGGTTAGCTGGGTGTAACGACGGAGTCACTACCTGGCAACCAATACGATGGCCTGCTCGGCTGCTGCCCTTGCACCAAAACCTGCCAAGGCACCGTGTTTAAAAACACCGCAATCGATGCGGTAAACGAACCTGAACATTAGACTAGCAGATCAAAACCCAGCGCGCTCTGGGCAGCCCCATAAACGGAACGCTCAACTTTCTGTCACCACTGTTGAACCGCTGAACTGCCAACTAACCACCGATTTCGACGGCCTTGGCGAACACCCGAACTTACCGGTTTTGCTATCTACTCTAGGCCGAGGCCACTGGCACCGAACCACCAAAAAAGAACAACACCAATCCAGCTAACGCTTGCAGCATGCGCGCCCATGGAATGGAGCCAAAGGCGCAATGTAATGGGCGTCGCCGTGCCTGCATTGGTTATGTTTATTCATACTCCGGCTTCCAGCCCAGAATTTCATAGAATTGGATAACAGAGTGCCCTTTCCGCTCGTCAAAGGGGTATATCTTTTTCGGATATTCGCCAAGGAAACGAACGAATTCACGATATAAATCTATGACCCAGCTGTCTTTGCCGAACTCATACGCAAATTCGGTCATTTTCTCGCCATACATTTTCTTTTGAAAATGGTATACGGCATTTCTAGCTCGCCTTAGTAGGACTACCCCTTCCTTATTTTCTTGTAGTATCCGTTCAATTTCTGCATCACGGAGTTTTAACTGTTCCCAGCCTTCGATTGCCACATACATTGAGGCGAAAAACTGAAACGACGTTGCCACAGACTCCGCTGGCGTTTGGTCGTCAGCACAAAACCATCGGTCAACATTTAGCTTTGCCCAATGAACGTACTGGCCCCACGAAGCAACTTCTTTGAGTTCATCCCAATTCATAGAAAAACATAACGCCTGGCTCACGCGCCGGTTTGGAGGCGCAGGGCGGCGTAAAACCGGTCGCTGTGCAGCCGATGGTTATGTTGATACTGTACCGTCGCGTACTTTCAAACTTGCCCGGCGAGGTTGGACACGCACCTACTAAGGCAGCAATTCCTTAGATAGATCCTGCCAGTGGGGACTTGCTTCCACGCGAATATCCCTCGCGGTCACCGGCTCACCGCAACAGGAGCATACAGTAACCGGCTGCATGGCCTGGCCGCACTTTCTATGTATGTGAACAATCGGGCCACCGCGTTCATCTACCATATGCTTATCACCCCAATGAACCAAAGCCAACATAACCGGGTGCAGCTCCAGTCCTTTCTCTGTTAACCGGTATTCTTCCCGCACAGGTTTCTGCTGATACGGGGCTTTGTACAAAACCCCGTTTTCAACCAGCTTCTTGAGACGGTCGGCTAGAACGTGACGGGTAATCCCGAGGCGCTTCTCGATGCCATCGAAACGCCGCAAACCCAGAAAGCATTCTCGCAGAACCATCATTGTCCACCTGTCCCCGACAACCGACAGCGTTCGAGCCAACGAACAAGGCTGTTTGTCCAGATCCTCCCACCGCATAAATCACACTCTCTTAGAAACTCCTGTAAAGAATAGCTTGACAGGTTCTAAAAAGGAACCCAGTCTACGTGGATTCCAAAAAAGAACTTAGGAGAGGGCACATGAAAGAATGGCAAAAAGCGCCACCTGTAGCAGTCGTTATCGGCGCTGGTGATGCAACTGGCGGGGCCATTGCCCGGCGGTTTGCCCGCGAAGGTTACACCACCGTGGTCACTCGCCGACGCCAGGAAGCTCTGACTTCACTGGTAGAAACCATTAGGGCGGAAGGCGGGCAGGTTCACGGGTTTGGGTGCGATGCTCGTGACGAAAAGGCCATGGTCGAGCTGTTCAGGCACGTAGAGGAGCAGATTGGAGAAATCGAGGTCGTGATCTTCAACATCGGCGCCAACGTCCGTTTTTCAATCACCGAAACCACCGAGCGTGTATATAGGAAGGTTTGGGAAATGGCCGCACTAGCCGGGTTCTTGACCGGCCGTGAAGCCGCCAGTGCCATGCTACCGCGAAACAAAGGCACCATTATATTCACTGGTGCCACCGCGTCACTTCGCGGAAGCAGCGGCTTCAGCGCATTTGCAGGGGCCAAGTTTGCCCTGCGCGCCCTGGCTCAGAGTATGGCCCGAGAGCTAGGCCCCAAAGGCATACACGTTGCTCACCCCATTATTGACGGCGCGATTGATACCGATTTCATCCGCGAAAATTTCCCAGACAGGTATGCTCAAAAGGACCAGGACGGCATCCTGAAGCCTGAACACATCGCCGAGCAGTACTGGCAAATACACTGCCAGCCCCGGGACTCGTGGACCCACGAGCTGGACTTACGGCCCTGGATGGAAACTTTCTAATAAGGATGAAATTATGAGCGAAACGATAGACGTATACTTCGACGTAGGCAGCCCCGCCAGCTATCTTGCCTGGACGCAATTGCCCGCACTGGCTGACCGGAACAACGCCAGTATAAATTGGAAGCCCATGCTTCTGGGTGGTGTGTTCAAGGCGACAGACAACCAGTCTCCGAGCACCATACCGGCAAAAGGACGCTACACAAGAGTCGACCTTTCGCGTTTTGCCAAACAATACGACGTCCCGTTCGAAAGCAATCCATACTTTCCGATAAATACCCTGCAACTGATGCGGGGAGCCACGGGCTACCTTGATAGCCCTCGCTTTCAGGAGTACCTGACCGCCGTCTTCACAGCTATCTGGGTGAACAAGAAGAACCTGAACGACCTGGAAGTTGTGTCGGAGGTCCTCACTAATGCGGGGTTTAATCCATCCGAAGTGCTGGCACTCAGTAATAGGCCGGAGGTGAAGGAGCAGCTCAAACAAACTACTGAGGAAGCCGTTTCCCGGGACGTTTTTGGCGCGCCCACTTGTTTCGTAGCAGGCGAAATGTTCTTTGGACAGGATCGCCTTGACTGGGTAGAAAAGGCGTTGCGTTGACAGGAATCAAGGTACCCCACCCCAATTACGCTTGATGGGGTGAGGTGCGTCACAGAACTCATAACGCGAAGCTAAGCGGCGGCCCGACAGGGACGTCCGGTGGACGGCCGTCAGGCCGGGAACGAACTTGAGCGACTTGTTAATTTTCAGCAAAACTGAGGCGTTGCGCGCGAGCACCCGCCACCAGAGCCACCACCAAAAAAGGCATTTAGAGCAAAAGCGATTAATACTGTGACAAAAGCATACAGAGCAGCTTTCCACACAACACTGCTAACAGATTCTTGAGCACCAT
This sequence comes from Marinobacter sp. M3C, assembly GCF_023311895.1. Lineage (GTDB taxonomy): Bacteria > Pseudomonadota > Gammaproteobacteria > Pseudomonadales > Oleiphilaceae > Marinobacter. The sequence goes on from NZ_CP092284.1 coordinate 2,640,937, forward strand.
GATCCCCAACAATTTTGCCTCTAGAACTAAAAAGCAAAATAAACCAAAGCCCGTAAACTGCACCAAAGCCTGCCACGGGAAATGTTGAAATGAGAATGGACGAAATAGGAATGATTATTAGTGCTGCAAGCCCGACTAAAAAGCCCCATTCTTTTGAGGCAATTGCACACCAGACAAAGAACCCAATACCTGCCATTAATACTAGCTGCATAACTTCTATTACGCCCATTCGCAACCCCTCCTCCTTAGAAAATTAACGCTGAGCACAGCGGCGGCCCGTCAGGGACGTCCGGCGGCCGCAGGCCGCGTACTGCTGCGGTTTGTTAAATCCCCTGTCGTACGGTATCCTGAACATGTTCAATATCCTGTACAGGAGAAACCTTATGGATGCCATCAGCTACACAGCCGCTAGAACTAACCTAGCAAAAACCATGGAGCAGGTCTGTGAAGACCATTCTCCTGTGATCATCACCCGGAGCAAGTCACAATCCGTGGTGATGATTTCTCTTGAGGACTATGAGGCGCTGCAAGAGACTGCATACTTGCTGCGCGCACCAAAAAATGCCCGTCGTTTGCTGGAATCCGTTGCCGAGCTCGAGCAAGGCGGTGGTCAAGAAAAGGAACTTCTTGAATGAAACTTATCTTCTCCGAGAACGCCTGGGAAGACTATCTGTATTGGCAGAAAACTGACAAAAAAGCCCTTAACCGAATCAACAAGCTGATCAAGGAGACTAAGCGAGAACCGTTCGAAGGTGTCGGTAAGCCGGAGCCCCTCAAACACAACCTCGCTGGTTACTGGTCCCGCCGAATTAACGAAGAGCACCGCATCGTTTACAAAGTCACGGATGACGCTTTACTCATAGCCCAACTCCGTTACCACTACTGATTTAACGCTGAATTAAGCGGCGGCTAAAAGCCGTCCGGTGGACGGCCTCAGGCCGGGAACGCACTTGAATGACTGGTTAGCTGGGTGTAACTGCGCGGTAAGCCATTGGCAACCAGAATGATTGTCTATTCCGCTGCGGCTCTTGGACCAAGCTCCGCCGGTGCACGGTACGAAAAACGCCACAACCGATGTGGCCAACGAACCAGAACGCCAGATTACCAAACCCAGAATCTGCTTACGGCGGACGGCCCCACAAACTGAACACTCAGTTTCATGTCCACACTGCTGTTGACTGAACTGCCAGCTAACCACCGGTTTTGACGGCCTTGGCCGGACTGAAAATTCGCGGCTTTGCTACCAACTTTAAGCCAAGGCCACGGCCACCGAACCACAAAAAACGTGCGACATAAATCCAACTAACGCTCGGCTCACGCGCCGGTTTGGAGCCGCGAAGCGGCGGAAAATCGGTCGCTGTGCAGCCGCTGGTTATGTTTCATCATCACCAAATCACCAACCTCGGACATCCGCAATAACTGACTACTGCGACGCACAGTCAGGATATTAACCTGATCTTTAACGCTATAAATAACCCGATAGGTTCCAAATATCAGCTCTCTGATACGCGGCGCCCCCACCTCGGGAACCATACGCCCACTTTTGGGGAAGTCGGCTAGCCGCTCTACCGTGGCGAATAAATCGTTAACCCACTGTAGCGCAGCATCTGGGTTATCTTCTGCGATATAGCGAGAAATATCCTCGATACGCTCCAGCGCAAGCGGGGACCAAATAATCTTCATTGACCCAGTCTGCTCAAAACCCGAGCCTTTGCGTCCTCATGAGCAACACCATCCCCGGAGGCTATCTGTTCTTCGGCCTTATACACTTCTTCCAGCATTTCCAGACGCTCTTGCATCCTCTCGTACTCGTGAACCCCCAACAATACTGCAACGCCACGACCTCTTTGCGTCAGCACCATAGGGCGGCGGGTTTCATGGAGCTGCTTTATAAATGTGGCTACCCCCGCCCGAAATTCAGACAGAGGACGAATATCTTCATCTACACGAACCCTAGACATGACAATTACTCCAGTACGTTTTAGCGTACATTAAAGAGTACGACATCATCTGGAGGTAGACAAGGTGTCCGAGGGAAAAAACATAACAGCAACTAGACCGCTTTCCGCGATACTGTGAGAAAGTGCGTTCCCGATAGTGCCACTTCTTCATCATAGTTCACAGTATCAAGTCCCAATTTTAACAACAGGTTAGCTTAGTTGTGGCTAATCCACCACGTAATCGCTTGACTTCTTGATTTCACACACACAATAATACTGTACATATATACAGCAACAGAAAGAGGTACGCCAACATGGACGGCATACAACCTCAACCGCGCCTTCGTGATCAGGTTCGCGCGGTCATTCGGGTTAATCGTTACAGTATTCGTACGGAAAAATCCTATTGGTACTGGATTCGATTTTTCATCCGTTTTCACCAGATGAAACATCCCAGAGAGATGGGTCCCAAAGAGGTGAATGAGTTTCTGACCTGGCTAGCGGTTACACGTAACGTAGCAGCCGCCACCCAAGCACAGGCTTTAAACGCCTTGGTGTTTATTTACGCCAAAGCGCCTGCCCGTCGTGCTCTCCCATGACGAAGCTATGGCGATTATCGAAAAGCTTAAAGGGCCCTATCGTCTTTTAGCATCGCTGATGTACGGTTCCGGCTTGCGAGTAACCGAAGCATGCCGTTTGCGGGTAAAGGATATTGATTTCAGTAACCAGGTCATCATTGTTCGGGACGGCAAAGGCGCAAAAGACAGAACAACCCTTATGCCAGGCACGCTGATTTCGGAGCTGCAAAGGCAAATCGGTGCTGTTCAGAAATCATGGAAAGAAAAAGACCTTACTCATCAAACACCGGTAAGCCTTCCATTTGCACTTGCCCGCAAGTATCCCAAAGCGGATATGTCACTGGACTGGCAATGGTTGTTTACCTCGCAAAGCCTGAGTAAAAACGACTTCGGAAAGGTGGTTCGCCATCACATTCACACCAGTTCTGTTCAGAAAGCGGTAAAGGTGGCCGTTTCAACAACCGGCATTGGCAAACCCGCAGGCTGCCACACTTTCCGACACTCATTCGCCACCGAGCTTTTAAAGCGCGGTAACGATATCCGCACGGTTCAGGATTTGCTTGGCCATGCTGACTTACGTACCACCCAGATCTACACGCATGTTCTTGGGCAGGGTTTTGCAGGCGTTCGTAGCCCGTTGGGTTGAGTGGTCAGTCGTCTTCGGGGTCTTCGCGGCTTAACGTTTGTAAATCAATAGGGGACAGATTTGAAATCTGTCCCCGCGGTAAGGAAAACTGTCCCCTTGGTAGTTTTCTTGGTACGCCTTACCACTCCAGCTGTGCGCCGGTCTGGTATTCAATCACTCGTGTCTCAAAGAAGTTCTTTTCTTTGCGCATAGTCGCCTGCTCTTCCAGCCAGGGTGATACGTTTTTGGCGCCCGGGAAGGGCTCGGGCAGGTTTACGGTGCGGGCCCGGCGGTTGGCTACGAAGCGGAACTGTTCGGTGTGGTATTCCGCGGAATAGCCCAGGATGGGGTCGCGCAGGATGTAGTTGGCGTAGTCGCTTTCGGCGGCTTCGGATTCGTCCCACATGTCGCGCACGGCTTTGGGGTCGAAGCTGATGTTTTCTTCTTCCAGGATCTGGTTAACCACTTTCAGGCCAAAGGAGAAGTGCATGGCTTCGTCGCGCAGGATGTACTGGAACTGTTCTCCGGTGCCGCGCATAAGCCCGCGGCGTTGCAGGGCGAAGATGGGGCTGAAGCCGTTGTAGAACCAGCAGCCTTCAAACACGGCGGCGAAGAACAAGTAAGACATGATGAATTCTTGCAGGTCGTCTTTGTTGCGCAGGTTAATGTCAGAGCGCATGGCGGCGTTCAGGCGGCGGTTGGCCATCTGGATTTTGCCGTTGATTTGCGGCACTACGCGATAGCGGTTGTAGATTTCGCTTTGGTCCAGGTTCAGGGTTTCAATGCAGTGTTGGTAGGTCCATGTGTGCACGGCTTCTTCGTAAACCTGGCGCGCCTGATAAATCTGCAGCTCTGGCGCGGTCATTTTTTCCATCACCGCTAGGCCGATGTTGCGCATGGCGATGATGTCGGACGTGGTCAGGTAGGCCAGCACGTTTTCGAATACGTGCTTTTCCGCCGGGTTCAGGCGGTGGTGGTAATCGTGAACGTCTTGCGACATGTTCACGTCTAGCGGGGTCCAGTGATTTTTGTTGGCGTTCATAAAGTATTCCCAGGCCCAGGGGTACTTGAACGGGGCTAGCTGGTTTACGTCGGTGTTGCCGTTGATCACGCGTTTGTCGTCAACGTTTACCGGGGCCACGCTGCTGTTTAGAGCAATCTTACTTTCGGGTTTTTTGTCTTCGTCCCAGTTCAACATGGTTTTTTCCTTTGAATACGGGGACAGACTTGAAGTCTGTCCCTTGGGAGTTTGTTCAAATAGGGGACAGACTTGAAGTCTGTCCCCGGAAGGCTTACTGGCACGCCTCGCAGTCTGGCTCGTCGATGCTGCAAACCTGGGGCTGCGGCGCGGCGACTGTCGCGGCTTGTTCGTTGGCGCCGGTGGCACCCAGTGACCGCAAGTAGTAGGTGGTTTTCAGGCCACGTTCCCAAGCCAGTTGGTAGAGTTCGTCGAGTTTTTTACCGCTGGGCTGAGCCATGTACAGGTTCAGGCTTTGGCCTTGGTCCAGCCACTTTTGGCGGCGTGATGCGGCTTCTACCAACCAGCGGGCGTCAATTTCAAACGCGGTGGCGTAGCGGGATTTTAGTTCGGTGGGTATGCGTTCGATTTGTTGCACACTGCCGTCGTAGTATTTCAAATCGTTTACCATCACGTTGTCCCATAAGCCTTCGGCCTTTAGGTCACGCACAAGCGAGGGGTTCACCACAGTGAATTCGCCAGACAGGTTCGATTTGACGAACAGGTTCTGGTACGCCGGCTCGATGGATTGCGACACGCCCACGATGTTGGAAATGGTGGCGGTAGGCGCAATGGCCATCACGTTGCTGTTGCGCATGCCGTGCTTGGCAATCAGGTCACGCACTGGCGCCCAGTCCAGGCGGCTGTCGGTGTTTACGCTCAGGTCGCCTTCAAGGCGGGCGGCTTTTAGCAGTTCGATGGAATCGATGGGCAGTATGTTTTGGCTCCACAGGGAACCTTCGTAGCTTTCATAAGCGCCGCGTTCGGCCGCCAGCCGGGCAGAGGCACGAATGGCGAAGTAGCTCAGCTGCTCCATGGCCACATCGGCAAATTCGACCGCTTGCGGGCTGGTATATGACAAGCGCAAAGCGTAGAGCGCGTCTTGAAAGCCCATCAGGCCCAGGCCTACCGGGCGGTGTTTCAGGTTGGAATTACGCGCTTGGGGTACGGCGTAAAAGTTGATGTCGATAACGTTATCGAGCATGCGCACGGCGGTGTCCACGGTGCGTTCCAGGCGCTTTACATCCAGCTCGCCGTTACTGATGTGGGCGGCCAGGTTTACTGAACCCAGGTTGCACACGGCGATTTCGTCGGCGCTGGTGTTCAGGGTGATTTCTGTGCACAGGTTAGAGCTGTGTACCACGCCTTTGTGCTGCTGCGGCGAGCGCAGGTTGCAGGGGTCTTTGAAGGTTATCCACGGGTGGCCGGTTTCAAACAGCACGGTCAGCATTTTGCGCCACAGCTGTTTGGCCGGAATGGTTTTGAACAGCTCGATTTTGCCTTCTGCGGCCAAGGCTTCGTAGTGCTGGTAGCGCTCGCGGAAGGCGTTGCCGTATAAATCGTGCAAATCGGGCGCGTCGTTGGGGCTGAACAGGGTCCAGTCGCGATCTTGACGCATGCGCTCCATCAGCAAATCCGGCACCCAGTTGGCGGTGTTCATGTCGTGGGTGCGGCGGCGTTCGTCACCGGTATTTTTACGCAGTTCCAAAAACTCTTCGATGTCCAGGTGCCAGCTTTCCAGATAGGCGCACACCGCGCCTTTGCGCTTGCCGCCCTGGTTAACGGCAACGGCGGTGTCGTTAACCACTTTCAGGAACGGCACTACGCCCTGGCTTTGGCCGTTGGTGCCTTTGATGCGGGAACCCATGGCGCGTACTGGTGTCCAGTCGTTGCCCAGGCCACCGGCCCATTTGGACAACATGGCGTTATCACGAATAGAGCCGTAAATGGCCTCCAGGTCGTCGCCCACGGTGGTTAGGTAACAGGACGACAGCTGGGAATGACGGGTGCCGCTGTTGAACAATGTGGGGGTAGACGACATATAGTCGAAAGACGACAGCAGGTCATAGAACTCGATGGCGCGGCTGTTGGGATCGTCTTCACGCAGGGCCAAACCCATCGAAACGCGCATGAAAAACACCTGCGGCAATTCCAGACGGGCTTCTTTCCAGTGCAGGAAGTACCTGTCATATAAGGTTTGCAGGCCCAGAAAGCCAAATTGCAGGTCACGCTCGGGTTTCAATGCAGCGCCCAGGCGCTCCATGTCGAAGGTGGCCATGGCTTCGTCCAGTAATTCGTAACGAATACCGGCGCTGATGAAGGTGCTCAGGGCTTGCGGGTAAACTTCGGCAAGGCTTAAAGATGCGTCGAGTTTTAACGCCGTCACGTTTTCTAGCCGCAACTGTTCAAGCAGTAGGCGAGCGGTTACGGCGCTGTAGTCCGGTTCGCGCTCTATACGGCCGCGGGCGGTCATGACTAAAGCCGACAGAACCTCAGCTTCGTCGATACCGTTGTACAGGTTGCGTATGGATTCTTCCACCAGGGATTCTGCGTCAATGCCGTCCAGCCCGAAGGCGGCGTTGTCGACCTGTTGTTTCATCAGGCCCAGGTCTAGCGGTACGGTGCGGCCGTCGGCTTGTTTTACTGTCAGGGTTGGGTGAGCTTCTACCGGCTCGTGCAGGGCGCGTTCGCGGGCGTGTTCTTCACGGTAGAGAACGTAGGCCCGCGCCACTTTTTGCTCTTCGGCGCGCATCAGGGCCAGTTCTACCTGGTCTTGAATGTCTTCAATGTGAACTTTACCGCCCGCCTTCAAGCGGCGGCTGATGGCCTGCACCACCTGCTCGGTTACGCGGTGAACGGCGTCGTTAATGCGGGCAGAACCTGCCGCCTGGTCGCCTTCCACCGCCAGAAACGCTTTGGTGACGGCAACACTGATTTTTGAAGGGGTAAAATTAACCAGGTTGCCATTGCGCTTGATCACCTGCAGCGATGCCGCGGTGGCGGCGCCTGTCGCGGATGGGGCGGCCTGTAGTTTGTTGGGCAGATCGTTCGATAAGGCAGACATAGCGGGTTATCCTGAATACGCGTTTATTCGTTGTCTTCGCGTACGCAGGCAGTCACAACCGTGGCAACACCTGAAGCTGCCATCGGGCAATAACGCACAACAAGCCATAGCGGCCAACGTGCTGTTACTGAAACTGTTGCTGCTCACCTGTGTCGCGAAGGTGCAGTGATGCGTTCTTGGCAGGTCTTCGGACTTAGGGGCGTGAACGGTGTGTCTGTTCGTTCGGCCTTGTGTGGCGACTTCCCGGCAACTGCCAGTGTCTGTGTGCCACACTTGTTCCCCAATACCGCTGCGCGTCAGTTCCGGAGTCTCACCGGATTCCCGATACCAGCTATAGTGATGTAAGCGGTCAAAAAATTGCTTTTTTGATCAAATGGTGATTAAGCGCTGACCAGATTGGTTGCGCGTTAATCACTAAAGCTCACTACATCTGGTATTTAACCAAGAACTCGAACACTATATACGGGAATAGACCCATGAACAAGATACTCTCCATACTCTCGGCATTCTCAATACTGCCGCTATTCATATTCAGCTCAGTCGCACTTTCTCAATCAGAAGAGACAACGCCCCACCTGCCCCGCTTCTCTGAAATGACAAGCATCACCGACGGCTGGGAGCCTCTGGAGTTTCCCAACATAGATCAGCATTCCAGCTATCAACTGTTGGTTGAAGACGGCGTGCAGGTGGTCAAAGCCGACACTGCCGGTGGTGCATCCGGGCTGATTGCACGGTTAAACGTGCAACCTCGGGATTCGTTGATTCTGCGTTGGCGATGGAAGGTATCGAACGTGTTTGCCAACGGCGATGCCCGCAGCAAAAACGGTGATGATTACCCGGCGCGCATTTACGTGGCTTTTGAGTTTCAGCCTGGCAACGCCGGTTTTTTTGAGCGCGCAAAGCGTAAAGCGGTGGAGGTGGTGTTCGGGGAAGCGCTGCCGGGCAATGCCATTAACTACATTTGGGCGAACCGGCTGCCTATCGGCGAATGGGTGAATAACCCTTACACCGATAAAACCCGAATGTTGGCCGTGAGCAGCGGCGCGGACAAAGCCGGGGATTGGGTGAGCATTGAGCGGGATATTATGGCGGACTACCGCAAGGCCTTTGGTGACGAACCGCCAGCCATTATCGGCATTGCCATCATGTCGGATTCCGACAACACCGGCGAACAAGCAAGCGCCTGGTATGGCGATATACAACTCATAAAGGCACCATAACGGTTATAAGTCCGGAAAGCCGACAATTTTAGAACCTGGCCCCAAACGCCGCAACGGTGGCACCTCGCCCTTTTCAGCCAGGCGGATGTAGGCGTCATCAAATTGTTCGCGCAATATTGAAGCTTGCGGACTGCTGAGGGCAAACACCCATACGCCTTTTCGTGATAACAGCTTGGTGGAATGAAGATTCTCGTCGCCAGGCGCCGAAAGCAGTTCCTGCACGGGCCTTCGATAATCCAGCAGATAATCGCCACGGTTGCGCTTGAGCATATCAATTGCGGCGCGGTGGTTTGGCGCTTCGGTCACGGCGATGTCGCTCTGTTTCTCCATCCACGACATCAATCCACCATAGTTATAGCCGCTGACGACAATCACACGCTTGTGTTTAATCTGGTCAAACGTTTTCAGTGTTTCCGTTGTGTTCAGGTGCCAGGCATGCAGCTCCACCGTGACGGGGCTTGCCCAGCTTTCCAGAGTTTCGTACACCACCAAAGGCGTGCCACTGAGAGTCGGCGCCAAGTCCAACCTGCCGTTGCGCAGGTGCAGCAGCATGCGGCTGGGGGGTAGAAATACAAAATTGGGGGCGTAACCCGCTTCAACAACCACTTTGCGGGTGGCTTCGACGAATTCACCTGCTGGCTGGCCCCGACTGTTTTGGTATGTGAATGGCGCAAAGTCGGTGTACCCCACCTGCAAAGTCTGACGAGTTTGCGTTGGATCTGCTGACGCTGATGGCGACGCCAATGCAAAACCAAGCAGGCAGGCCGTACATTCAAGCATTAACGCCAGCCAGCGCTTGCGGTGGCCAGGTTTGAACAGTAATGCAAAGGGGCAGTCCATGGCGCTCACCTTGATCCATTGAAACGTCCTTCAAGACTATCAGAGCGCCAAAAAATCTTCACATAGAAGCCTTATATTTTTCAGCCTTGGGCTTGGGCTGGCCGGGTTACCCGGTCTACCAGATACACCAGGCTGTGATAATCGACACCACTGTGACTGCTTAAACCAATTTCACAAGTACGGCTAGTCGATACGCCCTCGGTGCAATGCTGTACCACCGGCTGCAGGGTGCGCAAGGCGTGGTCATTCAGTTCCGGCGTGGAGAAGCCCTTGTCGCCGGCAAAGCCGCAGCAGTGAATATCTTCGGGCACCACAACGTTGGTACTGCACTTACGGGCGATATCAATCAGTGCCTGCCCTTCCCCCAGATGCTGCGTGCTGTAGGTAACGTGTACCGCCACCGATTCGCTCTGCGGCGTAAACGCGAGCCGATCGAACAGATGGCTGCGAATAAACCGCACCGGATCGTAAATATCCAGGCCGTGGTTCTGTTGTTGCAGCAACCGCAGGGTGCAGGGGCTGGTGTCGCAGTAAATCGGGTCGCGGCCGTCGCGGCTGGCACGTTTTACCGCCGCCAACATTTCGCTGCGCTTACGATCCGCCTGCTGTGGATAACCTTTGGACGCAAACGGCTGGCCGCAGCACAGCGAATCCATGCCTTCCGGGAAAACGACCTCGTAGCCGGCCTTCTCCAACAGCTGCCGGGTTTTTTCCAGCAGCGGCGCCTGCTCGCTGTCAGAACGCGCCGGGCCCATGGCGTGGGACACGCACGCCGGCAAGTACACCACCCGCGGTTTTTCAGTGGCTACCGATGGCTTCGCATGTTCAACCCAGCGCACCGGTTGCGGCATGGCTGGAGTCCAGGACGGAACACGACCACCGCTGATTTTCTTACTGGCTTCAGTCCAGCGCTGCAGGCGGGGCGCGCCTAACAAACGGTTGGCGGTGTCGGCCGCTGTCAGCATCAGCCAGGTGCCTTTTAGGGCGGTAGCAAAGTGTGCGGCCAGCCAATCAGCGCGGCTATTGTGATGCGCCTTGTCGGCGCGCAGCTCGCGCACTAGGTCCCCGGTGTTGATGCCCACGGGGCAACGCTGGGCGCAAAGACCTGTGGCGGCACAGGTGTCTATTCCCTGATATTGATAGGCTTCTTCCAGCGCGCGGGTATCTACACCCGCGCGCTTTTTGGCCTGAATGTCACGCCAGATTACAATACGCTGACGTGGGCTCAGGCTCAGGCCCTTAGACGGACACACCGGCTCGCAGAAGCCGCATTCAATGCACTTGTCGATAATCTCGTTAGCCGCCGGCAGCGGTTTGAAGTTCTTCAAATGGATGCCGGGGTCTTCCGACAGCACCACATCCGGATTCAGAATGCCCCGTGGATCCAGCAGGCGCTTTATTTTCCACATCAGCTGGTAGGCATCTGTGCCCCACTCCAGCTCCACAAACGGCGCCATGTTGCGACCTGTGCCGTGCTCGGCTTTCAAGGAACCACCGAATTCCACCGCTACGAGTTGTGCCACATCACCCATAAAGGCCGCATAACGCGCTACCTGGGCTGGGTCGTCAAAGCTCTGGGTGAACACAAAGTGCAGGTTGCCTTCCAAAGCGTGGCCGAACAGGATGGCTTCGTGGTAGCTGTGTTTTTCAAACAGCTTGATCAGGCGGTTCACGCCTTCCGCCAGCTGCGGAATAGGAAAGGTCACGTCTTCAATGATCACCGTGGTACCGGTGGGACGAACCGCGCCAACGGCCGGAAATGTGCCTTTGCGGATGGCCCACAGCTGGCCGGACAAGGTGGCGTCTTCGGTGAAATCTACCTGTTGTTCCACGTGGAACGGCGCCAGCACCCCGCGAACCTGCTCGATCTGTTCGTGCAGCAGCGACTGGCTGGCCGCACGGGTTTCAATCAGTAAGGCACAGGCATGGTCTGAAAGAGCTTTTACCCAGGCCGGCAGGCCGGGTTGGTCTTCCACCGATCGTATACTGCGCCGGTCGAGTAATTCCACCGCATCCACCGGCTGCTTTTTCAGCATGGGTACGGCGCGGCAGCAGTCTTCAACATTGGCGAACACCACCAGAGTGGTGGCTTTGTGCGGGTATTCGGGCACGGTGTTGTAAGTGACTGAACTGATGAAGCCCAGGGTGCCTTCGGAGCCCACCATCAGGTGGGTCAGAATATCCAACGGGTCGTCAAAATCTACTAAGGCATTCAGCGACAGGCCGGTGGTATTTTTCATCCGGTATTTGTGACGGATTCGCTCCGCCAGCGGGCTGTTGGCGCGGGTATCCCGGCCCAGCTGCGCCAGCTGTTCCAACAGTTCGCTGTGGCTGCTGCTGAAGGCGGCTACACTGGCGGGGTCTTCGCTGTCTAACACTTGGCCGTCTGCCAGCACCAGGCGCATGGCGTTCAAGGTTTTATAGCTGTTTTGCGCGGTGCCGCAACACATGCCGCTGGCGTTGTTCGCCACAATTCCGCCAATTTTGCAGGCGTTAATAGACGCCGGATCTGGCCCAATTTTGCGCCCCAGGGGTGCCAGCGCGGCGTTAGCTTGGGCGCCAATCACACCCGATTGCAGGCGAATACGGGCACCGTTGTCCAGAATATCCCGACGGTTCCAGCCGTCGCCCAGCACAATCAGCAACGAGTCGCTGATTGCCTGGCCCGACAAACTGGTACCGGCCGCCCGAAAGGTAACCGGTACTCGGTGCGTGCCCGCCAATTGCAGCAGCGCGACAACCTCGTGCTCGGCATTCACCCGCACCACCAACTTGGGAATCAGGCGGTAGAAGCTGGCGTCGGTACCGAAGGCCAGGGTTGACAGCGCGTCGTCAAAACGTCGCTTCAACGGAATCAGCTGGTTCACGGCACTGAGGAAATCGGTGGGCAAGCTCATAGTATCTCCAGGGGCACTCGTCTGTGGCTGCTGATACGTCGTTATTGAGCGGCCTTCTTTAATTCACGAACCAGTAATTCCGGGCTGATGTCGGCAATGGTTCGCGCGCCCGTTAACACCATGGCTACGCGCATTTCGCTTTCAATCAGTTTCAGCAGATTCGTCACACCCGCTTCGCCATCCGCCGCCAGTGCATAAATGTAGGCGCGCCCGATCATTGTGCAGTCGGCGCCCAGGGCCAACATGCGCAACACATCCAGACCGGTGCGGATGCCTGAATCTACCAGTATTTTCATGTCACCTTTCACTGCGTCCGCAATGGCAGGCAAGGCGCGGCAAGTAGAAGGCACACCATCGAGCTGACGGCCACCGTGGTTCGATACAATGATGCCATCGGCGCCAAAGCTGCGGGCATCACGGGCGTCGTCGGGGTCTAATATGCCTTTGATGACCATCGGGCCATCCCAGAACTCGCGTATCCACTCTAGGTCTTTCCAGCAAATGGACGGGTCAAAATTATTGCCGAGCCAGCCAATGTAGTCGCCAAGGCCGGTGGCGCTGCCGCGGTAAGCAGAAATGTTGCCCAAGTCATGGGGCTTGCCCAGCACGCCTACATCCAGCGCCCAGCGTGGATGGGTTATTGCTTGTAATATGCGACGTGGCGCCGCGTAGGGCCCACTCATGCCGGAGTGGGCATCGCGGTAGCGGGCGCCAGGCACTGGCATGTCTACAGTGAACACCAGGGTGGTTACGCCCGCCGCTTTGGCTCGCTCCAGCGCGTTGCGCATAAAACCACGGTCTTTCAAAACGTACAGCTGAAACCACATAGGCCGGCTGATGACGGGGGCCACTTCTTCAATCGGGCACACCGACACGGTCGACATGGTAAACGGCACGCCCCGATTAGCAGCGGCGCGGGCGGCCTGCACTTCACCGCGACGGGCGAACATGCCGGTCAAACCTACCGGCGACAGAGCTACCGGCATTGACAGGGTTTCGTCAAACAGCTCGGTGGTCAGGTCTAGCTGGGTCATGTCATTCAGTACCCGCTGGCGCAGGGCGATGTCTGACAGGTCTTCAACGTTGCGTTTAAGCGTGTGTTCGTTGTATGAGCCGCCATCGATGTAATGAAACAAAAAAGGTGGAAGCCGGCGTTTGGCGGCAGCGCGGTAATCGGTAGAAGCAGAAATGATCATCAGGCGTGTCCTGTTTGGGTTGCAGGCTATGCGCCCCGCAAACGCGGGGGCGCCTTCAAAGCAGTGTCACTGAGCTTTCAGCCCATCGATTAAAGAGCCATTAGCAGTTAGAAAGCCCTCAGCCGATTAAAGAGCCTTCAGCAGTTAAAGAGCCATTAGCGGATCTGAAAAGTCCATCACATAGGCCGCAATCAGAGCAATTATGCCGGTCATCAGCACGTAATACAGCGTTGGCCATATCGTGCGGCGCAGAGTTGCACCTTCGCGGCCAAGCAGCCCAACAGTAGCCGATGCCGCCACCACGTTGTGAATGGCCACCATATTGCCTGCCGCGGCACCAATCGCCTGAATCGACACCATTAACGCGGTAGACAAGCCAAGATTGGTAGCAACACCAAACTGAAACTGGCTAAACATCATATTCGAAACCGTGTTGGAACCCGCCAGAAACGCACCCAGAGCACCAATGCTTGGCGCAAACAGCGGGTAAATACCGCCTACGGTGTCGGCCACATAGCGGGCTAACAGAATCGGCATGCTAGGTAGATCCGCGGCGTTAACGCCAGAGTTGATCAGAATACGCACCATAGGCACGGTGAACAGCAGCACAAAACCCGCACTGAGCAACACACCGCTGGATTCTTTTACCGCACGACTCAGCTCTTTAACCTGCATCCGATGCAAGAAGAAAGTCGCCAGCACCACCATCACCAGAATACCACCCGGCAAGTAAAGCGGCTGAACGCCCGCGCTAATATCGGCTTCGCCCAGCATACTATTGAAGTTGACCGCTACCGACTTGAACAGCGCGGTTACCTCCGGGAATACCCGGCTAACCACCAGCAATACAGCCACCAAAAGATACGGGCTCCAAGCGCGGAAGCTGCTCATAGGCCTTGCGGTAAGCTCGTCTAATTTCATTTCGATACTGCCCAGCCACTCTTGTGGCCAATCTTTACGGTCGGCGAAGTCCCAGGTGGTTTTTGGCACCAGAAAGCCCTTGCGCGCCGCGGTCGTAACGATTGCAAGACCCACCAGCCCGCCCAACAGCGACGGAAATTCAGGCCCCAGGAAAATACCGGTCAACACGTAAGGTATGGTGACCGACAATCCGGCGAACAGGGCGAAAGGCAGCACTTCGAACACCGCGCGCCAGCTTCTGTCTTTGCCAAAAAAGCGCACCAGCATAATCACCATAATAAAAGGCATAAACGTGCCGACGATCGCATGGATAGAGGCGACCTGAGTGGTGATCAGCTGCAGGTAAGCGTCCCAGCTGGAACCATTAGCCGCCAACTGCGCACCAATAGTGGCGGTATCAAGCCCGGTATTTATTCCGACAATAATGGGTGTGCCCACAGCACCAAACGATACCGGCGTGCTTTGTACTAACATGCCCATCAATACCGCAGCCATGGCCGGGAAGCCGACGGCTACTAGCAAAGGCGCAGCAATGGCTGCCGGTGTCCCGAAGCCCGATGCACCTTCAATAAAACAGCCGAACAACCAGGCAATGATAATGGCCTGAATTCGACGGTCAGGGCTGATGGTGGTAAAGCCGGCGCGAATAACCATGATCGCGCCGGAGTGCTTGAGGGTATTGAGCAGTAAGATAGCGCCGAAAATAATCCACAACAGCCCCACCGTCACAACCAAACCCTGAAGGCTCGAAGCCAACACACGGTTGAAAGACATGTCCCAGGCGACCAAGGCAATACCAACACTGGCCAAATACACCAGCGGCATAGCGCGGCTCGCTGGCCAGCGCAGGCCAATCAGCAAAATGCCGGCCAGCAGAATGGGAACAAAGGCAAAAAAGGCGAATAAACCCGTCGACATAAGAGAGCTCCTATATTTATTATTGGCTAGATCTCTTACAATTGGTAATACCAATTTACAATCCAGTGTTCTCAGGTTAAAAAAACATCAGGGGCAGTGTCAAACTATATTTTATAGACATTAGTATACGTAGTCGTACGAGGGTATTGATAGAGACGGCGATATCTTGCTAAATTTGGCAATTGGTCTTACCAACGGTGTCAAAAATGCAAATGCCATACATTCGCCAGCGCCGGCTGTCTGACACAATTATGGATCAGCTGGAAAGCATGATTCTGGAAGGTGCCTTGAAACCCGGCGAACGGCTGCCAGCAGAGCGGGCTCTGGCCGAGCAGTTTGGCGTTTCACGTCCATCACTGCGGGAAGCTGTACAGAAACTGGTGGCCAAAGGGCTGCTGATCAGCCGTCAGGGCGGTGGAAATTACGTCACCGACAAACTGGGGTCCAGTTTTAGTGACCCGTTGCTGGCGCTGCTGGAAAGCCACCCGGAAGCCCATCAGGATTTGCTGGAGTTCCGCCACACCCTGGAAGCAGATTGTGCCTACTACGCCGCTTTGCGTGCCACCGAAGTAGATCGCCAACACTTGCAGGCAGCCTTTGATGAGCTTCAGGCCTGTTACAGCAACAGCCCCCTCACCCAGGAAGCTCGGTCTAAAGAAGGCGTTACCGACGCGCGCTTTCACATGGCCATTGCCGAGGCCAGCCACAATATGGTGCTACTGCACACCATGCGCGGCCTGTTTGACCTGCTCAAACGCAACGTGGTGACGAACATTGGCGGCATGTACGAGCTGCGCGGCGAAACACGCGAGCGCCTGGTGAACCAGCACCGCGAGCTGTTTCAGGCCATTATGGAAGCACGGCCAGACGACGCCCGGCGCAGCGCCGGCGAACACATCAGCTACGTGCAGGAAGTATTGGCGAACAATCGCGAAGCGGAAATG
This sequence comes from Marinobacter sp. M3C, assembly GCF_023311895.1. Taxonomy (GTDB): domain Bacteria; phylum Pseudomonadota; class Gammaproteobacteria; order Pseudomonadales; family Oleiphilaceae; genus Marinobacter. Next base: position 2,657,098 of record NZ_CP092284.1, read on the forward strand.
CGCACGGCGCGCGCGGAGCGCTATCGGTTTCTGGAAAATTTTGACAAACACTAGTTGCCACCCGAAACACGGCAGACCCTAAGATTTTCAACTGTTTCGGGACTTCACGATAGGTAATATTCCAGCATTCATCGAACCACTCTGGCACGAAATTTTTTTCGCTTACTTTCTTGAATAAATCGAGCGCTCGGTTTATATTTTTTGAGCAGAGGGTTCAAAAAATGAATAATTCTAATAAAAAAATTTCTGATAACACGAACTGGCCTTTGTGTACTGATGGCAAGATCGCGCTTATCACGGGCGCTGCAGGCGGGTTAGGACAAAGCTTCACCCGCTGTTTGCTTGATACCGGCGCTACCGTCATCGTTAGCGGTCGACGTTGTGAAGCTCTTAAACGCCTCAAATCAGAATTTCCAGATCATTCCGATCGAATTCATATTGTCCCAATGGATGTTAGTGATGAACTCAGCGTCACACAGGCCTTCGATGTTATGGCGGCCAAAGTTGGCATTCCTGATGTGGTCGTGGCTAATGCTGGTGTGGCCATCAGCAAAAAAGCTCTGAACTGCACAGGTGGCGACTGGGATAGCGTTATTGATACGAACCTCAAAGGCTGCTGGCTAGTTGCCACGGAGGCGGCCCGCCGCTTGTCCAGCGAGGACAGGCGCGGAAGCATCATAATGATTTCCTCCATTCTCGGGCATCGTGCGGCGGGCAATGTTGCACCTTATGCTGTTGCTAAAGCAGGGGTTGAGCAGTTGACTCGCGTTCTGGCCCTGGAGTGGGCGCGCTATGGTATTCGGGTCAACGCGTTAGCACCTGGTTATATAGAGACTGACCTGAATCGAGATTTCTTTGCCACTGAGCCGGGCGAGAAGATGATTAATCGCATTCCGCAGCGGCGTCTTGGGCAGCCAAACGATCTGTGTGGCCCGTTGCTGCTTCTGGCATCGGAGCTTTCTGACTACATGACCGGCAGCACCCTCGTGGTGGATGGCGGTCATCTGCAATCTTCACTATAACGAGGTTCTTCCTGTGGATTTCAATCTCAACGCTAAGAACGAGTCTTATCGAGCGCGGATAAGAGACTTTGTGGAACAGCATCTGTTGCCGCTGGAAAGTAATCCAGATGCCTACGATGAACACGAAAACATTGCGCTTGAGCATCTGGAAATCATGCGCACCAAGGCAAAGCAGGAAGGTCTGTGGTGCTTACAAATTCCTGAGCACCTTGGTGGAAAAGGGCTTGATATCTCGGGCATGGCTGCTTGTTATGAAGAAATGAACCGCTCGATTTTTGGCCCCGTGGTGTTCAATTCTGCGGCACCCGATGATGGCAACATGATGGTATTGGCGAAGGTGGCTACTGAGGCGCAACAGGAGCGTTGGCTAAAGCCCATTGTGGAGGGAACGGTGCGATCCGCATTTGCGATGACGGAGCCACCTCCCGGCTGCGGCTCAGACCCCGGCATGATGCAGACAAGTGCGAAGCGTGTGGGTGAAAAATGGGTTATCCACGGGCATAAACACTATATTACCGGCGCTGCCGCAGCCTCTCATTTCATCCTGATTGCTCGAACCTCAGACGATACCAGAAAGGGTTTAACCGCCTTCATGTTCCACAAGGATGATCCCGGGTGGGAGATTGTTCGGCGCATTCCTATCATGGGCCCGGAAGAACATGGTGGGCACTGCGAAATCCGGTTCGATGGCTTGGAAATTCCAGATGAGAACCGCCTGATGGAAGTCGGCGATGGCTTGAAGCTTACCCAGATTCGACTGGGCACTGCACGCCTTACACACTGTATGCGTTGGCTTGGTTTGGCGCGGCGCTCCCTCGAAATCGCCACGGAATATGTCAATACGCGTGAGTCCTTCGGTCAGACACTGGGTCAGCGCGAAGGTGTGCAATGGCTTTTGGGCGAGGCTGCTATGGACATCCAAGTCGGTCGACTACTAACCATGCACGCTGCCTGGAAGCTGGACCAAGGTGACTTTGCCAGAAAAGAAGTCTCTATGGCCAAAGTAGCGGTCGCCGACACTCTACACAAGGCTGTAGATACCGCCATTCAATTGTGTGGTGCGAGGGGCTACTCCAAAGACACGCCGCTGGAATGGATTTATCGCTATGCGCGTCAAGCGCGTCTGGTTGATGGCGCATCCGAGATTCATAAAATGGTGTTCTCAAAAACATTGTTGGCTGAGCGCGCTGATTTCTGGCGCTGGGGCGTGTAAACCTATGTCTGAGCTTGCGGAGGTTTTTAGCCAGTTTGTTGTTCACCAATCTGGTGCTCGGAGCGCCAAAGTGATTGCGTTTAATAAGCTCTCCGGAGGTGCCATTCAAGACAACTTTGGATTGACTCTGGAAATTGAAGGTGGAGTGCAATCAGGTCTTCAGGAATTTGTGGTGCGACAAGACGCCCCTTCAGGCATTGCAGAAAGCTTGTCCAGACCCGAGGAATTTCGGGTGCTGGAAGCCGCGTTTGAAGCGGGGGTTACTGTCCCGAAACCTCTTTGGCTTTGCGAGGATCTTGATGTCAGCGGGCAGCTTTTTTACGTCATGACCCGGGCGGACGGGAGCGCATCACCACGCCAATTGGTTAAGTCAGATTTTACGGGTGAGCAGCGCCGTATGATTGTGCGGCGGCTGGGTGCAGAGCTTGCAAAATTACATACAGTGCGACCACCCATGCGTTCACTGGACTTTCTGACATTGCCTGATCAAGGCGATGCAGCGCTGAGCCGTGTATCGACTTACCAGCGGCACCTCCAGGAAATTGCAGAACCGCACCCTGTTCTGGAGTGGGCGCTAAACTGGCTGGAAGACAACACGCCGGAACCGGGTCCAACTGTGCTGTGTCACTGCGATTTTCGAACCGGGAACTACATGATGGCTGATGCAAAGCTGACAGCTATCCTGGACTGGGAGTTCGCCGCCTGGAGTGACCCAGCGGAGGACCTTGGTTGGTTTTGCAGCCGAAGTTGGCGGTTTGGTGCGAATGAGCGGGAAGCAGGTGGAGTCGGTGAGAAGGCGGATTTTCTGAACGGCTACCGCGAGGCTGGGGGCACTGATATTGATCCGGCAGCCGTTAGCTATTGGGAAGTGATGGCGCTCATGCGCTGGGCCATCATCGCGCTTCAACAGGCGCGACGGCACATCTCCGGTGAACAACGCTCGTTAGAGTTGGCGCTGACGGGTCGAATGGTCGCTCAGATGGAGTTTGATTTGTTGACTCAGATTCAGGAACTGGAGGACAACCAGTGATTAATCAACCGGACAACCATGACCTATTGATAGAAGCTCGTCAGGTGCTGCTGAACTCACTCACACCAGAGCTCACTGGCGCGCGAAAATACGAAGCGTTAATGATTGCTAACGCCATGAGTATGGCAATACGCGAGCTTGGGCAAAGTGAGCAGGCCAAGGTGGAGGAGGCAGACCAGGCTGTTAGCACATTTTTAGCGGCTCGATCTCAACCGAATCCTAATGTTGAAGGCGAAATATCTCTCGCCGAGGCGATTCGCGAGCGTCGGCTGGATGGCAGAGAACCGGCCCTGCGTGAAGTTCTACAAACTTTAACGGAGGCTCGTTTGGGAATAAATAGCCCGGGCTACCTGAAGCGGTGAAACATGAATAAGTACGAAAAATTCGATAGAACACTCGCTAATTTTTCAGCACTGACCCCGCTTACGCTGCTACAGCGCTCAGCAACCGTGTATCCGGATAAACAGGCCGTAATCGATGTCGACCTGGCTCTTTCCTATCGTGAGCTATACCGGCGTTGCTGTCAGATGGGCGATGCGTTGAGGCGCAAAGGCGTTAACCCCGGAGACACGGTCGCCATATTAAGCCCGAACAGCCATGAGATGCTTGAGTCCCACTACTCCGTCCCGATGGCAGGTGCCGTCATCAACACGATTAATATTCGCCTGGATGCCGCAACGCTGTCATTCATTTTAGGGCATGGCGAGGCGCGTGTGCTGTTCTATGACACAGATTGGGAGAATGTGGTTCGCGCAGCGGTCTCGGGGCTGGAGGTGCCGCCACTTCTGATTTCGATCGAGAGTAAGGCGGGCGTTAGCGACGGGCTTGCGCAGCAGGATTATGAAAGCTTTCTGATAGAGGGGGACGCGGAAGCCACTTGGCAACGTCCTAATGACGAGTGGGATGCTATTGCTCTGAACTATACATCGGGCACGACGGGCAACCCGAAAGGCGTCATTTACCACCACCGAGGTGCCTTTCTGGCCGCGATGACCAACTCCCTGGTGTTTGAAATGACGCCTGAGACGGTCTACTTGTGGACTCTTCCGATGTTCCATTGCAATGGTTGGGCCTACACTTGGGCGATAACGGCAGTGGGCGGAACCCATGTGTGTCTTAGGGATGTGGACCCGATGAACATTTATCGCCATATCGAGACTTACGGAGTGACTCATATGTGCGGAGCGCCGGTGGTAATGAATATGTTGCTGCAAGAGCTCGGGCGAGAAGAGCTGAAGCTGTCCCGTTCGACCCAGTTCGCTTTGGGTGGTGCAGCACCCCCGAGCAGTGTGATTCAAAAAGCGGAAGAGATCGGTTTTCAGATTACCCACCTCTACGGTTTGACCGAGACATTTGGTCCGTCTGCGTTGTGCGTGCCTCAGCCCGAGTGGCAGGCCCTTCCGCTGGAACAAAGAGCATTGAAAATGTCCCGTCAGGGCGTTTCCACACATGGGTTGGATGAGGTCGCGGTTCTCGACGTTGTTAGTGGCGAATCCGTGCCGGCTGATGGCAAAACCATGGGTGAGATCTGTATTCGGGGAAACACCGTGATGAAGGGCTACCTAAAAAACCCGGAAGCCACGGCCGATGCTTTTAGTAACGGCTGGCTTCATACGGGCGACCTGGCGGTCATGCACCCTGACCACTACGTCGAGATTCGGGACCGAGCCAAGGATGTCATTATTTCTGGCGGAGAGAACATCTCCAGCCTTGAAGTGGAGGAGGTGCTTTACCGGCACCCGCAGGTTTCCGAGGCTGCTGTAGTGGCAATAGCCGATGAAAAGTGGGGGGAGGTACCCTGTGCTTTTGTCAGCCTGATTGACGACAGTGAAGAGATAACATCCGCAGACATTATAGCGTTTTGTAGAGCACACATGCCGCATTTCAAGGCGCCCAGGAAGGTAGTGTTTGGTGAGTTGCCGAAAACCGCTACAGGGAAGGTCCGCAAAAATATTCTCCGGGATTCTCTGGTCCCGTAATAGGTCTGACCGCGGTCAGAAGGAGGTTGCGATAGCAACTAGAACGTTTTTTAGCCATTAAAAATAAAGACAATAACGAAGGGGCATTACAATGATAAAAACATGTGCAAAAAAAATCTTGGTTGCAATAACCGCAGCCGCTGCGATGGGTGCCGCAAGCACCAGTTACGCGGAGGAGCCAGTTCGCATAGGGGGAATCTACATTCTCTCTGGCAGCGCTGCGACCTACGGTGAGTTTGCCCAGAAGGGAATCAACCTCGCGGTCGATGAAATCAACGCCTCTGGTGGAATTCTGGGCCGTCAAGTCGAGATGGTCTATGAAGATAGCCAGGGTAAAGCGTCGGTGGCCATACAAGCCGCCCGCAAATTAGTGTACTCGGAAGGTGTTGACGCCTTGGTAGGGCTTGATAGTTCCGGTGTCGCCCAAGGCATGGTGCCGACAATGCCTGAGTTGCAGAAACCACTCATTATTACCCACGCAGCCACCCCCGACGTAACCGGAAAGCTGTGTAATGCGTTCACCTACCGTATCAGCGTAAACGTTGCCCAGAACATGAAGGCCGCTGCTCTGGTGGCTGCGAAACTTGATGCCACTAACTGGACGACTATCGGCCCGGACTATGCTTTCGGTCACCAGTCCTGGGAGTTTTTCGGAAACTACCTGAAAGAGCTCAAACCTGATGTCAACCTGATGTCTGAGACCAATTTCCCGCGTTTTGGAGCTGAAGATTTTACTCCGTTCATTGATCGGGTCATGGACTCGGATGCCGACGGTGTTCTTATCTCTGTCTGGGGTGGCGATCTGGTCAACTTCGTTCGTCAGGCCAACAATCGCGGATTCTTTGAAAAAGACTACGAACTGCTGTTTACCGTCGGTGCAGCGACCGAAGTGTTATCGGCTCTTGGCGAAGAGATGCCGGAAGGCGTGCACCTTTCTACCCGGTACTGGTACGACGCTTATGATAACGACGTCAATGCCCACTTTGTTAAGGCGTATATCGATGCCTACGGCGTCCCGCCCAGCTATAACGCTGAAGGTGCCTATGCAGCTATTTATGCCTATAAAAAAGCAATGGAAGCAGCGGGCACTACTGATGGCCCTGCGGTTGCAAAGGCACTTAGTGGAATGAGCATGGAAGCTCCGAACGGCACGATTACGTTCCGCAAAGGCGATAACCAGGCAATGGTCAGTCCGAACTGGGGTATTTCAGGCCCAATGAATTCTAAGTACGATATCCGCACACTGACTGATCTGCAGATCTTTGACGGCGAAGATGTGGCTCGCTCTATCGAAGAGACCGGTTGCAATCTCTGACTTAGAGATTGCCTGAACGATTGCCGCGGCGCCCATGGGGTGCGTCACGGCACCGGCCCTAACGAAACGAGGTAATCCATGTCTGGCATCGGATCGGCGTTGCTGAATAGTCTTGATATCGGGCTTCTGCTGTTCATTATCGCAGTAGGACTGAATATCGTGTTTGGTGTTCTGAACATCATCAACTTTGCTCACGGAGCGCTCTACATGCTGGGGGCGTACCTGGCATTTACCCTGATCAACATAGTAGGAATGCCGTTCTGGGCAGCGTTGCTCTTGGCTCCGCTTGGCGTGGCTATATTGGCGGTCCTCATTGACCGGTTTTTATTACGGTATATTTATTCCAGGGATATAGGAGACAGCTTGTTACTCACTTTCGCGCTTCTGTTAATCATTAACGAGAGCGTGCGACTGATCTGGGGCAGTGGAATTCAGGTCGTTCAGCCACCGCAGCTGTTGGCCGGGTCGATAGATATTATCGGTAGCTCCATACCGACATACAGCCTGTTTGTGATTGTTATGGGTCTGGTGCTACTGGCTGGCCTCTGGTTCCTGTTTAACCGGACCCGGATCGGTCGAATCATGCGTGCTGCCGCGCTGGATCGCGATATGGCAGAGGTCTTGTGTATCAATACCCGGCTAGTGGTGACGGGGGTGTTTGCCTTTGGCGCCTGGCTTGCGGCTGTCGGCGGTGTGATTGCCGCACCGATGCGTGCACTGGACCCCGGCATGGGCGACAAGATTATTATCGAATCCTTTATTGTGGTGGTCATCGGTGGTCTTGGGAGCTTTCCAGGCGCCTTGCTCGGGGCCATTATTCTCGGGCTGATCCATGGCTTTGGTGGTCGTTATTTTCCTGAGGTAAACATGCTTTTGCCATTTTTGGGAATGGCGCTGGTTCTGTTGTTCAAACCTAATGGCATTATGGGCAAAGGGGCAGCGGCATGAAGATCAAGATTTTATGGGCCTTGCTGACTTTGGTGATTGCGGGGCTGATTGCGGTGCCTTGGATTGCCTCTTACTTTTATATTTTCATTTTCACCGAAATTCTTATTCTAGGCTTGTTCGCAGCCAGTTTTAATCTGATTTTTGGCTATACAGGAATGCTGAGTTTTGGGCATGCGGCTTTCTTCGGCATCGGCTCCTACGCTATGGCATTAGTGCTAATACATCTGGAGTGGCCGTTTGTTTTCAGCCTGCTGGTATCCATGGGTGCCTCCGCGCTATTAGCCTTAGTCATTGGTTTTTTCTGTGTCCGGCTGAATGAAGTGTATTTCGCCATGTTGACTCTGGCCTTTGGCATGATGGTTTTTGCTATTGCATACCAGTGGCGCTCAGTCACCAATGGCAGTGACGGGCTGACTGGATTTTCTCTGGGCTCATTCGGGCTCGGGCTTGATCTGACTCTGGGGAATCCAGCTGTCTATTACCACGTGGTGCTAGCCATTGTTGTTATTGCCTCGGCGGTACTGTACCTAATTTGTCGAAGTTCATTCGGTATGATCCTGAGAGCTATTCGCCAGAATCCCGAGCGGGTGTCATTTGCCGGCCTGAATGTGCGCACTTATCGGTTGGTGGCCTTCGTGATTGCAGGCTCTTTTGCGGGCTTGGCAGGTGGTCTAATGGCTCCGTTTCTTCGAGTCGCAAGCCCTGAATTGCTGCATTGGTCGATGTCTGCAGAGCCAATACTGATGGCTATCCTGGGTGGCACAGGCTACTTCTTAGGACCGTTCGTTGGCTCGGCGGTGTTTGTACTGCTGGAAACCTGGATCACCAGCTTTACAGAGTCCTGGATGCTTGTTCTCGGTATTATCCTCGCCCTGATGGTTATTTTCTTCCGCAAGGGCTTATTGGGCACCGTCCTTGACTGGTGGATGGAGATAAAAAAATGACTAATCCAATTCTCACCATATCTAATCTTACCAAACGTTTTGGTGGAAATGCTGCGGTCTTGGGCATCAATCTGGACGTCATGCCGAAGGAGACCATGGCTATCATCGGCCCCAACGGCGCTGGCAAGACGACGTTTTACAACATGGTTTCTGGCCGGATGCAGCCCTCTGAGGGCAATATCACGCTTGATGGTAAAGACATCACCGGCCTGCCACCCCATAAAATTAGCAGATTGGGAATTTCACGCTCTTTCCAGATTAACAACATTTTTCCTGAGATGACGGTTCAAGAGAACGTTGAAGTGGTGTTGTCGGCTTTTCATGGCCACAGTCGCAAGCTGTTTAATATTGCGTCTCGTAACACCGGTATTCAGCAGGAAGCGGTAGAGCTCCTCAAGCGCCTGGGTGTCGATAGCCTCAAGGATCAACGCGCCGAGGTCATCAGTTATGGCGACAAGCGTCTGTTAGAAATAGCGATGGTTCTGGCGACGCGTCCAAAATTGGTTCTGCTGGACGAGCCAACGGCAGGAATGACGCCGGAGGAAACCCGGCGAACCACAAGACTGATCAAAAGTCTGGCAAACAGTGGCGACTACACGTTCCTCATCACCGAGCACGATATGGATGTGGTCTTCGATGTAGCGGATCGCATTCTCGTCATGCACCGTGGTGAAAAATTGTTTGCAGGCACTCCAGCGGAAGTGAAGAGCCATCCTGAGGTTCGGCGTGCCTACTTGGGTGAAGAAGAAGACGAAGTGACCGAGGAGACCGGCGCATGATTCTTGATGTTCGCAATATTCAGACGTTCTATGGCGAAAGCCAAGCGCTTCAAGGCGTTACTCTTCAACTGGAAGAGGGTGAGACGGTTTGTCTACTCGGCCGGAACGGAGCCGGAAAGAGTACAACACTGAAAAGTATTATTGGCTTAACACCTCCGCGATCTGGTGAGGTGATCTTTAACGGCAAGCGAATTCAGGGTTTGCCGCCGCACCGAATTGCCCGTTCAGGCATTGGTTATGTGCCGGAGGATCGCCGGATTTTTCCCAGCCTGAGCGTCCGGGACAACCTCGAAGTGGCCGCTTATCAACGCAAGGGGGTTGCCGCCCACTGGACCGTGGATAATATCCTCAAGAAATACGAAATGTTGGGAGAGCGAGAAGATCAAGACGGAGCTACTTTGTCTGGCGGACAGCAGCAAATGCTGGCGGTAGCTCGTTCGTTGATGACTCAGCCAAGGCTGCTATTGCTGGATGAACCCAATGAGGGGCTGGCCCCGGTTATTGTGCAGCAGATCGGGGAGTTGATTGACGATCTTAGTCAGACCACGACCATACTATTCACTGACCAGAGTGTTCGATTCGCACTGAAACATGCCCGGAGAGCCTACATTCTGGAAAAGGGGCAGGTTGTCCATCAGGCCACCAGTGACGAACTGCGAGCTGACCAGGCCACTCAGGAAAGGTTCTTGTCGGTCGCGTAATCTGGCTTGGAATAATCGCTGCAGGAGCGGATATGATTAAAAATTATGAAGCGTTTCACGGCGAATTGAGCCTGTCGAAAGAGGATGTGATCCGTGATGTTTACCGTCAAAACAAAGACCGCATAAGCATTAAAAAGGAGGCAACTGCGGTCAAAAACCTGACACGAATTATTGAGTCAACCCTTCGACTGGCCAATTCCAAGGGTTTTCATGCGATGACATTGAGAGATTTGTGCGCCGATTCAGGGATGAGCATGGGCGGGCTGTACGCCTACATTAGCAACAAAGCCGACCTGATTCATTTGATTCAAAGCCACGGTTTTATTATCACGCGCCGGACTCTTCTTCATTACACAAGCCAGGTCGAGGATATACGCGATCGATTGTTTGCCGCCATCAAGGCCCATCTATATCTGACCGAACAAATGCGGGCCTGGTTCTATTTTTCCTACATGGAAGCAAAGAGTCTACCGGCTCCAGAAAAGCGTGACGCTGTTGCGATCGAACTTGAAATTGAAGAGATCTTTCTGGATTTGATTGAAGATGGCATCAAAGCAAAGATATACGAAGCAAAAAACGCACGCTTAGTTTCCCTAATGACAAAAGCCTTGCTGCAAGATTGGTATTTGAAGCGCCGAAAATATCGTGATCAAGGCGTTGGCGTCGACGACTACGCTGTATTTGTCCGGGATGTGATTGAAAGCTATTTGCTCTGGAAACGCTGAGTCTTCCGCGTAAGCACGCTTACATCAACGGAAAAAAGACTCCCTAAAAACGCAAAGTTAACTGCGGCGCTTGTTCTTATCCAGCCATGCTGAAACAATCGCGGGAATAACTTTCTATCACCCCCTATCACTGTGGCCTACCATGCAACTATTAGTTCGTAATCTCGCCCGCACCACCACCGAACAGGAAATCCGCGAGCTGTTTGAGGCACACGGCACCGTAACCGAATGCACTCTGGTTCTGGATAAAGAAACCGGCAAATCAAAAGGATTTGGTTTCGTTGAGATGCCCGATGCAAAACAGGCGAAACTGGCCAAGGCAAAGTTGAACGAGACCCGTCTGGGCACCAACAAAATACGAGTAAAAACGGCTCAGGAAAAATAATCGTCCCGGCTAATTCTTGAGTGCAGCCAGAATCTCAAACGAACGCAAGCGGTCTTGCTGTTTGTAAAGATCGCAGGTGAAAAGAAGCTCGTCCGCCTGGGTGTGCTGCAAAAGCGTTTGCAGATTCTGTTTGACGGTGTCGCCACTGCCAATCATCGCCAGGCCCAGAAAATCTCGCACGGTTTGCTCTTCCTGAGGGCTCCACAGGCCATCCATACTCGACACTGGCGGGCGCATCTTCAGGCTCTGGCCACGAATTAACGACAGTATGCGCTGATAGGTGGTGGTGGCTAAAAACTCGGCCTGCTCATCAGTGTCTGCAGCAACCAAGGGCACTCCCAGCATCACATAAGGCTTGTCCAGCAATTCCGACGGCTGAAACTGGCTGCGGTATATTTCTATAGCCTGCATCATCATGCGCGGCGCAAAGTGCGACGCAAAGGCGTAAGGCAAACCCTTTTTTGCCGCCAGTTGTGCGCTGAACAAGCTGGAACCCAATAACCAAAGCGGCACGTTACTGTCCACTCCCGGCATAGCCACAACTTTTTGACCGGGTTGGCGCGGGCCCAAAAATGCCTGCAGCTCTTCTACGTCCGCAGGAAAGTCATCCACACTTCCGCTCAGGTGTTTGCGCAAAGCGCGGGATGTGAGCGGGTCAGTGCCCGGCGCACGGCCTAAACCCAGGTCAATTCGGCCCGGGTAAAGCGCTTCCAACGTGCCGAACTGTTCGGCGATCACGATGGGCGCGTGGTTTGGCAGCATCACGCCCCCTGCCCCCACGCGAATTGTCTGCGTGCCCGCCGCCAGATAACCCACCACAACCGCGGTGGCGGAGCTAACAATGGCGTCCATATTGTGGTGTTCGGCCACCCAGTAACGGTTGAAGCCTAACTGTTCCACGTGTTTGGCCAGCGTCAGTGAGCGCTGCAAAGCCGGCGTTGCGCCTTCATCGTTGTCTTTTGTGGAAGCTAAATCCAGTACTGAAAACGCCACTTCATTTATGTTCATTGCCAATCACCCTTTCATTTCGTGCCGTCGCGATTTGAATAGCTCGCGTAATAGTAGCTAGTTATGATAATAACACACCCGCACAGGCAATAAGGCTTACAGACGGGACACTAAGGAACGGCACGCTCGACTATGCACTCGTAGCCGCCCATTTCGAATTCGCGGCAGATGAACGGGCGCTTCTGATAAATTGAGCAAGACAGGGTGTTGCGATCCAGTGCGGCGCACCAACCGTCGTCTAGTCGGGCCATGGTGCGGCTGCCCCACTGGTCCGTTGCAATGAAGCGCTCTGGCACGCCGGTCTCTGTAATCAGCATGACTTCCAGGCGGCAACAGCAGGCCTGACAGCTTGAGCAGCTGATGGTGCTGTCTGGCAGATTCTCTGCTTCAATCCTCATTGGGATGGGCCATTGTATTCTCCGCGAGCGTTGTAATCAGAGCAGCTCTTTGCGCAGCTGCGACGGACTTTTGGGTGACAGCGAACCTGGAGCAACATCAAACACGGTTTTGGCTCCGATCTCACCTGAGCGCGCCAGCCTATAAACAGCCCGAGAGTAGGCCACCAGAGCACTGGCGGTGAACTCGAGATTACTGCCCAGAGCCAACGAGCACTCGATGATCTGCTTGCTTTGGGTACCCGTATCGGTTTTACCTTCCGGCAAAATGGTTTCACCAAACAGACGGTTCAGTGACATTAGACCGGGGTCCCGGCCCACAGCCAAAAGCGCAATGTTGCCGGACATTTGCGCCGCATCATCCAGTGCTGCAAAGTGTTCATTCACTTTTGCATGGGTATCAAAACTGTCCACCGTGTTAAAAAACTGCGTCAGATATGGCCCCTGTTTTGGCAGATCCGTTTTAGAACCACCGCACAGAATCATCACATCCACTTCATCCTGATACTGCTCGACATCTGCCATGGCGTATACCGGCACTTTGCGATCAAGAAGCGTCACGTTGGCAGGATCACGGCGGCTGAACACGCAAAACAGTTCCATGTCCGGATTTTGTGCCAAAGCCGCTTCCACGCCCCGGCCCAAATTGCCATAACCGGCAATGGCGACTCTTATTTGATCTGTCATGGTGATTGAATCCAATTCTTTAAAGCGATTGTGTGTAAGAGAAAACGGTCCCAGAGCTCTTCAAGCCAATGAATTCAAGACTTTGAATTCTGGCACGTGTAATGGTGCATTGCCATCACAGTGCTTCAGACCGCGTTTATACCTGAAAAGACCTGAAAATCAGAGCCTGTCAGCCCTTGCCAAAAACGCTGTATTTTAACGAAATTTTTACGCCCCGCGCCCTGTTTGGTCATCGAATTTTTACACCCTGCCGCTGCATCATAACCACACACTCACTGAAGGAGTACGAGCGTGTCCACATTCCTTTTATTGGTCTCACTTGCCGTTGGCGTTTATCTGGTTGCAGCGTTGCTTCGCCCTGAGAGGTTCTGACCATGGCACTGATTGGCATCGGCATCATTCTAGGACTTTTCGGCCTGTGTTTCTGGTTCATTGAAATGGAGGAACGGCTGTGAACGAAGTCATTATTATTTATGCCGTTACACTTCTGCTGGCATGGCCATTAGGAGAGTACATTGCCGGGGTTTTCAACGGCCGCGAAGGCACGGGCGCCATGATCTTTCTGCCCGTGGAAAGAGGTATTTACCGCCTGGCGGGAGTAGATCCCGCCCAGCCCATGAGCTGGCAGGGTTACGGCAAAGCGTTGCTGAAACTGCACCTTGTTCTGGCCCTGATTGTGTTTGGGCTTTTAATGACCCAAGGCGTTCTTTTTCTGAACCCGGACGCGATAGGTGGAATGAGCTGGGATCTGGCCCTGCACACGGCGATATCATTTCTGACCAACACCAACCAGCAACATTATTCCGGCCAGGCGCAACTGAGCTATCTGGCGCACACCTTCGGAATTGTTGCGCTGCAGGTGATTACGCCGGCTGCCGGCATGGCGGCTCTGATCGCAATCGTACGCACCCTTCTGGGCCGGTCTGACCGTAAATCCCGAACCCCGTCAAATGACCCAGTATCGGTCGGCAACTTTTACCAAGACATAACCCGGGCTATTGTCCGGATTATGCTTCCCATTGCGACTGTGATCGCTTTATTGCTGGCATCACAAGGCGTTCCCAATAGCTACCACGGTGCGCAAACCGCCATTCCGCTAGACCAGACTGCAGAGATGACTGAGCAGCGTATCCCTATCGGCCCGGTCGCACCTATGGTTGCCATCAAGCAGGTGGGCACCAATGGCGGCGGCTGGTATGGCGCAAACTCAAGCGTGCCATTGGAAAACCCCACGCCCGTGAGCAACTTCATTCAAACGGTTTCGCTTGTTCTTATTCCCGCCGCCATGGTTTTTTCCCTGGGGTTTCTCACTGGCCGCCGGAAGCTGGCACTGGTGATTATGACCGTCATGGTGGTGATGTCCGTTTCGCTTACCTCTGTCGCCATCTGGTCAGAAAACCAGCCTAACGCTGCCTTCACCAACCTTGCCGCAGAAGGACCAAACCTCGAAGGCAAAGAGGTCCGCATTGGTGCCACCGCAACGGCACTGTGGGGCAGCTGGACAACCCAGACCTCCAACGGGTCGGTAAACGGCATGCACGATAGCTTTAATCCCATTGGTGGCATGGTTCTTCTGGTCGACATGTTCATCAATGTCACTTTTGGCGGTATCGGCGTTGGATTGATTGGTTATCTGCTGTTCGTGATACTAGCGGCGTTTCTTGGCTCGCTCATGATCGGACGAGCGCCCGAAATAGCGGGTAAAGCCCTGGAAACCCGTGAGATAAAACTGGTGTGTATTGCCCTGCTTATACAACCTTTACTGATACTGGGGTTTAGTGCCGTCACCGTCGCTTTCCCAACGTTAACCGGAGTCTCTAACCCGGGCTTCCACGGCCTCACCCAGGTGATTTACGAATACACATCTGCCTTTGCGAACAATGGCTCCGGCTTCGAAGGCTTGGGCGATAATTCAATATGGTGGAACATCACCTGCTCCATCAATCTTGCACTGGGCCGTTTTATTCCGATTTTGGTGCCTCTGGCTATCGCTGCGTCTCTGGCAGCAAAACGCTCTGCCCCCGAGGGCCGTGGCAGCTTAAGCATCGATACCGCCACTTTTGGCGTGATGACGCTCGCAGTCATTGTGATGTTCACCTTGTTGAGCTTTATGCCGGTGCTGATTCTTGGCCCGATCGCTGACGCCCTGATTATGTTGCCTTGATTGGAGAAGCATGATGCCTAACGACACTCAAGAAATAACGGATTCGGTCAAAGCCAGCCGCGTTATCAGTCAGTCCTTCAAAAATTTGTCGCCCCAGCACCTCGCTGGCAACCCCGTTATGTTCGTCGTCGGTATTGGCACGCTGATAACCGGATTGCTAGGCGTAACTCACCTAATGCAGGGCCAGCCCGCTGCGCTCGATTTTATAATCTGTGCCATTCTGCTTTTCACGGTGTTATTTGCCAATGGGGCAGAATCTGTAGCCGAAGCCCGAGGTAAAGCCCAAGCAGGTGCTTTGCGGGCGACCCGAACAGACCTCAAAGCTCTGAAAATGATTGGCAATCAGACTCAGCTGGTACCCGCGACGGATTTGCGCAGAGGTGACCGGGTGGTTGTGAAGGCTAATGAACTGATTCCAGCCGACGGTGAGATTGTCAAAGGCGCTGCGACGATCAACGAATCAGCCGTAACCGGTGAGTCTGCCCCCGTGCTTCGCGAGGCGGGCACCGATAACAGCGGTGTCAGCGCGGGAACCAAAGTGCTATCAGACGAGATTGTGATAGAAGTGACCGCCGACCCTGGAAATTCCCTGCTTGACCGGATGATTGCGCTCGTAGAAGGCGCGCAACGCCAGAAAACGCCCAGCGAACTGGCGCTTTCTGTGCTGCTGGCTGCCATGACCCTGATATTCCTGATCGTGGTGGTTACCCTGGTTCCCCTCTCTGGATTTGTTGATATTTACCCTTCGTATTCGGTGTTGGTAGCGCTGCTGGTGTGTTTGATCCCCACCACCATTGGAGGACTGCTTCCGGCCATCGGCATCGCCGGCATGGATCGGGCCTTGCGAGCCAATGTGATTGCCAAGTCTGGCAAAGCGGTTGAAGTGGCGGGTTCCATTGACACCTTGCTGCTG
Organism: Marinobacter sp. M3C; assembly: GCF_023311895.1. GTDB lineage: Bacteria > Pseudomonadota > Gammaproteobacteria > Pseudomonadales > Oleiphilaceae > Marinobacter. The sequence goes on from NZ_CP092284.1 coordinate 2,673,306, forward strand.
GATAAAACCGGCACTATCACTCTGGGTGATAGGCGCGCCACGGCGTTTGAACCGTTGCAGGGCGTGTCACCCGCTGCGTTAAGGGATGCTGCATTACTGACATCGCTGGCTGACCCCACTCCCGAGGGGAAATCCATCGTCAAGCTGGCTCGGGATAATGGCTCCAGTGCCCAAACTGAAGAAGGCGCAGAGTTTATTGAATTCTCTGCTCATACCCGGATGTCGGGTGTCGATTTACCCGATGGCCGTAAGCTGCGGAAGGGCGCGACAAACGCGATACGCACACTGGTGACCGAAAAAGGTGGCCACTACCCACTCGAAACTGACCGCCTGGTAGAACGGGTGGCAAAAAATGGCGCCACGCCTTTAGTTGTCGCCGAGGGTAATCGGATTCTTGGGGTTATCTCGCTGTCAGACGTTATCAAGCCCGGCATGAAGGAGCGTTTCGGCAAGCTCCGTGAAATGGGCGTGAAAACCGTCATGATTACCGGTGACAACCCGATTACCGCGGCCGCTATTGCGGCAGAAGCGGGCGTTGACGACTTTGTTGCAGAAGCAACTCCCGAGCAAAAGTTGGACATTATCCGCAAAGAACAGGCCGAGGGGCGATTAGTGGCGATGGTGGGCGACGGCACGAACGACGCGCCCGCGTTGGCCCAAGCAGATCTGGGCCTTGCTATGAACTCCGGTACGCAAGCAGCACGTGAAGCGGGGAACATGGTCGATCTGGACTCTGATCCGGGCAAATTGCTGGAAGTGGTGGAAATTGGCAAACAGCTGCTGATTACTCGTGGGGCGCTCACTACCTTTTCATTAGCCAATGACGTGGCCAAGTATTTCGCCATTCTTCCTGCTCTGTTCGTCGGCAGCCTACCCGCTCTGGGCGTGCTGAATATACTTAATCTGTCGAGCCCGATGAGTGCCGTGCTTTCGGCCACTATTTTTAACGCGTTAATCATTCCGGCGTTAATTCCTTTCGCTCTGAAAGGCGTGAGCTACAAGCCGGCCAGTGCATCTCAGCTTCTTCGTCGCAATTTGCTGATTTTCGGCCTTGGGGGGCTATTGCTGCCCTTCCCTGCTATCAAAGCCCTGGATCTTATGCTGACCGTTGTATTATAAGGAGAAAAAAATGATGAAACCAAACTCAGTTGATACGGCCGGCTACACTTCCTGGCTCGCGGCCATACGGGCTGCGGTTGTGTTCATTGTGCTTTGCGGGGGCCTGTACCCACTGTTGGTCACTACCGTCGGCGGGTTATTGTTTCCGTATCAAGCGACCGGAAGCCTGATTATAATTGACGGTACTGTGGTGGGGTCCGAATTGGTTGGACAACCCTTTAAAGCCGCGAAATACTTCCATGGTCGGCCATCTGCAGCCGACTACGATCCGTTTTCTGTCGCCGGCTCTAATTACGCTCCAAGCAACTCGGATCTGCGAGCCAGGGTAAAGTTGGCGTCAGAAGACATTGCCGCGCGCGAACAAGTAATCCCCATCGACATTCCGGTGGATCTGCTGGCGGCTTCGGGCTCTGGCATTGATCCTCATATATCACCGGAAGCTGCCAGGTTGCAGGCCAGGCGTATTGCCGCAACCAGAGATGTGGCGGTCGATCAGGTCAACGAGCTCATCGCGCGTTATACAGAAGGCCCCACGCTCGGCACATTCGGCCAGCCTCGGGTTAATGTGCTGCGGATAAACCTGGCACTGGATGGTAAGGAGTCTTTAGATTGAACCAAGGCGACCAGAACCGCCCAAATCCAGACGCGCTGCTCAGAACCCAGAAGCGCGAACAGGCGGGCGGGCTGAAAATATTTCTTGGCGCAGCGCCTGGGGTTGGCAAAACCTACCAGATGCTCCAAGCGGCTCATGAGCTCAAAAGGCAGGGCGTTGACGTTGTTATTGGCATTGCAGAAACCCATGGGCGCGCGGAAACGATGGCGTTATGCGAAGGCCTTGAGCAACTGCCGTCGAAAGAAATCGAATACGCCGGCAAGCGCTTCCGCGAATTTGATCTGGACGCGGCTCTTCAGCGTCATCCGCAAGTCATGTTGGTCGATGAGCTGGCCCACCGAAACATCCCCGGTACCCGCCATAGCCGTCGTTATCAAGACATCGATGAGCTGCTGAACCAGGGCATAACCGTCTGGACGGCAATAAACATACAGCATCTTGAAAGCCTGTCAGATGTGGTCGCCAATATTACCGGTGTCCGAATGCGAGAAACCATTCCGGACTCCATTCTTGAGCGAGCCAAAAACATCGTGTTGGTGGACCTGGCGCCATCTGAACTGCTCGAACGCCTCAGGCAAGGCAAGATTTACGTACCTGAACAGGCGCGTGCGGCTCTGGACGGCTATTTCTCCCCCTCTAATTTGTCCGCGCTGCGAGAACTCGCCGTGCAGGCAATTGCAGAGCGACTGGATGCAGACGTCCGTGAAAACATGCAATCCCAGGGCATTCAGGGGCCGTGGTCTGTTCGATCGCGCATGCTGGTTGCGGTTGATGGCTCGGGACAAGGTGAAGCTTTGGTTCGGGCAGGACGAAGACTTTCCGATCGCCGTAAAGCGCCCTGGACCGTCGTTACCGTTGACAACGGTCGCTCGAACGCATCTGAGCGTCAGCGGGTAGAAAAGATATTTGATCTGGCTGCCAGGCTGGGCGCAGAAGTGAAAACGCTTCGCGGTTACGACGTGGCTGAAGAAATTCTGGCGTTTGCACGGGAGCAGAACACCACCACATTAATTCTTGGCCGCTCTCACAATCGCTGGTGGCACTTCAAAAAATCCACCAGTCGTCGCCTGTTAACCCAAGCTGAAGCTTTCGAAATCACCTTTATTCCGGTGCCAAAAAAGCAACAAAGGCATACCGCCGAGGCGCAGGTTCATGGCGGCAGACGTTCAGACTATGCCTGGGCCGTAGCGAGTGTGGGCGTCGCAACGGCAATGGCGTTGGGGCTTCAACACATACTTCCGTTTGGAAATCTGTCGCTGATTTTCCTGACGTGGGTGCTTTTAGTCGCTGCAAAAACGGGTATAAGGCCTGCACTGTTCAGCGCCCTACTCAGTTTTTTAACGTACAATTTTATCTTCACTGAGCCAAGACTGACCTTCGGCATCACCGACAAAGACGAACTTCTGACCGTCATTTTTTTCCTCATTATTGCAATCATTGGCGGCAATCTCGCGGGAAAACTCAGAAATCAAATTCGAATGCTACGCTCCTCGAACGATCTTACCGACGCGCTTCTCAAATTTACCCGGCGCCTGGCTTCCGCTCCGGATATTACGTCCGTTCGTAAAGAAGCCGTCGACGTACTGTATGGGCAAGTCAAAATACCTCTGGTTATTGCTCAACGTTGCCCCGAGAGTGGCAGCATCGAGATACTTGCCAGTGCTGGATCCCCGTCCCCATTTAAAGAAGCCGCTTGTTCCGCAATTGACTGGGCACAAAAAAATGGCAAGCCCAGTGGCGCGTTTTCAGATACGTTAAACAGCCTTCCCTGGCGATTCGAGCCGATCTCGGTAGAAAATGAGGTTTACGCCGTGCTGGGACTGCAAGTGGATGATATGGCTGCGGACCGCTATCGAGAGCTTGCAATCGGTACCTATGTACATCAGTTAGGCCAGGCGTGGCTTCGCACCCAGCTGGCGGCCAATCTATCAGCGTCGCGGATGGCAGAAGAGACCGAAAGGCTTCGCTCGGCTCTGCTTGCGTCCATTTCGCACGACCTCCGTACGCCCCTGGCGTCAATGATAGGCTCAGCAAGTACGTTGAAATCCATGCTAAACCGTCTTTCAGATGAAGACCGGGAAAGCCTGCTGGATTCTGTTCTTGGTGAAGGTGAGCGTCTGGACCGTTATATCCGCAACCTGCTGGATATGACGAAATTAGGTCATGGCACATTAAAGATCGAGCGGGATTGGATTGCGTTCACCGATATTCTAGCGTCTGCGTTAAGGCGCACCAGAAACTTGATGGCTCGGGTTAAGGTAGAACGTAGAATCGCGGACAATCTCCCTCTGCTGTTCGTTCATCCGGCGCTGATTGAACAAGCGCTGGTCAATGTTCTTGAAAATGCAGCTAAATTCGCGCCCGATGGATCCACCCTCACCATCAGCGCCCATCAACAAGCCAATGAACTCGTTGTCGCCATATCCGATGAAGGGCCGGGCATTCCCGAAGATCAGAGAAGTCAGGTTTTCGACATGTTCTTCACAGGTGGCGAAGGTGACCGTAGCCCCCATGGCAGTGGCCTGGGGCTCGCCATATGCCACGGTATGGTCGGCGCCCATGGCGGACGAATCCAGGCACTTGCCGGGCCGAATAACAAAGGCGCCACCATTGAAATCACGCTTCCCCTTATAGAACCACCGGATTTAACCGAGCTACAGGAACCAGAAACTCATAGGGAATCTAGTGAATGAACACTCTGACGCAAAACCGGGAAAAGCCGTGCGTGTTGATTATCGACGATGAGCCGCAAATCCGACATTTTTTGCGTATCAGTCTTAAGGTTGAAGGGTGTGACGTGCTGGAAGCTGAAAATGGGGAAACGGGTGTTGAACTATGCGCCAGACATCTGCCAGATTTAGTAATTTTAGACTTGGGGCTGCCCGATATGGATGGTTCTGATGTACTTGCTGCCGTACGGGAGTGGTCGTCTGTGCCGGTCATCGTTCTATCCGTCAGAAATCGGGAGTCAGAAAAAGTAAAAGCGCTTGACCTTGGCGCCAATGACTACATAACAAAACCATTCGGTATAGACGAACTACTCGCTCGAGTTAGAACGCAGTTACGAACTTACCAGCGCACCGGCGGGGCCCCAACAGAAGCATCCGTCATTTATGAAGATGGCATCCTGGCCATTGACCTTTCTAAGCGAAAAATTATGGTCAGTGGAGAGCCTGTCAGGCTGACACCAAAAGAATTCGCGGTGCTGAAGATTTTGATGCTGGCGTCCGGTAAAATTGTCACCCAATCCCAACTCTTAAAAGATATCTGGGGGCCAACTCACACCAAAGATACACATTATCTGCGAGTTCTGGTTGGAAGGCTGAGGCAAAAACTGGGAGACGACCCGACAGAACAACGCTACATACAGACCGAGCCTGGTGTGGGCTATCGCTTTCTTGAGCGCCCCGGAAACGCCCAGCTTACCATCGGCTGAAATACCAAAGCCAACGCACGAACGGCCTGTCTTTTTGGCTTAAAACCAGCCTTATATGTAGCGACCTGCATTGAATAACGCTCCGACCTGCATTCAGCGGCTTTTTCGACCAGAATTAACTGCGACCAGCGCACCCCTCAAACCAGAGATAACTGCGAATGAACCTGCATTCCATCGAGGCCAACCAGAATTAACTGCGACTGAAAACGACCAACAATCCTGGGTGACAGCAATCGACCCATAGCAGCCATTGCTAGCAGCAAGGGCCGCGGAGAAAGAAACGCGCAATTAATGCGTTAAGGGGCGAGTTGAAGGACTGGCCGCATCAAGATTTCTTCTATAAGTACGTTGGCCGGCTGCGCGAACGCATAGACGAGTGCTTGAGCAACGTCCTGAGCGCTCAGGGCATTGAGTTTCTCACGCCGCTCATTCAGCGCGACACTGACGTTATGGCCAAACTCGGTCCAGACGGCTCCAGGTTCGATCACCGATACGCGAATTCCGTCTGGTCCCAGTTCCTTACGCAAGGCGTCATGAAAGCCTACGACAGCATATTTGGTGGCACTGTAAACGGACCAGTTCTCAACGCCATACCGCCCGCCCACACTGGAGACAGACGAGATCATCGCGCCTGGGCGTCCGCGCATGAGCGCAATGGCCGCATGCGTGCAGTTGAACACCCCGTACAGGTTCACATCGACCATTGTCTTCCATTGGTCCCGCGTGCTGTCTGCGAAAGGTGCGCTGATGCCCAGGCCGGCATTGTTGAACAGTAGATCCAGTCCGCCAAAGCGTTCCCGCACCAGGTCGAACAGCGCCTGCACCTGGCTGCCGTCGGTAACATCGGTCTGCACGATGGTTGCCGACGCACCAAGCTCCTCCGCCAGCGCATCAAGTAGGTCAAGTCGCCGCGCTGCAAGCACCACGTGGACTCCCTCTTCCGCCAGCAAACGAGCGGCTGCCTGCCCTATGCCGCTCGATGCGCCGGTGATGACGGCAATTTTTCCGTTGAGGTCCTGCATTTTCATAAATTTCCAATCAATTGTTAACGAGTCACTGCGGATGGCAAAGGTGAAATGCGTACATAAAGAATAGCGGGAATGTAGCTTAACAAAGGCGTGGGCAGGTTAGATCCGCTACAGTACGTCGCGTGATTAAGATCCTGCGCATGCCTTAGACCGGCTGGCCGTCAAGACGCAGTGCATCTTCTGAGTGGTTGCGTCGAATGTAACGGATAGTGGCATGATCAAGGTTGCGATGCAATTCGGAGTTATTCATCGCTCGGCCCGTCGGTTTTTGGCCGGTTGCTGCCGGTCGCCAATATGCCAAGTGTAGTGCAACAAACGGAGGTTTATTGCACTACATCAAGCAAACCGCCAAAAGACGCTGTTCCCCGCATTCCGGCACTCCATCATCCCTTTCCATTATTCAAAGTCCAGCTACACTGAAATTCCGTGATTAATTGGCCTTGCGGCTCCACCATGAAGACAAACACACGATCAGGGAAATCTGCCAAATGATTGGCATTTCCAAATCGACGCTGTACAACTACCTGGCCAAGGCGGACAGCGATGTCGTCGGGCGGCGTAAGCTGATCCCGTCCGATTCGCTGCTGCATCTGCGGCAGCGGCTGGACCGCTTGCCCCGCAAAAGCCGGGAGCGAACGGCACAGGTGCAGGCGAGCGCCGAACTGTACGGCGTCTCCGCCAGCACCGTGTATCGGGCGCTGAAGGACTTCCTCAAGCCGCGCGCGGCGCATCGTGGCGATCACGGCACGCCACGCCTGATGCCGAAATCGGAGCTGGAGCGCTACTGCGAGCTGGTCGCCGCCCTCAAACTCAGGACCACCAACAAGGCAGGGCGGCACCTGTCCACCAAGCGCGCCATCGAGCTGCTGGAAGAGTATGGCGTCGAGACCGGGCATGGCCTGGTGCGCACGCCGCAAGGTGTGCTGACGCGCAGCACGGTGAACGAATACCTCACGCGCTGGCACCTGGATCAGGCGCGCCTGCGCCGGCAGCCGCCCGCCGTGCGCTTTCAGGCGGAGCACAGCAACGATTGCTGGCAATTCGACATGTCGCCGTCCGACCTGAAACACATCGAAGCGCCGTCCTGGGTCGACCCGGGCAAAGGCGAACCGACCCTGATGCTGTAAAGCGTGGTCGATGACCGAAGCGGCGTGTGCTTTCTCGAATACCGCTGCGTTTACGGCGAAGACGCGGAATCGGCGCTGCGCTTTCTGTTCAATGCGATGGCGGCGAAGGACGAGGCCGAATTTCCATTTCAGGGCCGGCCCAAGATGATCTATCTCGACAATGGGCCGGTGGCCAAGAGTCGCGTATTCCAGAACGTGATGCAGGCCCTGGGCATCGACTGGCTGACCCACATTCCCGCAGGCAAGGATGGCGAGCGCGTGACGGCCCGCTCGAAGGGCAAGGTCGAGCGTCCCTTCCGCACCGTCAAGGATGCCCACGAAACGCTGTATCACTTCCACCAGCCGGAAACAGAACAACAGGCAAGACCACCGCACCGAACCGCACTCGCGCATCGAGGACTGGATCGCCAATTTCCCGCCCGACGGTATCCGGGCCATGTGCGCCTGGGAGCAATACTGCCGCTTCGCCCGCGAACCGGAGCGGCGCAAAGTTGGCATCGATGCGCGCGTCTCGGTGGATGGCACCGCCTATGAGGTGGAGCCGGACATGGCCGGCGAAACGGTGCTGTTGTTGTGGGGGCTGTTCGACAGCGAGCTATACGTCGAATATGAGGGTGCCCGGAGCGGCCCTTACCATCCGGTGTCCGACCCGATTCCGTTGGGCCGCTACCGGGCGTTCAAGCGCGGCGCCGCCGGCGAGCGGGCCGACCGCATCCGCTCACTGGCGGACCAGCTCAAGCTGCCGATCGCGGCGCTGGCAGGGGAGGATCTGCGGCTGGCGCCGTTGAATCTGCCCATCGAACTTCCCATACACCCCCTTCGATGCGGAAGTGCACGAATACCATTTCGCCAGCAGCATCGCCGCCAAGCTGGCGATCGCCAACGACTTGGCGCAGCCGCTGGCCAGGCTCGCGCCAGCCGATCGGGCTTTCATCGACCAGGTGCTGGGCGAGACGCTGAACCGCAGCATCGTGCTGGCGCGCGTACGCGATTATTTTCGCAGTAAAAAATCCGGAGAAGACCACGCGAGTTGAAGTAATGCAGTATTACGGACTGACGCAAGCGCTCAGCCAGGCCGGCTACCATGAAACCGAGCATCACCAGCAGCTCATCAAGGACATCAGGGGCGCCATCATGCAAGGGCGGCTGATCGCGGTCTGCGGCGTCGTGGGCAGCGGCAAGACGGTCACCTTGCGCCGCCTGCAGCAGATCCTGAAGGAGGAAAACCGGGTGACCGTCGCCAAATCGATTTCGGTGGAAAAGCACAGCATCAAGCTCGCCACCCTGATTACGGCGCTCTACTACGACTTGGCACAGGACAAGCTGATTCAGATTCCCAAGCAAAATGAGCGGCGTGACCGGGAGTTGCAAGAGCTGCTGAAAAAGGGCAAGCGCCCGGTGGCACTGTTCATCGACGAAGCGCACGACCTGAACGGACACACGCTGATCGGCTTGAAACGCTTGATGGAACTGGCGGAAGATGTCGGCGGCCGGCTGTCGGTGATCCTGGCCGGCCATCCCAAATTGCGCAACGACCTGCGCCGGCCGACGATGGAAGAAATCGGCTACCGCACCGACATCTTCACGCTCGATGGCATCGCCGGCAGTCAACGCGACTACATCCATTGGCTGCTTGGCGCCAGCACCGACAACAAGGCCGAGCCGGAGGCGATCCTGACAGCCGATGCGATCGACATACTGGCCACCAAGCTGCGCACGCCGCTGCAGGTCCAGCTGCATCTGACATTGGCGCTGGAAGCGGGCTACCAGACCGGCGAGAAACCGGTCACGGCGGAATTGGTGGAAACGGTCATGTCGCGCCAACTCGACGATCTGGAGCCGACGCTGGCGCGCCACGGCTATCGGCTCAAGGATATGGTCGAGCAGTTCGACGCCAAAGCATCCGAGATCCGATCGCTGTTCAGCAATCAGCTTGAACCGAAGCGCACGGCGGAAATCCGCGAGCGCATGCTGGCTGCTGGCTTGCCGATATAGCGTCCGATGTAGGGCCGTGCGTGCTCGCGCCGTCCCTGGCCCGGCACAGCGCGGTCAGTCGCAGTTATTGCTGGTTCATGTCAATCTAATGCAGGTCGGCGCGATTGAATGCAGGTTCATTCGCAGTTATCTCTGGTTTGAGGGGTGCGCTGGTCGCAGTTAATTCTGGTCAAAAAGGCCGCTGAATGCAGGTCGGAGCGTCATTCAATGCAGGTCGCTACACCTATAAGTATCGTTAACGTAATTTATTCATCTAGATGCTCATCTCTAAAAGATCGCATCATATACACAATCAGCCCAACGAAAATGAATATAAATACGCCACCGAACAAAAATGCAAGACTGAAGGGCATCACTTCCGCCAGGGCGCCAAGAATCAAAGGTGCCAGGAACTGAACGCCACGATTCGCCATTAAGCGCACCGCCAAAGCTCCAGAGCGCTGATTTTCGTTTACGCTCTCTACTAAAACAACCATCGACAGGGGCTGTGATACCCCGGAGCCAAACCCGATCAGAACGGCCAGCAGCGCAAGGAGCAAGAAACTATCTGTTGTGCCCGTCAGCATAAAACCTAAAGCAACTAAAACAGGGGAGCAGACTATGGCCATAGATCGCCCCCCAACCCACCTGATCACCAACGGCATAAATGGCCGCACCAGCATTGAAAAGAGCGCCCTTAAACTTACCAGAGTTCCGATCATGGTCGCCGACACGGCCAGGCTTTTAAGATAAATTGGCAGGAATGTTCCATAAGCGCTTAATGCGAACACCACAGAAACAGTCAATGCTATAGAAACTTTCACCCCGACATTTTCTTTTAAAAGATGTACCTGGGCCTGAAGTTCAAATAAAGGGCGCTTCACTCGATTACCAATGGCAGCGCTTCCAGTCAGGAAAAAACCACTCAACGTAGCAAAAAATGAAACAACAATTATGACGAGAAAAGACATTGGTATGCCGCTGGTGTCAATTATCCAACCAGCAAGTATTGGGCCGACAAGCTGCCCGGCTGAAAGACAAGTGGTGTACCAGCCAAAGTATTTTTCCAGTTGTTTGCCCTTGCCTAAACTGGAAACAATGGACTGACCAGCCAGAATCATGGCCATATGGGCAATGCTTACAATAACCTGCACAAGGATTAAGCCAGAGAATCCGGGTAGGGCAAGAACAACTGCCGGCCCCAGAATCATCCCGAAACCACCTGTTATTATTACTATTTTTCCTCCTACGCGGGTAATTATTCCACTAAAAGGAATGGCCAATATCAACGGCAGTAAGTAGGGCACAGAGAGGATTAACCCAATAACAAACGGGCTAGCGCCAAGCTCAAAAGCAGATAGGGGAACGGCGATCAAAAGCATGGTTTGAGCCACGAACGTACTGGCCAAACTAAAACAAATAGTAACCAAGTTGATTGTTAATTGACGTGAGCTGTCTGAGCCGATCGGCTTAATCATATTATTTCAAGTTTTGTCATCAGTGAAATCATCTTAATTTTCTCATGAGCAAGCCTGATCGCCTCAAATACCCACATATCTTTAGCACAAAATACTGTTTACAAACAAAAAAAGACCCCGGCTATACACCGGGGCCAAGAAAGTAAAACCCAAAAGGAACTACACTAATCAGAATGCTCGCTTAAAAGCCGTACATCAACATGGCCTGGAGTCGAACGGCACTGCCATCCTTACCATTAACCTGTTCACGAGTGTGGTAGCCCGCTTCAAGACCGTAAGTGATTCGATCAACTGGCGACCAGATGTAGTTAACAAAGGTGCTGCTGAAACGCTCGTTTGCTGTAGCAGCAACGTCGCCATTCCGATACGCATCATCCAGATCTACGATGGCCACACCGTAGCCTAGGTTAATTGCACCAGGACCTACGGCTACGCTAACACTTGCACCACCACCCGTTGCTTCGATCGTTTCAAGATCACCTGCAGAATCGACGTACCCCGGAGCTGATGACGGGCTGATATACAAGTACCCACCAATACCATCACCGTGGGTAATCGAGCCGCGCAGCGTAACCGCATCGGTCAGTTGCGTTTTAGCTTCAAGCGTTACGCCCCAGCCCATGGCAGAGTCGTCAGTAAAAGCTGGGTTTGAAACAGTCGCGCCCTCAGCATCATATTCTAAGAAACGGGCAACGCCAGCGACCGCAAATTGAACCGGGCCGTCAGTATTTTGATAACGAGCTGTTATGTCGGGCAGTCGATACTGGGTAGTGGAGTCAGAATTTATCGATCCACCTTGCTTGGGATCTTCTGCAGAGAAGGAGAATTTCCCAGTGGTATAACGCACTTGCGCTTGCCGCCCGCCGCCCTTGGCCAATGGGCCGTTAAAGTCGACCGTAGGGAATAGGCTAATCGTGTTCCCGAAGTTACTCCAAGTCTGGCCCGCTAGAACACCTTTCCATACACCATAGGCGTGACGCAGCCGGAACCCACCGCCGCCGTCAGCGAAGCCGCCGTCACCGTAAAAGTCGCCTTCAACGTTGGCTTTCAACACATCGTCGCCAAACGCAGTCGTTGTTGTGAGTCCTAAGCGGCTTTGAAAGGCATGCATAGTGGTATGCCCATCAACACCGGGCGTATCATCCAGTCTGATTTTTCCACGATTAACTGTATTAGTAAGGTCCGCGTCAACATCGTAAATAACGTCCAGCTTAGCATAGCCATAGACGTTTACATCGGTCTGGTCGACTTTAAAGTTTATCGCCTGAACTCCAGATGTCACCAGCAGAGTTGCAGTACCTAAAGATAAAATAGCGATTTTTTTTGCAGCATTTTTGCTCATAGAGCCCTCTCAAGTAAGTCTTTTGTTTGGTGTGAACTATTTTTCTTGAGTAAATCAGTTTAAGAATCAATATTCGTAAGCTGGGACTGCTTAGTAAGCAGACCTGCTGAGTATTAATTTTTTGTTTTTAAACTTAATACAATAATACACTTAGATGTATTTTTTTCAATACATTTAAAAGGATTTACTGCTTTTTATCGGTATTGAAAAAGGGGGGATTAAATCAGACAAAAATTGCAAGGGTCAGTCCCTGACACGGTAGTCAGAGAGCACCTGAGGATCAGCAAAACCTTTGCAACATTATTGATTGGCATAGGGATCGTTTTTCCCAAAACCGGTAATCGAACAATAAAATAGGTCCGACTCGACCTTTTTCATGCACTCATAATCAAAGCGGTAACGCTTGAGTCCGCTCCCAGCAGCAGGGGCGGACTCAATCTGATCTCACGACAAATACGGTAGCCAGGTAACCATTCCGGGGAAGATAACCATTATTATCACCAACAAAATCGAACACAGAATGTAAGGAATTGACGCCATATAGATCTCTTTCATTGTGGTTCCTGGCGGCGCAACACCCTTCATAACGAACAGGTTGAGGCCCAAGGGTGGTGTTGAAAAACCCACTTCCAGAGCAACAAGAGTTACAATAGAAAACCATATCAAATCAAAGCCTAATGACTGCGCCAACGGAAAGAAAAAGGGCACAGTGATCATCATGATGGATATCGCTTCCATGAATGTTCCCAGTACCAAAAGCACTAGAAACATAGCCGTCAGCATAAGCAATGGCGATAAGTCAAAGCTGATCGCCCATTGGATCAAACCGCTGGAGGCGCCTGAAAATGCGAGAAGCTGGCTGAACGTAGCAGAGCCAAAAACAATCAGATAAGCCATCAACGTAACTCTCAAAGCACCCACCACGGATAGCTTGAACGATTCAAATGTCAGAGCCTTGAACAGGGCCGCCAAAACAATAATACCAAGAGCTCCAAAAGCAGCCGCCTCTGAGGGCGTTGCAAAACCGGTTAACATCATGATGACGATCATTACGATGACGCTCAGCATCGGCATGATATCTCTGGCAAAAAGTTTGATTTTTTGTGTCAGCGATACGGGCTCGACATCATAGGCCGGTGCCGCATCAGGATCGATTTTTGTCTTAATCCAGATTGTCACCATATAAAAGATGGCCAGAAGCAGTCCTGGAACAATGCCGGCGATCAAAACATCGCCAATGTCGAGCTTAGCAAGCGTAGCCAACAACACTGCAATTGCTGACGGTGGGATAATGATAGCCAAACCGCCAGTACCCAAAATCGGCCCGATCGACATATGTTTCTTATACCCGCGACGTTCCATTTCTGGAACTAGCAGAGAACCCAACAAGGCTGTCGAACCCATAGATGAACCGCTCAAGGTCGAAAAAGCAGTGCCGCCTACCACGGTGACGTAAGAAAGACGCCCCGGAACCCGTCCCATCAACTGATCGATCGCATTGAACATTCTCATGCCCAGCCCGGTTCGGAAAAACAACTCTCCCATTAGAAGAAACAGAGGGATCGGCACCAACCCGAAATTAGACAGCGCGCCAAATCCATTACTCAATAGCTGAGTAAGCCCAACTTCACCGCCCATGAAATACCACGCACCCACAATATTCGCGCCAATAAAAGCAAACGCAACAGGTGCTCCAATAAGCATCAGAATCAATACGGCGGATAAAAGGAACAACAACGCTTCGTGCCAGGCCATATTAGAGTTCCCCGCTTTGAACGCTATGGAAAGCATTTTTGGAAAAAATAAAACGAGTAAACTCGATTCCCATTAGCGCAAAGCTAATCGGATAAGCGACAGTAAGAATCCACATTGGAACGAAATAGGTTCTAACATCGTAATCACCGCCCTGAATGTTAGAAATTACCAACTCCAAACCTTTCCAGGCAAGTACAAAGCTAATGACCGCGCAAATCAACATAACCAGTCTGGACACCGCATCTAGAATTTTTGGAGGTAAATTACTTATGGCCACTTCAATATAAACATGTCCTTTCTCCCGAACCAGCCAAGGCGCCCCGAGCAAGGTAAGATAAAACATTGAATATTCAGTCGAGGTAAACAGCCAGGCCGGAGGTTGAGCGCCAAAGTTTCGAATCAGCACCGACAAAACCACCGCAACCATCAACCAGATCAGCATTAGCCCAGCTAAAAATGCAAAGGCATTAACTAACCTGTCATAGAAGCGAATGAATGAAGACATAGAACTACTCGTCATCAAGATGGGAGTAAAGCCCGGCCAAAGCCGGGCTCCTGTTTACTATTCGGAAGCAGGCTTATTGAATTTCTCGACGAGGTCTTTGTAATGAGTCAAACCGTCAGGGTGCTGCTCCATACGAGCGCGCATCCGGGCCAAAGAAGCATCTTGAGCAGCTTTTAGATATTGGCCAGCTACTTTGTCACTTAAGACAAACGGTTTCATTCCGTTATCTTCCAAGATCACTTGCTGCTCATTGGAGAGGTCAGAAAATGCCTCAGCACTCTTGCGCTCGTGCTCGATAGCCACTTTCTGCAAGATATTTTTTGCTTCGTCACTCAGCCCATTCCAACTCTTCTGATTTACGATTACACCCATATCAGTGGAGTAAAAGGCCGGATCAACCCGGTAATTCAGAAACTTATCCCAGTTGAGATCCTTCATGCCAATTTGAGTCCAACCCGTTGCGTCAACCACGCTTCGCTCCAGAGCCGAATAAACCTCGGTAGTCGGTAAGCTGATAGGCTGAACGTCAAGATAATCTGTAAAGAAGGCATCGTATACTGGGTTACTGCGCAAACGCATGCCCGACATGTCCAGCCCGTCGTCGGCATCCAGCTTTGGTTCGTTAATCGTATAAAGATTGTACTTCACACCGCTATCGAACCAACCTAAATAGTAGACGCCCATTTTTTTCTGGTGAATTTCATTCAAAAGATCGATACCACCAGATTCACGGGCATAGATGGCATTGGTATTAGAGGAAATCAGAGCGTCTCGCTCAGGAATACGACCCGCATAAAAACTTGCTGCAGTGTAGGCCATATCAACCACACCGTTACGAGCGGCATCAGGCTGCTGAGATAACCCGATAACTTCAGGTCCACCAAGAACTCGTATACGAATTACCCCTTCACCTTGTTCGTTAACCTCATCTACAAACTCTAAAAAGCTTTGGGTGTAGATCAAAGAAGTAGGGAAGGCATGGACTGCTTTTAGCTCCTGTTCATTGGCCATAGCGCCCATTGTAAAAAGCATTGAAATACCAGCAGTAATAGCAAGGTTAAATTTTTTCATGGCGATCTCTTATATTTTTTTATTTAGGTTAATGGCTATTGGTTTTTCAGCATTTAAATTATCCCAACCAGGGATAGGACTTCCGGTACTTCTCCCTGAAAGTTGCGATTTTTGGCGCTTCCGCCAGTGTTAGGTCAATATCGTCCCATCCGTTGAGCAGTTTTAACTTCCAGGTTGCATTGATATCGAACGGGATCGTTAATTCCTCACATGTGATAATTTGCGCTGCCAAATCAATATCGATCTGGTTGAGCTTCCCAGCCAACGCTGCCAGCAACTGTTCACAGTCCTGCTCAGATACCAATGCCGGAAGCAGGCCATTGTTCACTGCATTAGATGCAAAGATGTCACCAAAACTGGGAGCGATTACGCAGCGGAAACCAAAGTCTACCAATGCGTACACCGCAGCTTCGCGGGATGAACCACCGCCAAAATTGCGTAAAGCAACCAGAACTTCTGACGAGCCGGCATTGCCAGTATTAATAGTATTCAGAATAGAATCTTGTGGCTCTCCGCCGGCATCAAACCGCATGTCATGCAACAAAAAGTTGGCGTAACCATGCGCTCGAGACTCTTTCATAAATCGTGCTGGAATTAGCTGATCGGTATCGACATTTTCAAGTGGTAACGGGCAAACCAGCGAAGACAACTTAATGAATGATTTCATGTCCGATTACCCTAAAATGTCGCGAATGTCGGTAAGGTGCCCAGTGAGCGCCGCTGCCGCAACCATGGCGGGGGACATCAAATGTGTTCGAGCACCGGGCCCCTGACGCCCCTTGAAATTGCGGTTCGTTGTGGACGCGCAGCGCTCTCCGCTGGCAATAAGGTCGCCGTTCATTCCTACACACATCGAACAGCCAGATTCTCGCCATTCCAGACCTGCATCGATGAACGCCTTGTCTAGGCCCTCAGCTTCCGCTTGAGCTTTTACCAATGTTGACCCGGGAGAAACGATTCCAGGCACCTTGCAGACCTTGCCTCGCAAAATCGCCGCCGCTGCTCTGAGATCTTCAATACGGGCATTGGTGCAAGACCCAATAAAAACTCGATCAATAGAGATTTCAGTTAACTTTTGACCAGGTAACAACCCCATATAGTCGAGGCTATCCTGAATTTGATGCGCCTTGCTTGGGGAACCTGCTTTCGCTGGATCTGGCACAAAAGCCCCAATCGGCAAAGCATCTTCGGGCGACACACCCCATGTGACTGTGGGCTCTATGTCTTCACCTCTGAGAACAACCTCGCAATCGAATTTCGCATCATCATCACTGTAAAGGGTTTGCCAGTACGCAACAGCTTGCTCTAACGCTTCACCTTTCGGTGAGTATGGGCGGCCTTTAACGTATTCGATTGTCTTTTGGTCTGGCGCTATCATGCCGCACCGACCACCACCCTCTATAGACAAGTTACATAGGGTTAAGCGCGCTTCTACACTTAGATTACGAACAACGCAGCCAGCGTACTCAATGGCGTAGCCTCGTGCGCCATCCGCTCCCAGGCGCGAAATCCAGGCCAAGGCAATATCTTTGGCAGTTACGCCCGGTGCAAGCTGGCCATTGATGGTTATCCGCATCCGTTTAGGTTTGTCTTGCCACAATGTCTGCGTTGCTAATACATGAGCAACTTCAGACGCGCCAATACCGAACGCAAAAGCACCAAGTGCCCCGTGGGTTGAGGTGTGGCTATCACCACACACCATCAACAAACCTGGCTGAGTAATCCCCTGCTCTGGGCCGACCACATGAACGATGCCCTGACGCGGGTCATCTAAACCAATCAGCGTTAGGCCATGGCGGCGGGAGTTGTCCACCAACTGTTGAATAACGTTGCGAACTTTAGGCTGTATCGCAATCAAGCTGCGGCTAGTGGTGGGGACGTAATGGTCTGCCACACAAATCGTGTATTCAGGATGCCGTACCAATTGCTCGCGTTCGGCTAACTTGTTGAAGGCGTGAAAAGAGCCTTCATGAGCTAGATGCAGGTCAACCCAGAGCAGGCTTTGGCCTTCTTCATTTTGGCAAATTTCGTGGGCCTGCCAAATTTTATCAAACAGTGTTTTACCTGCCATTGCCCTACTCTCTTTGTGATCCGTGGATCGCCGCCCGGCGCCTTCAAGCAAAAAAATCCGGCTAGCTGTCGCTTATTATAGTCACTAAATGTATTATTTACTATACAGATAAAGGTATACCACTCGTTTAGATGATGTCAACCACTGATAGCAACCAGATCACCTTGTTTGAATTGGCTTGTTATTAACCCTGACCGGGTGCAAGTGGCTGCCAATAGCGCCCGTCTTCACTGCCAGTGCGACACAGGTCAATCTCAATGCGGTAACGGTCTGGGCGATAAAGGGCATGCAAATGTTCAACTCCCTTGCCGTCTTTGTCGTACACCACACGTGTAAGAGAGATCAGAGCGGAACCTACCGCGACGTCCAGCGCATCAGCTACATTCTTTGTCGCCAAGGTTGCGGAGATAGTTTGTGTAGCGTGATCTAGGTGCACACCACTTCGCTCAAGCAGCGCAAACAAAGGCGTTGTTGTCAGTTCATTTTCGTTGTAACTCAGAGCTATGCGCTCCGGGACGTATGTCGTGAGATATGAGAAGGGTTTGTCTTCAGCAAGACGAACTCGAATGGATCTTTGTACGCGGTCGCTAGGTCCTAGCCGCAAACGTTCCCGAACGTCATTCGACGGTTGGCCATAGTTGAATTCCAGCAATCGAACGCGAGAACTCTCACCAAGTTTCACCATATTAGGAAGAAGATTAGAAACGCTGGCTGTCATGACCGTTGCACCTAATGGCCGCTCACATACCAACGTGCCTACGCCAGGCTTGCGGATGATCATTCCTTCCTTGGCAAGCGCTTCCAGTGCACGGCGCACCGTCACCCGTGATACTTGGTGCTCCTGGGCTAACTTCAGCTCTCCCGGAATCTTACTACCGGGCACCGCGAGCCCGCTGACAATGGCGTCCTTCAATAACAAAAACAACTGATGGGACTTGATTCCGCCAGGCCCGTTGGCTTGCGTGGATGTAACCATGTTGCTTATCTCTCAGTTACTCGGCCGTCTAGACTTGACAGCTCATAGAATGGCACATATAAATGTATTATTTATAGAACAATGAAAAACTGAACGAAACCGCAAAAAGCACTCGCAGCGAAAAGGGGAATTAATATGCCGATGTTACAGGTCAGTCTGCTCTCGGGCTACAGCAATGCGCTGAAGGAACGCATGACACAAGCCCTTACCGCCGCCATAGCGGGCATTACGCGTGCCAAGCCCGAAGCCATTTCCATTTGGATTAACGAGGTCGACTCAAGCAACTACAGCCGAGGAGGCGTGGCGCGCCAACCCGGTATCGGAGCCGCTGATCCTACTTCTCTGGTTCACGACTATTTAATGGCTATGGAGCAGCGCGAGCTGGAAAAAGCTCAACGTTTTCTGGATGAGAACTTTGTGATGGCATTTCCCGGCAGTGGCGAGCTGACATCACTCAACCAGGTTGTCGAGTGGTCAAAAGGCCGGTATCAGTTTGTTAAAAAAACTCTGGAATCGACAAACGTTGCCTACGAGATGGATAAGATTGTGGTGTTTGTCAACGGCACATTATACGGCGAATGGCCAGACGGTACGCCCTTTGAGGGCATACGTTTTATAGACCGGTTTGAGATTTTCAATGACCGACTGGTACGACAAGACGTCTGGAATGACCTAGCAACGGCACAAAGATGACCACCAAACACCGGTGAAATCAATTAATCCCTAGCAGGGCGCTAAATTCGCAGCTGCTGACCCACGAAACTCAGACTGAGCACTTACTTATGCCCCACAAAAACGGCCTCACTATTGCGATGACACTGAAAGATCGGCTGCAAAGCCCAAACATTATTGTTGCCCCTGGTGTATACGATGCTCTTAGCGCTTCATTAGCAGAGCAGGCAGGCTTCGACACCGTGTATCTTTCAGGTGCCAGCTTGGCTTACACCAAGCTTGGTCGCCCAGATATAGGCCTGATGAGCCTGACCGAAATCAATGACACTCTGGCCCACGTTCGCGAGCGCAGCGAGATATCAGTCGTGGTGGATTGTGATACGGGTTTTGGTAATGCGCTCAACGTGATGCGCAGTGTTCGTATACTAGAGCGATCTGGCGCGAACGCCATTCAACTAGAAGATCAAACGTACCCTAAGCGCTGTGGTCACCTTCAGGGTAAGACACTGGTCCGTACCGGCGAGATGGTAGGTAAAATCAAAGCGGCTCTAGACGCAAGGCATAGCGATCAAACCCTGATTATCGGTCGCACGGATGCTATTGCCAGCGAAGGTATCGGTAGGGCGTTGGATCGAGCTCAAGCCTACTACGAGGCGGGCGCAGATATGGTGTTTGTGGAAGGCATTCGTTCGTCTGAGCAAATCGATCAGGTTATGAGCCAGTTCAAGGGTAAGATCCCGGTGATGGCAAACATGGTTGAAGGCGGCGACACTCCGCTTCAAGACGCGACCACGCTGGAAGCTATGGGCTTTTCAATGGTGATCTTCCCCGGTGCGCTGGTTCGCGCATTCACTTATATGGCGTCTCAGTTTTTTACCATGCTGAAAGCCGACGGTACCACCAATAATTTCCGCGATCGAATGCTGGATTTCAAACAACTTAATGATTATCTGGGCACCCAAAGCATGCTAGAGCTCGGTCAGCAATACGAAGACGGTACCCGCTGAGCCAAGCCCACACCCAATTTTATGTCAGGAAGAGCAATATGATTAGCAGTGATAAAACCGCAAAAGAGATTTTCTACGAAGTCATGCAAAATCCGCAGCGCGTGCCGTTTGGTTTCGGCAAAAAAGCGATTTTGATCAACGTCGACCCACAAAAAGCCTATACACGCACAGATCTTTACAAGACAGCCTATGAGACCGACCCGCGCCAGCTGGAATATGTAAACAAATTGTCCAAGCGATTCCGCGACCTGAACTGGCCGGTGGTATGGACCCATGTTGCATTTTTGGATTCGGCGGAAGATGCTGGCATTTGGGGCACTCGAACAGACACCCCTGACTCCCTTCAGAATATCAAATACGGTTCTGACCGTGCCGCTTTTGATGAGCGGTTAGAAATAGACGCCTCCCGCGATGTGATCTACAGCAAGCGTATGCCGTCGGCATTTTTTGAAACGCCGCTGCAGTCGCTGATGGTTTGGCACCAGGTGGATACCGTAATTATCACCGGTGGTTCCACCAGTGGTTGCATTAGGGCCACCGCCGTTGAAAGCCTCTCTCGTGGTTACAGAACTATCGTTCCTGAGGAATGCGTGTCTGATAAACATGAGAGCTATCACTTCGCCAACCTGACCGATCTGCACCTGAAGTACGCCGACGTGATGGGCGTTCAAAGCGTACTGGGCTGGCTCGACGAGCAAATTTCCAATAAGGATTAAAAAGCCTTCTCGACGCGGTGTGGCTTCCAATGCCTCACCGCATGCACCCCGCGAAAGAAAAGAGGCGGAGCCTTATGAAAGAGAGTCTCGGCGTTTACGACTATTGGCCGTATAAAGATCGTCCAAAAATTCAGTGGCCCAACGGGGCCAAAGTAGCCTTATGGGTTGCACCCAATATTGAATTCTACGAACTGGACCCGCCCGATAACCCTCATCGCAAAGCCTGGCCGCAACCCAGCCCTGCTGTGCCGGGTTATTCCATCCGTGATTACGGGAACCGAGTTGGCCACCGTCGTCAGATGGATTTACTCGACAAGTATGGTATTCGTGGTTCCGTGTCTTTATCCGTCGCGCTTTGCGAGCACCATCCGGAAATCATCGACATGTGTTGTGAGCGTGACTGGGAGCTATTCAGCCACGGAATTTACAACACACGCTATACCTATGGTTTGAGCGAAGAGCAGGAACGCGACATGATTCGCGATTCTATCGAGACTATTTATCGCCATAGTGGACAAAAATGTGCAGGTTACCTGGCACCGGCGTTGTCACACTCCGAGCGCACCCTGGATCTGTTTTCTGAAGTGGGTTCAGAGTTGTTCGGCGATGAGGCCGGCATCTATACCTGCGATCTCTTCCATGACGATCAACCTACCCCAATTATGGTTCGCAATAAAAAGCGCTTTATTTCCATGCCCTACTCGCTGGAAATGAACGACACCATTGTTTATGCAGTGAATAAGGTAGAGCCTCGCCATTACGGCACAATGCTAAAACGCCACTTCGACCGCTTATACGAAGAGGGTAAAGAATCAGGCACGGTTATGTGCATTCCCACGCATAATTATCAGGTGAGCTGTCCTCACCGCCTCAAAGCGTTCGAGGAAGCTCTGGAATACATCACCGGTCACAGCGATGTATGGGTTGCCACTGGTCGGGAAATTGCCGACTACTACCTCAAGCATTATTACGATGCGGCCCTGGTGGATATTGAAACCAAAAAGGGGAGCATAAGATGAGTCTCGACAACTATTTGGAGTACCCTCAACGCTCCTACGGCCCGGATCACGACCGCTTCAGTTGGTCGATGCTGGCTGACCGCGCGCCGATAAAATGGCCTGACGAAAAACGGGTGGCGGTGTGGATTAACACGTCTTTGCAGTTCTATCCGCTCAATCAGCGTGGAAAACCGTTCAAAGTACCGAATGGGATGGCCATGCCCTACCCTGATCTGCGCCACTTCTCCCTTCGTGATTACGGCAATCGCGTGGGTATTTATCGATGCTTGAAAGCCTTTGAGCGCTACGGTGTACGCCCTACTTTTGCCATTAACAGTCAATTAGCTCAAGACACACCTTATCTGCTTGAGCAATTGAAACAGTTTGATGCGGAGTTCATTTGCCACGGCTGGAATATGGATCATCTGCATTATGGCGGGCAAGATGAACAAGAAGAATCTGAACTGGTCAAACGCTCTGTTGATACGCTCAACGCACTGATAGGAAAGCCGGTACGCGGATGGCTAAGCCCTGCTAAGAATCAAAGTTGGAAAACGCCAGACCTGCTCGCCGCAAACGGCATCGAATATTGTTGCGACTGGGTCAACGACGACATGCCTTACCGCTTCGATACCGAGAATGGGCCGCTGACGATGATGCCCTTATCTACTGAACTGGAGGATCAATTTATTATTGGTCAGAACTTTCACTCAGAAGATTCGTGGGTTGAGCAGATAAAAGATGCTTTCGATTTCCTGCTGAAAGAATCTGCTACTCAAGGCGGTCGGATGCTGGCACTTAACATACACCCCTGGATGATGGGCCAGCCCCACCGCATTAGCAGTCTCGAAGCCGTTTTAGAATACATTATGGGACACGCAGAGGTGTGGCAGGCAACAGCCGGAGAGATCCTTCAGGCATTTAACGCGCAAACACAAAAAAAGGATTGATTCATGGCGGACGTCAGAAACGATGGTGCGACTATCAACTTTGATTTCAGCATTCCCTTGGTCATTATCGGTGGAGGCGCGTGTGGGTTAGTAGCTGGTTTAGCCGCCCTGTCAAAGGGGATTGACGCCGTCATCCTTGAAAGGGACGGCACTCCCAGAGGAAGCACATTCATGTCCTCTGGTTTCATCCCCGCCGCTGGCACACGTTTTCAGAAAACCGCCGGGGTAGAGGATAGCTCCAGCCAAATGGCTGAAGATATTCTTCGTAAAAACTACAACGAAGCGGATCCCGCCATTGTTACGGCCCTGGCCGAAGCCTCGGGCGAAGTCATTGAGTGGCTTGCTGACAAGCACCATATCCCGTTTGAAATCGTCGACGGTTTTCTTTATCCGGGCCACAGCTGTATGCGTATGCACTGCACGCCTCGCCGAACGGGTGAAGAGCTGATGTCCTGTCTGTTAAATGCCGCAGAGCAAGCCGAGCTTCCAATTCTTACCGAAGCTCACGTGACAACCTTACACATCGATGATGACAGTCGGGTGCGTGGTGTGTCGTTCCAACGCAGAGACGGCTCTATTGAACAGGTTGGCTGCGATGCACTGCTGTTAGCCTGTAATGGCTACGGTGGTAACCCTGAATTGATGGCTAGCCACATTCCACAAATGGCAAGCGGCCTGTATTACGGGCACCCAGGCAACCAGGGCGAAGCGGTCATTTGGGGCGAAGCGTTGGGTGCAAGTCTTAAAGACTTGGGCGCTTATCAAGGACACGGATCACTTGCCTGGCCGCATCAAACTCTGATTTCCTGGGCCGTAATGATGCAAGGTGGAATACAGCTTAACCAACGTGGTGTGCGCTTCTCTAACGAACATAACGGATACTCGGAGCAGGCTGCCAAGGTGCTGGCTCAGCCAGACCAGATTGCATTTAACGTATACGACGCCCGCATTCATGAACAGTGCCAGCAATTTGAAGACTACCGGAATGCTCACGCCGCTGGTGCGATTAAAATATTCGAATCTGCTGAAGCGCTTGCCGATGGGCTAGGTTTACCGAACAAAGCCGTGCTAGATACTTTCAGAGATATGAAGAAACTTCAAGAAAATGGCGAGGCAGATTCGTTAGGCCGAAAGTTCCCCCCAGAACAGACACTGGTGGCCCCTTATTACGTGATTCGAGTAACAGGCGCTCTGTTTCACACCCAGGGCGGGCTGGAGATTTCAACCACTGGAAAGGTTATTGATAAGCACGGACAACCACTGCCTA
The DNA here is from genome assembly GCF_023311895.1 of Marinobacter sp. M3C. Lineage (GTDB taxonomy): Bacteria > Pseudomonadota > Gammaproteobacteria > Pseudomonadales > Oleiphilaceae > Marinobacter. Next base: position 2,697,411 of record NZ_CP092284.1, read on the forward strand.
ACCTGTTCGCCGCTGGTGGCGCTGCGCGGGGCGTTTCAGGCGCCGGCGACAGCGGTTACCTATCGGGTAACGGTCTGCTCAGTGCCGTTGTAATGGGCGTTTTGGCAGGCAGAGATGCGGCAAAGCTGATCTCCGAAGGCAGTTTTTAGCCGGTGGTTTAGCGTTATTAAAGCGCACTCCGCTTTGGCTATGGGTTTCATTAGACGGTCACAGGAATCATTTAGACTCGGCTCCTCATTCCAAAAAAGAGCAGCAATCCATGTCTGGTGATTCTTCCCTTCTCGTTGAAAAGCTCTGGCGACTAAAACGGCGCATTGGCAAGGGGCAGTGCCCTGGCGTCGAGTTCGTTCATCTGAATATGCTGCTTCGTGAGCCAGATTATCGGGCAGACGTCCTGAGACGCGTGGAATTGTCAGGAACCGCCGAGCTAAAGGCATTGGCCAAAGAAATCCAACTCGGCGATGACGGCCAACCGTTAATGGTGAAGGAAGGCAGCGCTCGTTCCGAATCGTCTCAGCCTGTGGAACAAGAGACCGCAAGCTGGTTCAAACGGAACGCTTCAATTTTTATTCCAGTGGTAGCAATAAGCTCAGTCGCTGTAGGGTTCACTGCATTCGAGAATCGTGCCGTGCGTATCAATTCAGATATCGTCGTTGATACAACCTGGGAAACGGGAAAGAGCTACATTCTGGAGAAAACGATCTATGTTGAGCGCTCGAACCTGACGATCGAGCCCGGGGTTATTGTGGAGGGAGAGAACGGGTCTGCACTTATTGTAACCACCAGTGCAAAACTGTTTGCGCGGGGCAAAGCAGACAGCCCTGTTGTCTTTACCAGCGCCCAGAAAGAAGGAAGTCGATCTCGTGGCGACTGGGGTGGCATCGTTCTACTCGGCAACGCTCCCGTTAACGAGCCCAATGCGTCTATTGAGGGCTTGGCAGAAGCAGAAAACCGGGGACTCTTTGGTGGAACCGACGCTAACGATTCCTGCGGCGTTGTTGAGTATGCTCGCATCGAATTCGCCGGTTTCGAGGTATACAGAGACAATGAGCTAAACGGGCTCACTCTGGGCGGCTGTGGCAGAAACACCATCATCAGAAATGTTCAGGTGCACCGTTCTCTCGATGATGGGATTGAGATGTTCGGCGGCAACGTCGACCTAAAAAACATCGTCGTTTCAGGAGCGGGAGATGACAGTATTGACTGGGACTGGGGCTGGACAGGAAACGTTCAGTTCGCAGTCATTCAGCAGCATCCGGATGCTGGAGACAGCGCCTTTGAAGGCGACAATAACGGGAACGATCACGAAGCACTGCCACGATCAGAACCCAGCTTTTACAATGTGACCCTCGTGGGTGGCGGTAACGGCCCGAAAAAACACCGCGGTCTTGTTCTGCGAGAAGGGTCCGGCGGACACTTTCATAATATGCTGATTGATAGTTACGCTATTGAAGCCATAGATGTCAGAGATGAAGTGCTGTCGTTGACAGATCAGGGGCTTCTCAGCTTTGGCAATAACCTGCTTGCGAACTTGGGCAAAGTAAGCCCGGAAACCGGGAAGGGTGACGATGACTTTGGTTTCGACGAACAAAGCTGGATGGATCAGCCATCGCATAACAACACCTTCCGTGTAGCAACGGCACTATTCCCAACAGCCAACGACCTGAAAAACCCGAATTTTATGCCTCGTGTACCGTTAAAACAAATGAACGCAACACGTCCGCCTCAAAGCGAATTTTTCGATGAATCCGCTAATTTCGTTGGCGCTCTAAACCCGGTCTCTGCAACCAGTTGGCTGGATGGCTGGACTCTCTTCCCCGACTCCTGAGCCGAATATGCCGGTAGTCAGTAAACTCTATCGCTCTTCCGACCAAAGCGAAGCTGGGTGCATATTCTGTTATCGTTCGTTGTCGATATCCACCCGTCCAACGCCTGGACCGGTAAAACGAATGAGATTGCAGGCACAGGCCCTCTTTTCGCCACCTGATTGGGCCGAGGTGCTTCAGTTCTTTTCTTAATTCAAAGATCTTACTAAGAGGGATTTATGGAAATTCAACGATTTGAAACAGGCAATCGAATGAGTCGCGTTGTTGTTCACAATCAGACTGTGTATTTGGCTGGCCAGGTCGGCAACGCCACTGATGACGTCGCTGATCAAACTCGTGAAGCACTTGCCCGAGTTGATGCATTATTAAAGAGCGTTGGTTCCAGCCGTGAAGATTTATTGCAGGTGGTCATCTGGCTGTCTGATATGGCCGACTTCGAGGCTATGAATTCGGTGTGGGACGCGTGGGTACCGGCTGGCCACGCCCCTGCCCGGGCTTGTGGTGAGGCACGCCTGGCAAGGCCTGAATTAAAGGTTGAATTGATCGTTACGGCTGCAGCAAAAAGCTAATTTGATTTAAGCCGCAGCATGATGCTGCGGCTTAAATCTCAAACCCTGAAGCGGGAAACGTTCTTGCTTAGGGTTTGGCCAATGGTTTCGATATGACCACTGTAAACATCGTTCTCACTTGCGGCAGCGGAAGCCTCTTGGCCTTGGTCTGCGATGCGCGTGATGGATGCGTTGAGCTCTTCGGTCACTGAGGTTTGCTCTTCAGAAGCCGTCGCAATTTGCATTGTCATCTGGCTAATGGACGTTATTGCATCAGCCACCCGGTTCAAAGCGTCCATAGCGTCCTGAGCTTTCTCCATGCTGACATTGGATACAGCCTTGGACGCGTTCATCCCAGCGACGGCATCATTAGCCCCCTTTTGCAGGCGCTCAATCATGCTGTTTATCTCTTTGGTGCTAGTCTGGGTTCTTTGAGCCAGGTTTCGCACCTCGTCCGCTACCACGGCAAATCCGCGGCCGGCGTCGCCCGCACGAGCCGCCTCTATTGCGGCGTTCAGTGCCAGCAAATTGGTTTGTTCTGCAATTCCCTGAATGACTTCAAGCACCGAGGTAATCGAGGTTACATCTTTGCCCAAATTGTTGATGACTTCGGCTGCAGCATTCACTTCTTGCGCCAGTTTTCGCACCGCATCCCTGGATTGGCCGACGGTTTCCAATGAAGCCCGGCTTTCCTTATCAGCCGTATTGGCCGCATCGGCTGTTTGCTGAGCATTCTGGGCGATTTCACCCGCGGCTGCAGACATTTCGTTGATGGCAGCTGCCACCATATCCACTTCGGCTTGCTGGCCTTCAACGCTCAACCGGCTTGCGCTGGCGGTCTTTTTCAATGCGACCACATTCGTTGCGAGGTCATCACTACCACTTAGAACATCGTGCACTACCACTTGAATATTTTCGATAAAGCTATTGAAGCTGCCCGCGAGTTCTCCGAATTCATCCTTGGCACTGGCATCCAGGCGCTGGGTTAAATCGGCCTCACCAGAACTGATGTCTGCCATTGCAGAGTTCAAACGCCGCACTGGGGCCATCAGTATTTTGATACACACGTGTAAAATGAACAGCGATACCAGTAGGCCGACGAGCGCGAGGATTATCCCGGTCATACGGGCACTTAGCATGGGAGCGTTGATTTTGTCGACGTTCACAAAAGTGCCCAAATACCAGTCAACGCCCCGCGCTTCTTTAATCGGGTGAAAAGCGACGCGCCACGCCACATCGCCTGATTCATAGAATTGACGATGCCCATCAAACTTGGGGGACACCCCAATCAGGCTTTTGATATTTTGCCCAATCAACTGACTGTCGGGATGGAACAGAACAACACCTGACGCGTTAACCAGGCCCGCATAGCCAGTCTTTGCCAGCGTTATGGTTTCAAGCATTTTACTGATAGCTCTCAAGCTTATATCTGCGCCTGCCACACCACCGTTACTTCCACCGCTAACAGGAGCCAAAGCGGTAATGATGGTTTCGGTGCTCGTCGCGTCGCGATATGGCTCGGTAAACGAAGCCTTACCTTCCGCCATGCCTTTTTTGTACCAAGGGCGACCGCGGGGATCGAAGCCAGCCGGGAGTGTTGCTTGCGCAGCCGTTGACTCCATCAGCATGCGACCCTCTTTATTACCGATATACACATTGAAGAAACCACCAGCGGTCGAAACAGTTTGTAAAATGTTACGCCTCTGCTCATCACTCGGTGCGTTTCCAAGGCTTTCGGCCGCCGCCTCAATCATCACTAACCGAGTATTAAGCCACTCAGCGATACTGGACGTGTTCTGCACCACTGCGTCCGCAATCAGTGCGTCGATGTAGGTACTTGTTGTGCTCTTCAGCCGCATGTCGCCAACCATCGTAATAGCGCCCATAACAAGCACCAATAGTATGCCAAAGGTGACCAAGAGCTTTTGCCCGAAAGTTAGTTGCACAGTATGTCCTCGTCTTTTTGGAGGCGACTTTTAAAAATAGGTACGTATAAAAATAAGTACGTAGAGTTTACTATCGGCTGGCATTGCGAAGTCTTGAGTAAATTCTTCGACTGATTAAAGACGAGCCATAGCAACAAAAAAGCCCCCTGATCCATGAAGGATTGCAGGGAGCTTTTTTGTTCAAGCCTTGAAGTACTCGAACGATTGGTGTCACCCTGTAGTGGTAAACTGAATTTGGTCACAACTTAAGAGACAAGTTGATATCTTGCCTCAGTTGCAGCGGGCGTACGCCTGCCACTAAAAGTATGAGGCCTGATTACGGTTGATCGTTGGTAACGATCCCAACCTTCGACCCCACTCGCAATTGACTCAGCGCCTACATGTTTACCTGATCTTGCAGTTGATTGATTCGCCGGCAGATGACCCTGTTCATTTCCAGCAACTGGTCGATCGTCATGTCTTCAATGCTCATGGCTTACAGACTCCGGCTGGCTTGTCTGTCGGGATGGCGCGGATCCACCAGGGATCTCAGCGACTTGTCCGCGAACCGCAATTTCCAGAGCTTTGGCGGTAAGTCAGCCACCTGGCTGGCCGGGTGTTGGCTGATGCTTTGCAGCACGTCCACCAGGTAGGTGCACGGATTCAGGTCGTACAGTTGAAACTGGCATAGCCGATGTCCTCCTGCTTGCAAAATTGCATGACTGATAAACCGCTGTCACGCTGCTTATCAACCAAGGACTGCCATTGTTCCTGGGGTCGGTGTTTTCTCATGGGGGTAACCTCGTGCTGGGAAATGTGAGGCTACTGTAGAAAGAAATTCATCGGGATGGCAGGACGTCTTGGAATGAACGCTCACAGGCAACATGGTAAGCCAGCAGGTGCAGGAATGGTCTTCAACTCACGATTTTTATTCAGGGAACCGTAGACCGCCTCTTACGTATCCGGCTTTAACAGGTTTCCGTTGTTACCTTGGGCACAAGGGCTCGTTGATACTGCCGCTGACTGACGAGAAACAGGGCGGCGCTGACAACCAGCGAAGCGATCAAAGAGGCTGTAAAGGTCATCATGGGTGGCAGTTTACCCGCCGTCATAGCAAGCACAACAGTGAACGCCACGAGGCTCAGCATGCCCTTTTGGGCGATGGTGACGGTTGCCAGGCCAAGACTAACCAACGCACTGAGGCGGCCCGCCGTCATGACAAAACAGATGCTGAAAAACAATGTCGCTACAAGCGCGTGCAGCGTCGATAACGCCGCCGACTGGATAAACTCAACCGAGCGCTCCTGCAGCATGAAAAAGTAACCGGGGCCTAATATGATTGGCGTTCCTGCAATGATTCCACCCAGTCTTGGCCCCAGCTTATTTACGGCCAGAGAGACCCCGATCACCACCGATGCGGTGGCAATCAGTTTTATCACAATGACCCCAAGCATTAGTATTTCAGTGCCTTTTCCATCGCTTGCGCCGTTCCCAGTAATGCACTATCAGTGCCATTACGACCAACCAGCATCAGACCACTTGGCAAATCACCGGAGCGATGGTTAGGTAGCGTGATGGCGCACAGGTCCAGCAGATTAGCCACCGTTGGGTTGCGCAGAATCAGCAGGTTCAGGTGTGCATAATCTTCGTCAGTTTCGAGTTCGCTCAGTAGCGGCGGCTCAATAGCAACCGTGGGCGCAAGTAGTCCGTCGTAGGAAGCCAACCATTCATCGGCCTGCTTTTTGCGCACAGCGCGACGATGCAACAGCTCTAGATAATCTGCGGCACTGATGCCCGCCCCCCTTTCAATACGTGTGCGTACACGGGGGTCATATTCATCGCCATGCTGCTGCAACCAGTCGCGATGAATATGGTAACTTTCCGCTGCGGTAAAGCCGCCGCCTTCGAGCAGTTCGGGCAGCGCGTCCAACACGGGGGCTGGCGCTTCTACAATATAAGCACCGCAGTCGCGCAACCGCTGAAGGCTGCGAGAAAAGGCTTCAGAAATCGCCGGAGACACATCATCCAGCATGTAATTGGTCGGTACGACAAAGCGACGACCACGTAAGTCCACAGGCGCGCCCGCTTGCCAACGCTGACCAGCAAGAACCGCATCAATACGCGCGCAACACTCAACGCTGCGGGCAATCGGGCCAATGCTGTCCAGGCTGTCGGAGAGTGGAAATGAACCTTCACGAGGGATTCTTTGCTGGGAAGGCTTAAACCCAACCAGGCCACAAAAAGCCGCCGGAATTCGCACTGATCCACCGGTGTCGCTACCAATAGCTGCCACAGCCATACCGTGGGCCACCGCTGCAGCCGCTCCGGATGATGATCCACCGGATATCCGCCCCGGTGCCAGCGGGTTTGCCGGCGAACCATAGTGGGGATTGAGCCCGAGCCCTGAGTAGGCGAACTCCGTCATGTTGGTGTGGCCGGTAATAACTGCACCAGCCCGGCGCAGGCGGGAAACAATCAGCGCATCGCTCTGTGCCGGCTGATTCCACCACTTGGACCCCGAGTGAGTGACTTCATCAGCCACATCAAACAGAACCTTGAGCGCTATCGGCAGCCCGGCGAGTTCACCCAGAGGAACCTTGCCCTTCTGGAGTGCGTCGATGGCTGCCGCTTCGGCTTTTGCCGTTCGGTCAAAGCGGGCCGTATAGACCAGATTGGCGGGGTCATCATGCTGGTCAATGTTGTCCAGACAGGCTTCGAGCAACTGGCTTGCATGCCATTTGTTCTGATGCATCCCGTCAAGTAGCGACGATAATGTCGCTTCTGACAGATCTACAGGAGCCAAACCAGACTGCTGATTCATTTCACCACCGATAATGTCTTTATGTGATAAAAGTGCTCGATTTTCCGGCTCGTTACCGGGTCCTCAAGAACCATGCGGAAAGCTTCGGAGGGGCGTACACCACCGATCACCGGCAGAGTGCCACACAGCATGGCCTGACCAGGCGCGAGCTTCGTTTCATTCAGGCCAAATCGTTGCAACAAATCCTTTGGGTGTAAAAGCCCCGTTACACCACCAGTCTGGTAGAGCACCTCTTTACCGTCAAACGTAGCGTACGAGGATATTTTCAGCTCATCCCAGTGGTCGATAACACTTTCCAGCGTCCACACCTGCTGGCTCACAGGCTTGGCACACACTTGCTTGGAATGCGCCACGGACCAGGCCTCGGCTTCCCGATCGGTGTGATCGGAACCAATGCCTACAAACGTGCCCTGTTCGGTGCCAATCAGAACAACTTCCACTTCACCGCTGGATTCACCGCCCAGCACCTGCACCGTTTCAGCAGTTGTCAGTTGATCCGCCGACACGCGGTAGAACAAAGGTGTGCTTGAAGGCGGCGTAACGCCAATCACTTTGAGCTCTTCAATGTGTTCATCGATTCCAGCCTGCTCACGCCCTGCCCATCCAGCAATAATGAGCTCCTGGACATCAATTTCGAGGGCGTCGTTAGTATCCGCTAAATAAAAGGTTGTCATGAAATAATCCTGTTGTTGCTGTTCATGAATGAATAATTACGTCAGTACCCCGGGCAAATACAACGCCAATGACGGGAAAATAATAAGCAGCACGACCATGAGCAGCATGAACCCTACATAGGGCATGGCTCCGATCATCACATCATTGAATGAGCCACCCTGACGGACGCTCTGCACCACATAGAGATTCAGCCCCACAGGCGGTGTAATCAGAGCCATTTCAATCAGAACAATCAACAAGATGCCGAACCAGACCGGATCAAAACCCAATGCAATAATAATGGGTGCGACAATCGGAATGGTGATCACCATCAGAGACAGTGTCTCGATGAAAAAGCCCAGAACGATGTACAAAGCAATGATAAGCATGAGCGTCATGTACGGCCCGAGGCCGGCTGAATCCAGAAACGAACTCAGTTCACGCGTAATGCCTGTCGAGGCCAGAACGAAGTTAAGAAAATACGAGGCGATGATAATCAGCACAATCATGCCGGTTGTCCGCATGGTCCCGTCAAGGGCTTCGATCACAACACTCGTGCTGAGCTTGCCCATGAACAGCGCAATCAGAAGCGCGCCAATAACACCTAGGGAGGCGGCTTCCGTGGGCGTTGCCCAACCGGCGTAAATCGAGCCGACAACAATACCGAACAGCACCAGTACCGGAACCAGGCTTGTCAGCCCTGAAAACCGCGCGCGCCAGGTATGATGCGTGCTTGGCCCGCCAAGCGAGGGCCGCCAAAGGCAGATCAATGCCGTGCCCACCACAAACAGAAACGCCAGCAACAGGCCGGGTATAAGCCCCGCTGCAAATAGCTGGGGAATTGAGGTCTCCGTGAGGAAGCCGTATACGATCAGGTTGATCGACGGAGGAATCATGATACCGAGGGTGCCACCGGCGGCAATGGAGCCGGTGAACAGCTTCGGATCATAGTTCATGGCTTTGCCCTGAGGGATTGCAACCGTGCCTATGGTGGCGGCCGTCGCAACACTGGAACCGGACGTTGCCGAAAACAGCGTAGCGGTGGCAATGTTGGCATGAAGCAGCCCGCCCGGTAGCCAGGAAAGCCAGCTTTCAAGCGCCCGGTACGTACTCTTGGCAATTCCGGTTCGAACCAGAATCTCACCCAGCAATATGAACAGTGGAATTGCGATCAGCAGAAAACTGTCTGACGCCGACCACAAGACATCCCCCATCGCGTTAATCAGCGGAAAGGGAGAAAAGAACTCGTCAAGAAACAGCCCCAGCACAATCAGTGTGGCGGCAACCGGCACACTGAGCACGAGCAATACCAGCAAAACAACCAGCGAAATAAGAATCATCGGGCAGCTTCCTTATTCTCTTCAGCAACCTGATCATCAAGCGTTGGGCTGCCAGCAATTCTTTGCACGTCTTCGATGTTGCCGCTTAAAAGGCCAAAAAGAACGCGAAGAGACAGCAGAACAACCGCAATGCTGAACCAGAAAAGGCCAATCAGCCACAGTACCTGGGGTATCCACACAGGCGTGCTAAGGGGCGTGTTTGCTCTGGCACCGCCGGTGTAAGACAGCAGGGTAACGTCAAATGCTGCTCCCACAACAAGCACGCAGAAGAGCGCAAGAGATAGCAGGGCAATCAGATCAAGCACGCTACGCACACTGATCGGTAGCGTCAGATACAAGGCATCAATCCGGATGTGAGCTTTGCGCATAAGCGTGTAGGCAAAAGCCCAGCTTGAGCTGATGGCCATGATGTAGCCGGTCAGTTCGGTGGCGTGGACACCGGATCGACCAAAAATTTTGCGTGAAAGCACCTCTGTGGTAACGAGGCCGACCGTGAACAGTATAAGAAAACCTCCGGCCCTGGCCATCCACAGTGATCCGACATCTACACCGACAAGTAACCGATCCAGCCCGCTATTGATCTGCTGTAACATAGGATTCTCCAAGGCGAACGAGGGCTGTCTGTGACAGCCCTCGTTCTTTCAACTGACCAGAGTATTACTTGGCCGCTTTAAGACCCGTTACCTTGCCGATCGTCTCATTCCAGCGATCAACCCACTTTTGGTCAACACGGCCAGCCCAGTTGGGCAACAATGTTGCCTGAAGATGGCGAGACACTTCAGTGAAATCGGCGTCAGTTGCTTCAACCAGGACCATATCTCCGGATTCACCGCGCGCGCACTCACCCTTTCCGGTCAAGCAGGCGATACCTTCGCGAGTCTCCTCAACGGCAGACTCCCACACGGGATCCTCATAGTTGACCTGAATCTCGTTCTGCAGCCAGTTCTGGGTGTCTGCAGACAGTGAGGCCCACTTTTTGCCATTCATTGCGGTGATCACGTAGTCCCAGCCGCCCACAGGCAACGGATAAAGATGCGTGGACACCTCATACCAGCCAGAGCTGTAGCCCGAGAGCGAGCCGGTCACCGCACAGTCGATAACACCGCGCTGCAATGCGCCCGGCACTTCGCTGTAATTCAGGGTTATGCCTTCAGCACCGAGAGCCTGCAGAAACTCTGCCGTAGTGCGCCCGCTGGCGCGGATCTTTTTGCCTTTCAAGTCCAGAAGCCCTTTGATTTCAGTGTTACAAAACACCACCTGGGACGGGTATGGAACAACGGCGAGCACCTTTGCGTTGTCGAAGCGCTCGGCAAAGGCGTCGGAAAGCACGGGGCGATAGGCCTCTGCTATTTTTCGTGCGGTTTCCACATCTGGAGCCATCATCGGCATATCCAGGCCTTCAATCTCAGGGGCATCTGCCACTGCGTAGTCCGCCACCGTGGAGGTCACTTCAATCACGTTGCGCGCCATCAAGCGGTAAACTTCTCCTCCACCCAGACCCATCTGGTCAAAAGTAGTCACCTCGGTTGTGATCCGCCCGTCAGAAGCTTCGGGTATGTGCTCCTGCCAGAACGGCTTTTCGAAATTTTTGTACAGGGACAAGCTGCTCCAGCTCCCGACATAAGAAATACTGGTCTTATCCAGTTCCTGAGCCGATGCCTGTGATGCAGTCACCAACATTGCGGCGGTCACTGCGGATACAAGATATCTTCTTGTAGTCATTGTCATTGTCATCTTCCTCTTCTAGTTTTTTTGGTGTTACAGCGGTCTCACAACAAAGCCACCTGACTTTCAGGAATGTCCGTGACCAACATATGGCCCGGCGTGTGTGTAATTGCAAATTCGATCCCCGAGTCCATGAGGACCTGCTGCGGCGTAACGCCACAAGCCCAGAAAACCGGTATCTCATCGTTCGCTACAGAAACCGCGTCTCCGTAGTCAGGTGAGCCCAGGTTCAGGATTCCAATCAGTGACGGGTCGCCAAGGTGTACAGGAGCACCGTGGGTTTGGGGGAAGCGCGTGGTAATTTGAACAGCGCGAATGGCCGCTGCGGCAAGAAAGGGGCGCATGGATACGACCATATTCCCACTGAAGCCACCGGCCGGTCGCAGCGGAATCGAGGTCTTGTACATGGGTACATTGCACCCTGCCTCAATGTGGCGAACGGGCACGCCATTTTGCAGCAGGGCATGTTCAAAACTGAACGAACAACCAATGGCAAAGGTCACCAGATCACCACGCCATACCTCTGAAACGTCGTTCAGCGTTCCATCAAATTTGCCATTGCGGTAAACACGATAAGAAGGCACGTCCCGGGCAATATCCAGATCCTCGCCCAGCACAGCGCACTGCCGTTCACCCGGCTCACTGACCGCGAGCACCGGGCAGGGTTTCGGGTTTGCCTGACAAAAACGCAGAAAGCCATTGGCCTGCTCTTCTGGCAGTATGACCAGATTGACCTGAACAAAACCGCTTGCCATTCCGGCTGTCGAACCTACCAGCGAGCCATTACGTGCTGCCAACCTGACATCTCCGGGCGTGAGAAAGCGCTGAGGGTGATTCGTCGAAACCATGATTCTGCCTTACTTTGCTTTTCATCAAAGTTAGCGCAGAACCAATGATTAGTTCAAATCGAATTTTAGAATCAACTTTGATAGATAAAGCTGATCAGTCAGCAGTATTGATGACTTTATAGGGGCTTGGACGCCACGATCTTGCGAGAAAGGTCCGCAACGGCCCGCACAACATTTGCACCTGGTGCCGCACAATACGCCATATTGAAAACCAGATCAGGAATGCTGGCCTCAACCTTGAACTCCCGGAGCTGCCCTGTTGCGAGCTCTCTTGTGATGATCTCCTTTGGTAGGGCGCTCACACCGATACCGTCCAGAGCCATGCGGATAATGGTGGATAACGAGGAGCTGGAATGAATCTGAGTGGAACTGCCCATCTTATTGATCAGCGTGCGAATGTTGGTGTGAGGCTCACTCATTCTTGGATAAGTAATAATCGGGATTTTTGCCAGCTCGGAGAGGCTAACGGGTTCCGGGGGTAACGTCAGTTTCGGGCTGACAACCCATATCAGCGAGTAGCTATAGAAAGGCATATTAAAAAAGCCCTCCTGTTTTACTTCACCGATAAGAAACGCAATATCAATCTCCCGTTTCAGCAGTTTTTCTGACAGATTGATAGAGATATCAACATCAAGTTCCAGATTAATAGCTGGGTAGGTTTCATTAATCCTTTCTATCAGTTCAGGGAGCCAGGTATACGCAATGGTTTCTGCAACACCTAGCCGGATAGTGCCCTGAATGGCATCCGGGCTGGCAACAGTCTCGAGCAAGTCCGCATGAAGCTGGAGAATTTGTTCGGCATAGGAGAGCACCTGCCGGCCTTTCGCTGTCAGCACAGCCTTACGGCCAGACCGGTCAAACAGCTCTATACCAAGCTGGTTTTCCAGGCCTGCAATTCGGGCAGAGATCGTTGGTTGCGAAGCGTACAGCTTTTTCGCTGTAGCTCGAAAACTGCCCAGTTTTGCAATCCAGAAGAAAGTTTCTAATGACTTGATATTCATAATGAAATGTGGGATCGGAATAAAGTCGGTAACAAAACTGCCCCCTAACGCCCATTCTAGTGGGCGCCTTCGCTCGCACAAAAAAATAAAGTTGGTAACGGAAAGATACCACTCTCCTTTCCGGTGTGTTTTCCATGTAAAAAAAGATGGTGACTTTTCATTTTATTTTCACGCTAAGCCTTATTCAAAAGTCACGCTAAGCCTTATTCAAAAGTGTAGTGTAAGGTCACGAATGTTCACCTTTTCGAGCCTTACGTGGTACTAGCAAGCAAGTCTCCGAGCCCTTTGCGCTCCTACTTTCGATCGAGAGGAATCACTCGACTACCGCTGTTACTGCTCTGTTGCGAATTTGAGCGTTGTTGGGTACTCGACCTTAAGCGCAATTCGATGACGTTGTTAGTGTCGTCTTGCTCAAAATAGCCTTTGGGGAGATTACAAAGCTCTTCTATAATACCCGCAGGCATTCCCAAGACTTGGCGTAAAGTATTTTTCTCCAAGATCTTATTCTCAACCAACATTTTGACACTACGCTCGATCAATTTAGGCTCTTCAGATACTAACGTTTCATCAAGTGATTCACGTTGTACCAACCCGCGGGCGGAACGTGCTTTCCACAACCGTAAGGCCGTATCTTCGCCTATGATTTCCAAATCCTGACAGCCCTGTGTCGAATCATTGCTGCAGCAGATGCCTTCCATTTTGCTTGAGAGCCAGAAAAGTATCCAGCGTTGGATACCGCACTTCTCGAGCAAAAGAAGCTGCCGGTAATAAAATAGCATTAGCAAAGCGGTGTGCCTGCTTTTCTAATAGGTGGTAGTGTTTCTGGTAGTCTGCATCAGTAACTGCTTTATGAAGTACGATATGGGCTAGCTCGTGCGCGGAATCAAATCGCGTTCTAAAGCCATTGGTTTTATCCACACAAAGAAAGATGTAAGGACGGGTATCCACCTGTGACCAGCGTGAGACTCCATCCATTTTAGCGAAACCCAAGCTGCCACGAGTAACTACAATGCCATTGCTTTCCATGGTATTGACCAAGTTATCAACAGGTGACTGGCCAAGCTTCTAGCGTTGTCGGCACTCGGTAGCAAAATCTTCTATTTCATAGTCAGTCAACGTTTTGAAGTCACCTCTGTGCTCCGGCACATTGAGAACTGGAAATAGGAGGGGACGTGAGTGGTTGCCAGCATGTTGGTATTTTCCAGCTTAAAAATTACTGATGTACTGAAACAATGCACCATCGAAATAGCGCTCAACCTGGACCTCCCCCAGTGTGGAATTGGGTCGCGAAGCAATCGATCAGCTCAGCGGCCTGGGTGCCTTGGCGGAACCGATGCTGCTCAGCGAAATCGTTCGAAGGCGTTAGATGAACTGATGATCGGTATACAAGTCCAGTACAGTATCAACATTCAATCCTGCCGTGCGCTGCCCCGCCAGGGTATTCGCCGCTTCGATGGCGGCTCCGATCATTACGTCGGCCAACTTCACTGCCGGACTGGTCTTAGAATCGACCTGAGTCATGGCCGTTAGTTTGAGCGGAAATCTAACGCGCGCAATTTCGGTCTGTCGGAACTCGATGCTTTGTTCGTGGTCGATATAGCGCTGCAAAAAATCATTATAGGCAAGCAGGTTCTTAGACTGATCGTGCTCCACACAATAAGGCCCCGCAACCATCTCCTTCATGCGACTAATCAACGATTGCAGCACCACGAACGCTGCATCCATGGTGACACCAGACGTTGCGATCGCTCTTAGGACATTTTTAGTTCGCCAAGATTTCGCGCTGCAAGCCAAGCAGTCGGGAATGGTTTCCTGGCCGCCGTGCGAGTGCTCGGTACTTAAGCTCTGACGCCTGCAACTTTAGAAAATACTCCTTGATTAAACGTCCGGCGTCCTCGTCCGTGATAGCAACCGCAGTTGCTCCCTGGAAGCATTGCTCGGGATTCAGAAGGCCAAATCCCGTATAGCCACTTTCGTCAATCCGGAAGCACTCCATCGAAATCGTCCCTTGCACAGTGTTGAACTCAACCCAATCGTCCAAGCCAAACACCGTATCATAAGCATTCGTAACATCCAGCAGGTCATTCAAGTCGCCTACCTGACCCCCGCCAGTCGCTCATGATTACGCTCGACAATTTCCGCAAGATGATCGGCCACGACTCTAATGCGCAACGAAGCGGATAAATCGCTGTGCAGCGCCAGCCAGATTGGCTGATCCAACTCCAACTCAAGCGGCACTTCCCGCAAACCCGCCTCGCGGGCCAGAAAATGTGGCAAAATTGCCAGGCCCAACCCGGCGGTCGCGGAGCTTAGCTGCGCGGACAATGTTGTGGTAGTAACCACAGGCATCTGGCCACGTAAGGTGCGTTCAATCCATTGAGCTGCGGGCAGGCCACCCTGACGTTCCGACCACCCAATGAAGCGATCACCATCGAAACGGCCCGCATCAGGCCCTGTGTCGCGCGCAGCCATATATTCCGGCGATCCGTAAAGACCAAAACCTAAGGTGCCAACACGGCGAACGCTGACGTTGCCGCGCTCAGGGCGCACCATGCGCAACGCCAGATCCGCGTCGCGGCCGTGCAGGTTGATGGTACTTACGTCCGTCAAAATCTCGATGCTTAAACCGGGATGTCGCGCAAGCAGTGGGGCAAGGCCCGGGATAATGATCGAATTGGCGAGATTCTCAGCCGTCGCTAACCGAACATGTCCAATGGCCTCTGTTTCCGTCGCCGCCTGGGCGCGAAATGCTCCCATGGCCTGCTCCAGAGCTTCGGCTCTAGGCAGCAGGGTCGCGCCCTGATCGGTCAGACGATAGCCGGACTGGTGCCGCACAAAGAGTGGCACGCCAAGACGACTTTCCAGCCGCGCGATTCGCCGCGAAACAGTCGCGATACCGGTGCCGAGAGACTTGGCGGCAAAGGTCAGGGTTCCAGTGCGTGCGACCGCAAGAAAAGCCGGTGCATCATCCCAGTTCAGGCGTTCAGTCATAAGCTTTCCAAAAATGAAAATCAGATTTGCATTATAGACTGTAGATTAGCCGATATCGGAAAGTCATGATGATGCAGAATCCAACAAAGGAGCATCATCATGCAACGCAGGTCTCTCGCCCCCGGTTTAAACGTTTCTGCCCTCGGCCTTGGCTGTATGGGCATGAGTGAATTTTACGGTCCACGGGACGATGTGCAATCGATGCAGGTGCTGCGCCGCGCCGCCGATCTGGGCGTAACTTTTTTCGACACCGCCGACATGTACGGCCCGCATCATAATGAAGAATTGTTAGGGCGCTTTTTGCGGGAACGGAAGCCGCAAGTCGAAATCGCCACAAAGTTCGGAATCGTACGCAAGCCCGGTGAGTATGCCCGCACAATTGACAACAGCGCTGAGTATGCCAGGGCAGCCTGCGAGGCTTCACTGCGCCGCCTCGGGGTCGAGCGGATTGATCTTTATTACGTTCACCGAATCGACCGCAGCCGCCCCATTGAAGAAGTTATGGAGGCGCTTTCCAGTCTAGTCCGCGCCGGCAAGATCGGCCATATTGGCCTAAGCGAGGTTAGCGCGGCCACGCTGCGCCGCGCCCACGCCGTTCATCCGGTCGCTGCGGTGCAGACCGAATACTCGCTCTGGTCCAGGGATGTCGAGTCGGACGTTCTGCCCACCTGCCGTGAACTCGGTATTGGGTTCGTGCCTTATTCGCCCCTTGGCAGGGGATTTCTTACCGGCACATTCGATGGTCAGAGTGATTTCGCCGACGGCGACTTCCGCGCAAACCTGCCGCGTTTTTCGGCGGAAAACATCGACGCTAACCGCCGTATTGTCGATGTCGTGCGCTCGCTGGCGTTAACCAAAGACTGCACGTCAGCGCAGATTGCACTCGCCTGGCTATTGTCGAAGGGCGACCATATCGTGCCGATTCCCGGTACCAAACGACTGAAATACCTCGAAGAAAACGTTGAGGCCGTCGATGTAGTGCTGTCACCAGATGAGATTACAGCACTGGAAGCCGAGGTATCGGAACTGAAGGTGGCCGGTGGGCGCTATACCGATGAAGGCATGAAGGGGCTGGATGCATGAGCGGCGTAACCAGATCCAATCGGCTTACCTGTGCTCTCTCACTGCTGAAAACACTGGAAGCCGATGCTTCCACCAAGGTGACAGCTAGCCTGGATGCTTTGTCAGACGCTTTTGCCGAGGTGGTGCCGAAACACCATTACTTGCTGCCTGTTGTCAGCTCGCCGATCTCTGCGCCCTTGCCAGCATAAGCAACAACAGACAAACAAGCATCGCAGCGCCCAGGTTGTAGAGCATTCCCGCGACAAAGGCCGAGGTGTATTGGCCCGCTTGCACTGCTGCACCATCGCCTGTAGCCAACGCTGCACTGAACAGAATACCGACCACGGCTACACCCAGCGCCGCACCAACCTGTTGAACGGTAGAAATCACACCCGCCGCCATACCGGCCTGGTTCTCTTTGACAAAGCCGAGCACCAAATTCAGTAGCGGCGTCATGATGAAGCCCTGACCGGCTCCGATCACAATTAGCATGGGAATCAGGCGCACCGGCACCAACTCCGCGCCTGCCTTCTGCACCTGCGCAATCAACAGCCCGATGGAAATCGCGTAGATCAACGCGCCCCCGAGAATGGCGCGTGTTCCCCATCGTGCCACCAGCCGAGGCGCGGCTAGTGATGCCAGGACGAAGCCCACGCTGCACGGCGCGAAGATGCTGCCCGCCATGAAAGGGTCAAGGCCCAACCCGGTCTGCACCAGCAAGGCAAAACTCAAGAAAAAAGAACTGGATGTGGAATAGACCAGCAGCACCAGCAATGCACCCAGTGCAAAGCGGCTCTGGGTCATCAGTCGCATGTCCACCAGCGGCAATCCACCGGATACTCGCCGTTGCTCCTGTTGCCGATAAAACAGCGCAAGCAGCACCGCCGCCGCGCCCAGCGACCATAGGCTCCATACTGGCCAGCCTTGCCCCGGACCCTCGATCAAAGGCACCAGCAGTAGCGCCAGGCCGGCGCTGACCAGAGCCACTCCCGTCCAGTCTAGAGTCGGGCGCTGCGGCGCATGGGATTCTGGGATCCACCTTGCGGCGGTGATGGCGAACAAGCCAATGGGCACATTGATAAGAAAGATGTTACGCCAGCCCAGCCCGAACAAGTCGGCATACACCAGCCATCCGCCCAGTACCTGCGCGGCGATGGCCGCCAGGCCCAGAGTCATCCCCAGCAGGCCGAAGGCACGGCGGCTGTCGTCGCCATCGAAGTTGACGCGGATGGATGCATAAACCTGCGGAAACAGCAATGCGGCAGCCAGCCCTTGCAACACCCGTGCGCCGATTAGGAGGCCGGCGCTGGGGGCCAGCCCACACAAGACCGAAGCCACAGTGAAGCCGGCCATGCCGACGATGAACAACCGGCGGCGTCCGAACAGGTCTCCCAGCCGCCCGCCGGTAATCAGCAGAACACCAAAAGCCAGCTCATAGCCGGCCACGATGAAACCTATCTGTGCAAAGCTTGCGCCCAGCCCAGCCTGCATACTGGGAATGGCCACATTGACCACGAACAGGTCAAAGATGGTGACGAAGCCAGCCAGTAACAGAACGGACAGACCCAGCCACGGGGCGCGTTTTGGGGGGACGACAGCCGTTGTGAAAAATTGAGAATCAACGCTCATATTGCATCTCCAGAGTCATAAAGCGATCATTCTCAAATCTTTATTAAACGATTACAATTTAACTAGTTATACTATTACTAAAAGCAACGAGGTAAGCTATGCGTACCCTGAAACGAACTCGCGACGACCTCGCGACTTTTTTGCGCTCACGTCGCGAGCGTCTTTTGCCCACTGATGTAGGCCTGCCCAGCGGAGGACGTCGGCGTACGCCGGGACTTCGCCGAGAGGAGGTGGCAGCACTCGCGGGTGTCGGGTTGACTTGGTACACTTGGCTGGAACAAGGCCGCGACATAGGCGTATCAGCCACGTTCCTGGACAATTTGGCAAGGGTGCTGAGGCTAGATGCAGCCGAACGCCGCCACCTGTACTTACTGGCTCATGAACGGCCGCCCACCGAACCGGGCAAGACATGGTGCATAGTGCCGCCATTAATACGCCGCCTAATGAGCGACCTAGCCCCACATCCAGCCTACGTGTTGAACCTGCGGTGGGATGTCCTGGCCTTCAACGAACCGGCCAACCACCTCTTTGACTTCGAACGTCATGCGCCTGTAAGACGCAACCTTCTTTGGATGCTATTCACCGATCAAACTCTTCGCAGACTCTTTGCCGACTGGGAAGAACAAGCGCCACGAATGTTGTCTAGCTTCCGGCGCAACTATGCTCGTGCTACCCAGGAAAGCGACATTCGAGAATTGGTGGACGAACTGCAAAAGGTGTCTCCTGACTTCCATACCTGGTGGCAAAAGCACGACGTGCATGCACCGTGCAATGGCGTGCGCAATCTTCGGCTGGATGATAAAGTAGTTGCTTTCGAGCACACTTCGCTGACCATCGACGCAGATCGCCATCTGCGCTTGGTGGTTTATGCAAAAAGTGAGAAAACGGCATCCTAGGCGATGGATGGCCCTTGCTGCCGCCCAATCTCCCACGGTAATTTCCCCCGCTAAAAATGGGAGGATAACTACCTCACTGCCTCACGCCATCGCCGCAAGCACCCTATCTGCCCAATGTTGCAATGAGCTAGACTCTAAAAGTCCTTTGTTGCCTAAAGGCGTTCTGGGTGGAGTATGCGCAGAGCCGAAACGCAAAACGTAGTCTTTGGCCATTTGAGGGCTTACGCTGGCCTGGTGGTTTAAGGGGGCCAGCAGGGTGTAGTCAGGCTGCCGCTCGCCGTTGCGCAGGCAGTCTATACAGGGCTGCCACAAAGCGATTGCTTCGGTGAGAATGTCCCTTTCAAGTCGCGCCCAGTTCTCTTGAATTTCGGTTTTTATCCTGCTGAGAGCCGCGTCAAGACGATCAGCTCCTTCACGCGTTGTGACATAGGATCCAGAAGGTCTGTCAGGATGATCGAGAATTCTCAGTGGAAGATAATCTTTGTACAGCTTTTCGATGGCAGGCCCGAACCCGTTATCCAGAAAGCTCGGGAAAGTCCACCATTTTTTACCATAGGCTTCCCGCAAGTTACCGAGCAGTTCAACTCATGCTATTCCACCACCCAAACCCGCTCCAACGTCAGCTCGTCTGGGTCAAACTGGTACACGCTGATGCCGCCGGTAGACTGGTGACCCATCGCCAGAATGCCCGCCTCCGGTGAAGTGGCGATGGCGGTGTTGCGGTCGTACTGGCTGCCGTAGGTGACCAGTTTGGGTGACGCGCCAAGATCAAAGTATTTCACAGGCCAGGGGCTGCCGGTTTTGA
Source organism: Marinobacter sp. M3C (assembly GCF_023311895.1). Lineage (GTDB taxonomy): Bacteria > Pseudomonadota > Gammaproteobacteria > Pseudomonadales > Oleiphilaceae > Marinobacter. The sequence continues at coordinate 2,717,482 of NZ_CP092284.1, forward strand.
ACAGGGCGGCAACGTGGCTGTTGTTGCCGAAGCGGAGGTAGTACTCGCTGTTGTGAATGAAGGCTAGGGCGATAGTGAAATCATGAACGCCGCGCGGAGCTTCGATCAGTCCGCTCTTATCAAAGTAGTCAGAATCTGGAAGGTCGTCAGGAAGACCATCAATATACAGTCCTGAGTTGTAACGTGCGGCTCGCATTCGGTGTTCAGGATTGGATGTATGCCAAGTGATACTATTGCCAGCTTCATCACCACTGACCACCCACCGCCCATTTGGGCTGATGGCGGCGTGGGTTTTGGAGGCGTTTCCGCGGAGTTTTGCAACAGGCTGTTTTGTTTTCGCATCCCAAAGTGTGACGCCCCCATATTTTGAAAACCGTTGGCTGCTATTCATTGGTGAATGGTCTGCGATTGCTGAGCGGTCACTATCGACGCCGGCTGTAACAAAGAAGGTGTTGTTTCGGTCTATGGCGAGGTTGAACAGCTTGCCGGATCCTAAAAAGCTGGGGCTGATGCCATCACTAAGGACAGTACGTTTTGTGTCCCCATAGCCAGAAAACACATTCCAATGCTCATCAGCAGACAAGTAGGTCTCAAGATCGCCACTGATAACGTGGCCGTAGGTTGGGAAGTGCTGAAATCGCTTCAGTACTTTTCCGTCAACCGTTTGTGCAGTAACGGTATTGTCTGTGTCCTGCCACAAAAAAGCGTTTTGACCCGGCACAAAATAGGCGCTGTAAAGGTTGGCTTTACCGGACAACGTATTCCACTGTTTTTCTTGCAGATCCCAGAGAATGAGCTTGTTGTCTGTGTGGGCACTGACGACATAGCGGCCAGACTCCGATACACCCATGGACATAACCGGCCCAGCCCAGACTCCCAGGAGGTTGGAGTTCAGCAGGATGCTAATAAGCACAAAGGCACCAAGCACCGCGCCTATCCAGCGCACTTTGTTAGCGTTAATAACGGCCAAAACCCACTCCTTCGTCTGATATACGACGTATAATTTCTGCTCTGTAAGAGCGATCGAACACTTCATCACTTGGAATCCGCATACCCGAGTGGCTAAAAAGCCATTTTGATTGATCAACAGGGCTGAACTTTTCGTCATCCAGCGACTGTTCGATAAATTCATCGAATCCTGTCGCACCTCGCCGGGTCACTTCCTCAAACCCCACATACCCCAACGCAGGCCGAGGCCGTTGCTCTGGAACCCAGTTATTCACCGCAAGCTTTTTCAAACGCACAACGTAGTCTTTGGCCATTTGGGGGCTTACGCTGGCTTGGTGGTTTAGGGGGGCCAGCAGGGTGTAGTCAGGTGGCCGTTCGCCGTTGCGCAGGCAATCTATACAGGGTTGCCATAAAGCGTTTGCTTCGGCGAGGATGTCTTTTTCTAACCTCGCCCAGTTTTCTTTAACGGTTTTTTTGAGCCCCGCAGGTGTCGCCAAAGATCGCTGGGGGTGTGCGGTCATCCACGCCTCGAAGGTGAGTGGTAAGTAGTCTTTGTATAGCTTTTCGATGGCAGGCCCGAAACCGTTGTTCAGAAAGCTTGGGAAGATCCACCATTTCTTGTCATAAGCCCCCCGTAATTTACCAAGTATGTCGTCCATGGGGTCGTCGGCGGTTGCGAGATCCCATGCTTTGGATGCTGCCCGAAGATGTCGTGGTATGGCGTATCGCCACCAAGCATTATCTGCAACGGCGGGTTGCCAGAGAAACAGGTGATCGATCAGGTTGTTTTTCCCTGAGTTCATTTCGCCTCATGCTATTTCACCACCCAAACCCGCTCCAACGTCAGCTCTTCTGGGTCAAACTGGTACACGCTGATGCCGCCGGTCGATTGATGCCCCATCACCAGGGTGCCCGATTCGGGTGAGGTGGCGATGGCGGTGTTGCGGTCGTACTGACTGCCGTAGGTGACCAATTTGGGTGACTCGCCGAGATCAAGATACTTCACGGGCCAGGGGCTGCCGGTTTTGAACAGGGCGGTGAAGTGGCTGTTGTTGCCGAAACGAAGGTAGTATTCGCTGTTGTGGATGAAGGCGACGGTGATGGTGAAGTTGTTGAGGCCGGCGGGTGCATCGATAAGTTCACTTTTATCGCTTTTTCTGGGATCGCCATCTTCAAAAGGCGCATCGTCAAGATAAATACCGCCTTCGTATGTCGCTAATCGATGTCGGGTTTCGGGTTGGTCAGTGTTCCAGAACGACCCGATTCCATTTTCATCCGCACTGATTACCCATTGTCCATCGGGGCTAATGGTGGCGTGAGTTTTAGAAGAATTGCCATCCAGTTTGGCAGTTGGCTGTCCGGTTTCGAGGTTCCATAAAGCAACGCTGTACAGGTGCTGGTAGTCCGCACCCTGATCCAGAACTTCTTGTAGCGACCGATAATAAGGTGGTTCAAATCCTTTGGGCTCCCCACTTCCTGCAGAAACTATCCATTGCTCAGACTCGTCCATCGAGAGATTGAAGAGCTTGTGATAGCCAAGAAAAGCCCTGCGATCGGTTGCTTTCAGAGTCTCTGTAGAACCGTCTTCTGTTCTCCGAAATATGCCCCAGCCAATGCCGGAGTAATAATAGGTGCTGAGATCGTGAGTCATGAGGTGACCATAGGTGGGCTTGTTTAGCTCAAAAGCTGTTTTAACCTCGCCGTTTACCGATTGGGCGGTTACCGTATTGTCGAGATCCTGCCAGAGGAAAATGGGCTGGCGTTTGATGAAATATGCGCTGTAGATATTGGCGTTGCGACTGATAATTTTTCGTCTATGCCCTTCCAAATCCCACAGAATCAGCTTCTGATCCTTGTGAGCAGTAATGGCGAATGTCCCGTTTGAGGAAATTGAGGCGCTCATGATCGGCCCGGAGGAATGATATGCTTGCCACAAGCCGTATCCTGCAGCCAACGTGAGTCCCAGCAGCAAAAGCGCCCGTAGATTGAATTTGCTCATCAGTAACGTCCAAACTTTGAATTTGCCAGCAATCGGTTCTTCATGATTTGTCGCTGATAGACTTCTTCGAACAACTCTTGAGTGGGAATCCGCATCCCAGAGTGGCTAAAAAGCCAACGACTTTGATCTACCACTAGCCAGGACTCATTCAATAACCTATCTTCGAGGAATTTATCTCGAAAGGGTCCGGCAGTCTCGCCTGTCACTTCCTCAAACCCCACATACCCCAACGCAGGCCGTGGCCGTTGTTCCGGTGCCCAGTTGTTCGCAGCAAGCTTTTTTAAACGCAGAACATAATCTTTCGCCATTTGCGGGCTTACGCTGGCGTTATGGTTCAATGGCGCGAGCAGGGTGTAGTCAGGCGGCCGCTCGCCGTTGCGCAGGCAATCTATACAGGGTTGCCATAAAGCGTTTGCTTCGGTGAGGATGTCTTTTTCTAACCGGGTCCAGTTTTCCTGAACGGTTTGTTTGAGCGTTTCGGGTGTGGCCAAAGATCGCTGGGGGTGAGCAGTCATCCACGCCTCGAACGTGAGTGGTAAGTAGTCTGTGTACAGCTTTTCGATGGCGGGCCCGAACCCGTTGTCCAGAAAGCTCGGGAAGGTCCACCATTTTTTATCATAGGCTCCCCGCAAGTTACCGAGTACGTCGTCCATGGGGTCGTCGGCGGTTGCGAGATCCCATGCGGTAGTTGCTACTGGATGCTTGAATGACAGAGCCTTTCGCCACCAAGCCTCATCTTCACTATTATCCGCCCCAAGAATGCCGTCGCCACGGGAATGCAGCACCACAATCTTGCGAGCTGCGCTATGGGCGGCAGGAAACACGCCCAGCCCCAAAGGATGCACGTCTCGGCTGCTGTCGTTGGTGAGGGCATTGTCGGCAACGGCGGGTTGCCAGAGAAACAGGTGGTCAACCAGATCGCGTTTTCCGATGATGCCCATAATGTTCAGGGCGGTGAGCGCTACCCGTGCACCAAGAGAGTGAGAGAGCAGGTTGATGGCAATGCCGGCATTTGCCAACTGCAACAATAGCGGAGCCAGGCGCCGCCCGGATGCCATGGCGTTCAGCTCCGCCTGCATGAAATCGGTGGAACCGGTATCCCCCGGCCAGGAAATGTTAATGATGCGGCTATAGGGCATCCAGTCTTCGCCGTCGAAGCCTGCGGCGCGGTTCAACTGGTACTCCATATGAACAGCCCAATTAT